>NZ_CEEDKW010000001.1:0-487013 GCF_979255425.1 Staphylococcus sp. AC872
AGCGTTCATCCTGAGCCAGGATCAAACTCTCCATAAAAAATTATGATGTTTGATTAGCTCATAAAACTAAATTAATTGTTGTAACTTTCGTTACATTATTGGAATTAACGTTGACATATTGTCATTCAGTTTTCAATGTTCATTTGATACAATCTTCATCATTATATAACTTCTTTAACTCGAAGTCAATATTTAATTAAGATTACTTTAATAAGTTTAATAGATTTATTTTCGCTTTGCAATAGTAAGTTTTACACTTTCTTAACAAAGTTTTATTAAACTTAACTTGTCGTTTTTGACGACTTTTATATAATATCAATTTTATCTTTTGAAGTCAACAATGAAATCAAACTTTTTTTAAATTGATATTTTCGAGTTGAATAACTCACAAGAAATTATTCTAACAGGATTTTTCTAAAATGCAATAGAAAAAGCGTATAAAATTAAAGTTAATTTTATACGCCAAATCACTTTTTGTTACTTTTGTGTAGTTGCGATTACTTTTTGAGCAATTGTCTGATAGATTTTACCTAATCTATCTTCAGGTTGATAGATGGACGGAGAAAAGTCTGTAGGGTTCCATGTTGGTTGTTCTAATGGCAATTCGCCGAATAATTGAGTTTCTAACTCATCTGCTAATTTCGTTCCGCCACCTTTACCAAATACATACTCTTTATTGCCAGTCTCTTTACTTTCGAAATAACTCATGTTTTCAATAACACCTAAAATTGAATGTTCTGTATGTTTTGCCATAGCCCCTGCTCTTGCAGCGACGAATGCTGCGGTTGGATGAGGTGTAGTGACAATAATTTCTTTACTAGAAGGTAGCATTGAATGAACATCTAGCGCAACATCACCTGTACCTGGAGGTAAGTCTAATAATAAGTAATCTAGATCACCCCATTTTACTTCAGTGAAAAAGTTAGTTAGCATTTTACCTAACATTGGTCCTCTCCAAATGACTGGTGCATTTTCTTCAACAAAAAATGCCATAGAAATTACTTTAACACCATATCTTTCAACCGGGATAACTTCTTTTCCTTCGATACCAGGTTTTTCATCAATGCCCATCATATCTGGTACACTAAATCCATAAATATCAGCATCTACTAGCCCTACTTTTTTTCCTTCTCTAGCTAAAGCAACTGCTAGATTAACTGCAACAGTTGATTTACCCACGCCACCTTTACCTGATGCGATTGCAATAAATTCAACAGGATTATTTTTTGATAATAATCCTTCTATTGTTTTAGGCTTTTCAGTGCCTTTACCTCTATATTGTTCAACTGTACCTTCAGGTAATTCTTCAAATCTGATACCTACTGTTTTTGCACCATTTTCTTTTAGCGTTTTAACTACAGCCATTTGTAGGTCTAGTTGAGGTTGCCCACCTAATTGTGCCATAGCAATTTTTACACTCACATGTTCAATTTCTTCTTTAATAGAAACATCCACTATTCCTTCAGTCTCTTTTAAAGGAACATCAATAATTGGATCTTTTATTTCTCCAACTAATTCTTTGACTTGATTTACCGTTAACAAAGTAAATCCCCCTTATTTATATTATCTCAACTAAATAACTAAAGTGTGCTATTACCTAGTCTATCTTTTTTAGTATAAGACTTTTTATGTAATAAAAAAAGAAGTTAGCTTTAAATTAATAGCTAACTTCTAAGAATTAATTGTATTTAAACTTCTCTAATATTTTTATTCTTATTTCTAGGTTCTTTGATAAATAATGCGAAACTAAATGCAACAACTACAAATAAAGTAACTAACGCAAATGACACATCTACACCTGCAGCAACGGTTTGTCGTTGTATCATTTCTTTACTTCCAGATGTAGCTATTGTAGATCCTAACCATTTTGATCCCATACTCATAAATGTGACCATTAAAGCTGTTCCTAAAGATCCAGCCATGACACGTCCGAAGTTCATAATGGCTGTGCCATGGGAAATGTTCTTATTTTCTAACGCGTTAATACCAGCTGTATTAATAGGCATCATTAATAAAGAAACTGCAAACATTCTTATCGCATATATTATAATTAAATACATATAAGATGTGTCTGCTTTTAAGAAACATAATAAAAATGTACATATCGTTAAGATAGTAAAGCCAGAAATGATAAGTGGTCTTGGGCCGTATTTATCATAAAAACTACCTGTAAACACAGACATTAATCCATTAATTATTGCACCTGGCATAATAACTAAACCTGATAATAATGCAGATAGTGCTAAAGCATTTTGTACATACAATGGAATTAATAATGCAGGTCCAACCATGGACATCATCACTATCATTGAAGTTATGGTACTAAAACAAAAAGTTCTCGTCTTAAATACTTTTAAATTAAGTAATGGATTAGATATTGTTAATTGTCGTCTAATAAATATTAATATAATTATCAGACTTATGATTAATGTACCAATGATAATTGGATTACCGAAGCCTAAACTACCCGCACTACTGAATGCATATAACATCATACCGAATCCAATTGTAGAATATAATATAGAACGTTTGTCAAGCTTAGTTTGCTTAGTTTCATTATAGCTTGAAATAAATATAAAACCGAAGATGAGTGCGATTAATGCGATACCAACAATGATGATGAATGGCACCCTCCAACTAACATGGTCAATAATTAAGCCTGTGAATGTAGGACCAATCGCTGGTGCAAATTGAATCACTAAACCTGCTAATCCCATTGCAAACCCACGTCTTTCCCTAGAAAACAGAGTAAACAATGTAAATTGCATTAGTGGCATTAGTACACCTGCCCCCATAGCTTGAATAACTCTCGCAGTCATCAACACACCAAAATTAGGTGCTATGGCTGCTACAATCGATCCAATTAAAAAGGTACCCATTGCAGATAAGTATAATGGTCTCGTTTTAACTCGGTCCATTAAATAAGCAGTTAACGGAATCATAACACCATTAACTAACATAAATCCCGTTATCAACCACTGAGATGTACTTTCATCTATTTTTAACTCTCTCATAATATGAGGTAAGGCTGTATTCAATAATGTTTGGTTTAAAATAGCTACAAAAGCACTAATTAGCATTACAGAAACAATTAAATTCCTTCGTCTTTTACTAATTTCTATATTGCTCATGAACATAATCTCCTTTATTTGATAATAGTACTTCATTCAAACAAATTAAGAAAAACGATTCAAATTTAGTGCTCATTACTTTTTGTTATTTAAATTTGTGCTATCTGGATAGAAAATTTCTTTACAAATATATAAGAATCCAATAATTACCATAATCACCCAAAACTTAATATCAATATATGTGTAATGGACATGTATTATAAAATAAAACAATATTGTAGTAACTGAATAACCAATTAAATGATAAGTAATTCCTTGGAAATATGGATTTTGTGGCAAACGTTTTCTAAAGTAATCCATAAGATGTTCAACTGCGAATAAAGTGAAGTATCCTAAAACAATATAACTACCATAATAGAAAATATTGTCGTAAAAGCTTTTATTATAGCCAAAATATCCTAATTTAAAATATATTAAAATCCTACTTAAGCCATATAATCCAAATCCTAAAAACATCAAAAAAATCGTTCCTGATATAATAAAAATAGTAAGAACAATAAGTGTAGATATTAAATTGTACATCTTATTTCTAAAAAACTTCATTACACTTATCCTCCTCCTATTTTGAATACATTAAGTATTTTACCATTAATCGATGACCTTATAAAATTATAAAAACGCCCACAATAAATGTAGGCGTTCAAACGAATTGTTAAGTTTGATTAGTTAGTCACCGGTTTGTTCTTATAAATGAAACTCCATAATGCAACTAATACAATTGCAATAATAATTGCTAAACCTAGTACATTATGCAAATTGCTACCGAACCAACCTGCTTTCATAGCATACATATAACCCATAACCGTTGATCCAATTGAAGACCCTAAGTTTTTAGTCAATGCGTAAAATGACATCATTTTTTTCATTTGATGTGGAGATGTTTCCTCTTGCACAATGACACTATCTTTTGTATATACAAACCCAAAACTCAAGCCAGCAAGAATAACGCTAAATGCTATAAGTAAAGGGGTTTTTATACCGAAAATAATAATGATACTTCCAATGATTAGGAAGGTAAATGCGCCAATATATAATGCTTTTCTTGAAAACTTCGCTTCTAATTTAGCTAGGTTAAAGTTTAAGATTATCCATGCTACAGATAATGGAAAAATAACAAATCCACTTTGAAGCGGTGATAAACCGATTTGTTCTTG
This sequence comes from Staphylococcus sp. AC872, assembly GCF_979255425.1. Taxonomy (NCBI): domain Bacteria; kingdom Bacillati; phylum Bacillota; class Bacilli; order Caryophanales; family Staphylococcaceae; genus Staphylococcus; species Staphylococcus sp. AC872. The sequence goes on from NZ_CEEDKW010000001.1 coordinate 4,286, forward strand.
TAGATATACTGGAATATATAAATTGAAGCCCATTAAACAAATGGCAATGAGTAAATCTGTAATAAATACTAAGGCAATGGATTTATTAAATTCTACCACTGGTAAAAATAGGTGATCAGTTGTTTTTTCAACTTTATATAAAATATACCCTATCAATAATGCAAGTAATAGTGATAAAACATTCAATAAAACTTGATTTTGATTAAGCAAGCTAAACATTAATAAACCAATAAATACATAAAATAAACTTAAACCTTTTACATCAAAGTTTGTCTTAGATATGATTTCTTCCTCTGGAAAATGGAATGTAAAAATGACTAATATAATCGCAATAATGGCAATCGGAATATTAATGAAGAAAAGCCAATGCCAAGTTGCTATTTCAAGTATACCTCCACCTAAAAGTGGACCTATAATACTTGATACACCCCAAACACTTCCTACTATGCCCATGATTTTATATCTTAATGGGATTTCAAATGCAAGTTTAGGAACAATTTGTGATAACGACATCATCACACCAGCACCAAATCCTTGAATGACTCTAGATATAATGAGCATCATAAAAGTTTCACTTGTACCTGACATAAAACTACCTATTGCAAATAAAACTAACCCTGTGATAGCGATATATATAATTTTAAATCGCGACATTAGTTCACCAACAATCGGGTTTGCTATAACTAAAGCAATAAAATATGCTGTAAATACTAAAGAAATAAAGCTTCCAGCATTTAAATCTTGACGAATGGTCGGCATTGCTAGTGAAATAATTGATGCTTCAATCGCAGCCATAAACATTATCAAAATTAATGCTAATACCGTTATCATCGATTTTAATCTCATTTAGTTGTCCTCCAACTTAATTTTTCTTACAACTCAATCTATATTATAGACTTTCATTTAATAAAACAATCATTAATTAGTATGACTTTTCGTTTTGTTATATTTTATTTCATCTTTCCAACTGTAATTGTAAATAAACGCTTTATTTAATTGATTCCTAATTAATTTATAAAAAAGGTAACTAGAGACATGATTGTAAAATCTCTAGCTACCTTTAGTTTTTCATCTAAGACATAAAAAATAATATGCCTATTAAATGGAAAAATGAAGCAATTAAAATAAATATATGCCATATCATATGAAAATATGGTCGGTTCTTTTGTGCATAAAACCAAGCACCAATAGTATATGATAAACCACCTAATACAATAAATAGTATAAATAACCATGATGTTCTTAAAATGATAATAGGTGCAAATATAACACCTACCCAACCCATAACTAAATATACTATTAGACTTAGCTTATGATTGACATGAGTGGCGATTGACTTATATAAAATCCCCCACACAGTTGTCCCCCATAATAGAATAAACACAGTCCAACCTAACCAACCACCAACTACATTTAACAATATTGGTGTATATGTACCTGATATCGCAACATATATCATACTATGGTCTATAATTCGCAATACATATTTTTGTACTGTATGATTCGCCATTGCATGATAGACCGTTGATGATATGAACATCAAAAATAAACTAATGACAAATATTGAAATACTTGTCGATAACAATGCCCCATGCTTATTAAAACTATGCACTGCAGCGTATGGTAATATAACCATTGTACAAAATGATGCAAAGCCATGCGTGACAGTATTTCCAACTTCCTCACCAAATGACAAAGGCATGATATCTTTAAAAGAACTATGATTTGATTCAATATGTTGTTCTGTGTTTGACATACTCTGGACCACCTTAGTTTAAATCATTCCCATTCGTTTCAAATCAGCTGTTGCCGTTTCTACACTGTCTTTTCCTTCTTTATTTTTCAATGGTGAAAACTCTTCTTCTCTAGGTACTTGTAACGTAATAAAACTAGTACCATAACGGAAGATATCAAAATAGAATAACTCGAATTTAAGTGTTGGTCGTTCAACTACTCCAAAGTCTTCATCTAGTTGTTTTAAATTTTTAATTGCTAAGTGATATGGTAATTCCCTATCAACTGCACTCATAATAAATCCTAATTTAAATGCATGAATACCGATGTTTGCATTATCAAATTGATTTGCAACATTAGGATCTAGTTCAGAATACTCAAGAACTGTATCTTTGCTATCTTTATTTACAAGTCTACCGACACTTTCACCTTGCTTAGGTTGTATTGTCTTAGACGTAATATCTTTATTGTTGGAAACTGTAAATCCTGCAAACATAGGATCTAAAACTTTAACTAAAACATTATCAATATTATTTAAAAATATATATTTAACATTATCTTGTTTCATTTTATCAAGGTAGCCAGCTTTTTTAAGTGATTTAAAGATACCGCCATTACCGTTTGGTGTCTCCATAATATGACCCGCTTCATTTAATACAAGTTGGCCTTCTTCACTTAATGCAACGATATTATCTTGTTTAAAGAAATGTATTTTATCTATATCATAATTAAAATATTGATGTTGTTCAAAATAAGCTAAAGTAGCTTCATGATTGGTATCACTAGTCATGATATACCAATCCATTGTATGTCCTGTTTCTTTCTTCAATGCCATCAATTGACGCGCTTGTAATTCAAACAAACTTACGCCTTCTATTTCAAATGATCCTTTTGGACCTGAATACCCTAATCTAGTCCCTTGACCACCAGCCATTAATACGACTGCAAACTGGCCATTTCTTATTGCTTCAATACCTTGATTTCTATATTCATCTTTCACTTGTTCATCAAGTTCAGACTTTACAGTATATTTAACTTCCGATACATCTGATGTATCATCAATGGTTTGTCTATTAACATATAAGTTTTTATACATTTCTTGAATTTCTTCTAAATCTAATGATTCAAGTTTATCTTCAAGCGCGTGCTTTTCATTACTACTCATCAATTTTTCATATTCGTATAAATGTTGTTGATTAAATTTCTCTAATTTATTTTTCTCTAACATTAATTTGTCTCCTTATGTAAATTATAATTTCACTCGATTGTATATTCGAATTTATGTATCTTGTTTTTAATATTGCGTAAATATGTATCCCCAATGATGTATGATATCATTTACTTCACTTTGAAAAAACACATAAATAGCTCCAACTGTTAAAGCAGTTGCAAGTGATAAATCTACAAGTCCACCTGTTTTAAAATTCAACGGTGTTTTAATTGTTATTGGCAATGGATACAATAATTTAACCCCTTTAGGTGTTACCATATCTAGTATAACATGTGAAATCAATCCTATGATAATTGCTACTTCATAATATATAGGTGCCTCTATGATATGAAGTAAAAATCCAATGATTCCTATAAATAGCAATGAATGGGTAAATGTCCGATGACCAAATAACAGTCGAATTAAAAAACTAAGTATTTTAAATTTCCTACCTATTTTACTTTGGGTATGACAAATATCAGGTAATAAACTAGAAATAACCGACAATACAATAACTGTCACTGATGAAAATAAATCTGTATGAAAATATTGAGTTGTTAGAGCACCTACTAATAAACCACAAGATGCATGTGTCTTTCCAGTCATAATTACCTCTCCTTTAATAGCAATATTTTATCATATTCTCCTTATTTATACGAACGTATTTTCGGTCTCTTCTATTTTTTAAATCATTATTAATTAGTATGACTTAATTTTAAAAAGTATCACATTATATCTTGAAAACGGTTACAAAATGATTTATGATATACTTACAAAATTAATTAAAGGATGTGTATTGGATCATGGCAATGACAGTAAAAAAAGATAATAATGAGGTTAGAATTCAATGGAGAGTAGCAGATATTAAAATTCCAACAAACGAAATTAAAAATATCTCTCAAGACCAAGATATTCACGCAGTACCTAACGTTGAAGGTAGAGAAGTTTCTAGAATCGGTTCTACATTCGGTAAAACAAATCGCGTTATTATCGATACAGATGACCATGAATACATTATTTATACTCAAAATGATCAAAAAGTATACAACGAATTAACAAAATAATCTTATTTTAATAGAGTTTTCATAAACTTTGAGACAATGATATTGCTAATAATCGCAATGCTCATTGTCTCTTTTTATTTTTAATAGTCCTAATGAAGGACTATAATTTAATTAGATAACATTTGACGAATAATTTAAATATATATAAGGAGTGATTTTAATGTTTGTTGTTACAAATCGCATTACTGTTAAACAAGGTTTCGCAGAAAAAATGGCACCAAGATTCACACAAGGTGGAAAAATTGAATCGCTAAAAGGATTTAATAAAATCGAAGTTTGGCAAGTCAATAACGAAGATGATGAAACTGAGGATATGTACGTTAATACATGGTGGGAAACTAAAGATGATTTCAATAACTGGGTAAAAAGCGATGCATTTAAAGAGGCGCATCAACGACCAAAAGATTCAAAAAGCGACGAACCATCTCCAGTTATTAAAAACCAAATCGTAAAAGCAAATGTACTATCTGTTTTAAATCCATAACAATATCAATATAGTTAGAATAGAAAAAAAGCCAAGATGTGCAGTTGTTAATACAACAAATAAGGCATCTTGGCTTATATATTATAAAAATAGATGTGCGATTAAAGTAATAATAGGTAATGTAATAATTGTTCTGATTAAGAAGATAACAAATAGTTTACCGATATTAACTGGTATTTTTGAACCTAAAATGACGCCGCCTACTTCTGATAAATATATTAATTGTGTAATACTCAATGCACCAATAACAAATCGAGTTAAATCACTATGTGCACTTTCAATTAATATAGATGGTAAAAACATATCTGCAAAACCAATTAAAATGGTTTGAGATGCGTGTGTAGCTTCAGGTATTTGTAAGAGTTGTAAAAATGGAACGAATGGTTTCCCAATTAATTCAAAGATTGGCGTATAGTTCGCAATTATAGTAGCAATCGTACCAATGCTCATCACTACAGGTAATATAACAAACCACATATCTACGACTGTTTTTAATCCGGCTTTAAAGAAGCCTTTCACACCTGGTGCTTTAATCCCTACTTCTGTAGCCATATCAAATCCATGACCAATTGCTGTTTTACCTTCAGGAAGTTGCTCTGTTCTTGCATCACTCGATACTTCTTTCGCATATTCATCTGGTATCTTATTCAAGGGCCATATTCTTGGCATGATAACCGCCGCAATTAAACATGAAATAATAACACTTAAATAGAATAAGAAAAATTGATCTTGCATTTTAACAGTATCTGCAATAATAATAGCAAAGGTAATAGAAACCACACTAAAAGTAGTTGAAATCACTGTTGCTTCCCTTCTTGAATAAAAACCTTCTTCATATTGACGACTAGTTATTAATACACCAACAGTACCATCTCCAATAAAAGATGCTAAATTATCAACTGTTGAACGGCCAGGTAATGTAAACAACGGTCGCATGACAGGTCTAAATAAAGGCCCTAACAACTCTAACAGGCCGTATTCCATAAGTAATGGTAAAAATAAAGCCGCAAATAAAAATACTGCTACTAAAGTTGGTAATAAACTAGAAAACACAAGACCACCAGTATCTTCTGAATATATCATTTTAGGTCCAACTTTAAGTAACGTCATCCATGCAAAGATTACTGCTAAAACCCTTAATATTATCCAACTTACATTCACATTAAACGCATTATATAATAATCCTTTTGGATCCAATTTATCTTTTAAAATCGTAGAACAAATGAGTGTTAAAATAGCTGATAAAGTTATAATCGTCACAATGATAAAAGGCATTGCTCCACCAACAATATCTTTCAGCCAATTAGCTAAAAATGCAACAGGTAGCGTCGTTTGCTTTTTACCATCTTGTTCTACTGGTATAGGAATTAAAAATAAAATAATGCCGATAAGTGACATCGTTATAAATTTAATTCGACCTTTAATGATTTCTTGCTTAGAATATCTATTCATCTTTCGTCATCCATTTCTTTCTATTTAAAAATACAATTATATATACTCAAATTACATTTATATTTGTTTCAAAACACTCTTTCATATATATACATTTTTATGAATAATTAAGTATTTAATACTATACGCGATTTACATTCAAAGTGCAATGGCTAAAAGTTAAATAATTTTATAAATATATAGTTACTCATTTAAATATTTTGTGACATGGAAAATGCACCAAGAAACACAATATCATGTATCTTGATGCATACAATGTCTATGAGTCGTATCACTAATTATTACATTTTTCTTAATAAGAATAAGAAGTAAGGTGCACCGATAATAGCAATAATGACACCTACTGGAATATCTAATGGCGGATGAATACCTCTCGCTAAACCATCACCAAATGTTAATAATATCGCTCCGATTAAACCTGACATTATTGCGACATGCATTGTTTTATGGCCAACTATTTGTCTTGCGATATGTGGTGAAATCAATCCTAAGAAACTAATACCACCAACAACTGAAATTGAAGCGCCTGCTAACATTACTGATAAGATGAGTAACACCATTTTTAATCTTTTAACTTTAGCACCTAATGCGACAGCGACGTTATCTCCCAATCCTAGGATATCCAATTGATGGCTCAACATTAAAATTATCGGAATAGTGATAATGAACCAAGGTAATATAGATAAGAAGTTTGAAATATTATGACCGTATAAACTACCAGTTAACCAAACAAGCGCATTATTAGCATCCATTGGATTGCGAATTAATAAAAACTGCACAATCGCCGTACATATTGCCCCTATTGCTAAACCAATTAAAGCTAAATTAGATCCTTTAACATCAAATTTAGAAATTAAAAAAGACAATATTAAACTAATCATTAACGCCCCAATAAACGAACCAATAGGTAATATCGCTAATGGTGCTGATGGAAATAGCATGATGATAATAACAGCAGCTAAACTGGCACCTTTAGAGATACCTATCACATCTGGAGAGGCAAGTGGATTTCGAACAACACCTTGGATAATTGCCCCAGATATCGCTAAACTGCTACCGATAATCAGTCCTAATAATGTTCTAGGGATTCTATATTCATTTAAAATAAAATTATCATGTGTGAAGATGCCTTTAATCGCCTCGATAGGATTCACGATTACTGAGCCAATACATAGGCTAAAAATGGCACTAATAACTAATAATATTGTAACAATACTATATCTAATCATATGCTTCTTCCTTGTCATACGCGTTTCACCTCTTTAACTGTGATAAATAAGAAGTAAAATGCACCTACGAAAGAAGTCACGATACCAACTGGAGATTCAAAAGGATGTGTGACAAGTCGTGATAAAACATCAGAAAATAATAATAAATCGGCACCAATTATAATAGTGAGTGGAATCATTAAGATATAATTATTTTTGATATAACGTTTTACAATATGAGGTACGATTAAGCCTACAAATCCTATTGGACCTGCGATTGAAACTGATAAACCCGCTAAAATAATGACTAATAATCCTAAGAGCATTCGAACAACTTGAATTTTTTGACCTAATCCTTTAGCAATATCGTCGCCTAGTTCCATTATTGTTAATTGACGTCCCATAAGCATTGTAACTATCATAGCCACAACTAACCATGGTGTAATAGCAATCACTTCTGGCCACTTAACACCTGACAATGAACCTACTAACCAAAACATCACTGATGAGTTGGAATCTTCATTTAACAATATTACTCCTTGAGTCATACTACTGAAGAATAGATGAATAGCCATACCTGCCAATGCTAATTTAACTGGTGTCATTGCCTTAGTTGAACCTGAAAGTGTATAGACCGTTAATCCACCTAAGAATGCACCAATCATTGCTAAAATCATGGAATAGCTTTCAAGTGAAGGTATCAGAACCGTTATTAATACAATAACGAAAGAAGCTCCAGCATTCACACCAAATATTTGTGGTGAGGCTAATGGGTTCCTCGTAATAGATTGCATTAATAAACCTGCAAGTGCCAATGCACCACCGATTAATAAACCTGCTAACATGCGTGGCATTCTAGAATTATGTATCAAGAATGTCTGTTTCGTATCAGTATGACCTGTTATATAATGAATGATATCTTTAAATTCAATATGAGAAGAACCAATCGCTAAATTTAAATAAATACAAATAAAAAGAAAGCACACACTCACAATATATGTGAGTGTAGTGCGTTTTCTTTTTTCTTGTAGTATAGCGGATTGACTACTTTGTTCCTTCATAGTCATAGTTTTCCACCTTACTTATCGTCTTTATTGTGATCCTTTTTAGAAATCTCAACTAATTCTTTCGCCATTTCTTCAGAAGAAATTAATCCACGAGCTCTAGCCCATAAATCACGATCTACAACGTCTACACGATCATTTTTAACAGCGTCAAGTTTTTTCCAGACTGGATCTTTTTGCATTTTCTTGAATGTTGGTTCATCTGGACTCGCTTTATCAGTCATAATAAACATACGACCTGGATTAACGTCAGACAATGTTTCTGAATTCATTTCTAAATAAGGACCTTTTAAGTATTTACTTAAACCTTTTGTAACATCTGGTGATAATGCTTCTTTAAATCCTAATTGTGTTAGGAATTGACCAACATATGATTCACTAGGATGTCCTAAGAAACTTGATTTTGCCGCTACAGCTGGTAATACTTTTTCATCTTTATCAAATTTGATGTCTTTTTTGTATTCAGCAATTTTCTTATCATGTTCTTTTAGACGTTTTTTACCTTCGTCTTCTTTACCTAATGCCTTAGAAATTGTTTTGAATGCATCGATATTATCATCATAGTTCCCATCGAAACTTTTTAGTTCGATCGTTGGTGCAATTTTGTTTAAATCTTTATAAATACCTTTATGTCTGTTGCTATCAGCAATAATTAAATCTGGTTTTAACTTACTAATCTCTTCTAAATTGGGTTGCTTACGAGCACCTACTGAAGTATAATTTCCGATTTTATCTCTTAAGGGTTTAATAATACGTTCTTTTTTATTATCATCTGCAACCCCTACAGGTTTAACATCTAACGCTGCTAATGCATCTACAAATGAATATTCAAGAACGACCACACGTTTAGGATGTTTAGGAACTTTAGTTGTTCCTTCAGCATGTTTAATTTCAACCCCATCTTTAGACGCTGATTTATTTTTAGAGTCGTCTGACCCATTATTACTTACGCTACCGCATGCAGTGACTAATACTAAAGCTAACATTAAGCCGAGTATGCTCAAAAACTTGATACCTTTCATTTTTCCACTCCTTAACTATGTATATGCTTACATATATAGTTTATTGATAACGATTCTCATTGTCAATATGATTTTTATAAATTTTATAATTAATATGAACCCTTCGAATACTTTTATCATATATAATGCGGAATGGTTTTATCATATATTTGAATTTTAAATTTCCAAGATATTAAAAAGGAGCACCTTACATTACTCTCAAAATTAATTGAGATCACTGATGTCGGTGCTCCGTTGATTAGATATTTGAATTTATATGATACGTTGAACAAAATGGCTCATTAAATGAATGAATCATCGTTTCAACTTTCGTATCAGTTACATATACTTTTTCTAGGTTTTTATTATACATCGAGCGAGATAATGCTTCATAACTCAATTGAAATTGTATTTTATTACCAATTTGATAATGATCTTGATTATTTAAATCGATCATTAAATGATCACTTGATGCACCAATAATTTGGATATCATTGGCTATCGGGCTTATATGAGTTGTATCCGTATCAATGTATCCTATATCAACTATCGCTTGCAAATATGACTGTTTCGTATGACTATTCATACGTGGTTTAATTTCTAATATTTCTGCTTCCAATACTATCGCATCTTGATACAAATGTGAAACGGGCTTGTCTGTAGTTGTATCGACGCCTCTAAATAATGTTTCACCAATTCGTAATTCATTTATTTTGCCTAAGTCATTATACATCGTTAGCGGTAGCATACTTGAGTTTCCACCCGATACAATTTTCATGCGATAACCTATTTCTCTCTCAATGGCACTAACAAATTTGTTAATCATAAAGACATCATCTTCGATTGGTGAACTTGATTTAAAACACATAAAATTAAATGACACACCAACAAGTTGAATATGGGATAAATTCAATATGGTTTCGATATATTTAACAACATCGTAAGTTAGAACACCCTCTCTACCGTCTTTCCAATCAACCATTAATATCACTTGATGTTTTATATTTAAATGTTGCGCTATACGATTCAGCTCAATAATAGTATTTAATTCGGTTTGAATACTGATTTGTGTATCTTTAATCATATTATCTAACTGTGATAATTGTGTTGATCGTAATATCGTGAATGAACAATCAAAATTAGTTAATTGTCTTATATTCTCTAATCGAGAATCTGCAAAATGTGTGATACCTAATTCAATTAATTTTTGAACAATTTGTAGGTCCCCTGCGATAGATTTAATGACAGGTGTAAATTGTATGTGTTTAGCATCTAAAATGGTTTGAAGTACTTTGGCATTGTATTGTATTTTGGATAAATTTATTTTTATATTTGCCATGTACTTACACCTCTTTTTTTATTGGATTTTCCAATTCTGTATTTAAATATTTCTTCACTTTATTTTCCATTCGCATACTTAATAATGCTTTAACTGAAATTGTTGGTCCAAATAAGACACGATGTAAAGCTTGAGCATGATTTTTATTGGCATCAATCGCCGCTTCAATTTCTTGTTGTACTATTTTAAATAATCTCTCTTCATTCACCATGTCATATTGATTAAAATGATGAATTAACTCTGCCAATTGATTTTGGACAACGGCATGTTGAAACTTACCTATTACTGCTTCAATTGAATCTGCAATTAAACTTTCATTCGTAATTTTAACATCTGGTAGCTTATGTTTTAATGTTTGTAAATCAATACGGGAACCACCTAAATCTCGGACTAAAAAGTTCATTTGATAATTAGGACCAAGATTTACGATGGTATTTTGCATATGTGCTTCTAAAGCAATACCGTAATCTTGAATATACGCTATTAATGGTCTTACTAATGTGCTTGTATATTGTCGAATAAATTGTTCTATCGATTCTGTAGTGAGCTCGTTATTTATCCATTTAATATAACTATCAACTATGACGTCATCATCAACCGGATTGCGATTCACTAGACTTGCGCTAACTATAGTTGATCCTTCTTGAGCTAACACTGGCTTTTCTCTAACAATACACGCTAATTGACGTGCTAAATCCGCGTCCACATCGACATACTCGCCAAATGGCTCAGCAGACACTTTTAATTCAGGATAAATATTCAACATATCTTGCAGTGCATAACTTAATTTAGGACCATCAACCGTTGTCACAGTAGATACTGTTCGTACAGCACTTGTCGCTTGTACATTTACAGGTAATTTTATATGAAATGGATGATGCAATAACTCCATTGTTCTAAAAGACAATGTGGCTTTAGATTCGACTGTAAACGGTGTTGGAATTAATATTTTCTCACTAATCCATGTTTTAAAACGTTCACCAATCACATGATCATATTGCCATGGATGTACAAAGATCGCCCGATAATTATTCATTTCTAAATCGAGCGGTTTTAGAAATGATTGTAATTTATCCTTAAGTTCTGGAATAACTTGATTAACGATATACTGTTCATCATTTTCCATTGATGTTGTCCTTATATGTGAAGATGAAACTAACATAATATGTAATGGAATAATTTTTTCAAATTCTGGTGCATAGCGACGTATTTCCTCTGATGTTAATGGCAACTTGGTCTTAGTTAAAGGATGTGTAGGATGACCTTCTAAAACTAAACTTTCAGAGTAACTTAAATCGTTTGTAGTACCATTATCTTTGATATGTTGCAACCATGTAAAAAAATTAATCGTGTCTGGTAGCATTGAAAATGTCATACTTTGATGAATTAATGATGTTCTATTATTAAATTGTTTATATGATTCTACAAAGCTATCCCTACTATGGATAAGCTCATGATATAAACGCTCAGATATTTCAATATCAAAAGCATCATTCAATATGTTAAGTAAACTTTCTAAACTTGTAATTTGAATGCGTTCATCACCACATTGATATGTGAATGGTCCATCAAATACATATCTTTCTAACATACTTTTTCTTAAAACATAGGCAGTTAGAACTCGTCCATGATATTGTATTTCTATTTTATCTGTTGATTGATTTATTTTTGCGTCCTCAGGACATATTCGTTCTTTTACAATTGCATTTAACATTCTATGTTGAATATTTTTATCTGCAAGTAACCACTCATTGCGTGTCATTGTGAAATTCCTCCAATTTTATGAACTCGTTGCATTAAGTAAAATATGATCGAAATGGCTACTGTACTTATTCCCATAATTAAAAATGTATTTAATACGCCAAATTTGTCAGCAAAGAAACTCATAATTAAACTTCCTAACGGTATCATGCCTCGGTCCATCATTACAATACTTAATACCTTACCCCTTTCATAATCTTTAACACTATTTTGGAAATAAACGCGATTTGTTGTTCTCGCCCATTGGCTAAATAATCCAATTAAAGTAATACAGATAAACATCATTACTAAATTATGAACAATGATACCTAATAAGGCGATACCAAAAAGTAATGAACTAAGATAATACATTTTAACAGCATCGATATGATCTAGAATTTTAGGTAATATCACAGTAGCGATAATGCCACCAATAGCACAACAAGTCATTGCAATACCAAATATTTCAGATTGTCCGGGAAAAACATGATTAGTTAAGACCGGTAATATTGTTGTATATGAAAAACCGGTTGCCATAATTAGAAGTGAAGTAAAGAAAATCTTACTACCTTCTAAATTGCGTTTGAAATAATCCAACACTACTTTTAATGACATCTCTTTTTGGTGTTCCCCCAAATCAGTTGCTTGAATATGTATTGGTAAACATAAAGCTACCGCTATGAGATAACAAATAGCCTGAGCTAAAAATGTCGTTGGTGCATGATAAACTGCTAAAATAACACCTGCAATGGCTGGACCAATAGAACGACATATATTAATAATAAATGAGTGAAATGATACTGCTTGTGTTGTTGTGATTTTATCAGATAAATCTGGTAAGACTGCTTGTCTTACTGGTGTTTCAACAGCACTTAGCATTCCTCGTAATGTCGCATAGATTAATACAATATATACAGGAATTTGATTAAATGAGTACGTCATCACACACAGTATTGCTGTAACTAAAAATGATGAAGAGATTGTAATACGCAGTAAATTTCCTTTATCATATTTATCAGCTATAGAACCTGCCCATACACTTAGTAACAAAATGGGTACGAGCCGGCAAAAATTAACTAAACCTAAATAAACTGCGTTATGATATGTAGTAAGTACAAACCAGTTTAACCCGATTTGCCCAATCCAATTCCCTAAAAACAGTAGAAATGAACTGGAAAAGAAAAATTTAGCCATAAATTTCACCTGTCTTTTTAATTGATAATAATAATCATTATCATTAATATGGATTATACAAATCTTATTAATTTTTGTAAAATATTTTTTTAGAGGTGAATTATGAATTTAATTAAAAACACAAAAGAACATAATTTAAAACTGACCAAAGATGAGCAAAATGCTTATCAATTTTTAAGTCAATCTCATCCAGAATGGTCGCAATACTTTATTGAAAATATAAATATTGGTCGCGATAAAGTGACACAAAGATTAGTCACATCAATACATAGAGAAAATCTGGTACACGGCAAAGATCATAGTAGAATATTAAAAAGTAAAGATATCGAAGCTTTGTCCATCCATCGACCTGAAGTTTTAGAAATAGAATTTAAAGCATCACATAAAAAGTTATATGCACCTATAAGTTGTCAACACGCATTTAATCGTGTAGATGTTGAAGGTCCTTTTTATTATCAATCTATAAATGATTCATCTTTTTATCGAGTAGAACATCCGAATGATATATTAGAATGGGTTTTAATTGAAGCACCGGAGTTAGATAACGAGGCTAGCGATCAATTTAAAGATGATTTAACAAATAGCGCAGCAAATATGATATTTGCTATTAGTTATCAAGCCTATAGCATGAAAGGTGAGTCACAACCTTTGTTTGATATTATTAAAAATCATAATGATAGCTATTTACGTTCAGAACAAGCTGTTATCGAAGGTCACCCTCTACATCCAGGTGCAAAATTAAGAAAAGGTATGGATTCAAGTGAGACATTTAAATATTCTCCTGAATTTGCTCAACCCATTGATTTGAAAATTATTTTGATACATCATCAATTTAGTAAAGTGCAATCATTAGATAAATCTTATAATGATACGATCAACCAACTTTTCCCTAGTATGTATCAACAACTTTTGGATGAAATAAAACAATATGATGATATCAATATAGATGATTATCATGTCATGATAGTACATCCTTGGCAGTATGATGAAGTGCTCGATCGAGATTATAGTAAAGAACTAGATCAACATATGATCATTAAGACTCAATGTACATTACCGTATTATGCTGGATTATCTTTTAGAACATTGATGCCAAAAGCGCCAAATGAAGATCCTCATATTAAGTTATCAACTAATGTGCATATTACTGGAGAGATTAGAACATTATCGGAGCAAACCACACATAATGGCCCGTTAGTGACCCACATTTTAAATCAAATATTAGTTAATGATACGACATTCAAACCATATGCATCATCGGTCATTGATGAAGTTGCTGGTATCCATTTTTATAATGAAAACGACCTAGACCCAATACAAACTGAGCGTAGTGAACAATTAGGTACTTTATTTAGAACCAATATTAACACTCATCTCAAGCAAAATGGTTTAACTTCAATGATTCCATCTAGTCTAGTCGCTCAATATCCATATCACCCTGAGCCACCAATAGTGTCATTAATTAAGTTATACCAAAGTCACCATAAATTCACTTCATACGATGAAGCTGCTCTAACGTGGATGAAAGATTATAGTCATGCCCTATTAGGCTTAGTTGTACCGTTATTAACGAAGTACGGAATTGCACTTGAAGCACATTTGCAGAACGCAATTGTACATTTTAACGAAGATGGTTCATTAAATCATTTATATGTGAGAGACTTTGAAGGATTAAGAATCGATCAAGCAAGATTAAATGATATGGGTTATGCTACAGACCAATTTCACGAGAAATCACGCATTTTAACAGAATCTAAAGTTTCTGTTTTCAATAAAGCTTTTTATTCAACCGTTCAAAATCATTTAGGCGAATTAATCTTAACCATTGTACAATCAGCTGATCATAAGAATTTAGAAGATATAATTTGGAACGATATAGCAAACATCATTCACCAAATATTAGATACAATGACCGATGTTCCTAATGAAAGAATCTCTGAAATTCAAAATGTAATGTTTGCTAAAACAATTGATTATAAATGCGTAACTACCATGCGCTTAGAAGATGAAGCACACGAATACACATATATTAAAGTAAATAATCCCTTACATTCTTAATACTAAAACGTATGAAAAAATCCGTGAGATACATATTTAAGTATCTCACGGATTCTTTATTATAAAACTAAATAACTAAATGGACAGATTATTGTAAACCTTGTCTTTCGTTATTGTTGTTGTTTTGGTTGTTATCTTTTTCATGTTTTTGTTGCCATTCTTTTTTAGTCATAACATCGTCAACTTGCATGTTAACTTCTACAACTTCTAAACCAGTGATATATTTCACTTGTTCTTTAACTAAGTCAGTTACTTTACGGAAGATTTTTGGTGCAGATTCACCATATTCTAAAATAACTTTTAAGTCGATAGCAGCTTGTTTTTCACCAACTTCAACAGAAACACCTGTTGTTACATTGTTACCACTTGAGAAAGCGTTAGTAAAGCTATCAGTGAAGCCGCCTTTCATATCTAAGATACCTTTAACTTCGCGAGCTGCGATACCAGCAATTTTTTCAACTACTTCATCAGAGAAAGTTAATTTGTTTTCAAATTGAGGTTGTTGGTTTTCTTGTTGTTGCTGTTGTTTTTGTTGTTCTTGTCTTTCTTTTTCGTTAACACCTGTTTGGTTATCATACGCTTGTTTTGCTTTATTGTTATCTACTGCCATTTTGCATTCTCCTTTTTAAATAAAATTATTATTCTTTAATCTTTTTAAAACTTTAAATGAACATCTTAGAAATTAAAGTTAAATTAACTCCATCTATTTAGAAAATTCAAAAAGTCTTGTGTACGGTCTTTAATATACCCAATTCCTATTCCTATTAAACATAAAACAATAATTAAAATTGTTTTCCAGAAACCTAAAGTTAGGAATAATATAGCTATAAGTAAAAATGCTAAAAATCCGATGATTCTCCATTTGAAAGTTTTCAATATGTTAATAAGCTGTTGCGTAGAGTCTTGTCCATTTTGGTTATTATTATTAGCCATGATATCCCTCCCTTACAACACTCTTGGACCAGAAGTTTTCTGATCTTTGACGTTTACTTCTAATTTTCTTACTGGCATTTCAGTAAAGTGCTCAACATTTTGTTTAATATCAGCACGAATACTTTCTGTTAATGATGTTGCTTGAACATTGTTTGGAACAAAGTAATCTGCCTTAATATCAATAAATGATTTTTTCTTCTTGTTGTACATTTTTGTAACAACGTTAGGTTGTCTAACTTGATCATATTTAGCAATCGTATCATAAACTGTTTTCTCAACAGCTTTTCTTGATACATAGACATGACCGTCGTCAAATTCTTTGTACAATCCAGGTTTTCTATACGTAGGTTTAAATATGCTTAGTACTAATATTAAACCAATTAATATTAGCAATCCTGCTAGACCAATCAATAGTGGTTGGAACCAATTGAATTGTAAGAAGTAATCTTGATATTGAGAAATACGACTATCTTTAATATACATAAACAATAGGAAACCAACGATGACTACGATAAGTAGGCCAAGGATAAAGTTTTTAAGTCTTTTCACCTCGTATGACACCTCCTCAATTAGTATTATATTTTTTAGTATCACACAAAATGAGTACCCTATTATAAATAAATCAAAACCAATAATTTAAAATTTAATTATCAGTTTTTATATTTAATTAAGTACTACTTATATGGTTTATTCCCATTTAATTGTAATCGGAAACATTTTTTTCAAAAAATCTAAAAACTTTTTTTATCTTTCGAACTTTTATATTCTAAAACGTCTGAATCTCTATCTTTCACTAATATCTTGTTACTTGGTCTAGGTTTTTCTTCACCCAGTGATTTAAATAATGACCATATCATTAAAATAATGACAATTGAAAACGGTAATGCTGCGATAATCAGTAAATTTTGTATGGCTTGTGTTCCACCTGTATAAATCATAATGATAGCAAATAAAGCCATAATGATTCCCCAACTGACCTTTACAATTGAAGATGGATTAATATCACCCTGTGAACTGAGCATTCCTAATACATAAGTTGCTGAATCTGCAGAGGTAACAAAGAAAATCATTATCACAATTAACGTTAAAATGCTTAAAATAAATCCAAGTGGATAATGTTCTAATGTTGCAAATGTAGCGGTTTCAGTTGCTTCTTTCGCGATGTTAGCAATTTTATTGTCTTGTAAATACATTGCAGAAGCACCGAAAACAGCAAAGAATATAAAACAAACTAATGCAGGAACGAATAATACACCTAAAATAAATTCTTTAATGGTACGTCCTCTTGAAACACGTGCAATAAAGATGCCTACAAACGGCGCCCAGGATACCCACCAAGCCCAATAAAAGATTGTCCAATTTTGTAACCATTGGAATTTTTGCTGGCTGGATGGAATTCTTAAACTCATACTAAAGAAATTAGCTATATAATTCCCTAAACCATTCGTAAACGTATTTAAAATATAAAGCGTTGGACCCACAATAAATAAACCAACTAATACAATAAACGCTAATGCCATATTGATATTACTTAGTGTTTTAATGCCTTTATCAATACCTGACCAGGCAGACCAAGTAAATAACACTGTTGCAATCGCAATTAATATCACTTGCGTACCAAAATTATTCGGCAAATGGAATAGAAAATGAAGTCCTTCATTAATTTGTAAAGCACCGAATCCTAATGTCGCCGCTACCCCTGTCACAGTAGCTATCACTGCTAATACATCAATGGCGCCTCCAATCGGTCCTTTCATTGCTTTTTCTCCAAAAATAGGTACTAATGTTGCACTCACTAAACCAGGATAGCCTTTATGAAAGCTAAAATAAGCAAAGACAAGTGCAACAATACCGTACACAGCCCATGCATGAATACCCCAATGGAAAAATGAAAATTGCATGGCATCATTAATTGCAGTTTGTGTACCTGCTTTATGTATTGGTGTTAGTTTAAAGGCATGACTAATGGGTTCAGCCGTTGTCCAAAATACTAAACCAATCCCCATACCAGCACTAAATAACATCGCAAACCACGATGGTAATGAAAACTCTGGATCTTCACCTTCTTTACCTAAAGTAATTGTTGCATATCTAGAAAATAGTAAATAAACACATACAATTAATATAAGTAATACTAATAATAGGTAATACCATGAAAAATGAACCGCTATAAATGAAGTGATATTTTTAGTAACGGTTTCTAATTGTTTTGGCAAGATTGCACCATAGATAACAAAAAGAGTACAAATGGATAATGCAACCCAAAATACAATGCTAATAGATTTATTTTTCATATGTATAACACTCCCCTTTTTCTAACTTTCATATACCCTAGCTACTTACTTCCAATCATGTTTAATTATTTTTCAATTTATATCAATTAATATTTTAATAATTTATTGAAATAAGATTGATCTATAAAAAAAATAAAAAACCTGAGACGTGATATCCCAGGTTTTGACAATATATTTTGATTTTGTATATTAATGATTCCAGATAATATAGTGTTTACTATCCAGTATCATTTGCTTAATTAAATAAATGATTACTTGTTCTAAAACACTATTTTTCGAAGTTATTTTCTCACTAATAATTAAATGTTAATTACCAACTTTCCTATCATTGTATGACTTTCTAATGTTTGATGTGCTTTGTATAGATTGTCTACTGTTAATCCTTCAATCACTTTTGTAGTAGTTGGTTGGTAGATACCTTGCTCTATTTTCGTTGTAATATCTTTTAAGTAATCATGATGCTTAATCATATCATTAGTTTGATGAACAGGTCTTGCAAACATAAACTCATGAGAAAATGAAATACTTTTAGACTTAAGTAGATTTAAATCTTGTTTTTCATTAAATGCTACAATTGTCGCGATATGTCCTTTTGGTTTAATTAAATCAATCATCGTTTCGTAATACATATCAGAATTAAATGTACAGAATATATAATCTACTTCTTCAATACTTTGTTGATTTAATTGTTGTTTTAAATCTTTTTTATGATTGATAACGATGTCTGCCCCCATGTCGTAACACCATTTCTCTGTTTCATCTCTGGACGCAGTCGTAATCACTTGTAAACCATAGTGACTTGCAATTTGTGTTGCAATACTGCCTACACCACCAGCACCATTAATAATTAATATAGTCTTACCTTTATTATCCTTTGGGTTATCTGAAATATTGAAACAATCAAACAACGTTTCTGATGCTGTAAGCCCTGTTAACGGTAAACTTGCAGCTTGTTCATTTGTAATATTTTCAGGTGCATGTGCGACTAACTGTTCATCAATTACTTGATATTCAGCATTGGAACCATGTTGACTAGGAGAACCTGAATAAAACACTCTATCTCCTACTTCAAACATAGACACATTATTTCCAATTGCTTCAACTGTACCAACTGCATCAAATCCTAAAATTCTTGGTGGATGTGATACTGTCAATTGTCTTTGTTTAGTATCTACAGGATTTACACTAATACTTTTTACTTTTACTAAAATTTCTGTGCTATTTGGCTGCGGCAGGTCTATGTCATATGTTTTAAATTGATTTCCTTCGTCTAAGTTAAATGGTTGATCAAACCCTATTGCTTTCATGCTGCAATCACCTCAAATTGATTTTAAATAAAACTGTCTGCCTCGTAATTTAACATCTACTTTTTTATTCAGGATCTGCTACTTTAATCACTTGCTTACCGAAATTGTCACCTGTAAAAAGATTTCTAAATGCTTCAGGTACTTTATCAAACCCATTCGCCACAGTTGTTTGCGTTTTTATTTTATCTTCATGAACCCATTGTGCTAATGTTTCGCTCGCATTTTTAAAATCATTTGCAAATTCGGCAACTAAGAAACCTCTCATCATGGCTTGTTTTTTAACTAATGTGCCTTGTATTCTTGGACCAATGTCATCTTCCGGGTGATTATATGAAGAAATAGCACCACACACTGGCACACGTGCAAAGCGATTAAGATGTTTAAATACTTCATCTGCAATAGTTCCACCAACATTTTCATAATATACATCCACACCATCTGGTAATGCTTGTGCTAAATTCTCAGCGAATTGTTTATCTTTGTAATCAATACCAGCATCAAAACCCAATGTATCCGTTAAATAATTTACTTTATCAGGACCACCAGCGATGCCTACCACACGACAACCTTTGATCTTAGCGATTTGACCTACCACAGAACCTACTGCGCCTGATGCTGCTGAAACCACAACCGTTTCACCTTCTTGTGGGCGTCCAATATCTAATAAACCATGATAAGCTGTTTGACCTGGCATACCTAGTACGCTTAAATATAATTCTAGTGGTACTTCTGTAGACGGCACTATATTAACTTTGTCACTAGTTACTGTATTATATTTTCTCCAAGGCAACATACCAGTAACAATATCGCCTTCTTGGAACCCATCCGCTTCTGAAGCAGTTACTTGAGCAACGATATGACTTACAATTGGTTGGCCAACTTCAAATGGTTGAACATAGGAGTCTCCTTGTGACATTCTGCCTCTCATATAAGGATCAACTGAAATATATAAAGTTTTTAATTGTATTTCACCATTTTGTGGATTTTTAATGTCTATTTCCTCGTATTTAAATGTATCATCCTGTGGCATGCCATCAGGATATTTATTGAAATTAATTTGTTCATTATTCATCGAATCATCCTTTTTCAATTTATAGTTATTACCATAATACCTCAGTTCAAGATGTCGCAATCATTTTGTTCGAACTGTATAATATGAATCAATAAATGAGAAAAAGTTGGAGATGTATTCAATCATGAAACTAAGTATTTTAGATTATGTGCCTATTTTTGAAAATAGAAATGCTACTGATGCACTGAATCATAGTATCGAATTAGCACAACTTGCAGAAAAGCTAGGATATGAAAGGTATTGGGTAGCAGAACATCACCAAGTTTTATCAGTAGCATCTAGTGCGCCAGAGATGATTATGATGGCTCTGTTAGAACAAACGACACATATACGTATTGGAAGTGGTGGTATCATGATTCCACACTATAGTCCGTATAAAGTAGCAGAA
This sequence comes from Staphylococcus sp. AC872, assembly GCF_979255425.1. Lineage (NCBI taxonomy): Bacteria > Bacillati > Bacillota > Bacilli > Caryophanales > Staphylococcaceae > Staphylococcus > Staphylococcus sp. AC872. Next base: position 25,828 of record NZ_CEEDKW010000001.1, read on the forward strand.
CAGTTTAAAATTATGGAAGCACGACATCCTCAACGTGTTGATTTAGCTTTAGGCCGTTCTAAAAGCTACCCAAATGTTTTTGCAGCATTGAACGAAAATAAAACTCAACCACTACAATTCGAAACCCAATTAAACGATTTACAAAAATATTTTACTGAAGATGTTACTCAACCACATCGCTTTCAAACTTTAATTGCAACGCCACAAATCAATAGTTATCCTGAAATGTTTATCCTTGGAATGAGTGAACGAAGTGCGAAACTAGCAGGTAGAAAAGGCTTGCCTTTTGTCATAGCACAGATGGGTCAAGCATCACATCACCTTCAAGCGGCTATTAAAACATATAAATCTACTATATATCAGCACTATGGAGACCGAGTCAAACCATATGTCATATTAGCAACGTTTGTTGTTACCGGAGAAAACCTAGACAAAACCAATCAATTACTAAATGCCTTTCATTTGTGGTTAATTAGGATTTTTTATGCTAATCAGCCTAAATCTTACCCTTCAATTGATACAGTTATAAATCGACAATGGACTGATAGAGAACTTAAGAAGAAGTCATCCAACGCAAACCGTGTGATTAGCGGTTCACCATATCAAGTAGCTACCCAGCTAAAGCAACTGAAGAAGGATTATCATGTTGACGAAATAATGATCTTGCCGCATGTATATGGAGAAGCCAATCGTAAAAGATTATTAGAACTAGTAATGGAATATAGTAAAACATGAGAAATTATAAAAATAAAGGTACAATATCCAATTGAATACATTATCGAACCTTTCTACCTATAAATAGAAAGGTTCGATTTGTACGTATGGAAATTGTACCTTTTTCTTATTTAGACCAAAGAAAATCTATTATTTCATTGGCTACTTGTTTATTTTCATGTAATTGGCTATGTTGTGCTGACTTTCCAGTATATTTAGATTCTTTATAACTACTCACCGAATCTCCTATTAAATATTTTAAAGATTGAGATGAAGCATTTGAAACACGCCCATCAGAATGTGTTCCATCTTTTAAGTCTCCAAATATATTTAATACTTTAATATCTTTATTTTTATAACTATCTTTAAGAGATAATAATGCTTTGTAATTATCAGTCATTTTACTTGGCTTACCATTTTGATCAACCGTAATTTCATTTACCTTTTCGTTTAAATTTAAAACGCCATTGAATGTCCCAGCAATATTAACCTCTTTATTTAATTGAGGTAAGTCTTTATCTGTACCATACATTTTCATAAAGTATGCAAATGATAAATTCCCCATTGAGTGTCCTACAAAATTATATTTATCAATCTTATATTTGGATTTAAGATTTGCTAACACATTTTTGATATTTTTAGCGTTTTGTTCAGTGTCACCATTTTTATTATCTTCCATCTCTACTTTGATTATAGGATTTGAAGCATTGTCTTTAAGATTCCCCTTAAAATTGACATTGCCATCCTTTGATACCCTTGCTGTGATGACATTATTAGTTACACCTTGTTTGACAGCTTGGTTTACCATATATTTTTCTGAGTTTTCACTACCACCATAACCATGCACGAATATTGTACCAATATGTGATTGTTTAAAATGTTCTGTATCTACTTTTGTTGCGTGATGTTGACGAACGAATATCACTGATGCAACTATAATCAATGCAATGATTAAAACACTCATCATTAGTAGCCATTTTGACTTCATAAAGTTACCTCTTTTTCATATATTTCATTCAGTATATAGTATTTTTTCAAATTTCGCACATAAAAAACCAAGGTGCATCGCAATGATACACCTTGTAAAAAATACTCTATTTAATTTCTCTTGTTTCAGCTAATTGTTTGTACCAATAAGCACTTTTCTTTGGATAACGTTCTTGTGTATCAAAATCTACATAGAATAATCCATATCGTTTTTCATAACCATTTGACCATGAGAACACATCCATTAATGACCATAAGAAATAACCTTTAACATTAGCACCATCAGCTATTGCATCTGAGATAACATTTAAATGTTGTTTAATATAATCAATACGTGCATCATCATGAACTGTTTTTTCAGATTCTATAAATTCATCTTTATAACCTAAACCATTTTCAGTGATATAGATTTTATGATAATTTGGATAGTCTTTGACAACACGCATAATTTGGTCATATAAACCTTGTGGCTAAATCATCCAATCCCAATCTGTTCTTGGTACATCGACATCAAACTCTCTTTGTCCGACACCTTTTAATTGGTATTTTGATCCACCTTTATCTCCAGTTGAGTTATGTGTAATTAGACATTCTCCATCGTAAGCTTTCATCCAATCACTCATATAATAGTTAATACCTAGGAAGTCATTTAAATCTTTAGCTGCATCTAAAATTCGGTAATCTTCATCTGTGATATCTAATTTGCCACCGTTCACAGAAAGTATATGTTGAACGCCTTCCATAGTTTCTCTTGAATATTTACCTAAATATGTTGCATCTAAAATGAATTTATTATGAATGATATCTTCTAATTCTGCTGCTTTAACATCTTCTGGATTGTTAGGATCTAAAGGATATTTAGTTGGTAATGCATGTACAACACCAATTTCGCCGTTATATCCTCCATCTTTAAATAGCTTCACTGCTTTGGCATGTGCCACCATCATGTTGTGATGAGATTGAAATACTTTTCCAAAGTCATATGTTATACCTGGAGGGAACTTCCCAACTAAGTATTGACCATCTCCAATAGGACCAATTTCATTAAATGTTGTCCAGTATTTTACTTCAGGGAACTCTTTAAAGCAGAATTCTGCATAATCTACAAAATAGTCAATCGTTTTACGATTTAAAAAGTCACCATCTTTGTGAAGTACTTCAGGTGTATCGAAATGATGTAATGTAACAAATGGTTCTACATGACGCTTATGGCATTCGGCAAATAGTTTATGGTAATATTCAACACCTTTTGGATTTACTTCTCCATAACCATTTGGGAAAATTCTAGACCATGCGATAGATATACGAATACCATTCACACCAAATTTTTCACTTAATTCTAAATCCACTGGATAGCGATGATAAAAATCACTTGCAGGTTCTGCAGTATACCAGTAATTTTCTTCTAGATAAGTATCCCATGCGACACGCCCTTTACCATCCGTTTGAGTTGCTCCTTCAGCTTGATATGCGGCAGTCGCTCCACCAAAAATAAAATCTTCAGGTAATTTTTTAGTCATTATGAAAAACGCTCCTATCTAATCTTCAAATTGTTTTTGTACAAATGCTAGTGCTGCTTGTCCATCACGCGTTAAATTAATATACTCAACACCTTGAGTTTTAACTAACTTGATACCTAATTTGTCAGTGTCTTGTTTGATATCTTCATAGTTGGAAGCCACTTGAGGGGCTAAAATAATTAACTGATAATCTTTCATAATATCCATATGTGCACCGTAGCCACCAGCTGCAGCTTTGACAGGAACATTAAATTCTTCAGCTGCTTTATTTAAAGCATTAGCTAATAATCCACTTGTTCCTCCACCTGCACATAGGACTAATACATTTGTTTGTTCTTTAATATTGTTTGTTAAGTCTGCTTTAGTTTCAGTACCTTTATTTGAATGTGATGCTAAAATAGCGTCTGCCTTTTTAGTATCGAAATTAGCTGCTACTTTATCTTGTAACTCACTATTACTTTCCTTAATGCCGGCTTCTTCTAAAATTTCATTATCATACACTTTTAAGAATGGATAATAGATAATGATATCAACAACGATTAATACTACTGCAAGAACAAATGATAACAGTGCAAATTGTGTACCCATGACGATACCTAAAGGCGCTGGAGTAGTCCATGGTAAGTTAACTGAGAAACTATTCATTCCTAAAACATCAACGAAGAATTTAAAGATCCATACGTTTACAATTGGTGTTAATACAAAAGGTATAAAGAATACTGGGTTTAAAACTAATGGAGCACCAAACAAGATCGGCTCATTTACACCAAAGAATGTTGGTACAACAGATGCTCTACCAATAGCTCTGTTACGTTTAGATTTAGCTACCCACATAAACATAAATGGAACAACTAATGTGGCACCAGTACCACCCATTGTTACGATAAACATTTGTGTACCTGATGTAATAACATTATTTGCATGTTCACCAGCTTGAATTAACTTAAAGTTAGCTTCAATATTTGCATATGTAATGGCAGCAATTGCAGGTTCTACGATGGAAGGACCATGGATACCTACAAACCAGAATAATGCAAAGGCACCAAAGATGATTGTTATTCCAATCCAACCATTAGCTGCTGTAAATAACGGTTCAAATACTTTAAGTACCGCTTCTGCAACATTCGTTTTAATAGTCGCTCTAATTGTTAAATCAATACCATATAAAATTAAAATAACTGCTGAAAATGGAAAAATATCTTTGAATACTTGTGAAATATTCGGTGGTACTTCTTTAGGCATTTTGATAGTAATATCACGTTTAATAAAGAAGTTATAAACAATAACTGTGATAAATGCTGATATAAAGGCAGTTAATAATCCTTTAGTTCCTAAAAATGCATTTAAAAATCCGCCTTCTTTAGCAGGATCGGCTGCTAAGAATAAGAAACCACAGATTGACGCAAGCATTGTTGAAATAAAGTTGATTTGGTTAGTACTTTCAAGCTTACGATTGTATGAATCTGTAAGTGATTTAGCTGTCGTTCCAGCTACGAGTAATGCTACAAGTCCCATTGTATAGTTATATGGTTTCATCAAGATGCCTTCCATCTCTTTATCCCATTTGAAACCAAATACGTTAGGTACAAAAGCGATTAGTAAAAATAAACTTGAGAATAAGATGACAGGCATTGCTGAAATAAATCCATCACGGATAGCTCTTAAATAAATGTTTCTTGATAATTTTTCAAAAAATGGTTTACCCTTCTCAATTTGAGCAATTAACTTTTTCATCAAGGTCTTCACCCTCTTTTATATAATTCTATTAAATGTGACATGACATCTTTTAATAAAATCGTTGTCATTAAATGGTCTTGACCGTGCATCATTGTCACACTATATGCGATATCTTCTCCTTGAGCTTCTTTAGCTAAAAGACTAGTTTGAGCTTTGTGTGCATCTGCTATAAGGCTTTTACCTTCTTCAATTAAAGCTTCTGCTTTGTCAAAATCTTTATTTTGTGCAGCTGTTAATGCTTCTAAAAACTTAGATCGTGCATCTCCTGCAAATGCCACAATTTCAAATCCAATTAATTGTACTTCTTCTCTATTCATGAGCGTTATACTCCCCTCAAATCAATATCATTTATTTCCAAGATGTTGCTGTTTTTGTAAGTACTTTGTTAAGATCGTCGATATTTTTAAATCCAGTTGTTCTTAACCACTCACGTGCTGCCGCTTCACCTTGCTCAATATATACTTGAACAGCACCTGCCCAAGTAGCACGTCCACAAAGTACACCATTAAATTTAGCACCTGCTTCATGTGCAAATTTTAATGTTTCTTGGAATAATTCTGCAGATACACCAGCACTTAAATAAATGTATGGTAAATTTGTTGCAGCCTCTTGATCTCTGAAATGTTGTGCCGCTTCTTCTTTTGTATAAACAACCTCTCCGTCTGCAAATCCTTCAACATATTTCATATTTACAGGTACTTCTACTTTTAATACATCAACGTTGAATCGAGGTTCTGAGAATAATTTCATAGCTTCGTTCACTTTTCTAGGTTTTACTTTTGCAAATTCAACACTGCCATTATCTGCAATATTGTCATCATATGATAAAACTTCTAAGAAGAATGGAATGTCTTCTGCTACACATTCTGAACCGATTCTTTCAATATAAGCTTGTTTTTGAATATTGATCTGTTCTTCATCATCAACGTCATAATATAATAAGAATTTAACTGCATCTGCACCTTGTTCTTTTAAGCGTTTTGCTGACCATTCAACTAAACAATCTGGTAAACGGCCTTTAGCATTTACGTCGTAACCAGTTTTTTCGTAAGCTAATAATAAACCACAATTTTTATTTCTTGCTTCTGTTGCTGGTAAACCATACTCTGGGTCAAGTAAGATAGATGAAGCGTATTGAGTTAATTCTTCTGCTACTAAAACTTTTAATTGTTCAATTTGTTCAACTGTTGGCTCACCAGTTTGATATTTAGCCATCATACGTTTTAAAGCACCACGTTGGTCAAATGCAAGTGCTGAAATAACACCTTGCTCATTACTTAATTGTGAAATTGCTGCCGTTTTATTTTGAGTTTTTACCATTATTTACACCTCTAATAATTCAATTTGATGATACAAATCATCATAATTATTTAAATTGACGTATCCAGTACGTGATTCTTGAGCATTTAGCATACCTAAAGTATTCGCCTTTTTAAGTAGTTGTTCATCACTCTCATGATTTAACAATGCAGCAGCGATTCCAGCCACTGTAGAGTCACCCGAACCAACTGGATTTAATACTTCTATAGATGGAATATTAACTTTGTAATATTGATTATGATGCTTAGCAAACATACCTTTGGCACCTAATGACACAATAACCCATTCGATATCATTGAAAATTGGGTTATTTAGTGCTTTCTTAAGTCCTTCAATACTCTCATCAACTGGTTGGTTTAAAAGTTGATATAGTTCATCTATATTAGGTTTAATAACTGTTGGTTTAAATGGAGAGTGTATAGATGTCATCAATGTGTCTCCAGAGCTATCAAGTATGACTGGTAATTGATGTTCATGACATTTCTCAATAATCTTTGAATAATAATCCAGATTTAATCCCTTTGGTAAGCTACCTGATATCGCTACGACGTCCATTTTTTTAATTAATGTATCAACGTGATTTAAAAAATCAGAACTTTCTTCTTCACTTATTGTTGGACCTTGTTCTAAAATCTCTGTTTGCTTTCCTTGATGTAGTACAGCAATACAATTTCTCGTTGCATCATTAATTTTGAAAAACGAATGTTTAATTTGTGAATCATCTAATTGATTTTCAATAAAATCTCCTTATGGACCACCTATTAAACCACTAGCAGTAACAGGTTCACTTAATTGATTTAATACACGTGTCACATTAAGACCTTTACCGCCTGCTGTCTTATCGATATTTGAAACTCGATTAACTGTATCTAGATGAAACGCTTCAATTGCATATGAAATATCTACAGATGGATTTAATGTTAGTGTTAATATCATATGCGTCGTCCTTTAATCGTGATACTCGCCTTTGTCCCATTTTTCTAAAAATTCATCGAAGAAATGAGGATCTGCTTGATCTGCATTATGCGTTTCTAAATGTTTAATTTTTGCAATTAACTTTTCACTTTTTTCAGTTGGTTTATATTTAGCATCGATAAATGCTTCAATAATATCGCACATTAATAGTTCACCAATGATTTTCCCACCGAAACCAATAACATTTGCATTGAGTTCTTCTTTAGCGTATAGTGCTGATGTCATATCACGTACAAGTGCTGCTCTTACTCCTGGAACTTTGTTTACTGCATTATTTATTCCTACACCTGTTCCGCAAATACAAATACCTAAATCTGCATTCCCACTAGTGACTTGTTCTCCTACTTTTTTACCGAAGATTGGATAATGTGTTCGTGTAAAATCATAAGTACCAACGTCAATGACTTCATGACCTTTTGATTTTAAGAATTGTGAAACTTCCATTTTTGTATCAGTTACTATATGATCGCAACCTAAAGCTATCTTCATTTTTTATCCTCCTTTAATTAGCACATTTTATTAAGCATATCTACACGTATTTGATGACGTCCGCCATCATAATGACCATTTACGAATCCCTTAACTACATTTTTGGCTAAAGTATCCCCAACAATTTCTGAACCCATAGTGATCATTTTTGAATTATTATGACCTCTTGTCATATAAGCAGATCTTTCATCTGATACTTCTGCAGCAATCATGCCTTTAATTTTTGTAGCAGTCATAAAGCTACCTACACCAAAAGCATCGATAGCAATTCCTAAATTGTCATCGTTCTTTTGTACTTCTTTCGCTATGGCAAGTGTAGAATCAACAAAATCTAATTCTTTACCTTCTGTTACGTCTAAAATATCGAAATTCTTTTCAACTAGGTATGTTTTAATTAAATCTTTTAAACGTTTACCATCAACATCTGATCCAATAATGATTGTCATAAAAAATCTCCTTTTTGATTTATTAATTAAAAGCGACTTTCAAAAATTAGAGAAAAGGCTTTCAAATCTTCATGTTTAAATTATAAACGTAATCAAACATTAATCCAACATAATATGTTGCTATTTTGTTTGAATTCATAGTTTATTCAAACATTTATAATTAAATTGTGTGAATATCACACATTAATGTGTGAAAAACTACTTGAAAATGTTGAATTTATGAACAAAAATAAAAAACCTTGAATCGATTGATTCAAGGTTTTGGTTCATTTTAATATTATTCAACAACTTCAATATATGATTTAATTTGGTCTAACTTTTCAGAATCAGTTACGTCCATCACTACTGCTGTCAAATCATCTAAATGACAAAAAGATGTAAAGTCTTCTTTTCCAACTTTCGAATGGTCGATTAACAAATACTTCTCAATCGAATGTTCTAAGGCTAGTTGTTGCGTATATGCTTCATCCATTGAAGATGTCATGACAGCACCATTATTAACACCATTGCTACTAAAGAACATTTTACTAAAACGTAGCTTTTCAAGTATGGTATTAGTCATTTCACCTACAAATGCTTCGGTCAAATGTCGCATTTCTCCGCCTAATAAGTAGACACGAAAATTAGTTGTTTGCTTCTCTAATAATATTTTGTATACAGGCAAGCAATTCGTAATGATGGTTAGAGAATGATGATTCATTTCTTCAGCTAAAATTTCTACAGTAGTTCCAGGACCTAAAAATAAAGTATCTCCATCTTCTATTAATGAAATAGCTTTTTTAGCAATATATCTTTTTTCTTCCATCTGATGTGTGTGCTTTTCTTTATGTGACATCTCTTTATATTGAAAAGTAGAATTACTACGTGCACCACCATGTATTTTCGTCAAAATGCCTTGATTTTCAAGTTCTACTAGATCTCTTCTTACAGTCATATCTGAAACATTTAATCCGTCTACTATTTCATTGGTTCTTACAGTTCCTTTTTTATTTACTAATTTTGCAATCGCATCTAATCTGTCGTGCTTATTCACCTTATTTTGCCTCCTTAATTAGGCTCTATAATGTATCATTGATTGTAATATAATGATAGTTAAACATATATTACTCACTGTGACTCTACTAATGTTTACCATGCTAGTTTTATGTAAATTCCATCTTATATTGAACTTTATTAAATTACAGGTGTCTTCAATATCGATAGGTTTATTATTATAATATCATTGTAAAGTGTTTTTGTGATTGAGATAAAGTTAAAGTATAGATAAATTTTTATAAAAATGAGGTGTCTTTTTGAATAATAAAATTGAATCTTTAAAAAATATACTAAATCATTCTAGCAACATTGTATTTTTTACAGGTGCTGGCGTTTCGGTAGCAAGTGGTGTACCTGACTTTCGCTCTATGGGCGGATTATTCGATGAAATATCTAAAGAAGGTTACTCTCCAGAATACTTACTAAGTCGTGATTATTTACAAGATGATCCAAAAGGTTTTATTAATTTTTGTCATAAAAGACTAATGTATATAGATAAGTCACCAAATATAGTTCATCATTGGATCGCACAATTAGAACATGACGAAAAATCTTTAGGTGTCATCACACAAAATATCGATGGATTCCATTCGGACGCAGGTAGTAAATATGTAGATGAGTTACATGGGTCACTAAACACCTTTTATTGTAATCAATGTCACCATCAATATTCTAAAAAGGATGTTATTGAAAGACAATTAAAGCAATGTGATATTTGTGGCGCTACAATTCGTCCTGACATCGTATTATACGGGGAAATGTTGGATCAAAATGTTATAATGCGTGCATTACAGAAAATTGAAAATGCAGACACATTAGTTGTACTAGGCTCTTCTTTAGTCGTACAACCTGCAGCAGGGCTCATATCCAATTTCAAAGGTGACAATTTAATTATTATCAATAAAGATTATACACCTTATGATGCTCATGCTTCTTTGGTCATTAATGATGATATGATAAATGTCGTTTCAGAATTAAATAAATAACAAACAAGCACTTCTCGAACTTTCGAGAAGTGCTTGTTCACTATGACAATTATGATAAATGATAGTTGATTGATTGAGAAATATACTCAGTTATATATGGATTTTCGTATTTTTTAAAATAATTATTAAATCTTTCATCGCTTTGATATGTATCTGCTATTAAACAAAGCAATTGATTATCCATAAGTCCAATTTGATTCATAAACTCTTTCCACTCATACACAACTTCATAAGCATCCTCAACATCTATTTTATTTAAAGATAGCTTATTAAATTTTTGGAAAATCTCTTCAAACTCTTTCATTTTTTCTTCTTTAAATAGATTTTCACCGTTTGATATGACGAATTCTTTATAAATATCTGTATGTCCATATTTTATTTTTGCTTCTTCCTGATATTGCTTAAAAGCTATATTATTCAATTCATTAATTTCTGTAATTGGAACATCTTTAATATACTGTTCAACTGCACTCTTTGTATTTTCTAAACTTTCTATTTTTCTATTTAAAATTTCTTTCTGCTTTTTTAATACCATTTTCAATTCGCTATCACTTTTATTGATAACTTTACTTATATCTTTAATACTCATATCCATGCTTTTTAATAATATTATTTTTTGTAACTTCACTAAATCTTTTTGAGAATATATTCTATGATTACTTCCATTCTTTTTAACTTTCAATAATGCAATTTCATCATAATAATGTAGTGTTCTTTTGGTTACCCCTGTTATTTTCATGATTTCTTTTAAACTATATTGGTATTCCAAAACGCTTCCACCTCACTTAAAATTTCATCAGCTGATTTGATTGTTGCTTTTTCAATACTACATTTTGTTTTTTCTAAATAATATTTTATTAAGTAATACCCACATGTATAACCAGCAGCGTATGGTATCCCCATTGGTTCGCCTCCATATGATTTTGAAATTTCGTCACCGTATAAATAAGGAGTTGATTCAAAAATATTATTAATAGACAAATTATTCTTTATAAGATTTTTGATTAATTTTTGGTTCTTATTCCAGTCTGTTGATGTTACCCATGGACCTATATAATCTGTACCATATAATGATTCTACAAAATTTTCTGCTAAACCTTCAGCTACAATTAATTCTGCTAATGAACCACCATCCCAATCAACATATTGATATCTAATATTATGATTAATTTCATGAGCAATTGCACTTTTAACTCTACTTAATGTATAACTATTAGGTACTAATGATAGAATAATGTACCCTGGTATGCCCCCATCACCAACATAATTTTGATTCAAGAACATAGTGGGTTTATTTTCATCACCTAATAAAGCTGTAAATATATATTCTTTTATCTTGTCTATGTCATTTAATTTAATCTCACTAGGAATAATATGCGATTGGCCTAAATATGAAAATATATCAAAATTATTACTGCACTCTTTATCAAAAGGTATCTGCTGTATTTGAAACTTCATTTCAAACTCTCTAAGTACTTTCTTTTTAAAATATTTGTTTCTTTTATCTTTTTCCATACTAACAAGTTGTCTATATACTTCATCAGATCTAATTAATTTTATATTGTACATATGATTTTTACCTCCTTACAACTAACATAAGGGATAACGTAACGTTACTTTCAAGAAATATTTATAATTAATATTATCTTTAAACAACACAAAAAAGCACTTCTCGAACTTTCGAGAAGTGCTTTTCGCTCTATTAATGGTAAACCAATTTGTTTGCGAACAAGTTCGCAACAAGCTTGGCAATATTAACGTTTTGAGAATTGAGGTGAACGACGAGCTTTTTTAAGACCTGGTTTTTTACGTTCTTTCATACGTGGGTCACGTGTTAATAATCCAGCGCGTTTTAAAGAACCTCTGTATTCAGGATCTGCTTCTAATAATGCACGAGCGATTCCGTGACGGATAGCTTGTGCTTGTCCTGTGAATCCACCACCGTGAACGTTAACTAAAACGTCATAGTTACCTTTAGTTTCAGTAACATCGAATGGTTGGTTTAAGTCTAAGATTAATGATTCAAATGGTAAGTAGTCACGTACGTCACGGTTGTTAACTTTGATGTTACCTTCACCTGGTACTAAACGTACACGTGCTACTGAGTTTTTACGACGGCCTGTGCCTTTATATTCAACTTGTGCCAATGTAATTTCCTCCTTCTAATTAACCACGTAACTCGTAGTTTTCTGGTTGTTGTGCAGCGTGTGGATGTTCAGCGCCACCATATACAAATAATTTTTTACCTTGTTTTTCGCCTAAACGACTACTTGGTAGCATACCTTTAATTGAAGTTTCAAGTAAACGTTCTGGGTTAGTTCTTCTTAATTCACCAGCAGAAATAGATTTTAAACCACCTGGGTGATTTGAGTGACGGTAATACATTTTGTCTTGTTCTTTATTACCAGTGAATTGAATTTTTGAAGCGTTGATAATGATTACATAATCACCTGTATCAACGTGTGGTGTATAAGTTACTTTATTTTTACCGCGTAAGATAGATGCTACTTCTGATGATAAACGACCTAATGTTTGGCCTTCAGCATCGATAACATACCATTTGCGCTCAATGTTTGATTCATTTGCCATAAATGTTTGACGCATAATAATTGTCCTCCTAAAAATAAATGCTTCGTTTTAGACTCTAGACAAACTTGATTAACAATAGTTACTTCCGTAATGTCTATATTCTATTTGGTTTGATTTAAAAATTGTTACGATTTAAAGCGTAGATTTCATTTATTTTGTTAACTGTTGTTCTATTTTGCTTATATATCTTGTAACACAATAAGATTCCGGGGCTTATCGTGGGGTGGATATAAAACAATACCGTTAATAATCTTATAATTTCATAGGCCTTTTGTCAATGCAATTCAATCATTTTGTAATGATTTTTTATAATGTATTTTAATTTCGTCTCCAAAATCTTTAATTAATGCTTTATCTGATAAATAAACTTTTTCTAAATATAGCCCTTCAGATGGCGCAGTAAAAGGTATTTTATTTCTATTTTTCTCCTCTAGTAATTGTGGGATTTCTTCTGGAGATCTTTTACCTTTTCCTACTTCTATTAAAAAGGCGACTAGTACACGAACCATATTATATAAGAAGCCTGATCCAGTAACGATGTAATCGAAGCCTTCATCTGTTTTTACGATTTCACTTTGGTATAAGGTTCTCACCTTACTCTCTACTTCTGTTTTTTGTGAACAGAATCCAGTAAAGTCGTGAGTACCTATAAATCGTTTTGCAGCTTCATTCATCTGATTTAAGTCTAATGAATCTGCTATATAGGTTTTCAACCCACTTTGAAATGGATCCCGATGCTTAGCTTGATAAACTTTATATCGATACCGTTTGCCTACACAATCATATCTGCAATGAAAATCTTCATCGACGTGTTGAACAGATTTCACATATATATCATCTGGTAATGCACTATTCATTGCATATTGCCATTTACTATTTTCAATTTGTAATTCTGTATCAAAATGAAAATATTGTTGGTACGCATGTACACCTCTATCAGTACGACTAGAAGGGTGTATACGTATATGGCGTTTGTGCATTCTTTTTAGTATTTTTTCAAATTGCTGTTGCACAGTTCTACCTTGTTGTTGAATTTGAAATCCTAAAAATTGGTTACCTTGATATTCTATTTCTACTAAAATACGCAATCATTTACACTCCCATAAATTTAATTAACAATAATACACCTAATATAGGAATTAATAGTAACAATATCAATGTATCTCTCAGACGCCACTGAAGTAGTCTGTAGCTCGTTCTTTCTGCGTATGCATCATATCCCCTTACTTCCATAGCAATCGCTAATTCCTCTGCTCTTTGAAAGGCAGAAATGAACAATGGAATCATCAATGGAATGAATGCTTTAATTCTTGTAACAACGCCTCCAGAACTTATTTCAGAGCCTCTAGATTTTTGCGCTAAAATAATTTTATCAAGTTCATCCATAAGCGTTGGTATGAATCTTAATGCGATAGACATCATCATACTTAATTGATGTACTGGTAGTTTCAACCATTTTAATGGTGTTAATAATTTTTCAAACGCATCTGTCAAATCAATAGGACTTGTTGAAAGTGTCATTACAGTCGCTATCATAACAATGAAAATTAAGCGTAAGGAAATATAAACGCCTTCTAAAATACCATTACTTTCAATAGTGATAAAGTGCCAATGTAAAAGAACTGTACCACCTTTTGTAAAGAATAAGTGCATTAAAAATGTAAATATTAAAAAGACAAATATTGGTGTTAGTCCTTTAATTAAAAACATAAAATTAATTTTAGCCATTCTCACAATTAATAAAATCAATATAAACAACCATGCATATGTACCAAAGGAATGGCATAAAAATATAAAAATAATAAAAATAAATACAAATATCAGTTTTGATCTTGGATCTAAATGATGAATAAATGAATTGCTAGGAAGGTAGCGTCCAATTATTAATTTATTTTTCATTTTGCCACTCCTTGTACAACTCTACAAACTCTTCTTCTGTTAAAGCAGTGGTTGGTAATTTTGTATTATATTTCGTTTCAAAGTCATGTTGTAAACAAACAACATCAGGCATAGTGATATGCCATTGATTAAGTGTTTCAGGGCGACTGAAAAGCGTTCTAGGATTTTCAATAGCCTTTACCTCACCTTTTTGCATAACGATGATTTCTTCAGCATATTTAGCAACATCATTCATGTCATGAGTCACTAGTATAATTGTCTTATGCTGTTCAGTTTGCAATTTTTTAAGTAAAGTCATAACTTGAAGTCTACTTTTAGGGTCTAGACCTGCAGTTGGTTCATCGACAACGATTATATCAGGATCCATAGCTAAAATAGAAACTAATGCTAATTTTCTCATTTGACCACCCGACATTTGAAACGGTGATAAAGACATGACATTTCGTGAAAAACCAAGTTCTAATAACATATCAAAAGCTGTGTCTTTCACTTTTTGTACATTCATATTGAAATTTTTCGGTCCAAATTCAATTTCCTTTTCTACAGTATATTCAAAAAGTTGTGATTCTGGAAATTGGAAAACCATACCTACATGTTTACGTATAGGTCTTAAAAATTTATCTTTCGTTTTTCTGTCTATACGCTTTTCATTAAATTCTATTGACCCATTTGTTGGCTTTAGAAGTGCATTGATATGTTGAATCAATGTTGATTTACCACTACCAGTTTGTCCGACAATCGCGTAATAATGTCCTTGTTCAAAAGTAAGTGAAATGTTATTTATGGCTTTAAACTCATATGGTGTTTTAGGTTGATAAATATAGCTCACATTATTCATATTTAGACTCATAATTGATCAACCAACCCTTCATATGTGACAAATGATGAACTTTCAAACAATAGTTGATTCATTTTCATAGCAAAAGGTAATTCTAGACCTATTTTCATTAATTGATCAACATCATTATAGATTTCATTGGGTTTACCTTGTTTATAAATTCTCCCATGATTCATAACAATAATATTATCTGCACTCATCGTTTCTGCTAAATCATGTGTAATAGAAATAATTGTAATTTGTTGTTCCTTTTGAAGTTCTTTTACTAATTGTAATAATGATGTTTTAGCTACAGGATCTAACATTGATGTAGCTTCATCTAAGATAATGACGGATGGATTTAATGCTAAAACACTAGCAATAGCTACTCTTTGTTTTTGACCACCCGATAAAGAATGTGGTTCGTATTCTGCTAAATCTAACATGTCTACTTGTTTCAATGCTCTTGTCACTTTTTCCTGCATTTCGTGATAAGGTACTGAATGATTTTCCAAACCAAAGGCAACATCATACTTTACAATTGCACCCACAAATTGGTTGTCTGGATTCTGAAAAACAATACCAATTTGTTTTCTTATTTGGGCTATATTATCTTTATCAATTTTATGTTGATTAAATAAAATTTGTCCTTCATCTGATTCTTCAATGCCTACCATTAGTTTAGTAACAGTAGACTTACCTGAACCGTTGTGACCAACAATACTCGTCCATTGGCCTCGAGGAATATGAAATGACACGTCATTTAAAGTGAAGGCAGAATCACTTTGGTATTTAAAAGATACATTTTTGAATTCTATAATATTTTGTTCTTCCTTCACTTTTATTCCCCCTTATTTTTAGTTACCTTTAACATTTTACATTATTTAATATCATATGTATACGTGTTCATTATGATTAAAAGCATTTTGTATTTCTATCAATGAAGTATTAAAAAAAGCTGAGGATATAAATATCTCAGCTTAAAATAAAAAAGCGCGCACCCCATCAGTTTTGTTGAGTTCACGCTTTAATTTAATATTTAGTTTGATGGGGTACTCTGAGCTAGACAATGTCTGTATGTGGCAGATATTATCGTTGCACTCATTTGCTTTATATATAAGTAGTTAGTGTATTTATAATTAAATTATACTAATTCGATAATTACTGATTCAGCACCGTCACCACGACGAGGGCCTTCTTTAAGAATACGAGTATAACCACCTTGGCGGTCTGTATAACGTTCAGCGATTTCACCGAATAATTTTTGAAGAGCAGTTTGAGTAGTTTCATCTTCGTTTAAGATTTCAACATTTTGTAATGTTTTAGCTGCATTACGACGAGAAGCTAAATCTCCTTTTTTACCTAAAGTGATTAATTTCTCAACAACACTGCGAACTTCTTTTGCACGAGCTTCTGTAGTTTCAATACGCTCACTTACGATAAGTGAAGTAGCTAAGTTACGTAACATAGCTTTACGTTGATCAGAAGTACGACCTAATTTTCTGTAACCCATGAGTTAACCTCCTTTATCAATCTTCTTTTCTTAATCCTAATCCTAAATCTTCTAATTTATATTTTACTTCTTCAAGAGATTTACGACCTAAATTACGCACTTTCATCATGTCAGCTTCAGATTTATCAGCTAACTCTTGTACAGAATTGATTCCTGCGCGTTTCAAGCAGTTATAAGAACGTACAGATAAGTCTAGTTCTTCAATAGACATTTCTAATACTTTTTCTTTTTGATCTTCCTCTTTTTCGATCATGATTTCAGCATTTTGTGCTTCATCAGTTAGACCTACAAAGATATTCAAGTGTTCAGTCATTATTTTTGCTGCTAATGATACTGATTCTTGAGGAGTGATTGAACCATTAGTCCAAACATCTAAAGTTAATTTATCAAAATCACTACTTTGACCTACACGTGTGTTTTCAACTGTATAGTTAACACGTTCTACAGGTGAATATAGTGAATCTACTGGAATTACACCAATTGGTAAATCACTAGTATTATTTGTTTCAGCTAATGCGTAACCTCTACCCTTATTAGCAACAAGACGAACTTTTAAATGTCCACCTTTAGAAACAGTAGCAATTTTAAGTTCAGGATTTAAAATCTCTACATCACTGTCGTGAGTAATATCACTTGCAGTAACTTCACCTTCATCCTTAACATCGATTTCTAAAGTTTTATCTTCTTCAGAATAGATTTTTAATGCTAGCTTTTTGATGTTCATAATAATAGTAGATACATCTTCAACAACATTATCTACTGCTGAGAATTCGTGTAACACGCCTTCAATTTCGATGTACTTAACTGCTGATCCTGGTAATGAAGATAGTAGGATACGACGTAAGGAGTTTCCTAGTGTAGTACCGTAGCCACGTTCAAGTGGTTCAACAACGAACTTACCGAATTTAGCATCTTCACTAATTTCAATTGTCTCAATTCTAGGTTTTTCGATTTCTATCATTTACAAATATCCTCCTTAAATACGTCGACTTGATTTATACTGTTTGCTCAGTGACCTGTAACAACACAACCATAAATTAGACGCGACGACGTTTTGGTGGACGACAACCATTATGTGGTACTGGAGTAACGTCTCTGATTGCTGTTACTTCAAGTCCTGCTGATTGTAATGCACGGATAGCTGATTCACGGCCTGGTCCAGGTCCTTTAACTGTTACTTCTACAGTTTTTAAACCATGTTCCATAGCTGTTTTAGAAGCTGTTTCAGACGCCATTTGCGCTGCGAATGGTGTTGATTTTTTAGATCCTTTGAATCCTAATGCACCAGCTGATGACCAAGATAATGCATTACCGAATTCGTCAGTAATCGTTACAATTGTATTATTGAATGTTGAACGGATGTGTGCAACACCACTTTCAATATTCTTTTTCACTTTACGTTTACGAGATACTTGTTTACGTGCCATTTATTATTTGCCTCCTTTACCGATTATTTTTTCTTGTTCGCTACAGTTTTAACTGGGCCTTTACGCGTACGAGCGTTGTTTTTAGTTTTTTGACCGCGAACTGGTAAGCCACGACGGTGACGAATACCACGGTATGATGAAATTTCCATTAAACGTTTAATGTTTAAGTTTTGCTCACGACGTAAGTCACCTTCTACTTTGTAGCTATCAACTACTTCACGGATGCGACCTAATTCATCGTCAGTTAAATCTTTTACGCGAGTGTCTGCTGATACGTTAGCTTCTTCAACGATTTTTTTCGCAGTAGAAGTACCGATACCATATACATAAGTTAAAGAAATAACAACGCGTTTTTCACGTGGAATATCCACTCCTGCAATACGTGCCATATACATTTACACCTCTCTTTTATTAACCTTGTCTTTGTTTGTGTTTTGGATTTTCACAAATTACCATTACTTTACCTTTACGTTTAATGACTTTACATTTTTCGCAAATTGGTTTTACTGATGGTCTTACTTTCATTTTAATACCTCCCTATATTATGGAGTGACGATTATTTATAACGATAAGTAATTCTACCGCGTGATAAATCATACGGAGACATCTCAACAGTTACTTTGTCGCCAGGTAGAATTCGAATGTAGTTCATTCTAATTTTTCCACTTACATGTGCTAAAATTTCATGACCATTTTCTAATTCTACTTTAAACATTGCGTTTGGTAAAGTATCTAATACAGTACCTTCTAATTCAATAACATCTTGTTTAGCCATTGATTAACTTCCCCCTTTTTGCAATAGTAAGGTTATCGTCAATAGACAACTTCAACGATACGAATCTATTAGTGACTAGCTTTAATAAGTTTAACAAAAATTACGGGAATTAATTATCGTTATTTGTCACTCATATTAAATTGTATATTACAGTGTTAGTAAACATTCACATCAACATAGATCGTAAAAGTTGATCTATTGTAATTGGTCTAAGATATCAATGACATCAGTAGTAACCTCTTCAATATCTTTTGAACCATCAATATTTTTTAATACACCTTTATTATCATAGTATTCTAATATAGGTTTTGATTGTTTAACATTGACTTTCAAACGATTTGAAACAGTTTCCGGATTATCATCTTCACGTTGATATAATTTACCGCCATCAAGATCACAAATACCTTCAACTTTTGGAGGATTAAATACAAGATGATAAGTTGTACCACAATTCTCACAGATACGACGACCTGTAAGACGATTCATTAGTTCTTCCTCTGGAACTTCAATATTGATGACAGCATCAATATTTCTATCAAGTTCAGCCATAATTGAATTTAAAGCTTCTGCTTGATCGATTGTTCTAGGGAATCCATCTAATAAAAATCCTTTTTTTGCATCGTCTTCAGAAATTCTTTCTTTAACGATACCCACAGTAACTTCATCAGGGACTAATTCTCCACGATCCATGTACGATTTAGCTTCTTTACCTAAATCAGTTTCATCTTTAATCGCTTTTCTGAACATGTCACCAGTAGATATGTGTGGTATTGGGAATTTCTTAACAATTTCACTCGCTTGAGTTCCTTTACCTGCACCAGGTAAGCCCATTAAAATGATATTCATAAGTGCCCTCCTACAAATTATCTACCACCAAAGCCTTTATACTCTTTTTGATTTACTTGCGCTTCTAATGATTTCATAGTCTCTATAGCAACACCGATAACGATAAGTAAGCTTGTACCACCAATTTGAATTGATCTTGGTAAGCCCATAAACTTAGTCGCTAATATCGGTAAAATTGCAATGACAGCTAAGAAAATAGAGCCAACAAATGTTAATCGATAAAGCACTTTAGTAATATATTTTTTTGTTTGTTCACCAGGACGAATTCCTGGGACATAACTACCTTGTTTCTTAAGGTTGTCAGCCATTTTTTCTGGATTAACTTGAACAAATGCATAAAAATATGCAAATGCAATGATTAATACAATATAGATAACCATTCCTATGTTGCTTGATGGATTTGCTGTATCAGCTATTTGTTGTGCCCATTCAGCTTTAGGGAAAAATAGCGTCAACGTTCTTGGTAATAAGAAAAATGCCATCGCAAAGATAACAGGAATAACACCAGCTGAGTTAACTTTTAAAGGTAGATAAGTTGCTTGTGAACCTAATCGTTGAGCTGTTTGTTTCTTTGCATATTGAATAGGAATTTTACGTTTCGCTTCAAGTACAAATATTGCACCTACTGTTAACAGTACTAATGCAACAATGAGTGCTACTATTTTCAACCAAGCTAAAGACGTATCTTCTTGACCTACAAATGCTTGTTGGCCTGCTTGAATGATACTTGATGGTAACGTTGATAAAATACCTGCAAAGATGATAAGTGAAATACCATTACCAACACCAAACTGAGTGATTTGGTCACCAAGCCATATCAAGAATGCAGTTCCTGCTGTTAAAGTTAGTGCAATCAATAAATAACTATATACAGAATGACTTACAATTAAGCGGCCACCATATAAGTTATTGAATTGGAACGACATACCTATTGACTGAATGAATGCTAAAATAATAGCGAAATAACGTGTTACATTGTTGATTTTTCTTCTACCTACATCACCTTGTTTAGCCCATTCAGAGAACTTAGGAACAATATCCATCTGTAATAATTGCATTACAATAGATGCGGTAATGTATGGCATGATTCCCATCGCAAATATTGAAAAGTTCTTCAAGGCTCCACCACCGAAAGTGTTAAGTAAATCAGTGACACCTTGAGAACCTTTTGCTGCTTGATCAAAAGCATTAGGATTTACTCCAGGAGCTGGAATATAAGTCCCAATCTTAAAGATCACTAACATTGCTAGAGTGAAGAAAATCTTGTTTCGAACTTCTTTAGTTTTAAAGAAGCTCACAAGCGTTTGAAACATTAGATCACCTCGTGTGCTCCACCTTTAGCATCAATAGCTTCTGCTGCTGAAGTTGAGAACTTATGAGCTTTCACTGTTAATTTTTTATCTAGTGAGCCGTTACTTAGTACTTTGATACCAGATTTTTCGTTCTTAACAACACCAGATTCTACTAATAAAGCTGGAGTTACTTCAGTACCATCTTCGAATCGATTAAGTTGGTCTAAGTTAACAATAGCATATTCTTTACGATTTATGTTAGTGAAACCACGTTTTGGTAAACGACGGAATAATGGTAATTGTCCACCTTCAAATCCAGGTCTTACTTTACCACCTGAACGTGCTTTTTGACCTTTATGTCCACGGCCACTTGTTTTACCATTACCAGTTGCTGCACCACGACCTACACGGTTTCGTTCTTTACGTGAACCTTCTGCTGGTTTTAACTCATGTAATTTCATGTCGGCACCTCCTTAATTATTTTTCTTCTACTGTTAATAAATGTTTAACTTTGTTGATTTGCCCACGAATAGCAGGGTTATCTTCAACAACTACTGAACTATTAGTCTTTTTAAGACCTAAAGCTTCAACAGTTTTACGTTGTGTTTCAGGACGACCAATAACACTACGAGTGAGGGTAATTTGTAATTTAGCCATAACTTATTTTCCCTCCTTAATTATATAATTCTTCAACTGTTTTGCCGCGTAATTTCGCAACATCTTCAGCGTTTTTAAGGTTTTGTAAACCATTTAAAGTTGCACGAACCATGTTAATTGGTGTGTTTGAACCTAATGATTTACTTAAGATATCAGTGATACCTGCTAATTCTAATACCGCACGAACTGGTCCACCAGCGATAACACCAGTACCAGGAGCTGCAGGTTTCATGAATACACTACCTGAACCATAACGGCCAGTGATTGTGTGAGGTGTAGTACCTTCAACACGTGGAACTACAACTAAATCTTTTTTAGCTGCTTCTACAGCTTTTTTGATTGCTTCTGGTACCTCTTGTGCTTTACCAGTACCGAAACCTACACGACCATTTTTGTCTCCCACTACTACTAATGCAGTGAAACGGAAACGACGTCCACCTTTAACAACTTTAGCAACACGATTGATTGTAACAACGCGTTCTTCAAATTCTTTCGTTTCTTCTTCTCTACGAGCCATGTATTTGTCCCTCCTTTAAATTAAAATTCTAAACCGTTTTCTCTAGCAGCTTCTGCTAATGCTTTAACGCGTCCGTGGTATAAGTAACCTCCACGATCGAATACGATTTCTTTAATTCCTTTATCACTTGCTTTTTTAGCAATTGTTTCGCCAACTTTTGTTGATAAATCAACTTTTGTAGCTGATTCGTTAGCAATATCTTTATCTTTAGATGAAGCTTGAGCTAATGTTTCGCCTTTAACATCATCAATGATTTGTGCGTAAATGTGTTTGTTTGAACGATATACATTTAAACGTGGCTTTTCAGCTGTACCTGATAATTTAGTACGAACACGTGAATGTCTTTTCAAACGCACTTTATTTTTATCAATTTTACTGATCATTTCAATACTCCTTTCTGTAGAGTGTTATCTATTATTTACCAGTTTTACCTTCTTTACGGCGTACGTATTCACCTTGGTAACGAATACCTTTACCTTTATAAGGTTCTGGAGGTCTTACTGAACGGATGTTAGAAGCGATTGCCCCAACTTGCTCTTTAGATACACCAGAAACTTTAACAGTTGTGTTTTTCTCTACAGCGAAAGTAATTCCATCTTCGGCTTTAATTTCAACTGGGTGAGAGTAACCAACGTTAAGTACTAAATCATTACCTTGCATTTGAGCACGGTAACCTACACCAACAAGTTCAAGCGTTTTTTCGAAACCTTGAGAAACACCTTGTACCATATTATTTAATAAAGCACGAGTTGTACCATGATCTGTTCTGTCATCTTTAGAATCAGATGGTCTTACAACTTCAATTGTGTTTTCTTCTTGTTTGAATGTCATTCTTTCGTTTAATGTTTTTGATAATTCACCTTTTGGACCTTTAACAGTTACATTGTTTTTGTCAAAAGTTACTGTTACGTCACTAGGGATGTCAATAATTTTCTTACCAACACGACTCATGTTATGGCACCTCCTTATTATTTATTACCAAACGTATGCGATAATTTCTCCACCAACATTACGTTTTCTTGCTTCTTTATCAGTGATAACACCTTCAGAAGTTGATACTAATGCAATACCTAAACCATTAAGTACTTTTGGTACTTCGTTAGCTTTAGCATAAACACGTAAACCTGGTTTTGAAATACGTTTTAATCCTGTGATAACACGTTCATTGTTTTGACCATATTTTAAGAATAAACGAATAACACCTTGCTTATCGTCTTCTACGTATTCAACGTTTTTAATGAAACCTTCGTTTTTTAAGATTTCAGCAATTTCTTTTTTGATATTAGACGCAGGTAATTCTAATTTATCGTGACGAACCATGTTTGCGTTTCTTACACGAGTTAGCATATCTGCGATTGGATCTGTCATTGTCATTGATTGTTGCCTCCTTTCAGACTCTTGTTTATTACCAGCTAGCTTTGCGTACGCCAGGAATTTGGCCTTTGTAAGCTAATTCACGGAAACAAATACGGCATAATTTAAATTTACGATATACAGAATGTGGACGACCACAGCGTTCACAACGAGTGTATTCACGAACTGCGAATTTTTGTTTTTTTTGTTGCTTAGCAACCATTGAAGTTTTAGCCACTTAATTAGCCTCCTTTTAGAGATTATTTACGAAATGGCATACCGAAGTTTGATAACAATTCACGAGCTTCCTCGTCAGTGTTAGCAGTAGTTACGATAACAATATCCATTCCTCTTACTTTGCTTACTTTATCATAATCGATTTCAGGGAAAATTAATTGTTCTTTAACACCTAATGTGTAGTTACCGCGACCATCGAATGCTTTTTTAGAAACACCTTGGAAGTCACGTACACGTGGTAGTGATACTGAAATTAGTTTGTCTAAGAATTCATACATTCTTTCTCCGCGAAGTGTAACTTTCGCACCGATTGGCATACCTTCACGTAAACGGAATGTTGCAACTGATTTTTTAGCTTTAGTTACTAATGGTTTTTGACCAGTGATTAATTCTAACTCTTCAACAGCGTTATCTAACACTTTAGAGTTTTGAACAGCGTCACCTACACCCATGTTCACTACGATTTTGTCAATTTTAGGTACTTCCATTACTGAACTATAGTTAAATTTCTTTACTAAGTTCTCAGTAACTTCAGAATTGAATTTTTCTTTTAAACGGTTCAAAGTGGATCCTCCTTTCAACTAGTAATTAATTATTAGATTTAATTTCTTCGCCAGATTTTTTTGCAATACGAACTTTTTTACCATCAACAAATTTGTAACCTACACGTGTTGGTTCGTTTGTTTTAGGGTCTAATAATTGTACGTTAGAAACATGGATAGCTGCCTCTGTTTCTAAAATTCCACCTTCAGGGTTTAATTGAGTTGGTTTTTGGTGTTTTTTAATAACGTTAACACCTTCCACAACGACACGGTCACGTTTAGGTTCAGTAGCTACTACTTTACCTTCTTTACCTTTGTCTTTACCTGCGATAACTTTTACGTTGTCACCTTTTTTGATATGCATGTGGGCACCTCCTTATATATTTTGGTTAATTGATTTTATAGTACTTCTGGTGCTAATGATACGATTTTCATGAAGTTACCTTCACGTAATTCACGAGCAACAGGACCAAAGATACGAGTACCACGTGGGCCTTTGTCATCACGAATGATAACACATGCATTTTCGTCAAATTTGATATATGAACCATCGTTACGGCGTACACCTGATTTAGTACGTACTACAACAGCTTTGACAACATCGCCTTTTTTAACAACGCCACCTGGTGTTGCATTTTTAACAGTACATACGATAACATCGCCGATGTTCGCTGTTTTGCGACCAGATCCACCTAATACTTTGATTGTAAGAACTTCACGAGCACCAGAGTTGTCTGCTACTTTTAAACGTGTCTCTTGTTGGATCATTAGTTAAACCTCCCTTATCTCTAATCTTGAATTAAATAATTACTGACTCTTCAACAATTTCTACTAAACGAAAACGTTTTGTTGCTGATAAAGGACGAGTTTCTTGAATTTTAACAATGTCTCCTAATTTAGCTGAATTGTTTTCATCATGAGTTTTGTATTTTTTTGAGTATTTTACTCGTTTGCCGTATAATTTGTGTGTTTTGTAAGTTTCAACAAGTACTGTAATTGTCTTGTCCATTTTGTCAGAAACAACTCTACCTACATAAACTTTACGATCATTTCTTTCGCTCACTTTTGTAACCTCCTCTTTCAATTAATTATTGATTAGCCTTACTTTGTTCAATTTCTCTTTCACGAGCAACAGTTTTTAGACGTGCAATCGTTTTTCTTACTGTGCGAATACGTGCAGTTTCTTCTAATTGACCTGTAGCTAACTGAAAGCGTAGGTTAAAAAGCTCTTCTTTTGAAGATTTGATTTGTTCTTCGATTTCTGAAGTGGTTAAGTCTCTAATTTCCTTAGCTTTCATTTGTTTCACCACCCAATTCTTCACGTTTTACAAACTTAGTTTTTACTGGAAGTTTGTGACTTGCTAAACGTAGTGCTTCGCGTGCAACTTCTTCTTGTACACCAGCGACTTCGAATAAAATTCTACCAGGTTTAACGACTGCGATCCAGCCTTCAACCGCACCTTTACCGGCACCCATACGTACTTCTAAAGGTTTTTTAGTATATGGTGTATGAGGGAAGATTTTGATCCAAACTTTCCCACCACGTTTCATATAACGAGTCATTGCAATACGAGCTGATTCGATTTGACGAGAAGTGATCCAAGACGTTGTAGTTGCTTGTAAACCATACTCACCAAATGTTACATAGTTACCGCCTTTTGAACGACCAGTTGTTTTAGGACGATGTTGACGACGATATTTAACACGTTTTGGTAGTAACATGATTATTTTCCTCCTTCACTAGTGTTCTTAGTAGTAGGAAGAACTTCTCCACGATAGATCCATACTTTAACGCCTAATTTACCATAAGTAGTATCTGCTTCAGCGTGTGCATAATCGATGTCAGCACGTAATGTATGAAGTGGAACAGTTCCTTCAGAATATTGTTCAGCACGAGCAATATCAGCTCCGCCTAAACGACCTGATACTTGAGTTTTAATACCTTTAGCACCAAGTTTCATAGCTCTTGTAATAGCTTGTTTTTGTACACGACGGAATGAAGCACGGTTTTCTAATTGACGTGCGATATTTTCAGCAACTAATCTTGCATCGATATCAATTTTCTTAATTTCAATTACGTTGATGTGTACTTTTTTATCAGTTAAAGCGTTTAATTTGTTACGAAGTTTATCAATTTCAGAACCGCCTTTACCAATTACCATACCAGGTTTACCAGTATGAATTGCGATATTAATACGGTTTGCAGCACGTTCGATATCTACGTGAGAAACTGATGCTTCTTTTAATTCATTATCAATAAATTTACGGATTTTTAAATCTTCGTGTAATAGTGAAGCGAAATCTTTTTCAGCATACCATTTTGCTTCCCAATCACGGATAATTCCAACACGAAGTCCGATTGGATTAATTTTTTGACCCACAGTATTCCCTCCTTAGAAAGTTATTAAGCTTCTTTAGCTTCTTCTTTACCGTCACTTACGACGATTGTAATGTGGCTTGTACGTTTGTTGATCGCACTTGCACGTCCTTGCGCACGTGGGCGGAAACGTTTTAAAGTTGGTCCTTCGTTAGCGTAAGCTTCTTTAACTACTAATTCATCTGTGTTCATGTCGTAGTTATGTTCAGCATTAGCTAAAGCGGACATTAATACTTTTTCGATAACTGGAGATGAAGCTTTGTTTGTTAATTTTAAAATTGCAATAGCTTCTCCAGCATTTTTACCTCTAATTAAGTCAAGAACTAATCTTACTTTACGAGGTGCGATTCTTATTGTTCTAGCAACCGCTTTTGCTTCCATTAGGATTTCCTCCTCTACTTATTAAAAATTATCTTCTTGTTTTTTTATCGTCAACAGCATGACCTTTAAATGTACGAGTTGGTGCGAATTCACCTAATTTGTGACCTACCATATCTTCTGTAACATATACAGGTACATGTTTACGTCCATCGTATACTGCGAAAGTATGACCAATGAAATTTGGGAAAACTGTAGAACGACGAGACCATGTTTTAATTACTTGTTTTTTTTCACTTCCGTCTTGTGCTTCAACTTTTTTCATTAAGTGATCATCGACGAAAGGTCCTTTTTTAATACTACGAGCCATTTGGGCGCCTCCCTTCTTATTCTGTGCGTGCAGCTGTTACGCCGCACACCCAAATAAGTTAATTTTATTATTTTTTCTTACGTCCACGAACGATAAGTTTGTCTGATGATTTTTTACCACGACGTGTTTTCTTACCAAGCGTAGGTTTACCCCAAGGTGACATTGGAGATGGTCTACCGATTGGTGCACGACCTTCACCACCACCGTGTGGGTGATCGTTAGGGTTCATTACAGAACCACGAACTGTAGGGCGGATACCTTTCCATCTTGAACGTCCAGCTTTACCAACATTTACTAGTTCGTGTTGGATATTACCAACTTGACCAATAGTAGCACGGCAAGTTGAAAGAATCATACGAACTTCACCAGAGCGTAATCTGATTAATACATATTTACCTTCTTTACCTAATACCTGTGAGCTAGCACCAGCTGAACGAGCGATTTGTCCACCTTTACCAGGTTTTAACTCGATATTGTGGATTACTGTACCAACAGGAATATTTTGTAATGGTAAAGCATTACCTACTTTGATATCTGCTTCAGCACCACTTTCAACTGTTTGACCTACTTGTAATCCTTTAGGTGCGATAATATAACGTTTTTCACCATCAGCATATACTAATAATGCAATGTTAGCTGAACGGTTTGGATCATATTGGATAGAATCAACTTTAGCGTTGATGCCGTCTTTGTTACGTTTGAAATCGATAACACGGTATTGACGTTTATGTCCTCCACCATGATGGCGAACAGTCAATTTACCTTGGTTGTTACGTCCCGCTCTTTTCGGTAGCGGTTGTAATAATGACTTTTCTGGTGTAGTTTTCGTAATTTCAGCGAAATCTAATGAAGTCATATTACGACGACCATTAGTTATTGGCTTATACTTTTTAAGAGCCATTGTCGTTTACCTCCTTATTGGTAATGTTTTTTTAGTTGAATAAGTCGATTGAACCTTCTTTAAGTTTTACAATCGCTTTTCTTCTTTTATTTGTGTAGCCTTGGTAACGGCCCATACGCTTTTTCTTAGGTTTGTAGTTGATGATGTTTACATTATCAACTTTTACGTCGAAGATTTCTTCAACAGCAATTTTAACTTGTGTTTTGTTAGCACGAGTATCAACATCGAATGTATATTTATCTTCTGCCATTGCTTCTGAAGATTTCTCAGTGATTACGGGGCGCTTAAGAATATCTCTAGCTTCCATTATCCGAGCACCTCCTCAACTTTTTTAGCAGCAGCTTCAGTGATTACAACACTGTCAGCGCTTGTGATATCTAATACATTTAAACCTTGAGCAGTTGTTACTTGAACACCTGGGATGTTACGTGCTGATAATTCAACATTTACATCTTCGTTTTCAACAACTACTAAGACTTTTTTAGGTTGTTCTAATGTAGTTAAAACATTTTTGAATTCTTTTGTTTTTGGTGCATCGAAACCGAATGCATCTACAACTGTGAATCCATTTTCTTTAACTTTGAATGATAATGCAGAACGTAATGCTAAACGACGCATTTTCTTAGGCATTTTGTAACCATAACTTCTTGGAGTTGGTCCGAATACAACGCCACCGCCACGCCATTGTGGTGCACGGATTGTACCTTGACGAGCACGACCTGTTCCTTTTTGTCTCCATGGTTTACGTCCACCGCCACGTACTGCTGAACGGTTTTTAACAGAATGTGTACCTTGACGTAATGAAGCACGTTGTAAATTAATAGCTTCAAATAGAACGCTATTATTAGGTTCGATTGCAAATACTGCATCGCTTAATTCAACTGAACCACTTTTTGATCCGTCTACTTTTAAAACATCATAATTAGCCATTATGCATTTTCCTCCTTTCGCTTGTTAATTATTTATTACCTTTTTTAATTGATTTAATTGAAGTTGAAATTTCTACTAAACCTTTTTTAGGTCCAGGTACATTACCTTTTACTAAGATTACACTGTTTTCAGTGTCAACTTGTACTACTTCTAGGTTTTGTACAGTAACTGTGTTTCCACCCATACGGCCTGGCATTTTTTGACCTTTAAATACTCTTGAAGCATCTGAAGCCATACCTACAGAACCTGGTGCTCTGTGGAAATGAGAACCGTGTGCCATTGGTCCACGAGCTTGTCCGTGACGTTTAATAGCACCTTGGAAACCTTTACCTTTTGAAACGCCTGTAACATCAATGATGTCACCAGTTTCGAATGTATCAACTGAGACTTCTTGACCTACTTCGTATTCATCAACGTTAACGTTTCTGAATTCACGAATGAAGCGCTTAGGTGCTGTGTCAGCTTTTTTAGCATGACCTTCAGCTGGTTTATTAGCATATTTATTAGTTTTAGAACCTTTTTTGTATGCTTTTTTATCTTCAAATCCTACTTGGATTGCGTTGTAACCATCAACTTCTTCAGTTTTCTTTTGTAATACAACGTTTTGTCCTGCTTCTACTACTGTAACTGGGATTAATTCACCGTTTTCTCCAAACACTTGTGTCATCCCGATTTTTCTTCCTAAGATTCCTTTGGTCATCGAAAGTCCACCTCCTAAATTTTTCTATTATAATTTGATTTCGATGTCTACACCAGATGGTAAGTTTAAGCCCATAAGAGCATCAACTGTTTTTGGTGTTGGGTTAACAATATCGATTAAACGTTTATGAGTACGTTGTTCGAATTGTTCACGTGAATCTTTGTACTTATGCACGGCACGGATGATTGTATAAACTGACTTTTCAGTTGGTAACGGAATTGGTCCAGAAACATCTGCACCAGAACGTTTAGCAGTTTCAACAATTTTCTCTGCTGATTGATCAATCACGCGGTGATCATAAGCTTTTAATCTGATTCTGATTTTTTGTTTTGCCATAATTTTCCCTCCTTATTCGTCTACATTTAAGTGATAGACTTCTCCACGAAAACTATCTCACACAGCGCCATGGCAAAGCGGCCGGGTGTGTCAGTAACCTTTCGCTTCATCGCGTTTCTTAAAGTCCAACATTAGATATGTTACATGAAAAACACTGATAAATCAATGGTTTTCACTAACTTTTTTCTGTTTTGTCTAACACATACTTTGTTATTGTACTTTAAATGTATTGCTTATTCAACCGTTTTAGGGAATTTTTTTACTTTATTTCTATTTTCATTTTGTCTGTTATAAACTTTTTAATACTAACTTTAGTTTCTTTTTATTATAATAGAAGAGAACGGGGGTGAATTAAATGAAAAACGGTATTAAACTAACCCTAGCAATTATTGGAGTATTTTTAATCATTTGCGAATTCTTTTACGGCATTCCATTTTTAGGTGGCAGCGTTATTGTAAGCTTTGGATGGCAGCCATTATTATTTAATGCATTTTTATATCTAATTCTTACTATAATATTATTAGTAGATACTCAAAATACTATTAAACCTATGGTGATTATTCCGATACTTGGGATCATTGGATCGTTTGTCGCATTTATTCCTTTTGTAGGTATGATTATTCATTGGGCATTGTTTGTATTGATGATTTTCTTTGTCTTTATTGTACTAGCTGCGCCAACGTACATTCCGAATAAAAACGCAAGAGTCATCTATACACAATATAAAGATGGTCATAAATCTAAATAGATATCTTATTACTTCAATCTAAAAAAGACGTTCACACTCATGTTGGTGTGAACGTCCTTTTTATTTAGCCATGTACGAATACGAAGTATAAAATGAATAATACCATTAATACATACATAATCGGATGTACTTCTTTATGTCTTTTACTAATTAACATAGTAATTGGATAGAATATAAATCCACATGCAATACCAGTAGCTATTGAATATGATAAAGGCATCATGATAATTGTAATAAATGCTGGAACTGCAACTTCGAATCGTTTCCAATTGATTTCAGCAAAATTCGCTGCCATTAACACACCTACTACGACAAGTGCTGGCGTTGTAACCGCACTTGTAACTACAGCGATTAATGGACTAAAGAATAATGCTAATAAGAAACAGAATCCAGTTACAATACTGGCAAAACCTGTTCTAGCACCTACTGCTACACCTGAAGTTGATTCAATGTAAGATGTAGTTGTTGTAGTACCGAAAATAGCACCTACAATTGTTGCTAGTGAGTCTGAGAATAAAGCTCTACCTGCTCTCGGTAATTTATTATCTTTCATGATACCGGCTTGAGTTGCTACTGCAACTAAAGTACCTGCTGTATCAAAGAAATCTATAAATAAGAAAGTTAAAATGACAATTAAGAATTGTATCGTAAATAATTGTCCTGGATCTTTAAATGCTTCAAATGCAGCACCAAATGTTGGTTTGATACTAGGAATTTGACCAACAACGCCAGTAGGTGTATGAATTTGACCTGTAATCATACCAACTATGGCAGTGATAATCATACCAATAAATATAGAACCTGGTACTTTTTTTGCATATAATACTACTGTAATTACAATACCAAATATTGCTAATAACACTGGCGCTTTTGTTAAATGACCAAGTGTGACTAATGTTGAATCATTTTTAACAATGATACCTGAACTTTGTAAACCGACAAAGGTGATAAACAATCCTATCCCAGCTGAGACGGCCATTTTCATTTGATACGGAATCGCGTTAATGATAATCTCTCGAAGACCAGTGACGGTCAAAATCGCGAAGAAGATACCCGAGAATAAAACGCCTGTTAAACCGACTTTCCAAGGAATGCCCATTGTTAAAACAACTGTAAATGCGAAGAATGCATTTAATCCCATTCCTGGTGCTAACGCAATTGGATACTTAGCAATAAGGCCCATAAATAATGAACCTACAAATGCTGCTAAGGCAGTTGCTACAAAAATGGCTCCTTGATCCATCTTCATATCTGCAGATACACCCTTAACTCCTGCTAAACTTAAAACTTGTGGATTTACTGCTAAAATATACGCCATTGATAAGAAAGTAGTGATACCACCCAAGATTTCTCTTTTAAAGTTTGTACCATATTCATCGAACTTGAAGTATTTTTTCACGGCTAATGCTCCTTTTTTTGAAATACTTTAATATTTTAATACCAATTTTCTAAAAAGACAATACTAAATACGAACTTTCATAATTTTCGGCACGTTTTTGTTCGAATTTATTTATAATTTTAGATTTTTTAAAGCATCTTTAAACGGATTATTATCAAGTTCTTCTTGTTGATTCATATATTTTTTCATTTCTTTTTTGGATACTTTACCACTCGATTTTTCTTTCATACGTTTATCCATCTGCGCTTGGGTTTCTGAATGACCACATACACATCTATATGTTGCATCTTTTCCTCTACCAAATAAAGTCATTTTCTTTTTACAGTTTGGACAACGCGCGTTTGTTTTTCTTTGAATATTTTTCTTTGTTTTACATGTTGGATCTTGGCAAACTAACATTTGACCATTTTTGGTTTTGACTTTAATCATAAATTTACCACATGTAGGACATTCGGTAGTGGTTAAATTATCGTGTTTGTATTTCTGTTCACTATTCTTAATAATGTTTACAATTTCAGTCGTAAATTCCTTCATCTCTTTTATAAATTGCTGCTTATTATATTTTCCTTTTTCAATTAATAGTAATTTTTCTTCCCATTCAGCCGTTAATAATGGTGATGTTAATTTTGATGGTGCAAGCTCTAAAATTTGTTTACCTTTTGATGTTACTTTAATTTTGCCATCTCTTGATTCAATTGCATTCATATTGAAGAGCTTTTCAATAATATCAGCTCGTGTGGCAACAGTCCCAATACCCCCCGCTTCTTTAAGTGTATGTACGTGTTTTTTATCATCCAAATGTATATAATTCTGAGGACTTTCCATAGCTTTTAATAATGTTCCTTCATTAAAATAATCTGGCGGTGTTGTTTGATGTGACTTTATATCGGTATGTTGTATATTAACTGTTTGGTTATTTTTAAAAGGATTCTGAGTAACAATTTCTGTTTCTTGTTGTTTCAATGCTTTAAACCCTAATTGAGTTGTGACATTTTCGTTTAATACAAATTTGAACTGACCTACTACTAAATGCACTTTAATATGTTGATATTCATATGGTGGCATTAAACTTTCAAGAAATCTTTCTACTATTAACATATAGATTTTCATTTCTCTATTACTTAATTGAGATAAGTCAGGTCTTATTTCGGTTGGAATGATTGCATGGTGATCAGAAACTTTTTGGTTATTAAATATATTCATTTTAGTAGAATAAGATTGAGACATTAATGCTCTTATATTTTCTTTATATTCTGTCGCCAATAATGCTTGTAATCTTTCTTTTATAGTTGACACCATATCGGTTGTTAAATAATTAGAATCAGTACGCGGATATGTAACTAATTTATGTCTTTCATATAAATTCTGTAAAGTATTTAACGTTTCTTTTGGTCCCATCTTATAGCGATGATAAGCATCTTGTTGTAAATCCGTTAAGTTATATAAAGATCTAGGGTAAGTCTTTTTATGTTTTGATACTACATTTTCTATTTGACCCTTTTTATTTTTTATATCATCTACTATTGATTTAAGTTCTTGTTGGTCAGTGACTCGACGTTGCCCAGAATCAAAATTAAACTCAAACCCGTCTACTTTAATTGTTAATGTATAGTATGTTTGCGGTTTAAATTCATTAATTTCATTTTGACGAGATTGAACCAATTGAATGGTAGGCGTTTGAACTCGACCTAAAGATAATTGTGCATCATATTTTGTTGTCAAAGCTCTTGTTGCATTGATACCAACTACCCAATCTGCCTCACTTCTTGCTAGTGCTGCTTCGTATAAGTGTTGATATTGACGGCCATCTTTTAGATGATTAAAACCATCTTTAATAGCTTTCTTAGTTACTGAACTTATCCATAATCGCTTAATAGGTTTTTTGTTTCCAACTTTATCTAAAATAAGTCTTGCAACGAGCTCCCCTTCTCTACCAGCATCTGTGGCAATGATTATTTCATTAACATTGTCTTTTTGCATTAATGACTTTACTGTTTTAAATTGTTTACTTGTTTTGCCAATCACTACTGTTTTCATTTGTTTCGGAATGATTGGTAAATCTTCAAGTTTCCATTCCTGAAAAGCCTTGTCATATTGTTCAGGTGTTGCATTCGTAACTAGATGACCTAGTGCCCAAGTTACAATATATTGATTATTTTCAAAATAACCATTCCTTTTCTGATTTATATTAAGTGCACTTGCAATATCTCGTGCAACTGAAGGTTTTTCTGCTAAAATTAATGATTGCATTTGTGATAATTCCCTTTCTTATTTAACTATAATAAATATAGATTTAAGCTTTTTTAATGTCTATAATAATTATGTTTAATGGATTACATTAATTGTAACATGTACATGTATCAATTAACTTTCATTTATTTGTAATTACCCATATAATTATATTAATCACTATGTTACGGAGGTAGGATTATGGACATTATTCAGTTGAATGACCCAAAAGAAATAAAATCTTTCATTGAAACTTCTGATTACCAAGTAACTTCCTATTTATATAAAATACCTCAACAATTTACTGAATTTGATCAATTATTAGAAGAAGCAATTAATCATCCTGGCGCATTTGCCATTATTGAAGATAGCCAAATCAAAGCACTAATTTTTGCAATTCCATATGAAACTTATAAATTCAAAGTTATTGGTCCATTTATAGAAGCAAATTACACATTGTCTCCGGAATTATTCCAACAATTATTTGACACTATGATAGCTGGGCAACCTGATTATGCGGTATATAATTTTTCATTCGAAGAAGGCGTACAAACATATAAACCTTTCGTTAAACAAATTCAAGCGAGTTATAATTTCACAGACT
The DNA here is from genome assembly GCF_979255425.1 of Staphylococcus sp. AC872. Taxonomy (NCBI): domain Bacteria; kingdom Bacillati; phylum Bacillota; class Bacilli; order Caryophanales; family Staphylococcaceae; genus Staphylococcus; species Staphylococcus sp. AC872. The sequence goes on from NZ_CEEDKW010000001.1 coordinate 61,413, forward strand.
ATTATTTAGAAGCTCATCAAGATATAGGCGATCTAGGAAGTGAACAAAATATTATTGAATACCAAAAAGGATTTTATCGTGCATTTTCACGTATGCATCAAAAAACATTCAAACACGATGCTATGGATGCAAATGACATCATAAATAGTATTGATGAGACACATCGATTATTCCTATTCGTTAGTGAAGGTTTATTAAAAGGTTATTTATATTTAGACGTTAATACGCAACAAGCTAGTGCTGAAATAAAGTATTTCAGTTCACATATTGATTATCGTATGAAGGGTATCGCCTTTGATTTATTAGAATACGCATTAAATTATGCATTTATTCATTTTGATTTGCGCAAAGTTTATTTCAAAATACGTAATAAAAACAGTAGACTTGTGGAACGATTTAACGAATTAGGTTTTAAAACGAACTACGAATACAAAAAATATAAATTAGAACCACAACATATACATGAAACAGTTAATAATACCGATAATTAAAAATGTCTATTATACATCTTCCTATAATTGGGGGATGTATTTTTTTAATGCAGCAAACCAATATTCGAGCGATGTTTTTTACTATTCTATCAATTTGTTTTAGAATTAACTCCAAGTGTTATTAAGGGGAGCACTTAATTCGTAATTTAGGAGAGTGAGAAACATATGCAGTTTCTTGATATTTTAATAGCATTGTTACCAGCACTATTTTGGGGTAGTGTTGTTATTATCAATGTTTTCGTTGGTGGTGGCCCCTATAACCAAATCAGAGGTACCACTTTAGGTGCACTCATTGTAGGTATTTGTTTACTTTTAACTGGTAATGCAGCATTTGACGATTTAACAGTCATTATAGTTGGATTATTCTCTGGTGCTCTTTGGGCATTCGGTCAAGGGAACCAATTAAAATCTGTTAATTTAATTGGTGTATCTAAAACAATGCCTATCTCAACTGGCATGCAGTTGGTCGGCACCACTCTATTTAGTGTTATTTTCCTTGGTGAATGGAGTACTATGGTACAAGTTGTATTCGGTCTATTATCCATGGTGCTATTAGTCGCAGGTATAGCATTAACATCATTAAAAGCTAAAAACGAAGGAAAATCTGACGATCCAGAGTTCAAAAAAGCAATGGGTATTCTTTTAATTTCAACAGTTGGTTATGTTGGTTATGTTGTATTAGGAGATATCTTTAATGTTAGTGGTACTAAAGCGCTATTCTTCCAATCAGTCGGAATGGCAATTGGTGGATTCATTTTATCAATGAATCATAAAACATCAATCAAGTCTACTGCCTTAAACCTTATTCCTGGTGTAGTATGGGCAATCGGTAACTTATTTATGTTCTATTCACAACCTAAAGTAGGCGTTGCAACTAGTTTTTCATTATCTCAATTATTAGTTATCGTATCTACACTTGGCGGTATCTTTATCTTAGGAGAGAAAAAAGACAGTCGTCAGATGACAGGGATATGGTCAGGTATTATCCTTATTATCATTGCTGCTATTATTTTAGGTAATCTAAAATAATTTATTTATAGGAGGCTCTTAAATGTTTAAAGACTTAGAAAATAAAGTAGTCATTATTACAGGAGCCGGTAGTGGTATTGGAAAATCATTTGCAGAAAACTTTGGTAAAGCTAAATCCAAAGTTGTACTTAACTATCGCTCTGATAAACATGATGATTCTTTACAAGAATCAGTAGATATAATCAAACAAGCTGGTGGAGATGCTTTACTTGTTCAAGGTGATGTATCAAAAGAAGAAGATGTGATCAACTTAATTAAACAAACCGTTAATCATTTTGGAACGTTAGATATTATGATTAATAATGCTGGTTTTGAAAAACCAACACCAACTCATGAAATGACGCTTGAAGAATGGCAAAAAGTTATAGATATTAACTTAACTGGCGCTTTTATCGGTTCAAGAGAAGCGATAAAACAATTCAGAGATGAAGATAAACAAGGTGTTATCATTAATACTTCAAGTGTTCACGACACAATTCCATGGCCTAATTACGTCCATTACGCTTCTAGTAAAGGTGGATTAAAATTAATGATGGAAACAATGTCGATGGAATATGCTCAGTTTGGTATCAGAATTAACAATATATCTCCTGGGGCTATTGTTACTGAACATACCAAAGAAAAATTCTCTGACCCAAAAACACGTGCAGAAACATTAGAAATGATTCCTGCCAAAGAAATTGGTGATGCTCAAGACATTGCTAATGTAGCTTTATTCTTAGCATCAGATTTAGCTCATTATGTTCATGGTACTACCATTTATGTTGATGGTGGTATGACAAACTATCCTGCATTTATGGGTGGTAAAGGCTAAATCAAAAAAATAAACCATGCAATATACATGCACAATATATGTTATTTAATAACACTATGTTTGCTTGTATTGCATGGTTTTTATTTTAGTTCTGTGACAAAATGACTATGAAACAAAGAATGCTTGATACATATATAATATAATAATACTAATGACAATCGTTAAATTAGTAACCATCCCTATTAAAGGTAACGTTTTGTATTTAAATTGAATTGAATAAGGTATAATCGCCACTCCTACAGGTAATAACCATGTGATTAATAATGTTGTTTTAATCATTTGATCAGATACCGGTAAGAAATAATGTACAAGAAGTCCTGCACCTAAGCCAATTCCGTAATGTAGACATAGGTATTTGATTGCAATAGGTAAATACGCTCGATCAATTGTAAAGCTCAGCATAACACCTAATAAAATCATAGACATTGGCATATTGGCTTTACCTAAAATTGAAAAGAAATCTATGGCTACTTTTGGTAAATGTATATTAGCCATATTTAACGTAAACATAACAATGTATGTAACTAGCGGAACCGATTGAATTAGTTTTAGTCCTAAAAATTTAAAGTTAAACTGGTCGCTTCCCTCACTATAGTAACTACCAACAAAGTAAGTTAGACCGAACATAATTACTGCTCCACCAATATCAACCATTCCAAAATAAACCATACCCGTTCCCGGCCAAATAGCATCTACAAGTGGATAAGCAAATAACCCAATATTCATAGAACCAATCATCATACCTACTGAACCACGCATTTGATTATTATATTTTCGAAAACACCAAATAACGATAATTTTAGCTAATACTCCGTAAATAATCATCATAACAGGCAATATCGAAAACGATGGATTTAAATCAGCATGATTCAAATTAACAATCACTAAAGAAGGTAGGGTTACATTTAAAACTAAAGTGGAAAGTACTTGACTATCCGTTGCTTTTAAATAATTAATTCGCTTTAAAAAGTACCCTAAAGCGATTAAAAGAATAATCATTACAAATTGCTCCGTCATACCAACCCTTCTTTCACGTATCTCAACTCTTACAATTGATAACTTTAACACATTTGCTATAAATTTTAGAACCACTTTGTTTCATGATATAATTTAAATACTCTGTAAAATTAAAAATAAAGGAGTTGTCTTTGAATGAATTTAGAATCTAAATTAGCTGAACTTAAATATGATTACACGCGCCTACAAGGTGATTTGGAAAAACGTGAGTCATTAAATCAAAATATCGATCCACTAGTTAATCAATTAGAAGAAATCGAAAAAGAGATGGCTATGGTGAGAAAGCAAATAAATGAACAATAGTGTTTGTGGTGTCACAATATCATTACATTTTTTATTAAAGACATCCTAGTCATAAGTAATAGAACGTGCTAATATAAATTCGAAATAGAAAGGATGTCAATTCATGAAATTATACTTAATCTTATTACCTTTACTATACTTAATTGTAAGTTACATAAGTATATTCAAAATGAATTCTATATTTACTAGAATCTTAAGAATAATCATGGCTGTGTTATTATTATTTGTAGTTGCTATTACTACAATGCAATTCCCAAATGAAAATTGGTGGGTATTCATAGTCTTATTACTGTTAGTTGGTAATGTTGAAGTAACAGCATTTAAATCACTAAAAAATGATGTGAAAGGTGTAAACATATTAAACATCTTATCCATTGGATTATTTGTTATTTATATTATTCTAACCTTAATTTTATATTAATAATTAAGCCTCTTATCCCTTAGTTGGGATAAGAGGCTTTTTACATACTATTTTCTGTTTAGTTTTCGATATATTTTATCTTTAAGTGTAAATAATATTTCATAAATTACCGGAACAACGATAAGTGTTAATATCGTTGAAGAAATAAGTCCTCCAATAACTGTTGCAGCCATACCTTTAGAAATTAATATAGAACTGTCTTCCCCAAAGAGTAATGGTACCAATGCACCTATTGTTGCAATGGCTGTCATTAAAATAGGACGTATTCTTGTGCCACCTGCTTCTATTAATGCAGATTTCATATCCATTCCAGATTTTTCGTTATTTATTACTCTATCTATTAATACGATTGCGTTGGTCACTACAATACCAATTAACATCAACATACCAATCAAACTAGGTACTGAAATGGTTTCGCCTGTAATTACAAGTGAAAGCACAACGCCAATAACCGTAAATGGTAACGAGAATAAAATGGTAAATGGTGCTAAACCACCTTTAAACGTAATGACTAAGATAAGATATACTATAATAATTGCTGCTAACATCGCTATCGCAAGTTGAGACATAGCAGAATTAATATCATCTGTTGCACCACCAACGTTCACTTTTACACCATGTGGTTTATCCATCTTATTGACTTTTGACATGACTTTTTGAGAAGTACCACCGACATCGCTATTTGTTATCTTACCAGAAACTGTTGTTGAATAGTCACCATCTTCTTGTGTTAGTTTACTTGGTGTTGAAGATTTTTCCAGTTTGGCAATCTCACTTAATTTAATTGTTCCACCCGTTGGTTTCTTCAATTTAATATTTTCTAATTTACTTTGAGACCAATCTGTCTGTTTGTTTTGTTTTACTTTCACATCAATTTTCTTACCATTTTCCTTTACTGTCGTAACTGTTTTTTCAGGTAAGTTTTCATTTAAATTCATAGCTAACTGGCTAGCAGATATACCATTATCAGCCGCTTTATTTTGGTCGACTTTGACTTCATATTGTTGATATGTTTCTGACAAGTCGGATTTGACATTATTGATGCCTTTAACATCTTTCATTGTACTTTCTATTTTATGAACTGTACCTTTAATCGCATCTGTTGAAGGTCCTTGAACTGTCACTTCAATAGAATCATTACCTGCACCAGTTCCTAAATCTTGGTTTTTCCATTGTCCTGGATGTTTAAAGGAATCGACATGCTTAAGGACCTTATCTGGTTCTTCCTCAAAGTTAGGTGTGTCTTTATCGTAGTCTACCATCAAGGCCATACTATTTGTACTTCCTGTAGGATCAGAAGGTGTGGGTCCACCTACTGAGTATTGTACTGTTTTTACTTTATTTTTTGTTTTAAGATATTTTTGAACTTGTTCACCATGTTCAAGTACCGATTTTTCAGTTTCTCCAGGTTTTGGTGTATAAGTTAACGCCATGAATTTATTATCACCTGATGAAATGTAGCTTGTACCTAGTTTAGCCGCGCCTAGACCAATGCTGCCTACTAGTAGAACAATACTAATGATAATAACTATCCATTTATGATTGAGAGACCAATTGAGTAACTTTTTATAACCAGTGCTGATTACACCTTGCGCTTGTTTCTGAGGTTTAGTTTGAATTCCTTTTCTAAACAATGTTGAACCTAATGCCGGAACAACAGTAATAGATACTAATAATGACGCTAATAAACTGAATGTGATAGCTAATGCAAATGGTCTGAACATCTCACCAACTGATCCTGATACGAATGCTAGTGGTAAGAATACAATGATAGTCACAAGAGTTGAAGATAGAATAGGTTTAAACACTTCCGTTGTAGCACTGACAATAAGTGAATCACCTTTAAGTTGTTCATTTCTATCTGATAAGCGTCTATATATATTTTCTACAACAACAATAGAATCATCAATGACACGTCCAATTGCTACTGTTAGGGCACCTAATGTCAATATATTTAATGATACATTAGATAATTTAAGTGCAACTAATGCTATTAAGATTGACATTGGTATTGAAACAATTGAAATGGCCGTTGTTCTTATATTTCTTAAGAATAAAAGTATAACTACTATCGCTACAATGGTACCTAAAGCTGCTTTTTCAATCATCGTATATAATGAATCTTCAATAGGCTTTGCTGTATCCATTGTTTTAATGGCTTTCATTTCACTATTATTTTTTTCAAATTCATCTACTTTTTTCTGTACATCTTTGGCAACTTGAACAGTATTAGCATCTTGTGCTTTAGTAATTTGTAAGTTAACTGCATCCTTACCATTTGTTTTAGAAATTGATGTACGTTCATCACCAACTGATATATCCGCTACATCTTTTAATTTAAATGATGGCATTGAGCTAGATGAACCTTGCTTTGAACTACTCGCTGATGATGGTTCAGATGGCATTAAACTTTCACTATCTTGATTATCAGCACTACCGCTTTCGCTACTTTGTCCTTGACCAGCAATCGTCGCTGGTATCTTTAGATTCTTAAATGCATCAACAGAAGTAAATTGACCATCTACAACAATTGATTTGTCTGTATCTCCAAATTGGAATAAACCTAAGGGTGTTTCCCTAGTGGCAGTCTTCAGATAGTTTTCAACATCGTCTGCCGTGACACCTTTACTATCTAACTCTTTTTGTTTGAATTTTAATGTCACTTCACGATTGGTTTGACCATTTAATTGTGCATTTTGTACACCATCAATTGTTTGTAATTTAGGAATAAGCTGTTGATTTAACTTTTTCGTCACCGATTTTAAATCATTATCTTTATCAGTTAAAGAATATGCGATAATAGGAAAGGCATCCATCGAATTACGTGTTAATTCAGGGTCACTGACACCATCTTTAAATTTGATTTTGTCTATTTCCTTCTTTAATTGTTCCTCTGCTTTATCCATATCTGTGTCATTATTATATTCAACAGTCACTATAGAAGCATTTTGAATAGATTCTGTTTTGACACTTTTAACATAAGCCATCGATCTCACTTGGCTATCAATTTTACTACTAATTTCATCTTGTGTCGTTTGCGGTGTTGCACCTGGCATTGTTGTTTGGACAGAAATCATAGGATTTTCAACATCTGGTAATAATTCAAGCTTTAATTTAGCGCTAGCATAAACGCCTCCTAAAATAACAAGTAATACCATAAGGAAAATTGCGAATTTATTACCAAGAGAAAATTGCAATAGTTTTTTTATCATTTATCAAGTGTCCCCTTTTATTAATTTCTAGTCTTAGTTCGATACGCATAAATTGCAATGTTCATTCAAAAAAATCTGAACGTTCTTTTATAGACAGAATCGTTCAGATAAAATGGTTAAATTTATTTACGTTTTAATTTTCGTGAAAGTTTAATTTTAGCTTTCGTTAATTTAGGTTTCACTTGTTCGATAAGTTGATACAATGGTTGATTTAAAACATAGTCAAATTCACCAATTTTTTCACTTAAATAAGTGCCCCATACTTTTTTGAACGTCCATAATCCATAATGATCAGACTCTTTGTCAGGATTATTATCAGTGCCGCCAAAGTCATATATTGTTGCACCATGATCACGCGCATATTTCATCATTGTATATTGCATATGATGGTTTGGTAGAAAATCACGGAAATCATTAGATGATGCACCATATAAGTAATATGATTTATTTCCTGCAAACATTAATAATGCACCTGACAGATAAATGCCGTCTGGATGTTCTTTTTCAAGTTCTAACAAATCATTTTTTAAATCCTGAGACTTTTTAATTTTGTTATTTGCATCATTAATCTTATTTAATGTTTTTTTGTCTTGCTTTTTATTTTGAAGCTTTTCAATTTCATTTTCTAAATCTGTTATTTCTGAGTTTACCGTTTCAAGGACCGGTTTAGGTTCTAACTTAACTAAGAATAGTTCTGCATCACCATCATCATGTAAGGCATCATATATATTTTCAAAATAGCTAATGTCACGCGTTAAGAAACCATCACGCTCACCAGTAATTTGCATTAAATGCGCAAAAGTTTTTAAGCCTTCTCTGCCAGCTCTTTCAACCTTTGTACCACGTTTAAGGGCAAGTCTTACTTTAGAACGATTTCGTCTTTCAAAACTTTGGATAATATCTTCGTCTGATTTATCTATTGGCGTTATCATAGTCATTCTAGGTTGAATATAATCTTTAGATAATCCTTCTTTAAATCCTTTGTGTCTAAAGCCTAGGTTACGTAAATTCTTCAATGCTTCTGCACCATGTTCGACTTCAACATCTGGATCTATTTTAATAGCATAGGCTTTTTCGTCTTTAGCTACTTTTTTCGCTTCTTCTAATAATTGTGATAACGCATCTTTGTTATCATAATCTGTTACAAATCCTCTTGAAACATAACATAATGTAAATGGTAGTTTAGGAATCTTCTTAAATAATAATTGTCCAACACCTTTGATTTCACCATTTTCACCAACCGCAATCCTTCTTGAATACCATCCAGTCAATTTCTTAGTTTCTGCCCATTTCGTAAGTTGCAGTAAATCGCCATTTGGATGAGATTTTACAAATGCGTCATGTTCTTGATTAGTGATATTCATCTTTTCCATGGTTTATAATATCTCCTTTATATTAACAATACCTATAATTATACAACGTCTGAATATAAGTGTCGACAAAACACATTAACGATTAAACTTCAATATTTAACTTTATTTCCATCGATACTAGATGAGTATTTTTATCAAGTTTAATTCGTTTTTAAAGTTAGATTAATCTTGATATAATATACTATCTAATTCTAAAGGAAAGTAGTGTATTTAATGCGGCCAACACTCATTGTATTGTTCATTGTTTTTAATCTTGTTTCTATTATTACTACTGTACAAAGTGGATTTACCATTGACTATTTTAGTCTGAAAGTCATCATAGCAATATTCACTTTAGTATTATCTATACTATTTTTATTAATTAGAACGACTTCTTTGTGTAGTTGCTTAAGTGTTATATCTGTTATCGTTGTTTTTATTCATATCGCTATTATTATTCAAAGTGCCTATAATTATCTATATTAATGAATCGGCTCGAATCGATATTTAGCACCTCTAATATATAGTGAATATGGTGCCGTAGCTTCAGTATCCTTAAGCACTACGGTATGATAACCAGATTGTTTACCATCTTCAATACGAAAATATATCTGGTCTTCTTTCAAAATCAAATCCGTATATTTCTCAGTTTCTTCAACTATTTCCATATCAAACCAATTTTGCCAGTTCTTAACTGTCTGAGCTCTCTTACTACTTGAAACCATAATCATATCAATAGAAAATTGAGTTTGATATAACGACTTTAGTTGTTCATGTCGATTGGCGTCTCCTTGATCCCATTGAATAAAGAATGGTGGTTTGACCATATAACTTGGATCAGCAATATAGAGAAGACGCCACGTTATTTTTTCACCTTTTTTAGTTTCTCTTTCCATATTTACAGGACCAATGACATCTATATTTCTATCTTCTAATGTCTGTTTAATCGCATCAATATTACTTGTTCTTAAACATATTGTTTTGAATCCTTGTTTAAAGTTATCTTGAGCTATTTTCGTCGCAAATGACACTCTACCCTCTTCGGTTTTAGCTAATTTTTGTAATTTCTCTTGGTCTTCTACATCTAAAAATTCTATGTAATTTTCATTTATATAGGACAATTTATTAAATGTTCCAAATTTATGATGTTTCCCTCCGGAATTGAGTTTAACAACTTCACCTGGAAACTTAAATTGCTCTAATTGATCAATATAATGAATGATATGATCAAATTTCAAATCCATGTTATGAGCTCCTTTTTACATTTCTTAATCCTTATTTTAACAAATGTATCGATAATTTACTTCTAAAACCTAGCAAAAAAGTATTGCAAAATATAGCTTTTAGTCCTATAATAATGCTTGCGTTTAAAAAGGTTAGCCAAGCTAACTAATTTATAATATTTTGGGGTGTACTCATGATTAGTAATGATTTTTTTAATAGTTTTATAAGTATTTATCGACCTTATATTAAATTAACACAACCAATATTGGACCGATATGATATCCATACTGGTCAATGGCTTGTATTAAAAGACATAGCTCAATTCCAACCGACGACTTTAGTTAACATTTCTTACCGTCGTTCTATAGAGAAACCAACAACACGAAAGTTTATCAAAGTATTGTTAGAAAAAGAATTGATCACATTTACAACGGGTAATGACAAGCGTCAAAAATGGTTGAGTTTAACAGAAGAAGGCATGCAATTATTTAACGCGATTAATAAAGAGGTTAATGAAATACAAAGTGAAATTATTAAGAAATCAGGTGTTAATGAGCAACAATTATCAAAAATTATCGAGTCAATGTCTATCATTTATGAAACAATACTAAAGGAGAGTCAAGAATGAATGAATCGTCAGCAACTAAAGCACCTATTTTTACCAAACGCTTCAATCTAAATTTCATCATAAACTTTTTCGTATACTTATGTATGTATTTGTTGATTGTTGTAATTGCTGGATATAGTAAGACTGAATATCATGCATCAGATAGTTTAGCAGGCCTTGTCGTTGGTTTATTTATTGTAGGATCATTAATAGGTCGTTTTGGAACAGGTAAATATGTAAATTTATTTGGTCCTAAAAAGATGTTAATATTTGGTTTAAGTTGTTTGATAATAACTCAAGCACTTTATTTTATTCCAAGTAATATTTATTTCTTAATGTTTGTACGTTTAATAAATGGTATTGCGACAGCGATTGCTACTACAGCTACAGGAACTATAGCAGCATATGTAACGCCTCAAACTCGTAAAAGTGAAGGTATCAGCTTATTTTCATTAAGTTTAGTATTAGGTACTGCCGTAGGACCTTTCTTTGGTATTCTGCTGCTTAATGCCTTTTCAATCACTGTACTATTCACTTTATGTATTGCATTAGGAATCATTGGTTTACTATTATCTTTATTCATTAAAATAGATTTTGAAACTGTTAAACCCAGTCATAATGCTTCAGAACCTAAGGGGTTCAGTATCCATAACTTTATCGCCAAAGAGGCAGTTCCAGTAGCATTTGTGATGATGTTAGTTGGTGTAACTTATGCAGCTATATTAACTTATTTACAAGTGTTTGCGGAACAACGTGACTTAGTTAATGCAGCAAGTTATTTCTTTATTTTCTATGCTATCGCTTCATTAGTCACACGACCTATAGCAGGCCGTCTCATGGATAATAAAAATGAAAATGTTGTGGTTTACCCAGCATTCATTGCACAAATACTATGTTTTATTTGTTTAGTTTTCAGTTATAACAGTGGCTTATTATTACTTGCTGGTATTTTACTAGGTATAGGATATGGAAACCTTTCTTCATCTATGCAAGCTATTTCTATAAAAGTTTCACCATCATCTAAATATGGCTTAGCCACATCAACTTATTTTATTGGTCTAGATATCGGCGTAGGTTTTGGACCTTCATTCTTAGGATTATTTACGCATATGGTTTCATATAGTCAGATTTATGGCGCAATGGCTATATTAGGTCTATTAACTACAGCTGTATACTTCTTGGTACATGGTAAGAAAGTTAGACATACGTATTCTTATGAATAATGATTAAATCAAGCTAATTTTATTAAATTTAAAAAGCTAGAGAAACCTCATTAACAAGGCTTCTCTAGCTTTCTTTTTCATTATATAGTTAGTTTGCAATACTAATCGCTTCTATTTCATTAATCATTTTATCAATTAATTTCTTTTGTGACGCATTGAAGAAATAATAGACTTGTCGTTCGTCTGTTTCAGAACGTAGTTTTGAAATAAGTTCTTTTTTATAGATTTTACGGATAATGACATCAATTTTACTTGTATCCTAAAGCATTTCAAAATGTAATGTATCTCTTAATTCTTTTCCACTTATTTTCTCTCCTTCAAAGACTTTGTATAATACAACAAACTCTTCAATTGAAATACGATAAGTTGATTTCAACCAATGCTTAAGTTGACTTAGCTCTCTTTCAGATGCAATAAAACCTTGTACTTTATTTGTCATAATAAAATGCCTCCTATGTTGATTCTTAGATGTGATGTTTGTATTGTACAATTAAATTGCTTAACTTTATTATATAACATTGTTAGAATTTTATCTATTACAAATATTAAATTTAAGTCTAAAATTGGTTTGGAATTACATCATTTTAAAGTACGATTTTAATATTGAAAAGTAAATAAATGTAAAAGCACAGATATCACAAAACGTTTTAAATCCATTAATCGAATAATTGTTTCTAAAATATGAGTCTTCTTTTATTCATAATTAGTTTTATAGTTTAATGCTATCCGCCTATATAATTCATGTTTATTTTATTACGCTTTCTATTTTGAACGGTTTGTTCAGTTCGCTCATCAGAGTAACGATCATCTCTAACATGCCATAGTGCTTTAAATTGCTCTAATAACATTGCATCTGTTGCACCTGATCGCATTAAAGCTTTGACATCAAACCCCTCTACTTCTGCAAATAAACAACCATAAAATTTTCCATCTGAAGATAAACGTGCCCTAGTACAAGATGAACAAAATGACTGAGAAACACTTGTAATCAATCCAAATTTCACTTGATTATCTTTATGTCTATAGTACTTTGCAACCTCACCAAAATATTTTGGTTCTACTGGTTCTATATCAAAATGTTCTTCTATCATACTTAACATTTCATCTTTAGTTACTACTTTACTGAAATCCCAACCATTGTCGTTCCCAACATCCATAAACTCTATAAATCTGATTTCAATGCCTCTATCTTTAAAGTAATCTAACATCGGAATGATTTGATCATCATTAATGCCTTTTTGAATGACTACATTCACCTTAATTTCAAACCCTATTGATATAGCATAATCAATCTGTTCTAGTATTGTAGATGCTTTAATATTTCGGTTGTTAATAGCTTGAAAAACTTCATCATCTATCGCGTCTAGACTAATATTAATTCGTCTTAAACCTGCATTATATAAATTTTGACCATGTTTTTTTAATAGTAAGCCATTTGTAGTCAATCCAATATCTTCTATACCTTCAATTTGATTCAGTTGCTCTATGAGTTGGTAAAGATTTCTACGTAGTAGTGGTTCACCACCAGTAATTCTTATTTTTTTAACACCCAATTGCGCGTAAAGCTTAGATATTCTTACCATCTCTTCGAATGTTAATAATTCTTCTTTGGGTAAAAAGACAAAATCATCACCAAATATTTCTTTTGGCATGCAATAATCACATCTAAAATTACATCTATCAGTGACAGATAATCTTAAATCTCTTATTGGTCGACCTAATTTATCTTTAATTTGCTCTACCATCATGGACCCTCCTTATTAACTTAACTGTTGTTTTAAAGTGTCCAAGTCTTGTTGTGAATTGATATTATAATACCAATATGACGGTGCTTTGATGTCTTCTACTTTAATCCAATCTATATTCATTTGATTATATAATTGTTTAAAACTATAATCATCGGACTCTAGAATATCTTCTATAACGGCTTTCGTCTTAGGACTATAAAAACCTATAGTTGGAATATAACGCCCTGATGCTTTTACCGTTGCGATATCTATTTGATCATCTATTAAGTGTGACACCATAAATTGATAGAGTTGATTAATAGCTCTTTCACTGATCATAGGTGTATCAACTGACACTACAAAAAATAATTCTTCATCTGGATACTGTTGCATAGCTGTAAATATACCTGCTAATGGGCCTTTCCCTTTATGCTCCTCGGTATCCACGACCACGTTCGTATGGTCAAATTGATTTTTTAATTGATTATTTGTACTAATCAAAATGTCATTAAACATATTTGTTGATTCTAATACTTTGATAATACGCTGATAAAACATTTGACCTTCAACTTCGGCAAATGCTTTAGGACGTCCAAAACGTCTGGATTCTCCTCCAGCGAGTATAATTGCTTTCATTTATTTTATCCTCCGCTGACTGGTGGTATGAGTGCCACAGTATCACCAGATCCTATCATATCTTTGTCTTTTACAAATTCTTCATTTACCGCAATTTGAAATTGCTTATGTGTTAATTCAGGATGTCGTTGTAATAATAAGTCTTTAAAAACTTCAACAGTTACTTTCTCTGACAAATCAATTGATTCTGACTGTTGATTAATCATATCTTTAAGTTCTGCAAAGTAGAGTACTTTCATTTCACTTCCCCCTTTGACTTTCCTCGTAGCTACCTTTTTGGTGCCCTTGCCACTCCGATCCATCTTCCCAAATTTCTTTTTTCCAAATTGGAACAATTTCTTTAATTCGCTCTATGGCATATTCATTTGCCTGATACGCATATTTACGATGTGGAGAAGATACGACAATTAAAACAGCTATGTCTGAAATTTGTAATGGACCTATTCTGTGAACAATAGTTGTGACGGTTCCTGGCCACTTTTCTTCTATTTCTTGGCCAATTTGAGCCATTTTCTTCTCTGCCATTGGAATATATGCTTCATATTCTAAATACTCTGTTTTAACGCCTTTCGTCCATTCACGTACATGACCAGTAAACATGACCATTGCACCTTGATGTTCATTTAATGTGAATTCACGATAGGGTTCAGTTTGAATCGGTGTAGTTACGATTTCAAATTGCTTCATTTTGCTCAATCCTTATGTGTTACTTTATTTATTAACCATTCATCAAATTTTTGATATGCATTTGGTTCATTTAATTTTATCCTATAACATATATTGTTTAAATGATTTAACTCATGTAATTGTTTTTCATTATCGTAAACAATAATCTTGTCATAATTTTCATGTTTGAATCCTTCAACTAGTACAACATCACAATCAATTGTAACAGATTCCTTAATAATATTAGAAAGGCTTTGTTCAGTCGTTCTAGTGACTGTTTGACGATAGGCATGACCTTATACAATACTTTGATCGGCACCTGATTGAAAGTGTTTCATATGGTCTACAGGCTGATGTTGTAATTGTATGTCTTCACCTTGATGACCATGATGTTTGATACTTGCAACTTTAAAATTTTGCTCTTTTAAAAATGATATTGCATGTGTCATCAATGTTGTTTTCCCAACATTTTTATATCCAATAATTTGTAAGATCATATATTTAATTCCTCTTCGTAAGCCGCTGACTCAGTGAGTATAACATCAACAGTATGTCCTTGTTTAAATCCACGCGTACCTCCTGGCAACATAATCATGGCATTGGCATGTGCAATAGCTACGACCGCACCCGATTTATTAAACCCGGAAGGTACAACAGTTGCACCTGCAGGAGTTAATGTTGCAGTAGCTCGTATAAATCTTGTAAATGGATTTGCTTTAGTAAAATCTTCCATAAGCGTTGCTTTTACAATTTGAGGATACACCGCTTTGGCATTCATCATATGATTCATCGCTGGTTTCACAAATAATTCAAAGCCAGTAAAACATGCAGACGGATTACCAGATAAACCAAACAAATATTTTTGATTAGCTACGGCTACGGTTGTTACACTACCTGGACGCATAGCGACTTTATTAAATAATACATTGGCATCTAAAGCTCGATAAATTTCAGGTAAATAATCAAAATCTCCAACAGATACACCACCTGTCGTAATGACCATGTCATGTTGCTCCATTGCATGTTTAACAACTTCAATACTACTTTGTAAATCGTCTTGTTGTATCTGATAGGATCCTACGTGGATGCCAAGTTGTTCAGCTAGTGCTTTAATCATTGGTCCATTTGAATTTCTAATTTTACCTGGTTGAAGTTCATCACTTACATCTAACAGTTCACTGCCAGTAGCTATAACTGCGATACTAGGTTTTTCATAAACTTCAACTTCTGTATAACCATAGGTTGCCAAAACTGCAATAGCACCTGGATTAATACGTTGACCAACTGTTAATACAATGTCTCCAGTTTGTGTTTCTTCACCTTTTAATGACACATTCTCGTGGTGTTCGAAAGATTTTCTAATAGAAAATGTATCTTCTTCCTCAACTGTTTGCTCAAACATCACCACTGCATCTGCGCCTTTTGGTAATTGGGCACCTGTCATAATACGTACCGCTTCGTATTGCCCAACTTCTTTATGTGACACTGAACCAGCCCCAATATGATCTATCACTTTAAATTTGATTCGATGGTCACCACGAGCACCTACAGTATCTTTACTTCTAATTGCAAAACCATCGTAAGGTGACTTATCAAATCTTGGAATATCATAAGTAGCTACAATGTCATTCGCCAATACATAACCAATACTTTCTTCTAATGACACAGTTATTTTATTTGAACGAATATTTTGATTTACAATTCGTTGAATAGCTTCTTTAACAGGAATTGGACTTCTTTTTTCAAATGGCATTTGATCATCTCCATAAATAATTTTTCATGATATACTTGTGTCGAAAAGGAGGATTAACATGTCAGAATTCACACACATTAACCAACAAGGTAACGCTAAAATGGTCGATGTTTCTAATAAGGAAGTTACTAAACGAACTGCTATTGCACACTCAAGTATTATAGTGAATGAAACAATTTATAAACAAATTGTTCAAAATACTAACGCTAAAGGTAATGTATTAAATACAGCACAAATTGCTGGAATTATGGCTGCTAAAAATACATCAACGATTATTCCAATGTGCCATCCGCTTCCATTAACAGGTATAGATGTTTCATTTGACTGGAATACAACACATTCAAATCATTTCGAACTGAACATTCAAGCTACAGTATCCACAACAGGTAAAACTGGTGTAGAAATGGAAGCCTTAACGGCTGCCTCTGTAACTGCTTTAACCATATATGATATGACTAAAGCAGTAGATAAAGGTATGATAATAGGTCAAACCTATTTAACATCTAAATCCGGTGGAAAATCAGGAGATTATCATCGATCCAATTAGTTTTAATTCGATAGTTAAGAGGCAGAAGGACATAAATAATCAAACATCAACTACGATCAACATATGATTTATACTAAGAATCTGACGTCCCTGCCTCCTTATCTTCATTTCGTTAGTTCATGTATCAAATGATTAAGTTCAGGTTTAATGAGCTTGTTAATAGCTAACTTAATGGCGCCTGTAGATCCAGGTAATGCAAATATTAATGCTTCGTCATGTGTTCCAGCTACTGCTCTTGATAATAATGACCTCGTACCTACATCTTCTGTATAACTTAAGTATCTGAATAGTTCACCAAACCCCTCAATTTCTTTGTCTAATAAAGGTCGCACAACCTCAATGGTTACATCTCTTTGTGCAATTCCTGTACCACCAGTTGTGATAATGACATCAATATTTTTTTGTTGTAACCAAGTTTGTAATTGGCTGTGTATAGCCTCTTGATCATCTTTTACAATTTGATAATTTTCCCTTTTGATATTTATATTTTCATCTTTTAATAGCGTTTGTATAAGTTGACCGCCCTTATCTGTTTCGTAATTTCTTGTATCTGAAACTGTAAGTACTGCAACTTCTATATTTCTATCTAATTTCACATTTGTGTGCATCATTTAAGTCCTCCTAACAATCATTATCCAAATAATTGATTAATTAATTTTGTTGCTTCATTAGGATTATTCATACCGTGAATAAGCAATCTTCCACCATTAAACGCAACGATACGATATCCATTGAATGTAAAAACAATCATATATGGATTCTGTTTATATTGAATATGGTGTGTCTTTAAAAATGCTTCTAACATTTCCTGGGAAATTGTCGAGTTATTGTATTGTACAGTATCTCTTCCACATAACGTTGTATATTGTCGTTGGTTGCGCTTTAAGAACGGATAATTGGGTGTTTTTCCACAAGTAGGACATGTGTCGTTATGCATATTTTTAAAACCAATGGCATGATGGTAACCTTCCCAAATGTCACCATATTTCAATTTAATATCTGTAGACTGATTGGTTAGCACTTTTAAAGCATCAGCAAGTTGAAAACTAGTTGTCATCGTTACAGCGGGTTGTATCACCCCTACTGTATCGCAAGTCAAATTAATTGAAGGCAATTGTGGGACTAGACAATTGAAGCAAGGCGTCTTACCAGGTATGAAAGTTGTTTGAGCATATGTACTTTGAACAACACCCCCGTAAATCCATGGTATGCACTTTTGATATGCAATATCATTAATGAGTTGACGCGTTTCAAAGTTATCAGTTGCATCAATAATTAAATCAATGTTAGTTGTGTAGATGTCTAAAAAGTATGCATCAACATGTGATACATAAGCATTAATATCAATATCATGACGAATCGCTTCTAAATGATTCTTAGCTGCTATGACTTTCGGTAACATATCTTTTGCGTCTTGTTCAGTGAATAAGGTTTGTCTCTGTATATTACTAAGCTCAATATAATCACGATCAACAATTGTCAATTGTTGAATACCCGCTCGAATCAAACCTTCAGCTACATGAGTTCCCAATGCTCCCATCCCTACAATCATGACATGTTTTTGACCAATAAGATGTTGTCCTTCTTCTTTAATATGTTTAAATAAGATTTGCCTTGAATATCTCTCTTGATCCATCTTTGAATCTCCCTTAAATAGTATTGCTTCTATTATAAAACTTGTTGGACAAAGTGACAAAAAGTCTACATAAAACAAGCGAAACTATATGATGAATATCATCTTAATATAGTTTCGCCATAATTATTTACGCTATTTTTAAGAAATCATTATTAATTCATGAGCAAGCGTATGTGCCTCTTCATTAGAATGTGTAACAAAGATAATTGGTATTTTCCATAAGTTATAAATTTTATGAACTAGGTTCATACTCTCATACTTAGTATGGTCATCTAAACTAGAAAATGGCTCGTCTAAAAGTAATAAGTCGGGTTTAATACTTAATGCTCGAGCTAATGCTACACGTTGCGCTTCTCCTCCGGATAATGTGATAGGATATTGATCAACTAAATGTGAAATATTAAGTGTATTCATAACATCATTGATATGTTTCGAAGATTGCGTCATAAATGTAATATTTTGTTGCACAGTAAGATGTGGAAATAGCTGATAGTCTTGAAATAAATACCCAATTCGTCTTTGTTGAATTTTGAGTTGTATTCGTCTAGATGAACTAGTAAGTATCCGTTGATTTACTTCAATTTCAGCTTGATCTGCTTTCTTCAAACCCGCAATCATATTTAATATAGTCGTCTTCCCTATGCCGGATGGACCTTGTATAGCATAAATTTTAGGGGCGTCATCGTTTATATGAATCTCGATATTACGTTGATTAATTTTATGTGATATATCAATTTTCAACATTTAATCACGCTCCCTGAACTTATCATAATTCATTAAATTGATCGTCATAATGACGACTATTGAGAATGCTACAAGCACTAGAACCCATAGCCAAGCTTGATTTTCTTTACCTTCAACTACTAAGAAATAAATTTCTAATGGTAAAGTATTGGTTTTATTTGGAATGTAACCAGCTACCATTAATGTCGCACCAAATTCTCCAATTGCTCTCGCAAAACTCATCACTATGCCAGATAATATATAACGTTTCGATAATGGAAGTACAATACGATAAAATATTTTACTTTCACTTGCACCCATTGTGCGTGCTGTATCTAACATACGTTTATCTATACTATTAAATCCTTGAATCGTATGTTGATACATAAGCGGAAAACTTACTATTACTGAGGCAATAACTGCACCTGTAAGTGTAAACACTACTGGCAGATGTAATATATTATTGAAGAATAGACCTATGATTCCCCGCGGTGAAAAAATAATAAGTAATATAAACCCCATCACTGTTGGCGGTAAGACGATAGGTAATAAGATGAAACTCTCCACTATTTTTACCCAACGCTTTTTACGATGGTATAGCCATTTAGATACAAGAATACCTAAAATCATGACAATGATGGTACTCATTGTTGCCACGCGGATAGATATCCAGAATGAAGTTAAGTCAGGCATGAAAGACAACTCCTATGCTGAGAACTGATAGTCTTTGATAATTTGTTTAGCTTTATCTGTTTTTAAGAATTCCATCCATTTTTTAGCTAATTTTTTATCTGAAGTAGCCCCAGCTTTATAAGTGATTGGTTTTGATAACTTCACTTGTTTAATTTCTTTTACATTGTCGATTTTTTTCTTATTTTTATATAAATCTGTTTTATAAACAAATCCTTGTTGTGCGTTACCCTTTTGCACATAATTTAATACTTGTTTAACATCTTTTGCATAAATGACTTTATCTTTAACAGTATTCCATAAATCATTCTCTTCTAAATATTGTTTGCCATACTTACCTGCTGGAACTGTCTCAATTTGGCCTAAAGCCAATTTATCATTTCCTTTTAAATCTTTAACAGAATGATAATCTTTGTCCTTTTCACCGATAAGTACTAAGTTATTTTTAGCATAATTATATGTATCATGCGCTTTCTTTTTATTTTTTAAGATATCAACATCTTTTGTATTAGCTGACATGATAACGTCAACTGGTGCACCTGATTCAACTTGTTGTCTTAAAGCACCTGAACCTCCATAGTTAAAGTCAACTTTAGCCTCTTTATGTTCTTTTTCAAATTCTTTTTTCAATTCTTTACTAACATCTGTTAAACTTGCTGCTGCTGAAATTTGTAATTCTTGTTTCTTACCATTATCAGCCTTGTCACTTTTTTTACCATTGTCAGAAGATGAATTCGAACATCCTCCTAACACTAGTAAACTCATTAACATTACTACAAAAATACTTTTAATTTTCATTATAAAACCTCCTTATTCTCTATTATACTTCAAGATGTATATCATTTATTATGACATTTTCGTGTAAACATTTGATAGCAATTTTTAATTTCAACCTTTTTCTTAATTATATAGTACATAATGATTTAAAATATATCATTAACCCTTTAATATATTAATTATAGAGATAAAGGGAGTAAAGATATGAATAGAGATATATCATCTAATCAAAATATTGTACGATATGAAAATGGACAACTTAAGGAAAGTGTTGACACATATGTGACTGAATTCCCGCTAACAATAATGGTAAATGGCGAAGAATTTGCCACTGTTATTTGTAGTCCCACTAATATGGAAGAATTAGTATTGGGTTTTTTAGCTTCTGAAGGTGCCTTATTAAAAAAAGATGAATTAAAATCCATTCAAATTGATGATAGTAAAGGCTTTGCTCATGTCGAATTAACAAAGTCATTAAATGATCGCTTCGAATATTCCACTAAACGCATGATTGCCTCATGTTGTGGTAAAAGTCGTGAATTTTATTTCCAAAATGATGCCGCTACTGCTAAGACATCACTATCGAAAATAACAATCACACCTCAACAAGTATTGAATATGATGACTCGTTTACAAAGTGCGAGTACGATATTCAAACAAACGGGTGGTTTGCATAATGCAGCAATTAGTGATGGTGATACATTTTTCGAACATCGACAAGACATTGGACGTCATAATGCCCTAGATAAGCTATATGGCTTTTGTATTCAAAACCATATACCTGTTAGGAATAAAGTTTTAATATTCAGTGGTCGTATTTCTTCAGAAATTTTAATCAAGGCTGCTAAAATTGGCGTAGGTGTTATATTATCTAAGTCAGCTCCTACTACACTTGCGATTCAACTTGCACATGATTTAAATATCACAGCTGTAGGTTTTATTAGAGATGGTAATTTCAATGTATATAGTCACCCTGAACGTATTAAAGCTGCTAAAGATTCTAACGAATAAGTCGAATCTTTAGCAGCTATTGTTATATTTTTTCTTTTAAAACTTGATATCTAAAACTGCGATATACATACCCTTGCTTCAAATACATGTCTTTAACTGTATCTTCACCATCGGCAACTAACATCACTGGTCTTTCACCGGCTAATTCACCCACAAATGCTTGCATCGTTTGCCCAATACCATTTCTTTGGTAGTCCTCTAAGACACCAAATCCATCTATTTCAACCGAGTTTTTATTTTCAATGATATCTACAATACCAACAGGTTGACCGTTTAAATAACTAACCATTGGTGTTGCTTTATTGATATTAAAATTTTGTTTAACATTCTTAACGCTTTGTTTCGCATATTTTTTACCAAAGGGTAATGAAAATTGATAATAAATATCAAGATAGTCTTGCAAATTTTCCCTATTAACTTTGATTAATGTGACATCGTCTCTTTTGTTTAATTGTGCTAAATCTTGTCCTTCTATTAAATAAAATTCTAAGACTCCCAGTTTAAATCCTAATTCTTTAAATAAATCAAACCATGCTTCATTAAGATATTCATTTTCTGGGAAATAAAAGGATAAATGGTCAGATCCTTGTGTAACATGCATTTCTTTTTGTGTTTCAATATCTGTTAGCCATTGAACTTGTGTCGGACACTGATGATATAACCATGTATTATTAGAATATTGCAATGCATCAGTCGGTGTTAAATAAATGGTTTTGCGTGCATCTTCAGATAGCATATTTCCTTCTAAATAAATGTCTGATATCGTCAAATGTTTCATCCTTATCCCATCCCTGCCGATAATTAGAATCGTTTATCATTCTTATATGAAACATTGTCTTATAGTCATTTTATTTAATCAACTGTTTGAATCGAGAATGATTCAAAATCGTTGCGCCTACTAAACTTGCTATGATCGCTTTAATAATGTCACCTGGCATAAATGCTAACGATAATTTAATAGATTCTTTTACTGGGATATTTGTAATGAACCCCATAATGATTGTTCCTAAAATATCTAAACCAAGGACACCTACCACTAAAGTTACAATTAATAAAATAATAAAATTGATTTTATGTAAATATTTATCTCTAACCCATCCGATAAAGAAAGCAACAAATGGATATAAGAATAAAAATCCTGCAGATGGACCTGCAAATGCGCCTATACCGCCACGTCCGCCAGATAAAACTGGTAATCCTACTGCAGCTAGTAATAAAAAGATAACTACGCTTAATGTACCTAATTTTCTACCTAAAATGATACCTGCTAAGAATATACCAATATTTTGTAATACAATTGGAACTGGCATGATTGGTAACGGGACACCAGGTACTAACCCTAATATACATATAATTGCTGCCATCAAGGCTGTGTAAACTAAATCTTTTGTACTCAATATGTTCATCCTCCTTACATGAAGATGATTATACCATTAATGTAAACCTAAGTGAATATATAGTTTACATTAGTTCGCTCGTTTAGCTAAGTCTCCTATATAGTTAAAGAACTTATTACGTTCTACGTAATTGATCATATTAATCTCTCTACCATTATCACGTTGAACAGTTCTGCCTTGACTCGGACCATGAGCAATCACATCTACATTTAGTTTTACTGATTTAGTTAATTTTGGATTTCCAACATAAGCTGTTGTCAGTACATCCCATAAGAAATAAGTTGAATTAGTAACAAAATGAGTTAATGGAGGCACCGCTGCATAACTCACTCCTAAGAAGTCAATACCCGTAAAATGACGTTCATCAGCCCATCGTTGTCTTACATCTAAAGTTAATGGGACTTGGTTTGTACTTTCTAGTGCAACCATATCTATTTTAATTTTACTATCAAATACTATTTTAACTGCTTCTGGATCCCAGAAAGCATTCCATTCTGCGGTACCATCATGTTCAGGTTCTTCAACGTTTCCTTTTTCTAAAAATGTACCACCCATCCACACAAGTTTTTCAATTTTATTTTCGATTGTGGGATCGGTTTTTAAAGCTTTGGCTAAATCTGTTAGTGGTCCTGTAAATAATAGAATTAGCTTATCGTCTGCTTTTTTAAGTTTATCTATAATATCTTCGTATGCTTCAAGTGTATTTTCTTTTGACTCAGCACTGGCCACTTTTTCATTTAGAATCGGTAATGCATCCATGAAAAAAGCATGCATTCTCCAATCTTTTGGAAATGGGTTTTTCCCTCTTTCATAAGAAGGTGCAACATTAAGTTTTTGCTTCGAAAATCGATTAATTATTTTGATAGATGCGCTTAAAGATGGTTCTAAGTAGCAATCTGCTCCTATTGTACTAACCCCAACTAGTTCTACATTTTCCATATGTAAAAGTAAAAATAATGATACTAAATCATCGACGCCACCATCATGATTAAAATAAACTTTTTTCATAAATAATACTCCTTTAATTGTATTTAAAATATTTTAATAATTATTAGCTATTTCATTATATCGAATAATTACAAAGATGACATAAAAGAACAAAAAGAAGTTGAACCATTGACTGACCATGGCTCAACTTCTTCATTATTGATATCGTTTATTTAGTATCCATTAATTTTTTCTTTAAATCTTTACGCATAAAGTCTAAGCTATACGGATCATTATACCAGTATGTTTCTGCTTTCACTTTAATCACTTTACCGTCTTTAACTGCTGGTAAGTTTTTCCACATATTAGTTTTTTCATAAGCTGGTGTTGCTTTGCCTTCACTTGTTGAAACAATGTAATCGCCAGCATATTTATCAACTTTTTCTTGTTTCACTTCAGCAAATCCTGCTTTTTTAGTTAAATCATCAACTGCTTTAGGCATTTTCAAACCAAATGCTTGATATAGAATTTCTCCACCACGGCCCCAATGGTCGCCATAAGTATATAATTTCTTATCAAATTCATCAAAGATAGTTACAGTTTTGTCTTCACCAATTTTATCTTTGATTTCTTTACCATCTTTAGCAGTTTGATCTTTCCATTCTTTTTCCCATTTTTTAACTGCATCTTCTTTACCTAGTAGTTTACCTAGTTCTTCTTGTTGTTCTAAATAATTATGTTTTGCATAGTTAAATGGCACAGTTGCTGCAATTTTCTTGTATTTTTTGATACTCTTATTTTGATCTAATACAATAATTAAATCTGGTTTTTCTTTAGCAACTTTCTCAACATCGTCGTCACCAACTTTAGTAACACCTTTAAATTTATCTTTTAAAACATCACTTTGATCAACTTGGTTACTTACTGCTACAACGTTACCACCTAATTTTTTTACGCCACCAGCATATGATGGTGCAACAACAGCAATACGTTTTGGATTTTTAGGAATATCAATTTTTTTCCCATCATCCGTTTTGTAAGATTTTGTTTCTGCCTTTTTATCAGACTCTTTAGAGCCATTCCCTGAATTGTTACCACATGCAGCTAATAACAACACTAATGCTATTAAAGGTAATAATAATTTTTTCATATTTTCCTCCTATTGAAAACGATTATCAATTTCATTAAAATTATACAAGATTGCATGTAGTTTTACAATAAGTTTTTATAATAATAAATTTGATATTTTGCTACGAATTTTAATCTAACTTACATTAAACCAGTAATACTTTTAGCAATATTAGTATATGCCATATCTTCCATTGGAGGATTATGAAGTCCTGCTCGCATGTCACGATAATATCTTTGTAGTGGTCTTTCCATCTCTAGACTCTTAGCACCAACAATTCTCATTGCTAAATCTACCACTTCCAAGCCTTGATTTAATACTAAGACTTTACTTGCAGATGTCTCATTCCAAATATCCGTATCTTTCTCATATAATTGATATCCATGAGCAGTACTCCATAGAAAATGTCTTGCAGATAATAAAAGTGATTCCATTTTACCTAGATTTTGTTGTACTGTCGGAATTTCAGCAATTGTGCCATCTATGCTATTAGGACTATATGTTTTTGCAAAATCTACTGCATAGTCTCTTGCAGCTTGAGCAATACCTAAATATACACTTGGAATATGCAATATCCATCCATTCAATGATGGCTTACGTTGATGTTCTACAAAATATTGTTCAGGTATCTTCACATCATTTAAAACTAAATCATGACTTTCAGTTGCTCGCATACCTATCATGTTCCAATTATCAGCTATTTCTAAACCTTCAAAGTCTCTAGGAACTAAAAAGAAACCTACTTGTCCTAGTTCTTCTACATAAGCACCTACCACAAAGTGCGTTAATGCCTTACTCATTGACGTAAATGTTTTAACACCATTTAAGACATATCCGTCATCAACTTTGACTGCGTTTGTGGCAGGACGACCACCACGTGTTGGGCTACCAGTTTCTGCTTCACTCACTGCACGATTAACGAGTGCACCCTTCTTCACTTCTTCAGCAAATTCATCTAACAAATCTTGTTCCCACAGTTGTTGTTCATAAAGTTGTCCCACTACACTTAAATGCCAACCAATAGAAAGGGCTGTTGCACCATCGATACGAGCTAAATGTGTTTGTAGAATAACCATATCTTCAATTGTTCCACCCTCACCGCCATATGCTTTAGGTAAGGTTAATAATGTATATCCTTCATCAATGAGCCATTGTACATTTTCATATGGAAAACGTGATTCGATATCATTGTTTTCTGCATATGATTTAAATTGCTCTTCTACAGCCTTAAATTTGTCTATCCATTTTCGTTGCAACTCAGTTTGGACTAATAATGATTGTCCCATTTCTTCACCTCATTAACGTATATCTTTTAGCTTAATTATTCTTAGTTTAACACTCGACATTATTAATTAAAAGTACTGAAATCACAGAATCCCTACTTTACCGATAAGAATTAATATGATAAGTTAATTTTAATGATAAAGGGAGGTTAGCAACTTGATCAAAGTAGAACATTTATCTCATTTTTACCATTCAAATCAAGTGCTTAAAGATATTAGTTTTTCACAACAAAGGGGATCAGTGACAGCTATTATAGGCCCTAGTGGTTCTGGGAAGACCACTTTACTTCGTACATTGAATGCACTTGCTATTCCGTCAAAAGGTCACATCACTATTGATGACTATCAGTTCAATGCAGAGCAGCACAATAAAAAAGATATTTCACACCTGAGACAACAATCAGCAATGGTCTTTCAAAATTATCAACTGTTTAAAAATAAAACAGTACTCGAAAATATAACTGAAGGTCTCATATATGGCCAAGGTAAGAATAAAAAAGAAGCTATACATATCGCTGAAGAACATTTGCGTATGGTGAATTTGATAGCACATAAGGATAAATATCCAATTCAACTTTCCGGAGGTCAAAGCCAACGTGTAGGCATCGTACGCGCACTTGCACTTAATCCCAAAGTCTTACTATTAGATGAACCTACTTCAGCATTAGATCCTGAGTCGATTCAAAGTATTTTAAACTTAATCAAAAATATCGCACAACAAGGTATGACGATGGTTATAGTGACGCATGAAATTAGTTTTGCCAAAGCGATTGCCGATCAAATTTTGTTTATTGATAATGGGGAATTGATTAAACAAGGCACACCTAACGATGTTTTACATCAGCCTAGTAATGAACGCATCCAACGTTTTATCCAAAGAATTAAAACAGAGGAGGATGCAACGTGAAACGTATAAAAATGTATCTCATGTTAACCGTTCTCGTATTAAGTGTCTCTCTTCTTTATTCATGCTCTAATGATAATGAGCAACATGCAACGAAATCACATCCAAAAGAAATTAAAGTCGCACTTTCAGCTGAAGTTAACCCACCCTATCTGTATACTGATAAAAACAATCATTTTATAGGGTTAGATATGGAATATATGAAACTATTAGAGAAGAAATTACCGCAGTATGATTTTAAATATGAGGTTGGCGAAGAAGAATCTAATTTAGTAGGTATTGGTTCTAATAAGTTTGATATGGGCATTAATTGGTTCTTTAAAACGCCTGAAAGAGAGAAGCAGTTTTTATACCAAGATGTGCCGTATAGTTACGCACTACCTATGCTCGCAGTTAATAAGAAGAATAATGATATACATCAACTCAGTGACTTAACTCAAAAAAGGTTAACACCTATGGCTCCAAGTGGTGGTTTATTTTCAATTTTAAAACAATATAATCAGACTCATGATAAAAAGATAGATATAGATACGATTCAATCACCTTCTAACGGTGACAACTTGAAGATGGTTGGTAATGGCCGTCGTGACGCTATGTTTCTAAATTGGAATACATATAAAGCTGTTCAAGACAAAGTTCACGAAGACGTTAAGATTGGTGGCATCGTTAAAAAAGAACCGCTTCATATTGTTTACAATAAAGATAACCAACAATTACATGATGATATCGATCAAGCGACACGTGAATTAAAAAAAGAAGGCAAACTTCAACAATTATCTCAGAAATACTTTGACATCAATGTATTCGAAGATTTAAACAAGATTAATCGACATAAGAATCAATTGGAGGTGCATTAGTTAAATGTCTGCTACACAATGGCTAGATTTATTTAATCAAGTCGTCCAACAATTGCCAATTACGTTAATCATGATTATATGTGCACTCATTTTAGCAACTATACTAGGTTTAATCCTTACTATAATACGTATAAAACAAGTGCCCTATCTATCAACATGTGTGAGAATCTACCAATCATTTATGAGAAGCACACCACTTCTCCTTCAATTATTTTTAGTTTATTTTGCATTACCTCAATTTCTGTTAATATTTCATATCAATATCAATCATTTTGATCGATTATTTTTCATTATTTTAGCATTCAGTCTACACAGCGCAGCCTATTTATCTGAAGTATTTCGAGCAGGTTATTTATCAGTGGATTATCGTCAAATTGAAGCTGGTCTTTCAGTAGGATTAAGTTATCCAAGAATCTTGAAAGACATCATTATACCGCAAGCATTAAGAAACAGTATTCCCAATTTAACAACCCAAATCATTGAACTAATTAAAGATACATCATTAGCTTTCACTATTGGCATTATAGATATGATGGGACAAGTTCAACTAATTATTGGAAATAATTATGGGTTAGGTATGTTAGAAGTCTATGTTGTGATTTCTATAATCTATTGGTTACTAGCATTAATCATTCAGGGAACATTTACAATTATTAGTAAAATTTCAGAAAAGCCTTATCAAGTTTAAGGGGGATATACCAGTGACTTTTATTTTCCATACTATTATTGAAGTTTTAAAAGGTGTACCTCACACTTTAGCAGTAACTTTAATAGCCATGTGTGTAGGGATACTGATTGGATCCATATTTGCTCTGATTCGTTTACATCGAATTCCTGGACTATCTCAATTTGTAGTCATCTATAATTCATTTTTTAGAAGTACACCCTTAATAGTTCAATTATTTGTGTTTTATTATGGAGTCCCAGCATTCATTCTTTGGTTTAACACCATATTCAATACAAAAATGAATCCAGATATGGTCCCTCCTTTAATGATTGCAGCTATCACTTTTTCATTACATGCAACTGCATACTTATCCGAATCAATTAAAGGTGGTTTACTTTCAGTAGATACAAAACAAATCGAAGCTGCACAAACAGTAGGCTTATCCAATTGGAATGTTTATCGACGTATAGTATTTCCACAAGCATTTGGATATGCACTACCTAATATTGAAAATCAATTTATTATGCTATTAAAAGGGACATCGCTCGCTTTTGCTGTCCAAGTAACTGAAATAATGGCAATTAGTACTGAAATTGCTAATGAAGGCTATCAATTTGTACCAGTTTATACGGTCGCTGCACTATTTTATTGGGCTTTAGCGATTATTATTGAGCTCATCTTCCATAAGTTAGAACATCATACAACCCATTATTTAGTGTCATAAACTAAAACTCTGGAACACAACACTTTTAAATAAGCGTGAACCAGAGTTTTTTAACTAATTCTTGTTCTCGAGATTTCTATGAGGACGACCAGCAAATAACATAATCCATGTCGCTAGAATAAATGGCATTGTTAATGATGGTAATCCAATAGGTTCAAGCATCGTATTCAAACCCAAATGTAATAATACAGTTAATAATAACCCTAGGAATGTTGAAAAATATGTATTGATACTCGTCTTGAATGTGGTACCCAATGCAATTGCTGTTAAAATTAAATTATAACCAAATAACCCTTGATTAATGTCATTCACGTTACCACCTAACATTGCTACAATTACAAAACCGAGTATATTACCTAAAACGGCATATACCGTTGCTTTTCTAGAGCCAATTAAAATACCAATTAATATAAGCAAGCCTGCCCATACGCTAGGAATAATAAAGACTTCACTAAAGCCTTCTAAAGTGGTTTTAATGATATTTACATGTTCAGAACTATGGTTCTTCACAATGGATTCTACAGTTCCCGGAATGATATTCAACGGTGTTTTAACAGCTCTCACTTGTTCTGAAATTGAAACTGCAAACCAAGTTACAATAACAAATGGTGCAGTTAACATTGCTATACCATATGGCTTTAACCATTCTCTAATAGCTGAACCAACTGGTAAAGTTAGCACAGTAGCCACAATCGTTATCAAAATACCTGCCCAATTTTCATTTAAAAACAAAGTTAATGCAATTGCAGTTAATACTGGACTAAAACCAGCTAAACCATCATTGATCTCTTCATTAGAATAATTAACATGTGGTGCTAATACATATGCGATTATACTTCCAACGAGTGCACTTAATCCCACTTTCCAATTACCAATAAATAAAGCAATTAACACTAATAATCCTGTGTAATGATTATTAATTAATAACACTTGGGATATATTCTTTAAGATAATACTTACTGCTTTCATGACATATGCCCCCTAATTTCATAATTATCATGATACATCACTTTTTAAAAAATGTGTATAAATATGTTATTTACTCTTTTTATATAATATACGTATTAATAAAATTAAATGATTTTTATAATTGCATTCTAAAAATCAAATATTTTGTGCCTTTTATTTAAAATTTGAAACTTATCGACTCATTATACTTGTTAATTATTAAAAATCGTCCTAATATAAAATTTGCAAGTTTATTTTGCAATTATAAATATTTGAAAGAAGGGATTATTTTGCATTTTACACAACGAGAGCAAGATAAATTAATGATTGTTGTGGCTGCAGAAGTTGCTCGTCGCAGAAAAGCACGAGGCCTTAAACTAAACCATCCAGAAGCACTTGCTTTAATTAGTGACGAATTATTAGAAGGCGCAAGAGATGGAAAAACAGTAGCTGAATTAATGAGCTTTGGTAAAACAATTTTAAATGAAGAAGATGTAATGGATGGTGTTGCAAGTATGATTACTGAAATCGAAATCGAAGCAACATTCCCAGATGGAACTAAATTAATCACTGTCCATCATCCAATAGTTTAAGGAGGACGTTAATATGATTCCTGGAGAAATTAGAATTAAAAATACAGATATTGAAATTAACCCAAATTCACCAGAAACGGTACTTGAAGTAAAAAACACTGGAGATCGCCCTATTCAAATAGGCTCACATTTCCACTTTTTTGAGGCTAACTTAGCTTTGGATTTTGAACGCGACAAAGCTTACGGTAAACATTTAGATATTCCTGCTGGTGCAGCTGTCAGATTTGAACCTGGAGATGTCAAACAAGTCCAACTTGTAGAGTATGCAGGTAATCGTAGAATTTATGGCTTCCGCGGATTTGTAAATGGCCCTATCGATGGTTCCCGTGTATATCGTCCTACTGGCGAAGACGATAAATATGCAGGCGTATTCAATGACGAAGGCCATGATAATGTCAATAAAAAAGGTGGTACTAAATAATGAGCTTTAAAATGACGCAATCACAATACACAAGTTTATACGGTCCAACCGTTGGTGACGCTGTAAGATTAGGTGATACTAACCTATTTGCAGAAGTTGAGAAAGATTATGCTAATTATGGTGACGAAGCTACATTCGGTGGTGGGAAATCTATTCGTGATGGTATGGCACAGAATCCTAACGTAACTCGTGATGATAAAAATGTAGCCGATTTAGTTTTAACGAACGCAATGATTATCGATTATGACAAAATTGTTAAAGCGGATATCGGAATTAAAAACGGCTATATTTTTGCAATCGGTAAAGCGGGTAATCCTGACATTATGGATAATGTGAATATCATCATTGGTAGTACAACTGATATTATTTCTGCAGAAGGGAAAATCGTAACAGCTGGTGGTATTGATACTCATGTTCACTTTATCAATCCTGAGCAAGCAGAAGTCGCATTAGAAAGCGGTATTACAACACATATCGGTGGTGGTACTGGTGCTTCAGAAGGTGCAAAAGCAACAACTGTAACCCCTGGTCCTTGGCATATACATCGTATGTTAGAAGCTGCAGAAGCATTACCTATCAATGTTGGTTTTACAGGTAAAGGACAAGCAGTCAATCACACAGCACTTATCGAACAAATCCATGCTGGTGTTATTGGTTTAAAAGTTCATGAAGACTGGGGTGCTACACCATCAGCATTAAGTCATGCATTAGACGTAGCAGATGAATTCGATGTTCAAATTGCACTTCATGCCGATACATTAAACGAAGCTGGTTTTATGGAAGATACAATGAAAGCAGTTAATAATCGTGTCTTACACATGTATCATACTGAAGGTGCTGGTGGCGGACATGCACCTGACTTAATTAAATCAGCGTCTTATTCAAATATCTTACCTTCATCTACTAACCCTACATTACCTTATACGCATAATACTGTAGATGAACACTTAGATATGGTTATGATTACACACCATTTAAATGCTTCAATTCCAGAAGATATTGCATTTGCAGACTCACGTATTCGTAAAGAAACTATTGCTGCTGAAGATGTATTACAAGATATGGGTGTATTCAGTATGATTAGTTCTGACTCACAAGCGATGGGACGTGTCGGTGAAGTTATCACGCGTGCATGGCAAACCGCTCATCGTATGAAAGAACAACGTGGTCCATTAGAAGGCGATTCAGAATATAACGATAATAATCGTATTAAACGTTATATTGCGAAATATACAATTAACCCTGCTATTACACATGGTATTTCTGACTATGTTGGTTCAATTGAATCTGGTAAATTAGCTGACTTAGTATTATGGGATCCTGCTTTCTTTGGTGTTAAACCTGAGCTTGTAGTAAAAGGCGGTTTAATAAATGTAGCAGTTAATGGTGATGCTAATGGTTCTATCCCAACATCAGAACCAATGAAATATCGTAGAATGTATGGACAATATGGAGGTAATATTACTCATACAGCTATGACATTTGTATCTAATACTGCTTATGAAAATGGTATTTACAGACAACTTAACTTACAACGTATGGTAAGACCTGTTAAAAATATCCGTAACTTGACAAAAGCAGATATGAAGAATAACAGTGCAACACCTAAATTAGATGTTGATCCACAAACATATGAAGTTTATGTTGATGGGGAAAAAATTACGAGTGAAGCAGCAACTGAGTTACCATTAACTCAAAGATACTTCTTATTCTAGGAGGAAGCATATTAATGATTATCGAAGAAATACAAGGCAATATAGCCAATTTATCAGCTGAAGAAAAAAATAAACATGTCGAAAAAGTATATCTAGAAAATTCTGATTTAGTTAAACGTATTCAACGTGTCAAAACAGATCATGGTAACGAATTAGGTATTCGATTAAAACAACCTATCGACTTACAATATGGTGATATTTTATATCAAGATGAGAACAATATGATTGTCGTAGATGTTAATTCTGAAGATTTATTAGTGATTAAACCACGTAATTTAAAAGAAATGGGAGATATTGCTCATCAACTTGGGAACCGTCATTTACCAGCACAGTTCACAGAAACTGAAATGTTAGTACAATATGACTATCTTGTAGAAGATTTACTAAAATCTTTAGGTATTCCATATAGTCACGAAGATAGAAAAGTAAATCAAGCATTTAGACATATAGGACATTCCCATGATTGATCATCAAAATTTACGTTTATTTCAGTTCTGTGATTCGCAATTTCCAACGGGTGCTTTCAGTCACTCATTCGGATTAGAAACCTATATACAACGTGAGTCAGTCAATAATGATGACACTTTTGTACAATGGTTAAAATTATTTTTAAATGAACAGTTAACGTATTCGGATGGTCTTGCGATGAGAATTGTCTATGAGGCTCTAGAAGCAAATGACACAGAAAAGATTTTACGTATGGATCAACTTATATTCGTACAAAGTATTCCTAAAGAAACACGTGTTGGTGCAAAACAGATGGGAACACGTATGGTGAAATTAGCGACGGAATTATACGATAGCGAATGGATTAATTGGTATCATGAACAAATGAAAAATAAAAAAGCCAAATTGCATCCAGCTATCTGCTTCACTATGCTTGGTTATCATTTAGGTGTTGATATAGGAACAATCATTGATTATTACCTTTATCAAAATGTATCAAGTTTAACACAAAATGCAGTGAGAGCTATTCCTTTAGGACAAACTGCTGGGCAAAAAGTGGTTACACAAATGGTGCCTTATATCGAAGAAACAAGAAATCATATATTATCACTTGATGAAAGCGACTTTGGTATGACAGCACCCGGTTTAGAATTAAACCAAATGGAACATGAAAATGTTAATGTAAGAATCTTTATTTCATAGGAGGTATCAGTATGACTGAACCAATTAAAATTGGAATTGGTGGCCCTGTTGGTGCAGGTAAAACCCAATTAATAGAAAAAGTAGTTAGACGTCTAGCCAAAGATATGAGCATCGGCGTTATAACGAATGACATTTATACAAAAGAAGACGAAAAGATCTTAGTTAATACAGGTGTCTTACCTGAAGATAGAATTATTGGTGTAGAAACAGGTGGTTGCCCTCATACAGCAATTCGTGAAGATGCTTCTATGAACTTTGCTGCTATTGATGAGTTATTAGAACGTAATGATGATATTGAACTTATCTTTATTGAATCTGGTGGCGACAACTTAGCAGCTACATTCAGTCCTGAACTTGTAGATTTTTCAATCTATATTATCGACGTTGCTCAAGGTGAAAAAATCCCTCGTAAAGGTGGACAAGGTATGATTAAATCAGACTTTTTCATCATCAATAAAACGGATTTAGCACCACATGTTGGCGCATCGTTAGAACAAATGGCTGAAGATACAAAAGTATTTAGAGGCGACAGACCATTCGCGTTTACTAACTTAAAAACAGATGAAGGTCTTGATGAAGTGATTAAGTGGATTGAACGAGATACTTTACTTAAAGGATTATCATAATGTCTCAACAAGCTTGGACAGGTCAACTTGATTTAACCGTATTTAATAATGGAAGTCGTTCTGTTGCACGTGATATCTTTTTTGAAAAAGCATTAAAAGTTATTCGTCCAGTATATTTAAACGGATCAACCATCCCTACTTTCTATATTGTTAATGTCGGTGGTGGTTATCTTGACGGTGATCGTTATTCAATGAATTTTAATATTGAAGAAAATGCTAGTGTAACACTGACTTCTCAAGGTGCGACGAAAATTTATAAAACATTAAACGACAGAGTGGAACAGTATCAAACATTCCATTTAAAGCCAAACGCATACATGGAATATGTGGCAGATCCAATTATTGCATACGAAAATGCTAAATTTTATCAATACAATCGCTTTGACTTAGATCAAACCAGTGCCATGTTTTATACTGATATTCTTACACCTGGTTATTCATCAGAAGATAAAAACTTTTCATATAAGTATATGCATTTGGTAAATGAAATATACATCGATAATGAATTAGTAAATTATGATAACCTTATGTTAAATCCCGAAAAAAATTCAATAGATTCTATTGGTTATATGGAAAATTATACTCATTTAGGATCAGCTTATTTTATTCATCCTAATGTAAATCAAAGATTTATCGATGAGGTTTATGATCAAATTAAACATTTTGAGAAAGAATTAAATTGTCGACTTGGCATTTCACAATTACCAACACACGGGCTATCGATTAGAATTTTATCTAACCGTACACAGTATATTGAAAAGATCCTTGAAACAGTTCAAGCTTATATTGCTAATATGCTGTATGATAGAAATTTAAATTTCTTAAGAAAATATTAATGTGAATCAAGTGTCAAAATGATTAAAATTTAAAAAGGCTTGGTTGCCATTTGGTAACCAAGCCTTTCTTTATTTGAAAAATAAGGGGCGAAGCTAAATTATGTAATTAAGATGCTATTCAGTTTGTGGTTAATGGATCATTTTTATCGTATCTACAATAAGAAAACATTCATTAACCTTGAAACACACCCATTTTCCAATAAGTTTATAATGATAAACACCTATAATTCCCTAGCTACACGATAAAAGCGTAACAACTAATGCTCCACTTTCTTACTCAATTCCAAAACTTACTTTCCATCACAATTAATTATCTGAATTTGAACCATTAAATATAAAATATAATAAAACAAGTCACTTAGATATATTGTTCTAATTCATCAATGAGTTGCTTAATTTTATCCTTTTGTTCTTTTGTCACAAAAACTATTACTGTACGTTCGTCATGCACGCTTCTCTTTTTAGATAATAAATTTAACTCTTTTAATTTTTGTAATGCTTTAGTTAAGTAATATGGTTTAAATTCAGAACATGTTGCAATTTCTTTAGAAGATATTTCATTAGACTCACTTTTTAATATGTAATTCAGAATATAAATTTCTTCATAGTTAAGATTATATTGCTTTTTTGTATCTCTAAAGAATTTTTTCACTTGAAATGTAGCGTCAACTAAATCATTAATATTTTTTATTTTTGCCATTCTAAAACCACTCCTCTGATGCACATCTTGTTGTAGCAAGGTTTACATAATTTCATCTTACTGAATTGATCTCCACCCATGTTACAAAGTTCATTTTAAACAAACAAGTTTAAAAATTCAATAATTTTATTACTCGAATTTTCATTTATATATTTATTTCTTTTCTCAAAAATTTATTTAACTTTTTTCATGGTTATTAAAATATATATATCACAAATTTACCACTTATTCTGAAAGCGTATATTTTAAAATTTTTATAATTCCCATTTGATTAGTTGGATTTTTACAAATAATAAATTGCTAAGCAATATTAAAATAAAAATAACGATATGCCATAATAATACGTATTATCATGGCATATCGCTATATATCATTAGTAGTATTGACAGTTTCATTTCAAATATTTCTTATAACCGCTTGTTTAAGCCTGTATTTTATCTTTTACAAAATCAACAAACGCTTGAACTTCATTAGATTTAAAATCGTGCATCGGTATTTTACCAATATTAAAATTAAATATAATTGTTTCACCATCATATTCAATTTCATTCACTTCATCGTAGCCAATATTTCTATAATAGAATTGACCATTCATATCTACATTCATAATTAAACGTTCAGACGTAGCTATAAATGCACCCTCAAATTGAGATTGTCCTTGAACTTGGTAATCCATAATTCCTAACACTGAAGGACCTTTCTTTTCAGTTGGGAATAAATCATTGGGATTGACATTATCTAAAATCATACACAAACTCCTTCTATCTATAACTCATCTATTTATATATCTTTAATTCCCTTTTTTAAAATTTCATAACATGATTCAATGATAGAAACGACTAAGTTCATATTAGAATGTTTTATTTTAAGTTTGATCGTACGTTCATCTTCGACACATCTTTCTTTTATAATATAACCCTTTTGTTTCAACTTCTTTATATTGGGACTTAAAGCTACAACACCTCTTTGTGTTTGATATCTCATATACTTAATTGTCATTTCATTTTCATTAATAAGTAATGTAGCTAGTACATAGAGTTCTTCAATTGAAAGGTTATATTTATTTAAACATTGACTAATGTAACTAATCATTTCATTACAGGTTATAACATATTTAATAGAATGTTTTGTTGTAGCATTTATAATTAATTGATTTGAATTAAGCATTTCAAGAAGTTCACTAAATAAAAAATGTATTTTTTGTTTCTGTAGCTCTGTTATCGATATACTTAATTGTCGTTGGTCTTCATCCTTACGATCTTTCAAAATCCAATGTTGTTGATATAAGTATTGTAACATTTGTAGTATCTTTGTTTTTTGTTCGACCATTTCAAGTTGATTAAGATCCATATACTTTTCATTGTTTTTCTCATTAACTAAAAAGTAAAGTAATTTAATATGATCAAATGTTAAATGGTATGAATATTTTAAATAATCGTTAGCGACTTTAATAATCATGTAGTGCGCAATAAACGTCTTTATTTTTACATTTGGCATGATGAATCTTCCCCTTTACATACCAGTCATACATCATTAACTAAAATATTAATATGAACCATTGCTATACTTGGTAGTTGTATCGTGTTTTTACCTATTTCTTTTTTACAAATTTCACCAATCCAATATAAATTTTCTGTTTTAATCTCACTTGTATCTGATTTCCTATCTCCTTTAGTTGACTTCATAAAAGGCTAATAGTCTATCATGTTAATTTCAGCATGATTGATATTAGTTATATTTGCGAAATTGAATTGAACAAAATCAATATTAGGATTTTTAGTCATTGGTATATCTAGTAGTGCAATACACTGATATTCATTTCTATAATGAGACACTATCAAATTAGCATTCTCAAATATAACTTTACCACGCAATTGATTATAAATATCCAATAAAAACAATATGGAATGAGTCGATGTGATTTGAGAAAATTGTATATCTTTCATATCAATATCATCCCAATGTAAACAGACAGCATTGACATTTTTCAGTTGTTTAAAAATGTCTTTAAATTGTTTAAAATGCGACTGTTTGATAAAACAAGTATGATTACCCTCTATCAAATTACTAATCATTAATTTTTCATTTTTAATAAAATCAAATTGACTTACTTTATTTAAAGGAATCATGATCATGTCTACTAGTTTTTCAGCCTTATCAATCATATTTAATTGTTGTTGATAAGGAGACCAAATTAATTGATAATCATCAAAATATACATTCAATAATTGTTTAAATTCTTTAATTCTATCAATATTAATCCCTCGAATTAAAACTTCTAATTTTTCATTTTTAAATCGCCTTTTTATTTGAAATAAGATTTTGATTAATTTTTGGATGGCTATTTTTTCAATTGAAGTCAATTCATCTGAGTGTTCTGTTTTAATCTTATAAACTGGAATCATATTCACATCATTTAACATTTTTAATCGTTGATTTAAATGTTCTTCAAATACCTTGCTTTGTTTTATGAGTGAAGTTAATTCAACTTATATAATGATATGGATCGGCTTACATCTATAATTCAATTTCTCTTTCAATTTCAACAAATCAAAATGACTGAGCGTTATTAATTTATCCACTTCTATATATAATTGATGAGGGACAATCCTTTTGCGCTGTTTACTTACTGGGAAATGAACATCAATCATCATAGATGATTGTTGATTATCTTTATTCACGTGGTTCAAAAGTCTTAATATACTTTCGTCCAATTTAATTTCTTTTGTTTTATTATTAGAGATAGACGTCTCTATATATAGTTTTCTAATTAATTTTGGCGTTTGACCATAAGCATCTTTAAATAATTTGATAAACCTAGAATAATGATTGAAACCATGATTTATCGCAATAAACTCGATTGATTGATCGGTTGATAAAATATCAATCAAACAAAATTTTAGTCTAATATGATTTAAATATTGGTTAAAACTATAATAAGGTGTATGTTGAAACATTTGTGTTAATTGATGACTTGGCACATTAGTTGCATTTACTAATTCATTCTTATTTATTTTTCTTGAGTGATTGTCTACTAAATAATTATGAATAGGTTCTGAAATGAGTGAAATGCCCTGATTCCCTTTTTCATCTGAAGCGATTGAGCATAATTCAATACATAAATATTTGATAATTTTATCAATCATCATTTCTTCTGTTTGATTCATACATTTTATTTCGATTAACTTGGTTAGTAGATCAGTAATTTTTGAGTAGTTCGACGTTGGTATTTCTCCACCTATTAGTCTTGTTCGAGGTGTTACAAATCTCAAGAAATCCTTAGTTGAAACTTCTATTAAACAAGTTATAGCTTGATTTTCACTTTTAATTTGATATACATCATTCATCATTACGAGTAAAACACGACCAGGCCACATCTCATACTTTTTTAAATTAACGATCATGTTACCTGTCCCTTTTAACCAATAAATAAGTTTGATATTTGACTCTTTACTATTATTAATAATTAAATTCTGAAATATTCGGACTGAATAGTTTTCTATCATGTTGTTTCCTCACGCTGCTTACAATAACATCATCCACATAACTTCATGCTTTGATTTAATAAGTATCTCTTAATTAGATAACCTCTATCTTCACATTCAATTTTATAACGATTTAATATTCTATACTATCAATTCTTTTAAAGATTATATCAATTTTCATTTATATTTAAACAGCATGTTTTAGACTATTAGTTACTTTATCCATTTTTCAATATATTTTATCACTCGTTGATAACTATCATTTATTAAGAACAGTTCATATTTTACATATATTATTAAATGATGTTGTCCTACGCTTTAATTTATTATTCATCCTTTAAAATATAATACAATTTAAATTTTCTGTAAGTTTACAGATATGTAACACATTTTTTCGTAATATTTTAAATTCATTTAATAAATGGCATAACCATCATATTTCAACAAAATCATTGCCGTATTATTTTTATTTTAAGTTGTGTAACAATATTAG
The DNA here is from genome assembly GCF_979255425.1 of Staphylococcus sp. AC872. Classification (NCBI taxonomy): domain Bacteria; kingdom Bacillati; phylum Bacillota; class Bacilli; order Caryophanales; family Staphylococcaceae; genus Staphylococcus; species Staphylococcus sp. AC872. Next base: position 102,126 of record NZ_CEEDKW010000001.1, read on the forward strand.
CAAAAAATTACAAATCCATAACAACGCCCACAAACCTACTTTTTTTTGGTAAAGTATTGCTTGTCGTTAAGAACGAATTCATTTACATAAAAACATAGCTTTTATGCTATTAAAATTATAAAAATAAATTGGAGGATATTTATCAAATGAAAAAAATCGCTACAGCTACAATCGCAACTGCAGGAATCGCTACTTTCGCTTTTGCAAATCATGATGCTCAAGCAGCAGAAAATAATAATGGTGGATATAACCCAAATGATCCAACTTCTTACAGTTATTCATATACAATCGATCAACAAGGTAATTACCACTACACTTGGCAAGGAAATTGGAGCCCAGACAAAGTAAACCATAATAACAGCTACGATTATGGTTACAATACTCAAGCTTACAACAATTACAATAACTACAATTATAATAATTATGATTATGGCTATAACACTCAAGCTTATAACACACCACAACGTACAGGCGGTTTAGGTGCTAGTTATTCAGCAACAAGCCATAACGTACATGTAACTACGACATCTGCACCATCTTCAAATGGTATTTCATTATCAAGAGCAACTTCAAATGGCGGAAACTTATACACTGCTGGACAATGTACATATTATGTATATGACCGTGTAGGTGGAAAAGTTGGTTCAACTTGGGGTAATGCTAATAATTGGGCAAACGCTGCAGCAGCTGCAGGTTACACTGTAAATAATCGCCCAGCAGCAGGTGCTATTTTACAAACAACTCAAGGTGGATTTGGTCATGTTGCTTACGTTGAAAGTGTAAACAGTGACGGTTCAATTCGCGTTTCTGAAATGAACTATGGACATGGTCCTGGTGTAGTAACATCACGTACTATCTCAGCTAGTCAAGCTGGTTCATATAACTACATTCACTAATCATTTTTAGTCATATTTAAAAAACCGAGTATTATGTTCACAAAATTGTGAATGTAATACTCGGTTTCTTTATATGATTGCAACTATTATATTAACGATTTAATTGAGAACAGTAACTAAATAACTGTCTCGTTAATAACCAAGTAAACCAGGTAATATCGCTACAACCTTACCCGGTTCTTGGTTACAAACAAATTCAAATAATCTTTCTTGATTCGCTTTTTCTACATAATAATTGGCAATTTATTAAATGTTGTTTAAAAGAATTCGTTTAGTCTAATATTTCATGATTAAATTCCGCTACAAAACTCAATCACTACTCTAATTAGAAGGATATTTATCAGTTAAAACATCATTCAGATATAATCGCTACAATTTATATCTATGTAATTGTTTTAACTTATTTAATACTTTCCACATTTTCATTCATTTAAACTTCACTTTTATTAATTTTTTTAATTCCTATTCCTGTAAAGCCATAAATAACTGCAATGATTGCACATATATAACAAGGAACGGTCCATATAAAGAAGTCATTAACACTTACATTTAATTGATGTGCATAGTATATACCTGATGTTCCCCAAGGTATTAAAGGCAATACCATTGTACTTGAATCTTCCAATGTTCGAGATAATACAGTTTGGGATAAATGTCTCTCTTCGAACATTTGTTTCATAAGTACCCCTACCATTATAATAACGATAGATGCGACACCAGCTGCAAAAACTAGCATGAGACAACATACTACTGTTACTAATATAAGTGTGCCAACAGAATTCACACCTTTTGATACTGTCTTTAATAAAACATCTAGACAACCGGCTTTTTCAACAATACCAGCAAATGCATACCCACAGAATATGGTCACGATAATTTCAGTCATACTCATCATGCCACCCTGTTCTATTAGTGCTTTGACACTATTTGAAACATGACTTTGATTTACCATAGTATGACTAAAACCATTAAATGTTGCCTTGAAACCATCAACAATATTGAAATGATTGTTAAATGTTCCTACTAAAAGTGCACTTAAACTTGATATTAACATCGCAGGTACAGTAGAAATTTTTAATAGTAAGCATACTATAATCACAATTAATGGAATCCATACAAATATATTAATATTGTATACCTGTGTTAATTCATGAAGTAGTTGTTTAATTTGCTTAGGATTCGTATGACTTTGATATTTTAATCCTGCAAAAAACCAGACAATTAATCCAATGATAGAAGCAGGTATCGTAGTCCACATCATCGATCTAATATGTGAAAAGATATTGACTTTTGTAACTAATGCGGCTAGGTTGGTCGTATCTGATAGTGGTGACATTTTGTCACCAAATACTGCACCAGCAATAATAGCGCCTGCAGCCATACCACTTTCAATACCTAATTGATTTCCGATTGATATTAACGCAATACCAGCAGTTGATGCTGACCCCCATGCCGTACCAGTCGCTACTGACGTAATCGCACTAATGATAAAAGCAGAAACTAGAAAATAACTTGGATTTAAAAAATTAAGACCATAATAAATAAGTGCAGGTACAGTACCGGAGAACATCCAACTACCTACAATAATACCCACAGCTAAAATAATAAATATCGCCGGCATCGCTGTATTCAATCGTTTAGATATCCCTTCTTCCAAATCTTCCCAACGTAATCCTACCCGATAAGCAATACATGCTGCATAAGCTGAAGATATAAGTAATAAAACTTGAATAGGTATATTAAAGATGACAAATCCTGTTGTTACTACGATTACCATAACTATAATTGTAGATATAGACTCTAAAAAAGTTGGTTGTCTTTTCATATATCTAAACCCCTTTACTTTTCTTTTTGAAACAAGACCTCTTTCCTTTCCATATTTTTAAATCACTATTCTAAATCTAATTTATCTAATCCTAGTTCCTCAACTGTTAGACCATCTTCAAAGAAATCACGTTCTAAAATAGTAGAAGCAATGACAATCACTGCATCAATATTAGGCGTAGGTACATCAATCACACGTCCCAAGCTAGACCATAGTACTAAGCCATATGCAATGTCTTCTGTTAAATATCTATTTTCTACATGATTAGGACCAGGAATTTGAGAGAATACTGGACTCGTATTAAATAAACGATTTAACGGCTCATCCTCATCTTTACGTTCTAAATAGCCTCTTTGAATTCTAGATTCTTTAGCAGTTTCTAATTCAAATCCTAATTTACGCCCTAAATTCAAACGTTCTAATTCAATACCATGAAGTAGACGAACAGTATGCTTTGTAATCCCTTCTTTATATAGTGAGAATTCATCTGCATAATCAATACGTCCAACATTTAATAAAGTAGGCCCTGGATGTACCTCTGGGTTACCATTTTCTAAATTGGTTTTAAGTAAACTTTCCTCTTTAACCAAATTCGGATAAATTTGTGAAACTTTATCATAACTGTCATTTAATTCTTCTCGATTAAATGTAGAGAAGTATACTCTACGCACGTTCAATGATAAATCGACACGTGCTTCATTAAAATCAACGCGTGTACCATAAGTTAATGTATTAGCTTCAGCAAAATGAGGCATTACATCAATATGTCTATCTTCAAGTACATTCATAAAGCGTATAGATGCCATTGATGCAGCGATATTAAAGAATATCAGTTGATCATTTGTGACATGATAAGACATCACTTTTGCATAATATTCGATAAATGAAGATGGGATAATGACTTGTATAATATCTGCATCCTTCATCACATATTCAATATCATCACTGATATCCATGAACTGAATGAATTTTTCTTCTCCTTCATTATTAAAATCAAATCCACCTTTTTCTATTGCTTTATTGAATTTTTCTAGAGATTGGTTACGACAATACAATTTAACCTCATGACCTTTATCCACCATGTCTAGTGCAGCTGTTACAGCACCATTACCTGAACCAATAATTGCTATTTTCATTAAAATCCTCTCTCTTTCTTAATCTTTTTCTTTCATTAAAAAAGCGGGACTGAAATGACTTTTATAAAAAGATTTCTTAGTCCCACTCTATTTTTCAATCTTGCTACAACTACTAAATACTAAAATCAAACATTATAGATGTAACAATCATTTTTAATTGGACATTTATGTTTAAATACTTGAATTAGGTATGATTAACGTCTCAATTATTTTCAACCCATTAACTTGTAATAATTTTATATATCCTTATTTTAAATGAATTAAACCTTTAAATGAACAATAACGTATATCATGTTATAAGTAAATCTAAAAACTTATTTATCAATTTATAATTATTTGATATAGTAAAGATGTAATAAATTTAATTTACATATAAAATGGAGGTAATACCATGACAGAACACAATCAGAATGATGTTTTACATGATCAATCTTCTGAAGTAGTTGATTCAGATAACCAAGAATCTCGATTAATGGCTATGTTAATCTATTTATTAAGTTTATTCAGTGGTTTTATTGGTCCGCTTATCATTTGGATAATCAAACATAAAGAATCTCGTTTCGTTAATAAAGCTGGTAAAAATTACTTAAACTTTGTTATTTCCTATACAATTTGGACAATAATTATATTAGTTGTTATGTTAGTTCCATTTTTTATCGGGTTAAGTATGGGTACTGATACCTCTATGACTGTAGGTTTTATTATCTATATCATTGGCTTTATTATTATGATGGTTTTAGCCTTTGTTTCATTTATTTTTACTATTATTGCATGTGTTAAATACTATAATGGCAATGAATACCTAATTCCACTTAGCATTAGATTTTTCAAATAATCTCTAACACATTTATTACAACTCTTTGTAATATTTATGATTGATGGTCATTTATTAAATTAATTATAAATCAGTGTGGATGCACTTTGTAAGCGTTACAAACTTTTATTACCATGATTCTCGTTTATTACAGCGAGCGTCATGGTTTTTTTAATTTAATTACGATGCTGTAACATTCCGCACAAGGTAATGATTTTCTGTTAAAGTTACTCTTGTCGTAAAAACGATAAAACTTAAATTGGTAAATGAAGATGATTTCCGGTTCGCTACGCCGTATCTTCTTACATAATAAAACCAAACAAAATTCGGGAGGATATTTATCATGAAAAAAATCGCAACTATTACTACATTAACAGCAGGCATTGGCGCTGCATATTTCGGTACAACTGCTCATCACGCAGATGCTGCAGAATTTAATCAATCAAATAATCAATCATATAATTATAATACAGCTCAAACATCTACTAGCAATACTACATCAGAAAGATCTGCTTCTGGTAACTTATATACAGCTGGTCAATGTACTTGGTACGTTTATGACAAAGTTGGCGGAAAAGTAGGCTCAACTTGGGGAGACGCTAGAAACTGGGCATCAGCTGCACAACAAGCTGGTTATACAGTCAATCATACACCAAAAGCTGGATCAATTTTACAATCATCAGCAGGTGGTTATGGTCACGTTGCTTATGTTGAAAGTGTTGGTTCTGACGGTTCAGTTACAGTTTCTGAAATGAACTATAGCGGTGGACCTTTCTCAGTAAGCACACGTACTATTTCTGCAGGTGAAGCAAGCTCATATAATTATATTCATATCTAATTCATATATGAAATAGACATTTAAAGTCTGTAGATGCTTTTAATTAAGCATTTACAGGCTTTTTTCTTTCTATAAATTATTCCCCTATTCACATCCTTTTTTAGAATATGCTTCCCTAATATTGAAATACATATATAATAAAACTTATTTTGAAAATGTATCTTAACGACATCAATTTCAAACTTTGCCCTATATCTTTAAATTTGAGAGAATATTCTTATTGTTATTTGATAAGGAGGACCTTTACATTGAAATGGTTAAAAGTCATTCTAGCAGGACTAGTTGAAATCATATGGGTTACTGGACTGAATAATGCTGATTCAATTTTCAGTTGGTTATTTACACTTATCTTTATCATTTTAAGCTTTTATCTCGTCATCAATGCTACGAAATCTTTACCAGTTGGTACAGTGTATGCGATATTCGTCGGCATTGGAGCAGCTGGTACTGTGATCGTCGATATACTATTTTTCAACCAACCTTTTACATTTATGAAAATATTATTAGTTACTTTATTAATAATAGGTATTATAGGTTTAAAGCTTTCCACAACGGATGATGTTGAAGGAGGTAGCAAATAATGGCTTGGGTGTATCTTTTAATCGCAGGTTGTTTAGAAGTGATTGGTGTTATATTGATGAATGAATGGTCTAGAACTAAACATAAAATTTTCATTCTTCTCATTGGTATTGCCTTTGTATGTAGTTTTAGTACATTAAAACTATCAATGATAGATATTCCTATGGGTACTGCTTATGCTATCTGGACAGGTATTGGTACAGCTGGGGGTACGATGATAGGTATGATCTTTTATCATGAATCCAAAAATATTATGAGAATTCTTTGTATTCTACTTATACTAGGATCAGTCATTGGATTACGTTTAATCAATTAATATATTATTCAGCTCATATGTTTATTCATTGTTTAGAGTATTATCTTTTTATATACTGTTGATAAAAGGAGTGATTAGGATGGAAAAAGTATTTATCGCAGGTGCAATTCCAGAGGTCGGTTTAAACCTTCTCAAAGAACATTTCGAAGTAGAAATGTACGATGATGAGGGATTAATTAGTAAAGATGCGCTAATAAATGGTGTTAAAGATGCCACTGCATTAGTAAGTTTATTATCAACTAATGTAGATAAAGATGTGATTGATAGTGCTAAAAATTTAAAAATCATTGCTAACTATGGTGCAGGTTTTAATAATGTAGATATTGACTATGCACGTGAGAAAGATATTGATGTGACAAACACACCGAAAGCTTCAACCAATGCTACAGCTGATTTAACCATTGGTCTTATCTTAAGTGTCGCAAGACGTATTGTTGAAGGCGACGAGTTATCACGTACGAAAGGCTTTGATGGTTGGGCTCCCCTATTCTTTAGAGGTAGAGAAGTTTCTGAGAAAACCATTGGCATTATTGGATTAGGAGAAATTGGTGGTGCAGTTGCAAAACGTGCACGTGCATTTGATATGGATGTTTTATATACTGGACCTCATCGTAAAGAGGAAAAAGAACGAGATATCGGTGCTAAATATGTTGATTTAGATACATTACTTGAGAATGCAGACTTCATCACAATTAATGCTGCCTATAATCCTGATTTACATCACTTAATTGATACTGAACAATTCAAAAAGATGAAATCTACAGCTTATATTGTTAATGCTGGACGTGGTCCAATCATTAATGAACAAGCACTTGTAAAAGCCTTACAAGACAAAGAAATTGAAGGTGCAGCATTAGATGTATATGAATTTGAACCTAAAATTACAGATGAATTAAAATCGCTTAAAAATGTTGTACTTACACCACATATTGGTAATGCAACATTTGAAGCAAGAGATATGATGGCTAAAATTGTAGCAAATGATACAATTAAAAAATTAAATGGCAAAACGCCGCAATTCATTGTTAATCCTCAACAGTAAAACAAAAGGCAATCCAAATCACATCATTGATTTGGATTGCCTTTTTACTTATACACTATTTTTCTTTAGATTTATAAAGAAATTTAGTTTGGTTTGAAGCAATTTTATTCGGTAATATTTTCATCATTGTATTTCTGCATTTGATCATCAAACTGTTATGATATTGTGCAATCTTTCCAATTTTACGTGATTTTTTAATCACTTTTGCTGTATGATTTACTCTTAATTTATCATATCTTTCTAATGCTTCATTGAAGTCATATGATTTTAAACAGTTAGCTAATACAATTGCATCTTCCATAGCTTGTCCTGCACCTTGACCCATATTAGGTGTTGTTGCATGTGCTGCGTCACCTAGTAAAATAGTACGCTCTTTAACGAAAGATTTTAGTGGTTTCATATCATAAATATCGTTTAATATAATGCCTGTTTCACTTTGTTTATCTAATATTTGTCTTACAATATTGGGATAATGATTAAATCGTGCTTGTAAATGTGGCTTACCAAATGATTGGTATTTGACATCTTTTTCTTTAGCGTTGATTATGATAAACCAATATGCTTGGTTATCAATTAATGGCACAATACCAACGCGTCCTTGTTTGCCCCAAAATTCTTTAGCTACATCCGTTTCATCTAAATGAATATCATCGACTAGCCCACGGAAGCATGTATAGCCTTGATATTGAACCTTGCTTTGGCTATCAATAGCTTCTCTAACAATTGAATGTATGCCATCTGCACCAATACATAAATCAAAGGCTTCACTTTCTTGTTCCATGAAATGAAGAATGACTTTTGAATTACTATTATCTATTTTAGTTACGCCATGTTTTAAATAAATGCTGTCTTGTTGTACATAAGACTGAATAATACTGATTAGTGTTTGACGAGATAATGTAACATTAAGTGTATCTCGTTTTAAATGCGCAGTCATCAATGGTTTATTATGCTCATCAAGCGTTTGCATTGATGTTAAATTCTGACCCGCATTTTTTATACCTTTCGCTAAATCGTGGTTGTGTAGTTTTTGAATGACATTGTCACCAATACCTATACCCGCACCCACTTCTCTAATTGCATCATTTTTTTCAAAAATTTTAACTTGATGACCTTGTTCTTGTAATAGTGCAGCCGCTGTTAAGCCACCGATCCCTGCACCGACAATTGCGATTTTCATATGATTCCACCTCAACATTGTGATTCTTATATATTTTATCACATCTCATACATTTACAAAATTGAGTAAACTAAAGATATGCTTGCCACAATAAAAAGAGTATACCGCTCGCTTTCAAGCAGATACTCTTATCAATTTATAATTTAAATGTAATAATCTTTTCGAACTTTGTCTTTTTTGATTCCAAATTGTTCGTAATATTTCTTCATTATTTTTGCTATATTGTCAGCCCAGTGGATGTCACTTGCATATTGATTCTGTCCTGGTGTTTTCGGGTTCCATCTCATTTGATAAAGTGAAATTTGTTGATTTTCAAAATATTGATTCCTTACAAATTTTGCTCCACCTAATATTGCCTTTCGTGGCGATGTCCAATCTTCCTTTTTGGCATAACTTTTACCAGTATGCACCGCATTCTCATCAAATGCACCGATACCATAAAAATTATAATAATTGTGTTTACCATCTTTGATTCCATGTGCCAATTCAGAGTCACCATTTCCAGTTTCCACAATTGCATGGCTGATTAAGTATATAATATTAACTTCATATTTATCTTGAGCATCTATAAAACTTTGCCCTTGATTCTCTAAAATCCCTTTTCCTTTAAGCATTTTATTAACTTCTTCTTTTGACATAGGTACTTTTTCGGAAATATCCATATATTTGAGTTTGTTATCGCCATGATGAATTGACATGGCCTTTTTAATATCATTTTCATTTGCTTTTTTAAACTCACCATGATCTTCTTTCATATTAAGTACGCCTTTATTTTGTTGACGTGAGACCGCTTCGTTAAAAGACACACGTTTATCATTATTAAATAAATTAGTATCAAAAATGATATACAGTATTCCGAAAACAATCAATAGTAAGAGGATAATAATAGTACTTACACGGGACTTACTCAATTTCTTCATTCAATAAAAGCTCCTATTTTAACTATTTAGACAAAACGACATATGCGATTACAATTGCTATGACAACGATAAAGAATGATACGTTAATTGCAATCTTCATACCTGTTCTATCACGAAATAGTACATTAAATATTACTAAACTAATAGCCAACGATACCGTAAAAAATGTGATGGCTAATATCAACTTCAACATTATTAAAAAGATGATACCAATCACTAATAAAACATTAGATACGATAGCCATAGCTTTTAATATATTGGGATTAATCATATGACACCTCTATTCACTTAAAATAATACTTATCCTACATGATACATGATTTAATTTGTAAATGTCGACATAAAGAAATAAGGTCAGAACATGTGATGGAAAATGAATCATCCATCACGCTTTTGACAAACCTGTTCATCAAAAGTTGTTTGTTCTGACCTCTTCTTATATCTAATCTTCTCGAGACATACCTTTTAATAAATTAAGCATATAGGTGATACTTCTATTCATATCATCATCTTTAAGAACCCCTAGCAAGCTTCGAACACTCGTTTTGGAATGGCTACTTGCTTGATTGGCTACATGCATACCTTTATTCAGTCTATTGAGCATCTCACTTAAGTCTTTAACATTTAAGTCGCCAAGTAAAAATACTAATGATGCCATATTAGATAATAATCCAGTATAAATATCTTTATTTAATTCGACTGCAAATTTATTAATAATAACTTGTCTACCTTTAATACCACCAGATAGTGCGTCTAACAATTTCGCTTCGTCTAAAACTTTAACTAATCGAATTGCTTTCATGATACTATCTTTATTCTCAGATATTGCATCTAACACTTCATTGAGATTATCTGCTTTGACTTGTTCATCTGATTTTTCCATGCGTTTAATTTGAGTTATTCTTTCTGCCATCAGTCATTCACCTGATTTCCTGGGAAAATATAGTCTGGACGCGCCCATTTTTTATCAACTCTGACACTATATTGTGGATTACGTTGTTTGTCTACACGGAAGTTAGTTGGGTTTAGCGGTGATTTACCACGTTTAGTTATCACTTCCATTCTTGCACTTGTACGTTTATACGATGGTGTATCTGTGTATGGATCTACATCACTATTAGTAAGTAAGTTGATTGCACCCATATTACCATTTTCTAAAGCATCATTATTTAAAGGAATGTAAATTTGTTTTCCACTTACGCGATCTGTAACATGTACCGTTAATGTAGCTTCGCCAGTTTCAGAAATTAATTTAACTTGTGCACCTTCATGAATACCTCTATCTTCAGCAAGTTCTGGTGAGATTTCTACAAAGGCATTAGGCACTTTATATTTAATCATTTCAGTTTGATATGTCATGTTTCCTTCATGGAAATGTTCTAATAATCTACCATTATTAACATGTAAGTCATACACTTCATCTTCTTTGAAGAAATTATCGAATGTTAATGGATAAAGTTTTGCTTTACCGTTATCAAAGTTAAATCCATTTAAATAAAGTAATGGCTCATCTGTACCATCTTTATGCACTGGCCACTGTAAACTATTAAAGCCTTCTAATAAGTCGTAACTTACACCTTCATATAATGGTGTCACACGTGCAATTTCATCCATAATTTCGCTTGGATGTTTGTAGTTCCAGTTAAATCCTAAACGATTTGCGATAAGTTGGAAAATTTTCCAGTCTGGTTTAGAGTCACCTTTAGGATCAAGTGCTTGGTATAACCTTTGGATTCGACGTTCAGTATTAGTGAATGTGCCATCTTTTTCTAATGACGGACTAGCTGGTAATACAACATCTGCATAAGTTGCTGTATAAGTTAAGAATTCGTCTTGAACAACCATAAAGTCTAGTTTTTCAAAGGCAGCTTGAACAAAATTGATATTAGAATCAACTATTCCTGTATCTTCACCATATAAATATAGTGAATTAATTTCACCATTATGAATACCTTCTATCATTTGATGATTATCTCGACCTGGTTTCTTATTTAATTCGACGCCGTATTCTCTTTCGAATTTCGCACGAACATCATCATCAACTACTTTTTGATAACCTGTAAATTGGTCAGGCATGCTACCCATATCGCTACAACCTTGAACGTTATTATGTCCACGTAATGGATATGCACCTGTACCTGGTTTTCTATAGTTACCTGTTACTAGTAATAAATTTGAAATGGCAGTACTTGAATCACTTCCGATATCTTGTTGTGTGATACCCATTGCCCAACAAATAGATACTGATTCTGCTTTAGCTACTTCTTTAGCAAAGTTAATCAAACGTGATTGAGGGATGCCTGTAGCTTCTTCTGCAAATGCCATCGTAAATGGTGCTAATGATTCATAATACTTCTCAAAATCATCTACCCATTCGTCTAGGAATGCTTTGTCATGCAGATCATGATCAATAATATATTTCGTTACAGCACCTAACCATACTAAGTCTGTACCTGGTTTCGGTTGATAAAATTCATCTGCACGTTCAGCCATTTCATGTTTTCTAATATCAAATACATGTGATTTTTGTCCAAATAATTTTTGAGCTCGTTTCATTCGTGATGCAATAACAGGGTGTGCCTCAGCAGTATTTGTACCAATTAATACAGTCATTGCTGCTTTTTCAAGGTCTTCAATACTACCTGAATCACCACCGTGCCCGACAGTTCTAAATAATCCTTTAGTAGCCGGTGCTTGGCAATATCTTGAGCAGTTGTCAACATTATTCGTTCCAATGACTTGTCGTGCAAGTTTTTGCATTAAATATGACTCTTCATTTGTTGCTTTTGAAGAGGAAATGAATGCCAAATGATCTGCGTCATATTTGTCTTTAATTTGTTTGAAATTATCTGTAATAACATCTAACGCTTCTTCCCATTCAACTTCATGAAATTGACCATCTTTACGCACAAGTGGTTTCGTCAAACGTTGATCAGAATTAATATGTCCCCAAGAGAATTTTCCTTTCACACATGATGCAATTTTATTAGCTGGAGAATCATGTGAAGGTTGTACTTTCAACACTTCTCTATCTTTAGTCCATACTTCAAATGAGCAACCTACACCGCAGTATGTACATACTGTTTTGGTTTTGTTAATTCTCTCTTTACGCATTTCCGCTTCAGAATCAGAAATAGCAAATAATGGACCATAACCTGGTTCAGCCTTTTTAGTTAAATCAATCATTGCAGCTAATGAACCTGGTTCAGTATCTGTCATATATCCAGCGTTACCTTCCATATTGACTTCCATCATGGCATTACATGGACAAACTGTTGCACATTGGCCGCATGATACACATGAAGATTCATTAATAGGTACATCATTATCCCAAATAACTCTAGGATGTTCACGATCCCAATCAATACTGATTGTTTCATTTACTTCAATATCTTGGCATGCCTCTACACAACGTCCGCACAAAATACATTGGTTCGGATCATAGCGGTAGAATGGACCATAATCTTTTTCATATGGCTTTTCTTTATATTCATAAGTTTGATGTTGAAGCCCCCACTCGTCCATCGTATTATGAATTTCACAGTCTCCATTGTTATAATCACACACTGTACAATACAACATATGTTTTTCTAAAATACGATCTAATGCTTCTTTTTGAGATGCTTGTACATGATCCGTAGTTGTATTGACTGTCATTGGTCTATCAATAGTTGTGCCACAAGCTCTTTCTATTTTGCCGTCAATTTCTACAGTACAGGTATCACAAGTTTGAATAGGCCCCATTGACTCGTTATAACAAATGGCTGGTACGAACGTATCTCTCGAACGTATAAATTCAAGTAAGTTGGTACCTGGTTCAACCAAATAATCTGTACCATCTAGAGTGACGATTAAATGTTCTTTCATATTTTCACCCCATTATATATAGTTCCGTATATGCTAACGTTATAATGTCTAACTTCCATCTATTTAAAATGCCCCACACATATATGTATAGATAGAATCAGTTTAATTGTATAACTTTAACCATGCAATGTTAAGTATTTTTAAAATTTAATTGATTGTTTAATGTGAGTATTTAAACCAATACAAATAATCGAATTAAAAAAAGACAATAGCGACGATTTTAAACTATCGCTATTGCCCTTAATTTAAACTGGTTATTATTTATTATGATATCGTTATAAATTCAAATTGTCTTTAAGTAAATTCGTGTTCTCTTGAAGTGAGCTATCGCTAGGTACAAAGTAATATAATCCGTCATCTTGTATGCCGCCTTGACCATCTAATTGATGTCTACTCACTGTATCATTAGCATCTTTATATTTACTTCTAATTGTATTGAGTTCTCCTAATGACAGATCTGTTTTAACATTCTTTTGTATTTCATTCATTAACGGTGCAAAATGTGTAATCGATGACGCACTAGTCATTTTATTAGCCATAGCTTCTAGAATGAGTTGTTGGCGTTCTTGACGGCCGAAATCTCCACCAGCACCTTCTTCTTTACGACTTCTAATAAAGCTCATCGCCTCTTCACCATTAACATGCGTTTTCTTACCTTTTTCAAAATGTATTCCGTTTGTTGTAAAGGTATCGTTACTTACAACATCAATTCCACCCATAGTATCTATCATGTCATGTAATCCATCCATATCGATCGTTGCGTAATGATCAATGGGAACATTCATTAATTTTTCTAATGAATTGACAGCCATATTAGGACCACCATACGCATAAGCATGTGCTATTTTTTCTGTTGTACCTTTACCAACCATTTTAGCTTGAGTATCTCTAGGTACACTTACAATCTCTGTTTTCTTCTCTTTTGGATTAATAGATAGAATCATAATCGTATCACTACGAGATCCGCCACCTTGCGCTTTACGTTCAGCATCCGAATCTACACCAAATAATGCTATCGTGAATGGATCACCATTTTTCAAATTAACTTTGCCGTTTCTTAAATGTGAATAATCTCTATTTAAAGGATTATGTATTTTATCTCCAGTAATAAATATCTTGGCAATGACATATATCATTGCTAATAGCGCTAATATAAATAATATGCCAACAAACCAAACTAAAATTTTAGCTGGTAGACTCATTCTATTTTTTTCTGTTCTGCGCACACCCATCATTCCTTTTCCATAATTACTTTACATGCTATATACCTTTATTATTATATAATAGAAAAATATTTTTACTATACTTCTAAAGTCTTATTATGCGAAATTTATTGTAAAAATATTAATCCTAATGGAATATGGAATAATGATTTTAATATCGAACATTATCTTATCTTTCATAACCCATATCACTATTTAAAATTTCAAGTACTGCGGAGTAACATCCTTCATTACTAATAATAAATGGCGCAGCTGTTGATAAATCTATAGGTCCACCATTTAACGCTGTCATTTTCAGCCCAAGTTCTTTCGCAAATAAAAATTGTGCGGCAATATCCCAAGGTTTAGGATTAGTATTGATATGTGCACCAAATTGACCTTTAATCACCCTAATTGAATCTAAGCCACAAGAACCAATAATTCTATGACTAAAAGACGCATCATATAATTGATGAATCGTTTCATCATTCATGACTTGTGTATTGAACGATAATATGGCTTCTTCTATATCCATATTAGGTGGTTGTTTCATCACTTGCGCATTATCAAATGCGCCTTCATTTTCAATAGCCTTATATAAATGTTGATGTGGGTAATCATATATATATGAAAGCTTAGGTTCGCCATCTACAAAATAACCTAAAATAATACAATAATCTTCCTGTTGTTTCACCAAATTAGACGTACCATCTATAGGATCCATAATCCAAACATGTCCTTGTCTAGGATCTATCTCATCATTATTTTTTTCTTCTGCAAATAACCGATGACCTTCAAGTTGTGTTTGTAGGAATACTTGAAATTCGTTTTGAATTTGTTTATCCACATTTGTCACTAAGTCAAAGCGATTTAACTTTGTATCTGTTTCCATTTCCGCGATTAAATTTGGGATGATTTGGTCTACGTTTTTCAACCATTTTGTTATCATTTCATCTATCTTGTGCAAATCAATGTTATGCATTAATAACACCTTCCTATATATCTAAAAATATTAATGATTTTATCATAATTAATTAAATTAAATGTGTTAATAGCTATAGTAACATGCCAGTGTCCATTTGCATCTTTTTACATAAAAAAATCGGCTAGTCTTATGCTAGCCGACAAATAGAAAGGAAAGTAAGTAATAAATATTGAAGATGTTTTAGTGTAACTCGAACGATTACCAGCTATCTGTTATATAGCTCTACCCCTTTGTTAATCGCTCCCCCTGTTACAAATAATATATTAACATAAAGCGTTTTCTTTTGTAAGCGTTTTCCAAAATTTTTTTAGACCATTTTTTCACTTTTTAATCCAAAAATGCGCTATAAATGTCATCATTGTCGCTTATATGATATAATTATTGTAATATGTAATGTTAATTTGGAGGTGACTTTCATTGAATAAGTTAGAACGACAAAATCGCTTAATAACAGAAATACAACAAAGTAATAAAATAACTGCTTCTGAATTAGCCAAACGTTTTAATGTATCAAAACGTACCATTCTGAGAGATATTGATGATTTAGAAAATCAAGGTGTTCAAATTCATGCTTCTCATGGTAGCCAGGGTGGTTACAAAATTCAAGATGCACAAGCCAAAATTGCACTTACTTTGACTGATAGTCAATTGTCTGCGCTATTTCTTACCTTAAATGAAAGTCAATCTTATTCTACGCTACCCTATACTAAAGAAATTCAAGATATACTTAAACAATGTTTAACTTTACCTCAAACGCGTGTACGAAAATTATTAAAAAAAATGGATTACTATATAAAATTCGAAGATACCGCACAGATAACACTTCCAAATATCTTTTCCGATATTTTAATTTACTGTACTGAACGAAATGTCATGCTTGTAGATTTTTATGAAGACAATCAAACTATTGCGGAGAACGTTATCTTTATTGGTCTATTATGTAAAGATGGTCAGTGGCATGCTGTGGTATTTGAAATTGGACTAGGTTCTACACGAGAACTCCCTATTAAAGATATACAAGATATCTCCTACTCATTTGAAAAAACAATTAAAACGCATGATATTACGATTGATAATTATCAACAATTTTTAAACCCAACTGATTTACACGTGTAATCAGTTGGGTTTATTGTATATTACATAGAAATTGTATATATCGTGATTATAAATGATAATAGATTATTGAGCATATGAATCGTAATAGAAGACGCTAAATTTCTGTTTGACTTTAAATATACGAATACTAAAATAACTGCGAGTATAAAGTATGCACCAAATTCTAATGGTGATTTAGCATCACTTACATGAATTAGTGAAAATGTTACAGCGGAGATAATCCCCATAAAAATAAAATTAAATTTTTTTCCTAATTCACCTATAATGATATGTCTGAATACAATCTCTTCAACGATAGGCCCAACAATCACTATCAATATAAAAGTGATTGGTAAAAATAGAGGGGTCTTAAATAATTGATTTAATGCTAATTCATTCTGTGTTTCATTAAATTGCCATGATTGCGGTAATAATTCCATCATCCATTCATAGGCTTTTGACGCACAAATTGAGATAATGAACATCACAATTAAAAATTTCCAATGCTTTTTTATATAATTAATCCCATTCTTCAAGCGTTCTGAAAAGGAACTGATATGCATAAGGTAAAAACATAAAATGGCAATAACATAACTCATGGTTTGTGCAACGGTAGCAACCATCTCACCCATTAATCGATCTATATGTATATAATGCGTATTTAATATATTTACACCTATCCTTGAAAATATCATCATTGTTATAAAGATAATTGGTATTAAAAATAAATCTCTCCAAGCAATATCTTTAAAACGGTACCCTTTGTTCGAAAGTTTCATATCTATATTTCCTTTCTTTTTACATTTAACTACTAAGGAGGCTTTATGAATTCTCAAGAAACATTAAACCATATTGAATTAAAATTAACACAACTTATCACACATACTGAAATGCTAAAATATTACTTAGTATCACATTATAGCAAATTTGAACCATCATTAAATGAATTTAATACATTCATCATTAAAGAAAGTAATTGGATTAAGACAAATTCAACAAACCGCAACTGTACTTCTTTAAGTCATTTCACTCATTATCAAAATTTAATTGCTTACCTCGTCGAATACCCGCTTCATACTATTAATTATGGTGATATTTTTCATCATATTATCGAATACCAAAATATGATTTACCGTACACTTATTCAATTTAAAGATCACACTTTTTAATTCTACTTATTTCCCTCATTATATTTTTCGTATTTTATTCTCCAAAAGTACTATTTATTTTATTTATTAATATTTTTGTAAAAAACAAACCTAAATCTAAAATGTAAATTGTAAATGACTAATATTAGCGTTATAATCGGATATGATTAAGCTTATAAATGAGGAGGATGATCATGCTCGGTTTCTCGGTCTCGTTAGGAAGTAAATTAAATCAATCTTATATTCAATCAATGGTATCTCAGGGATACGATACTATTTTTACTTCTCTACAAATACCCGAAGAGGATGATCAACTTACACTGATACATTTTGGGGAATTGTGTCAGATATTATCTCAATATTCAATCACCTTTATTATTGATGTGAATCCTTCTTTACTTAATCACCACTTTTACAGTTTATTAGATCAATACGCTCATGGGGATTTTGTTATCAGAATCGATCACGACCTTAATATCAATCTTATTCATGATATACAGCAACACGGTTATCGATGTTGCATTAACGCAAGTACGATAACTCAAAGTGAATTATCTACGCTATATCGTCATTCAAATATTCAATCACTAGTATACTGTCATAATTATTATCCAAGGCCGGATACTGGATTAAGTGCGACATTTGTCGAACAACAAAATGCACTCATACATTCTTTTGATTCAATGGCAGATATATATGCCTTCATTCCAGGAACTGAATTAAGAGGACCCATTTTTAAAGGTTTACCAACTATCGAGGTACATCGTAATCAGCATCCTTGTTTCGCGGTTCATGAATTAGAACGTGTTGGTATCTCAAATATTATTATTGGAGATACTAGGTTTGATTTAAATTTAGCGCGTCAACTCTATCAAATGTGTGTCCAACGACACTTTGAACTGCGTGTTAATGTCACTGAAAATATCAATGATGACCTGTCAAATATACTATTTACTAAGCATCATTCAAGAATCGATTCGCCCGAACATATCATACGTTCTTATGAATCTAGACACTTAATTAATCAAACTATTGAAGCCGTTGGTATCGACCAAAGATTACCCGGAGATATTACTATCGATAATCATCTGAATGGTCGATATGAAGGTGAACTACAAGTAATTAAATCACCACTTCAAGGACATCCAAATATCAATCGTATTGCACGAATTTATAAACAGGATCAACCATTTATCCATTTGATAGCGCCAGGTGATACTTTTGAATTTAAATGTTTAAAGGAGCAATGACAATTGAATCATTTAACGACTGAATCACGTAATACAGAGACTATGCATTTAGATGAAATGTCAATTCAAGAAGCACTTCAAACGATGAATGACGAAGATCAATTCGTTCCCAAAGCTATAGAACCGATCATTCCTGAATTAACAAAAGTCATCAAAGAAGCGATATCTAAATTCAAGAAACATGGTCGATTGATATACATTGGTGCAGGCACAAGTGGTCGATTAGGTGTTTTAGATGCAGCAGAATGCGTACCTACATTTAATACTTCACCCGATGAAGTCATAGGTATTATTGCCGGTGGAAGTAAGGCTATGACAGAAGCTGTTGAAGGTGCGGAGGATAATGAAGAACAAGGGAAAGCTGATTTAAAGGCAATTCAACTATCAAAAGATGACATAGTGATTGGTATTTCTGCTAGTGGACGTACACCTTACGTTAAAGCCGCTTTAGCCTATGCAAACGAGGTTGGCGCCGTAAGCGTATCTCTTTCTTGCAACACAAACAGTGAGATGAGTAAGTTAACACAATATGTGTTGGAAGTACCTGTCGGACCAGAAGTATTAACCGGTTCAACTCGCTTAAAATCAGGTACAGCCCAAAAACTCATTCTCAATATGATATCTACCATGACGATGATTGGTGTAGGGAAAGTTTACGATAACTTGATGGTAGATTTAAAACCAACAAATCAAAAATTAATTCAACGTTCTATTCGAATTATTAAAGATATATGTGATTTAAATGACGAAGAAGCTAAGTTACTCTATGAAAAAGCCGATCAAAACATTAAAACTGCTGTTGTGATGTATTTATGTGACACAACTAAAGATGATGCACAAAACAAATTATTACAACATAATGGTGTGATTAAGCAAGCCATCAAAGGTTAAGGGGGCTAATTCTATGAGTAAAGAAGACAGACTCGCACAAGAAATCATCAATGCGGTAGGTGGAATGCGTAATATACAGCGTATCATGCATTGTATGACTAGAGTGCGGTTATCCATTAAGAATCCAGATATAGTTAATTATGATGAATTACATCAAATAGAAGGTGTCATAGGCATCGTTGAAGATGAAACACTTCAAATCATTGTGGGTCCCGGTGTAGTAGAGAAAGTGGCAGGACATATGGCAGATTATAGCCATGTACCGTTAGGTGAAGATATCTCCTATTCGGACAATCAAAGTTATCAATCTCAAGCTAAAGAACTTGCAAAAGAAAATAAAAAGCACTACCAAAAATCAAGAAAACATAGTAAATGGCAACGTTTCTTGAAATCAATTTCAAATATCTTTATTCCTTTAATCCCCGCTTTTATCGGTGCAGGTTTAATCGGTGGTATTGCAGCTGTGCTCAATAATATGCTTACTGCTCATATGATTTCTGGGGATTTTATGAAACAACTCGTAACCGTATTAAATGTGATTAAAGACGGAATGTTAGCATATCTAGCCATTTTCACTGGTATCAATAGTGCTAAAGTATTTGGCGCAACTCCTGGTTTAGGTGGTGTCATTGGTGGCACAACACTACTAACTGGTCTGACTGATGAAAATCCGATTAAAAATATTTTCACTGGTGAACCACTTGTTGCTGGTCAAGGTGGAATTATAGGTGTTATATTCGCTGTTTGGATACTGAGCATTATTGAGAAAAGACTACATAAAGTAACTCCAAATGCTATAGATATTATCGTCACACCAACATTATCCCTACTCGGAGTAGGATTATTAACTATTTTTATCATCATGCCAATGGCTGGGTTTGTATCAGATGGTTTAGTTCACGTCGTTAATTGGGTAATAGACGTTGGTGGTGTCTTTAGCGGATTTATCATCGGTGCATTTTTCCTTCCACTAGTAATGTTAGGACTTCACCATATTTTTACGCCAATTCATATTGAATTGATAAACAGTACTGGTGCAACTTATCTACTACCTATTGCTGCAATGGCGGGTGCAGGTCAAGTTGGTGCTGCATTAGCATTATGGGTTAGATGCCGACACAATCAACCACTAAGAAACACATTAAAAGGTGCCTTACCTGTTGGATTCTTAGGTATCGGGGAACCACTGATTTACGGTGTAACCTTGCCGCTTGGAAGACCATTCTTCACTGCTTGTATAGGTGGAGGTATTGGAGGTGCCGTCATTGGCGGTATTGGTCATATTGGAGCTAAAGCTGTAGGACCTAGTGGCTTATCACTATTGCCACTGATATCAGATAATATGTATTTAGGTTATATTGCTGGATTGCTGTCAGCATATATCGGTGGATTTATCATGACTTATTTATTTGGAACGACTAAAGAAATGAGAAACTCTAATAAACTGGGTGATTAAAATGACAAACATTTTATATGAAATAGATAACCAGTATCCCTATTTAACAAAAAATGAGAAAAAAATAGCAAATTATATTTTGAATGCACCGCACCATGTTGTGCAAATGAATTCTCAAGATCTAGCACAAGAACTTGATACAAGTCCATCTTCTATTATTAGATTTAGCAAAAAAGTCACTGAAGGTGGTTTTCACGAATTAAAAATTGGTTTATCTAAATATTTACCAAAAGAGACCACGGTCTACAATGTGGAATTAGTTGACAATGAAAGTACAGCATCATTAAAAAAGAAGATGCATTCTCGTGCTAAAGGTGCTTTGAATAATGCAAATGAAACACTAGACGATAAAACAATTGATCGTATTTGTGATCAATTTAAACAATCGAATCGCATTTTCATATATGGTTATGGCGCTTCATTTGTCGTTGCAACTGATTTATATCAAAAGCTATCTCGTATTGGAATGAATGTACAACTTGTACAAGAGACACATATTTTCACTACTATGTTAGCATCCTGTGATAGTCGAGATTGTGTTGTTTTTATTACTAATAATGGTATGCAAAGTGAAATGCAAGCCATTGCTAAAGTTGTAGTAGATTATCATATTCCAATTATTACAATTACAAGTTCTTCAAAAAATATTATTTCTCAGATGTCAGATATAGTACTAGATTATGGACAATCAGATGAAAATGAAATGCGAATGGGTGCGACTACATCATTATTTGCACAAATGTTTACGATCGATATCCTATATTATCGTTATATAGCTCTTAATTATCAATCATCGTTAGACTTCATTACACAATCAAAAATGGCATTAGATAATTATAGAAAACATCTTTCCAATATTGATTTCAAACATTAAAAAAGATACAGTTTAGACATTAATGAGTGTCTAGACTGTATCTTTTTCAATTCTATAGTTCGAAAGAAAAAAGAGGTTAGGACAAAAGCGTTTAGGATTTCCTACAGAAAATCCTACTTTAAGGACCCCGTTAATCGGTTCCCCAAAGCACAAAAACTTTATGTCTCAACCTCTTTAAAATCAAACTATTTTAATGTATTATTTTTTCTTGCCTGTTGTTCAGCTTTATTATATCTAATGAAGTAATAAATAGTAACGATAGCTAAGAAAATAATACCAATCACTACTGAAACCACTGTTTCTTTATTAAATAACATTCCAATTAAAACAATAACTAAAAATGCAATTGTTAAGTAACTTGCTACCATACCACCAGGCATTTTGAATGGATGGTTTTTCGTTTCTTCTGGATGTAATTTTCTAAAGCGAATATGGCTAAATAAAATCATAAACCAAGGAATCATACCAGGTAAAATAGATGCACTGTAAACATATACGAAAATGCTATCAGCACCTTTAATGAAAGTTGGTAATATCACATTTAATAATGCTCCAATTAAAATACCTGTAGAAATCGCTAATACTGTATATAATGGCACACCATTTTTCATTACTTTAGTGAATATCTTAGGTAATTGACCTTTACGTGCTAATGTATAAATCATACGGCTCGCACTGAAGATACCTGAGTTACAACCAGACATTGCTGCTGTTAATACAACAAAGTTAATTAATCCTGCTGCAAATGTAATACCTACTTTAGCAAATGTTGCTACAAATGGGCTACCGATGTTTCCTAATTCATCCCAAGGATAAACTGAAACGATAACGAAGATAGCACCAAGATAGAAAATTAATATACGCCAAATGACACCATTAACTGCTTTGACAATATTTTTTTGTGGATCCTTTGTTTCTCCTGCTGAAATACCAATTAATTCTACCCCTTGATATGAACCAATGACAATAGATAATGCAAAGAAGAATCCAACAATACCATTTGGCATAAATCCACCGTGTGACCATAAATTAGAAATACCAACTGGATGTCCGCCATTTCCAATTCCAAATAAAATTAATCCAAATCCTGCAATAATCATTAAAATAATTGTTACAACTTTAATCAACGCAAACCAGAATTCAAATTCACCGAACGCTTTAACTGACACTAAGTTAGCTGCTGTTAATAAAAGAACTGCTATAATTCCCGGTATCCAAGCTGGTAAGTTCGGGAACCAATAATTCATATATTCTCCTACTGCTATTACTTCACTCATACCAACAACAACCCATTGGAATATATTACTCCAAGCGGTCATATAACCTGCTGCTGGATGTATGTAATCACTTGCAAATGTAGCGAATGAACCCGTTGTCGGATTAATATATATCATTTCTCCCATTGCTCGCATAATTAAAAATAAAAATATACCCGCAATTAAATATGCAAATATTACAGATGGCCCAGTCCATTTAATGGTGCTTGTTGCTCCCATAAACAAACCTACACCAATCGTACCGCCAAGTGCGATCATTTGCATTTGACGTGCACTCAATCCCCTTTTTAATTCATTATTCTCCATAACAATAACCCACCTCTTTTTACTAAGATAAAATAATAATAATCTTATTTACGCAATTATACTATAAAATGACGAAATTGAAACAATATTTTAACAATTTATTGAAATCGCTTACAAAACTGGCATGGCAGTCTTTTGCAAAACCGCAATTTTACTACATTTGCAATAAACAACTGCCTTAAAAAATATTTAAAAAAAAGAAAATGATTCATGTTTTTTAACTTCGAAATAATCGTAATGGTCACTGTTTTTGTTTTCTAATATAGTTTTATTTAATCTCTAACTCATTTATGTTCTCAAGATTCTTTAACGTTTGTTCAATTATGGTTTATGATATACTTTTCATATCATCATTAAGGAGATCGTTATGAGTCAAACATTAATTAAAAAAGCACTAAAAATTTCAGCTATCTTTTTAATTATCTTTTTCTTACTCAATTATTTTTCAGTTAAAAACCCAAATTTACTACCACTCATTGGTAAATCTGTATTAGCTGCAGTTGCATTCTTTATCATTTATGTAGTTGCTTTTACAGTTTTAGATTCTCCAGAGAGAAAAATGAAATTTGGTACTACATTGCCTATAGCAATCATCATTGGTTTAATTATTGGTGCATTGATATCACAGATTCAATTAGGTGTTTTAATAGGTATTGTTATTGGTATCATTGCTGGTTTTATTTGGGAATATATTGAAAAACGAAATGGAGGTCAACGTTAATGTCAGTTTTGATTGGCGTCATCATTTTAATACTATTAATTATCAGTTTTATACCGAATTATAAAGCCATGAAATTAGCAAAATCACAAGGTCAAAAGACAACACGTTTTGCCATAATGGTCGGTATCGATGCGATTTTAATCGTGTTAATTTTAGTTACATTATTATTAAAAATCATGTAATAATTTATTTCATATATGAAGAAACCCGTTTCAGATTGAGTTAATGATCTCAATCTGAAACGGGCATTTTTATAGTTTACCTTGTAATAATAGGAAATATCCAATTGTAGCTAAAATCAAATAAATCACTGTCCCCACTACAAATGATCTTACATGCACATGAAATGGAACACGTTTATTAAATATGGGTCCTAAGATTAAATTACCTATACCAATAATAAGTGGACCAGCTATAAAAAATAGTATCGTGTAAAACATGCCATACCTCCTATTTCACTTCAAAAAAGCGTTGCACAATGTCATCAAAATCAATATCTTTGGCAATATAGTTTACTGAAGTAAAATCTTGTTCTTCTGTCATGACATTCGTGTTGACGATAACATCCAAGCCAGCTAAATTGGCAGCAGTTGCACCATTAACTGAATCTTCTATTGCTAAACAATGGGTTGGATTATAATTCAACTGTTGCACCGCTGTTAAATAAGGTTCAGGATCAGGTTTGACATTCGAAACATCTTCTCTGCCTACAATGACATCAATATATTCGTCTAAACCTAATTTATGGAAGGTAGGAAGTATATCTTCTCTATGACTACTTGTTGCAATAGCCATTGGAATGTGACGTTGTTTTAAATATGCCATTAAATTTCCAATCGTTTCAACGATCGGAAGTTGGCTACTTGTATCATTATGTTCTTTATATATTGCTGCTTTCTTCTCTGAACCAAGTAATGATTCTAAATACTGATGAAGCTCAGTTGCTGCACCACCTATCGATCTACGATAAAAAGCTAACGATATAGGGGCTTCGTTGTGTTTTACTAAATGTTTATTGATGACATCGAAAAGATGTTTTTCTGTATCGATAATCGTACCATCAAAATCAAATACAACTGCTCTGTACATAATATATGTGCTCCTTTGTCTCTCTTAAGTTAAATATGTTCATTGATTCATATTTTAACATAATCAGACTTTCCATTTCCCTTAAAAGTGCATCAGAGACGTTTACTTTTAGAAGACCAGTATTTAGCAAGAATAGGACCTGAAATATTGTGTACTAAGCTGAACACTGCCCCCGGTACTGCAGCTAAAGGACTGAAATGAACAGTAGCCAGTGAAACTGCTAAACCAGAATTTTGCATACCCACTTCAATAGCAACTGCCTTTTTATCTGGATAATCCATTTTAAACACTTTAGCTAATAGATAACCAATTGTATATCCTAATACGTTGTGTAATATTACGACGACAAAAATAAGTAATCCTGTTTTTAAAATTTGTGCTTTACTACCTGCAACTACAGCTGCCAATATAAGTGAAATCGCAATAACAGATACAAGCGGTAATGCCGTCGCTGCTTTATGAGCAAATTGGCGCGCTACCTTTTGGAAAACAAATCCAATGATTATTGGAATCAGTACCACTTGAACAACAGACCACAACATACTTGTGAATGATACATTTAACCATTCATGCGCAAAAAGATAAATCAGTGCTGGTGTGACAAAAGGTGCAATCAGAGTTGAAACACTTGTGATTGCAACAGATAACGCCACATTCGCTTTAGCTAAGTAACTCATGACATTACTAGATGTTCCACCCGGACAGCACCCTACTAGAATGACACCAATCGCAATTTCTGGTGGTAAATGAAAACCTTTGGCAATCAGAAAGGCTAATGTTGGCATAATCGTAAATTGCAAAATCACCCCAATAATAACGGGTTTAGGTGATTGTAATACAATCTTGAAATCTTTTGGATCAATCGTCATCCCCATTCCTAGCATGACAATACCTAATAAGTAAGGGACAAATCCTCCTAATATAGCCATATGTGATGGAAACACAAAACCAATTATAGCTGCCACTAACATCCAAAATATAAATGTCTTAGTGGCAAATTGACTCATACGATTCAACATATAAACACATCCTTAATCGTTAATAATGACAAATATTATCACAACTCATAATTATGAACAATATTATTTTCAGAATTTTTCGATATTTTAAGGTGTATAAAGTCTTTGTAACGAGATTTTAATAAAATGCTAAACACCATGGTACACTTGATTTCGCTAGCTTTATATCCATATTCTTATTAACCTTCATTCAAAAGTCCTAGTGAATATCAAAAAGAAGCGTGGTACAATCAATTTAACGAAATAAAAAAACAAATATCCTACATAACTATATATTATTTGAGCCACGTACGAATGTTAGCAATTGGGAGGCATAACATGTTGATAGACAAATTTGAAACCTATATCATCAATATCGCAGATTTAAAATCGCGATCATCACGCAAATCTTTAACAAAGCTTTGTAAACAACTTAAGTTTTGTGAATCATTTCAATACCAAATCTTTAAACAACAAGGTATGTACGCTTTAGAAGTCAGCTTACCTAAACAACAACTACCTTACTTTATTAGCTTTTTAAGTTTCCATAACTTTACCATTTACCAAATTTTATCACCAAAGCAACTAGACGAATTACTTGATTCAGAACGTTTATACCAATCTGCTAAACGATTTGAATTATCTATCGATGGCTTACAAGACGCATTTATCAAAGACAAAGTGATTGATATTATGAATATGTATATGAATCACTATAATATTAGCTATACATTAAATAAAAATTGTGCAAGTATCATTTGTCCTCCTGATATTTTTTCTAAATTACTACATACTATAGCAACACGTAACATAGATATTCTTTCAGCAGGATATAAATCTAAAATGATAAATAAAGCAAGAATTTCATAATTCAACTATTTAAACACTAATTATAAAAGGGATTCCGAAACGATATTGTTTCGGAATCCCTTGTTTTAATTATTTTTCATCATTATCGTAAACTAAGTGTTCAAATGATTCTCTCACTTGTGGTACAGACATACCTACAACGACTTGTACACTTTTGCCACTTTTAACTAGGCCATGTGCCATTTGATTATGTGTAAAATAACTACTGTCTTCTACTTTATTTTCATCATTAACTGTTAATCTTAATCGAGTTGTACAATTAGTAACATCTTTAATATTTTCTTTACCGCCAAGTCCTTCTAAATAATAAGCTGCCTTATCATCATATTCATTTCCGGTTGACTGAGGTTGCGCCGTCTTGCCTTCGCCTTTTTTCTCTTTGTAATCTTGTTTAGAGAATAATTTAACTTCTTCTTCATTTTTACGACGACCTGGTAGTGGAATATCAAATTTCAATATTAAAAATCTAAATAATACATAGTAAATACCTACAAATATTAAACCAATAACCACTTGAATCACATATGTCATCCAATGTTCTTTGCCAAGTGGTATCCAGTTTGTAGCTAAGAAGTCTAAAACACCACCGCCCATGTTACCTACTAATCCAAATCCATACATAATTGTATCCATTGTAGCTGCCAGTAAAGCATGTAATACGAATAAATATGGTGCAATAAATAAGAATGTAAATTCTAATGGTTCAGTAATACCCGCAACAACCGCTGTAAGTGTTGCTGGTATTAACAATGCAGCCACTTTTTTACGATTCTCTTTTGGTGTTGTTGAATACATAGCTAATGCAATACCTAAACAGCCGAATACTTTTCCGTTACCTTGTAACATAAAGCCGTATGGGAATTGTTCTTTTAACGGTTTACTACTTTCTGCAAATTGGTTTAAATGTTGCAACCATTCCGCTTTGAGACCATGATTGACAACGACTGGACCAACTTCAATCGGTGCATAAATGAAGTGATGTAAACCTGTTGGGATCAACACTCTTTCTAAGAAATGATATAACCACACGCCTACATATCCTGATCCGATAATAAAGTGTTGTACTGACGCTATACCATGTTGAACTGTAGGCCATACGACACATGTAATTGCTGCAACAGGTAACATAACAAAGAATGAAATCGTCACTACAAATGTTAATCCTTGGAATACGCCTAACATTTCTGGAAGACGTTTACTATAATAACGATTATGAATCCATGTAATAATACCTGAGATAATAATACCGCCTAAAATATTAGTATCTAATGTTTCTATCCCGGCAATTGCTTTAAGACCAGTAACATTTTCAACGCCTTTTTCTAAATTGGCACCAAATGTATGTGGCCATTGCGTTAATATCGCATTAATAAATGTATTAAACATCAAATAGCCCATTAATGCAGCTAGTGCAGCATGTCCAGGTGCTTTTTTAGCCAAAGATAATGGTAAACCTACTACAAATACAATTTCCATATGGTTGAATATGACCCAACCACCTGACTCTATTACTGACCAAAATTTAAACCAAAATGTATGTTGGTCTGCTAAACCTCCCATAATTGTTGGGTTTTTAAATAATGTTGCAAACCCAAGTACAATCCCAAAGAAAGCAAACATCAAGACAGGTACAATCATTGCACTACCAAAACGTTTGATTGCATTCATTATAATTACCTCCACATCCCAATTTCGTTCTATTTCACATTGAAAATGAGTATTAAACCATTCCTTTCAATGTCTTATCTTGTTTCTAATATATAGTAAACGCTTACATCACTACAACGTCATTGACGCATTTTGAAAGTATTTTGTATAATCAGATTATGTTTTCTTATGATGAAAATTTTTTCAACACTAACAAATGAGGTGTCGTCATGTTTCTAGATGAACGTGTGAACGCGAACTTTAATCAACTCAATGACAATGATTTACAAATTGCAAATTTCGTTAATACCCATGTTGATTTATGTAAAAATTTGAAAATTCAAGACTTGGCGCAACATACACATGCATCAAATGCCACTATACATCGCTTTACACGAAAATTAGGATTTGATGGTTATAGTGACTTCAAATCATTTTTAAAATTTGAAAGTGAAAAGAAAAATCAATTGCCTTCTGACTCTATCGAATCATTTAGACAAGAAATTGAAAATACATTTAATTATTTAGATCGTATAGATTATGAACTATTAACTAATAAAATGAATGATGCTGGAACGATATATTTATATGGAACAGGTCGAGCTCAAATCAATGTGGCTGAAGAAGCACAAAGAATATTATTAACAATGCATAAAAACATCATTATTCTTTATGATGTCCACGAATTAAAAATGGTCTTAAACAAAACAGTATCGCAAGACCTTTTCTTTATCATTTCACTATCTGGAGAAACATATCAATTAAAAGAAGTGACTCAGTTATTACAATTGAGACAAAAATATTTTATCTCTGTCACAACGATGAAAGATAATTCGTTAGCCCAACAAGCAAATTATAATGTTTATGTATCTAGTAATACATTTTATTTAAATGATGGCACTGACTATTCAAGTTTCATTAGTTATCATATTTTCTTTGAAACGCTGCTCAGAAAATATAATGAACGCAAAGAGAAAGGCGACCTCAATTGATGCATTAGCCTATAAAGATAAAAAGCCAGTAAATGAGCTTTCTTAAGTTCATTTACTGGCTTATATAACTTATGTTTAAAACGAATTAGTTATTTTTTTGTTCTTCAATTTCTTCTAACACTGCATTCATTTTATCAAACATAAGTTCAAATCCATGTGCAGTGGAATCATGATATTCTTTCTTTTTCTGTTTGTATTCAAGGTTGGTTAATCTTCTTTCGCGTTCCATATATGATTGATAATAGAAGAACATTTGTGTGCCACCTGATTCACGTTCAAAGAATTCTACTTCTATAATATCCTCATCGTTACTTAAGCCTGGCATACCTATTGTCATTTTAATAAATTCATCCATGACTAATTCTTCGTATGTACCTTCGATAATATTTTGTTTGCCATTTCTACTATCAACGATACGATACTTACCACCTTCTTGGACATCTGCTTCAAATGATTTATTCGTACGTTTCGACGTCATAAACCATTGTTTAAGAATATCTTCTTTCGTCCAAGCTTCATAAATTGTTTCTGGTGAATATTTTAATAAACGTTCAATATCAATTTCTACATATTCATTTTCCACATTATACTTTGCCACTTTCAGTCACCTACTTTCACTCTTAATACTATTTTAACGTATTTGTTCAAACTTCCAAACATTTATACATTAAAAAAGATTGCGCTTCTACACATTTAGTCTAGTTTACCATTAAAACGCTGACTTAAAACATTTTCAATATTTATAATTCTATTTATCAACTAAAAAACCGAGACTAAAAAGTCTCAGTTTTTAATCATATTTATGCTTTATTTTTTAATTTCGGATACCCAATTAAAATAGCAATCAGCCCACATACTCCAAGCATGATTGGATAAATACTATAAGGTACAAGTAAGAATGGTGAGATACCAGCCACTCCTGCAGCTGAAATAACTTGAGGACTATATGGTAATAAGCCTTGGAAACATCCACCAAATATATCTAAAATACTAGCTGATTTACGTGGATCAACATCATATTCATCTGCTATATTTTTAGCTAATGGTCCTGACATAATGATTGAAATAGTATTATTAGCTGTTGCAATATCTGCTACACTAACTAAACTGGCAATACCTATTTCAGCCCCACGTTTAGATTTCACGCGCCCTCTAACTACATTTAACAACCAATCTATACCGCCATTATGTTGAATAAGTCCTACTAAACCACCAATTAATAGGGCAATCATCGCAATATCTTCCATACCTATAATCCCTTTAGATACAGCACTTAGTAATCCTTTCCAACCAAATGAGCCATCAATAAGACCAATGATTCCAGATAAAACTGTTCCACCAATAAGAACGATAATCACATTGACACCAACTAGCGCTAGAATCAACACCAATAGATATGGAATGACTTTAACTAATTGGAAATCATAACTTTTAGAATGATCCATGGAAATACCATTTGTTAGGAAAAATAGTACAACTATAGTTAATATCGCACCTGGTAAAACAATTCTAAAGTTTACTTTAAATTTATCTTTCATCTTCGTATGTTGTGTACGTACAGCCGCTATCGTAGTATCAGAAATCATAGAAAGATTATCTCCAAACATAGCGCCACCAACTACTGTAGCCATAGATAATGCTGCAGAGACATCTGTTGCTTGCGCAAAGCCAAATCCTACTGGTGCAATAGCTGCTACTGTGCCTACTGATGTTCCCATTGAAATAGAAACAAACATACAAATGATAAATAAACCTACTATAATTAAATTTTCAGGGATGAGAGACAATCCCAAATTTACAGTAGAAGTCACGCCACCCATTTTCTCTGTAGTCGTAGAAAATGCGCCTGCTAAAATAAAGATAAGCATCATTAAAATAATATTTGAATGACCTGCACCTTTAGTAAACACTTCAACTTTAGTGGCAAATTTTTCTTTGCGATTCATCAACAAAGCAACGATTACTGTAATCGTTATCGCAACATTTAACGGCATCGTCGTGAAATCACCCGAGATGATACCTACACCTAAAAATAACAACATAAATAATAATAACGGAAATAACGCCCAAGCATTACCCTTTTTAGTTTCTTTCATCATTAGACCTACTTCCTTACAAAAAATACCTCTTTTCCTTATGATAAAGAAAAGAGGTCCATCTACAACGATTATCCCCTTATCTTCAAACCTAGACAGGTTACTGGAATTGGCACATGATTCAATGTTGCCGAAGCTTCATAGGGCCAGTCCCTCCACTTCTCTTGATAAGTGATTCATATTTAACGTTTACGTTACAAGATAATTCCTATGACGTCAATCATAAATTATAACTTCGTCGTAAAATATTTTTCATAAATAATTAATGCAACAGCAACTACGAATAACATTGCAATAGCTATACCAAAGACGATCCACCATTTTAAATAAAGTGATACAATCATTAAAATAATAGAAATGATCGTCATACTAATCATCAGTATTTTAAATTGTCGTTCACGTTGTTGAGAGATCACTTTATAATCTCGATGATTTTTCCTTTGTGTATCATCATCAATTTGTAATTTAGTTTCTATATAAAAAACAAACGCCATAGTTACCATTAGGATTAAGAAACCAATCCATACATGGGATTGTGATATTAGCACTATTCCGGCATAACCTAAATACAAACACCCCGCAATAATACCTAATAACCGGTCGATTGTTTGATTAATCCATATGATATTATTTTTAATATTTTTATTAACAAAATACAGATTTTTTAATGCATTGGTTAAAGCAAATAAAAGTATTAAAATGATTAAAAACCATTGATTTTTAGTAAATAACGAAAATATAACTATAGCGATTATACCTATTATGAACGGAGCAACCCTTATAAACCTATCTTTCACCATGTCATAACCTCCTTTAGATATAAGATTTAATTTGCATGTCCTCGTATAAAATGCCAATCCCTTAAATATATAGGGTATTTTTTAATTAAATTTCATTCTTCAAAAAGGTTAATAATTTTATATTTTTATTTTACATTAAACATATTTTTATTCCAAATTCATAATAAAATTGGATATAGTTATCATATAATTTGTCACAAAAAAATAGTCGATAAAGTATTAACACTTTATCGACCAACTTATATTCATTAGTTAATTTGAATACCGCCTGTCACACCGAAGACTTGTCCAGTTGTATAACTTGATTCTTCAGATGCTAATAGGACATATGTTCCTGATAATTCAACAGGTTGTCCTGCACGGCCAAGTGGTGTTTCCTTACCAAATTCAGGAATATTTCGTTGTGGTTGTCCACCAGTAATTTGTAATGGTGACCAAAATGGTCCTGGGGCTACACAATTGACACGAATACCTTTTGCGCCAAGTTCTTCTGATAAACTTTTTGTTAATGAGATAATTGCAGCTTTCGAAGCGGCATAATCATGTAAAATAGGACTTGGATTATATCCTTGAACAGATGATGTTGTTGTAATTGATGCACCTGGTTGTAAATATTCTAACGCTTTTTGTACTGTCCAAAATATAGGATATACATTGGTTTCAAATGTCTCTTTAAATGATTGTGTATCAAACCCTTGTATATCGTCATGGTATTGTTGATGTCCAGCTACTAATGTCACATTATCCAGCCCACCAAGTTGTTGATGTGCTTCTTCGACCATGTCATAGTTAAATTG
Organism: Staphylococcus sp. AC872; assembly: GCF_979255425.1. Classification (NCBI taxonomy): domain Bacteria; kingdom Bacillati; phylum Bacillota; class Bacilli; order Caryophanales; family Staphylococcaceae; genus Staphylococcus; species Staphylococcus sp. AC872. The sequence continues at coordinate 136,033 of NZ_CEEDKW010000001.1, forward strand.
TTCATCACGTATATCACCAGGCAGTAACACTGCTTTTTGTCCCGCTTCTTCAATCACTTGTTTAACTTCTTGTGCGTCTTTGTCTTCACTTGGAAGATAATTAATAGCAACATCTGCGCCTTCTTTAGCATAAGCAATAGCTGCTGCGCGTCCAATGGCAGAATCGCCACCAGTGACTAACATTTTATATCCTTTTAATCGACCGTGTCCGACGTATGATGTCTCACCGCAATCTGGTTCAGGTTTTAATTGGCTTTGCAAGCCTGGAAGTGGCTGCTCTTGTTGTTCATAGTCTGTTGATTTGAATTTATTTCTAGGATCTTGTGCTGACATTTCAAATTCATCTCCTCAATTTGTATATGTTCTCATATACCCAAGGTTATCCAGATGTTAATCATACTATCTTTATACAATTTATGGAGACTATTGATTCAGAAGACGTTTAGTGAGTGTCACAAAATATGTCGGCACTTTTTCTAAAATACGTTCATCAGGATCAAATAAAGGATGATGTAGATCATACTCACTATTAGATCCTATGAATGCAAATACGCCGGGATACGTTTCTGTATAACCAGAAAAGTCTTCACCAATTGTTAATGGTAAATCCATAATTGATACATGATAACCAACATCTTCTGCTACTTCTATCGCTATATCAGTTAATTCATCATCATTAATCACTGTTCCAGGAAGTCGTGTATATCGGCAATCAACTTGTAAATTAAATGTTTGTGCTAAACCATCAGCAATTTCATTCATTCGTTGTTCGATATACGCTCTATGCTCAGGTTTAAATGAACGGACAGTACCTTGTACATAGGCTTGATCCGCAATGACATTCCATGTATTTCCACATGAAATTTCACCAATTGTAACAACGGCATTATCAAATGCAGATAAATTTCTACTAACAATCGTTTGTAAACTATTAATCAGTTGACCTAAAGCCACCGTTGGGTCATTACCTTGTTCTGGTTTAGCAGCATGCGCGCCTTTTCCTTTAATATCAAATTCGAAACGGTCTACTGCAGATGTAATAGGACCTTTTTTAATTGCAAAGTCACCAATGTCCATCGTTGGATAATTATGGAAACCTAAAACTGCTTTTACACCGTCTAATACACCTGTAGCTACTACTTTTTTAGCTCCATGACCTAGCTCTTCTGCCGCTTGGAAAATGATTCTCACTCGACCATTTAGTTCATTCTCTTGGGCTTTCAATTGTGTTGCAACGCCTAATATACTTGCCATATGAATATCATGACCACATGCATGCATGACACCTTGATTGGTTGACGTAAATTCATGTTCGACTTGCTCATTGATAGGTAGCGCATCTATATCAGTTCTAATCGCAATCATTTGGTCCCCTTGTCCTATTTCTGCAACTAATCCTGTATCTAAAGGTAAATCTAAAATTTTTATCTCATGTGCTTCTAAAATACGTTTAAGTCGTTGTGTAGTTTCATATTCTTTCTCTGATATTTCAGGGAATTGGTGAAATGTTCGTCGCCAATTCACATAGTCTGTATAATCAGTCATTGTTATCTCCATCCCTTTCAACCTAAAAACTATTTTTCTATATATAGTAACATAATTGTCAAACTTTTCTAAAAATACACTGATCCTTTTACTATAAACAAAAAACCGTACCGACAATGTCGGCACGGTCATTTCAATGAACACTTTGTCTTAATCTAATGAAAATTCATTATCTACAATTACTCTACCATCTTTAATCACTTTTTGAGCATGGTTGATACCAAAGTGATAAGGAATATATTCATGGTTTGGCGCATTCCAAATAACGATATTAGCTTTGTCGCCTTCATTAATTGTACCTGCGTCTAAATCAATAGCTTTTGCTGCATTAACTGTTACCGCATTCCAAACTTCATTTGGTGATAATTTTAATTTCAATGCGGCAATGGCCATAGCTAATTGTAAGTTATTAGTAACACTGCTACCAGGGTTATAGTCTGTTGCAATAGCGATAGCACCATCATTATCTAGCATACCTCTCGCATCTGCATAATCATTTTTATCTAGATAGAATGTCGTAGCTGGTAATAATACGGCTACTGTGTCACTATTTTTTAATTTTGCTTTACCTTCTGCACTTGAAGCAACAAGGTGATCAGCAGAAATTGCATTTTCGTCAATAGCTAACTCTAGACCACCAAGTGGATCAATTTCATCAGCATGAATTTTAACTTTAAATCCTGCCTCTTTCGCTTTTTGCATATAATGTTTAGATTCTTCAACTGAGAATACACCCGTTTCACAGAAGATATCTGCAAAGTCTGCATATTCTTTTACTTCTGGTAAAAGCTCAATCATCTCATTTAAGAACGCTTCATTAGACTCTGCTTCTTCAGGAACCGCATGTGGTCCTAAGAATGTATGTCTCATATCTAAACCGTATTTCTCTGCTAAACGATTAGACACTCTTAATTGTTTAAGTTCATTTTCTTTATCTAAACCATAACCACTTTTACTTTCAACGCCTAAAACACCATGTTGAATCATTGTTAGTAAATCGTGTTCAGCTTTTTTAAATAAATCTTCTTCACTAATGTCACGTGTGGCTTTAACTGTTGATAAAATACCGCCACCAGATTCTAATATCTCTAAATAAGATTTACCTTGTCGTTTTAATGACATTTCATGTTCTCTTGAGCCACCGAAAACTAAGTGCGTGTGTGCATCAATCAATGATGGTGACACTACTTTACCTGTAGCATCAATCACTTGTTCAGCATCATATTTATCAGTATGTGGTCCTGAATATACAATTTTACCGTCGTTCACAACTACCGTACCATTTTCAATCACATCTAATTGATCAAGTTCCGCACCTTTTAAAGGACGATCAGTTGATTTTGGTAAAATAAGCTCTTTAATGTTTTGAATAATTAAATCGTTCATTATTTATCACCTGCTTCATCAATCATTGGAATTTTGATGCCTTTATCTTTAGCCGTTTGAATGGCGATGTCATAACCGGCATCAACATGTCTTACTACTCCCATACCCGGATCTGTAGTTAATACACGTCCTAATCGACGATCTGCACGTTCTGAGCCATCTGCTACAACAACCATACCAGCATGTAATGAATAACCCATACCTACGCCACCGCCATGGTGGAATGAAATCCAAGAACCGCCTGCTGCAGTATTAATTAATGCATTAAGTACAGCCCAGTCACCTACTGCATCACTTCCATCTCGCATACCTTCTGTTTCACGGTTTGGACTTGCTACTGAACCAGAATCTAAATGATCTCGTCCGATAACAATTGGTGCAGAAATTTCACCATCACGCACTAATTTATTAAGTGCTAGTCCCATTTTGGCACGTTCTTCATAGCCTAACCATGCAATTCTTGAAGGTAAACCTTGATAAGAAATTTTCTCTTCTGCTAGATCTAACCAACGAATTAATTTTTCATTATCCGGGAATAATTTTCTCATTTCTTCATCTGCACGTTCAATATCTTTTGGATCACCACTTAATGCTGCAAAGCGGAATGGTCCTTTACCTTCACAGAATAATGGTCTAATATATGCAGGCACAAATCCTGGGAAATCAAATGCATTTTTTACTCCGTTATTATATGCAACTTGACGGATATTGTTACCATAGTCAAATGCAACGGCACCTTGTTTTTGGAATTCAAGCATTAACTCAACATGTTTAGCCATTGAAGCTTGAGATAATTCTACGTATTTTTTTGGATCTTCTTTACGTAGCTTTTTAGCTTCTTCAACTGAATATCCTTGTGGTACATAACCATTTAATGGGTCATGTGCACTCGTTTGGTCAGTAATAATATCAATTTTAAATCCTTTGTCTAAAATAGCTTTGTGAATGTCTACTGCATTACCTACTAATCCTATAGATAAAGCTTCCCCTTTTTGTCTAGCGTCTTCAGCTAATTTTAATGCTTCATCTAAATCGTTAGTCTTGATATCGCAGTATTTTGTTTCGACACGTTTATCAACACGACTTTCGTCGACATCTACACAAATAGCTACACCATTATTCATAGTCACAGCAAGTGGTTGTGCACCACCCATACCACCTAATCCAGCAGTAAGTGTTACTGTACCTGTTAAATCACTTTGATATTCTTGATTACCAAGTTCAGCAAATGTTTCATAAGTACCTTGAACGATACCTTGTGAACCAATATAAATCCAACTACCTGCTGTCATTTGACCATACATCATTAAGCCTTTTTTATCTAATTCATTAAAATGATCCCAGTTCGCCCATTCAGGCACTAAAACTGAATTGGAAATTAATACTCGTGGCGCTTCTTCATGTGTTTTAAATACTGCCACTGGTTTACCAGATTGTACAAGCATTGTTTCATCTGCTTCTAAATCTCTTAATGTATTTTCAATTGCTTCAAAGGCTTTCCAATTACGAGCAGCTTTACCAATACCACCATATACCACAAGTTCTTCTGGGTGTTCCGCTACTTCTGGATCTAAGTTATTATATAGCATTCGTAGTACTGCTTCTTGTTCCCAACCTTTACATTCGATATCTAACCCTTTTTTTGCATGAATTTCTCTCATTACTATCTCTCCCATCCGAAATAATATCAAAATCCAAAATATATTAAGTTTCTCTTTAATCATTATCTTCTAAATATTCGTACTATTCAAAAGATAACAATCACTATTAATCAGGTTGTTACAACCATATTATATTATGCTAAGATATAGATAACAAATATAAATAAACTAATTATTTATAGATAAAAACTATGATATATAGGAGATGACCTATGAAAATCATTCAATTAGAATATTTTTTAGCCGTTGTAAAATACAATAGTTTTACGAAAGCCGCTAATTTTTTACATATTAGTCAACCTTCCTTAACTGCAGCTATTAAAAAAATGGAAGCTGATTTAGGATACGACTTATTTATGCGTACTACCAAAGATATTAAAATCACTGAAAAAGGGATTCAGTTTTATAAATATGCTGAAGATCTAGTAGAATCCTATCGTTCAACAGTTGAAAAAATGTATGATTTAAATGTGTCTTCGGAACCCCGTATTAAAATGGGCATTTTAGAATCCACGAGTCAATGGATGGCCAATGTCATCCGTGCACATCATAAGCATTACCCTAATCAGCAATACCGAATTTATGAAGTGCATGATCAACATCAATCCATTGAGCAACTTACCAACTTTAATGTTCATTTTGCCTTAACAAACGAAGAAATACGCCATCAAGATATTACATCGATCGCATTATATAAAGAATCTTATATATTATTAACACCTAAAGATGCATTTCCAAAGCAAAAAACGATTCAATTGGATGACTTACCTTTAATTTTGCCGAATAAAAATTCTCAAGTTCGTAAACACTTAGATGATTATTTTAATAGAGTAGGTATCCACCCTAATATCATTATGGAATCTGATCGTTTTGAATCCGCTACTAATTTAGTACATTTAGGTATTGGTTATGCGGTTATTCCTCGATTTTATTACCAATCATTTAATACACGGAATTTAGACTACATTAAAATACGCCCTAATTTAGGACGCAAAATTTATATTAATTATTTAAAAAAGAGAAAGCACTCTGAACAAGTACTTTCTCTTATTGAACAATGTATTGATTATTGGAATTTATAATAAGAAGTGATGCACTAAATTCGCAATCAGTTTCGCTGTACGATTGTCTTGATCGTATTTAGGGTTCATTTCAGCGATACTTACTGATTTAACCTTTTCACTTGGGACAATGCGTTTTGCTAATTCAAACACTGTATGTGGATAGATGCCTAAGACTGCTGGAGCACTGACACCTGGAGCAAAGGCACTATCTACAACATCCATACAAATCGTAAACATGATTACATCATGATCGTGAATAAAACGTTCAATCATATCTTTAATCGGTGGTGATACTTGATGTAATAATTCATCAGCATAAACAAATGATACGCCTTTTTCTTTAGCATAGTCGAATAAACCTTGTGTGTTACCACCTTGAGAAATACCTAATACCATGTAATCTGCATTGTCATCTTGTTCTAGTATTTGTCTAAAACTCGTACCTGAAGTGGATTCACCTTCATCACGTGTATCAAAGTGGGCATCAATATTAATAACCCCAATTAACTCATTAGGATACACTTGTCTAGTCGCTAAATATTGTGCATAGGCGATATCATGCCCACCACCTAATAAGAATGTTTGCTTATGATTATGAATAGACTTAGCTGCTAATTCTGCAAATTCCTTTTGAGTATCAATTAGTGCGTCATGATCATGCTCGACATTTCCATAATCAACGATTTGTTCACATTGATTCAAATCTGGTAAGCCAGCGAACGCTTTTTTAATCGCATTAGGCCCCTCTTTTGCACCTACACGCCCTTTATTTAGTTCGACACCTTTATCAATCGCATAACCTAAGATACCAACACCTTTTTGTTTAGATGCTAATTCTACTTGTCTTAAGTCATTAAATTGGATAGTTTGAAAATGTCTAAATTGTTTGGCATCTGTTTCACTATCTAATCTTCCAGTCCATAAGCTTGGTTCAGCTAGTTGATACATTGTTCTTCCCCCTTGATTTCTTTGCTTTATCCTTATAATTAAAGTATAACTTTGGCTCACACTTAATTCAATGTTGTTCTTATATTCCCGTTTAACCTAAATTTAATTACGTTTATAATTCATTACTATTACATTTTGATGATAATTAAAATAGACAATTTATCTATCATCTTTTAAGATGTATAATTGTAAATAAAATAATAATTGCTTGTTTCCGTAATGGAGGTTACATAAAATGAAAAACAATCGAATTTCTGGGTTTCAATGGGCAATGACAATATTTGTGTTTTTTGTCGTGACAATGGCCTTATTCGTAATACTTAGAGATTTCCAAGCAGCAATAGGCGTGAAACGTTTTGTATTCGACATTACAGACCTTTCTCCATTTATTGCAGCTATCATATGTCTATTTGTCTTTAAACATAAAAAAGAACAAATGGCGAGTTTAAAATTCACTTTTAGTCTCAAAGTTATTGAGCGTTTATTACTCGCATTAATCATACCTTTATTTATTTTCATTATCGGTATGTTCTGCTTCAATACATTCGCAGATAGTTTCATCCTACTACAAGCATCTGATTTATCTGTGTCAATATTCGCAATTTTAATCGGTCATTTAATTATGGCGTTTGTAGTAGAATTTGGTTTCCGTTCATATTTGCAACATATCGTTGAAACAAAGATGAACACATTATTTGCGAGTATTGTTGTAGGTATCATTTATTCTATCTTTAATGCTAATACAACATACGGTCTTGAGTTCGCAGGCTATCATTTCTTATATACATTTGCTTTCTCAATGATTGTAGGTGAGTTAATTAGAGCTACTAATGGTCGTACCATTTATATTGCTACACTTTTCCACGCAGCAATGTCATTTGGTTTAGTATTCTTGTTTAGTGAAGAAATTGGCGATTTATTCTCTATGAAAGTCATCGCCTTAGCTACGACTGCTGTTGGTTTAATTTATATCATTTTAAGCTTAATCATTCGTGCTATCTTTTATAAAAAGACGAATCAAAGTTTAGATGAAGTAGAACCTAATAATTATTTAGATCATGTTAGCGATGATAATGACAATGATTATACTGAAACTAAGCATGATAATAGTAGAATTTCAGATAACTATGATCGTCATAAAGATACATTAGATGCTCAACATCAAGACAATAAGCATGACGTTCAAGATCATGGTCATGGCTCTGAGTCAACTGAACATTTAAAAGAACATACATCATATAAACAAGATCGTCGTTCATCCGTTGTTTCTGATTTACAAGATGAAATCAAACAAACTGAAGAACATAGCCCTAACAACAAATATTAATTAATCAAGCCCGTCACATTCATATTAATGAGTGGACGGGTTTTTTAACGTTTAAATGTCGAACCTAAATGGGTAAATTTAGTCAGGCAAAATTATATTTATTAGGAATGTTAGGATACTATAATATATTTCCTCATTCTTTAAGGAGTGGTTTGATGAATATAGAAGAAAATAATAACCCTATTACAATAATTGGTGGTGGCATCGGTGGTTTAACATTAGCACGTGTACTATATGTGAATGGAATACCTGCTAAAGTGTATGAATCTGATGCATCACGTGACGCACGTACACAAGGTGGACAGTTAGATATACATGAATATAATGGTCAAGTTGCACTGGAAAAGGCAAACTTAATGGATGAATTCCGTTCTATTATTCAAAAAGGCGCTGACGCAACACGTATTGTAAATCAAAATGGTGAATTACTATTAGATTTACCTGACGACGAATCCAATAGCCGACCAGAAGTTTTACGTGGTGATTTAAGAAATATTTTAATCGACTCATTACCAGAAGACATGATTGAATGGAATAAAAAAGTAGACCACGTAGAAAAATTGGATAAAAAACAATATAAAGTTGTATTTAGAGATAACACATCTGTAACAACTGCTCAACTTATTGGTGCAGATGGTGCTTGGTCTAAAGTACGCAATATATTAACTGATATTAAACCACATTATTCTGGTTATACCTTTATTGAAACCTATTTATATGATGTTGATCGTCAATATCCTAAAACAGCTAACAAAGTAGGCAAAGGTGCAATGTATGCTCTATCACCAAATAAAGGTATAGTTGCTCATAGAGAAGCAGGCGATATTTTACACACGTATATTCAAATGAATTGTGATAGCGAATGGATAGATAGCATTGATTTTTCAAATGGCCAAGAAGCAACTAATACTATAGCTGCAGAATTTAAAGGTTGGTCACCAGAAGTCACTGCTTTAATTACTCAAGCGGATAGTTCTATTACACCTCGTAAAATTAATGCTCTACCTGATACACATCGTTGGAAACGTCAATCAGGTATCACATTAATTGGTGATGCTGCACATTTAATGGCACCATCTGGTGAAGGTGCTAATTTAGCAATGTTAGACGGTGCGGAATTAGCGGAATTAATCGCTGAACATCCAAATGATATTGATAAAGCTATTGCTTTATACGAAGAAAAAATGTTCCCTAGAAGTGAGGAAGAAGCTAAAGAATCTCATGAATTATTAGATATTTGTCTAGGTGCAAATAGTCCTCAAAGTTTAGTCGATTTATTCAACAATCCACAATAAAAGTTGAATCATATTAAAATAAGCGTCTATAGTCGTTCTCATGAACGGCCATAGACGCTTTTGTTATTGAGTAAGAGTTAATTTTACTAGATATTATACTTGTCGATTCATCTTTTTAACACCTTGTTGTGTGCCGATAATTGCTTGGTCAGCCACATCAAGGAAATAACCTGTTTCTAAAACACCTGTGATGTGAATTAAAAATTCATGCATTTCATAAGGATCAATACCTTTTGGTAATGCACAATCTAAAATATAATTACCATTATCAGTCGTAAATGGGACATCATCCGTAACACGACGTTCTGTTGTCACGCCGTCAATTGTTTCTATTTTCTTAGCAACTTGATACCAATTAAATTTATCTACTTCAACCGGTAATTTAAATGTTTCACCTAGGTAGTTAACAACTTTGTTTTCATCAGCAATAACCACAAAGCGGTCTGCCATTTCATCGATTACTTTTTCTCTAAATAGCGCTCCACCGCCACCTTTAATAAGGTTAAGCTGAGGATCTACTTCGTCAGCACCATCAATAGCTAAATCGATTTTATCAATATCGTTAACATCAACAATATTAATATTTAATTCTTTAGCTAAAAACGCCGTCTTATTAGAAGTACATACTCCGATAATATTATAATGTTTTTCATCAATAAGTTGAGCGATTTTAGGCACTAATAATTCAATTGTACTTCCTGTGCCAATACCGAGCGTCATACCATCCTCGATTTGACTTAAAACATCATCTAGCGTCATCATTTTGAGTTGTTTTACATCATTCATCACGTCATGAGCCCCTTTTCTAAATCGTTTACATTTCTTATTTTACATGACTTTTTCAATTTAACATACCATAATCAACGTTTAATTTTTAATATATTTTAAAATCTTTCATAAAAATGAAATTCTATAGTAAAATACACTTCAAACAATAATTTAGGGGGGACCATGATGATACCAGTGTACGCCATTTCGACAGGAAAAATAGAATCACTTCAATACAAAGATGCCAAACCTATGCAATCAGCAATCAATAAACAACCTTTTAAAGATCAAATGTGGCTTTCAAAATTAGGATTTGTTGATGATGAACAAGCTTATAAAGATCATGGTGGTCCAGATAAAGCCGTATGCTGTTTTAGTAAAAAGAACTATGACATGTATCGTGGTGATTTACTTGATATGCCAGAGTACGCCATGTTCGGTGAGAATTTGACAATTGAAGATTTAGATGAAAATGTCGTTTATTTCGGTAACCAATATCAATTAGGCGATGCAATTATCGAAGTTTCTGAAATTATAGAACCCTGCTGGAAAATCCAAGCAAAGTACGGGCTTTCTGACTTGGTTAAACGTATGTCTCAATCAGGAAAAACGGGCTTTTATTGTCGTGTCATTAAAGAAGGATATGTCAGTCAACATCATCACTTAGAATTAATAAAGGAAGCCGAATTAGATACACAACTATCCGTCCAAACATTAAACGACATTTATTATAATGACAGAAAAAATGCAGACAGAATCGCATCAGCATTGAAAAATCCATATTTATCGTCTAAAAGATATGAGAAACTTGAAAAAATGTATCAACGTGCAACAAAATAAACAAAAAATAAAACAATAAAAAGAGTAGAACAATTACATCGTAAAAAACGATGTTTATTCTACTCTTTAACTTATTTCTCATGAATTTGATAGCTCGTTTGTGAATAAAACATTTCATTCGCTTTTAATATTGATGAAGCTTGATCACCATATAAGTTAATATCATTTGGCAAATACTGTGCCTCGATTGTCAAACCCGAATGTGCTTTATAAATATTTGCATCACTTTTCCAGTTTTTCGGTTGATTAAATGTATATAATATGACGTAAGGCATATCCGTTTTAACATCTAATTGAAACTCATCATTATCTATTGATAATTGTTGTTCCCCTACTTTGAACGGATGATCTAAACCATTAAATTGAGACACTTGTTGTGATATCGGCTCATGACTACTTTCAAATATGTCTTTAAAATATATGGCGTCCTTATTAAATATCTGTTGTATATCTAACGTGTTGTCTGAACTAATCATATGATCCTCATTTAATGGATACATATTCAATTTAGAGCTAGACACTCGATGATTATCAATAACGTTATTATCTCTATTAAGATTAAAATAAACGTGGTTCATAGGGTTAAACAAAGTAGTTTTCGTTGATATAGCTTCATATTGAATTGTCCAACAATGATTCGCATCATATGTATGAGTGACTTTAATTTCCATATCCCCTGGATAATGATCATCTGCTTCTTTTATCGTTGTTTTGAAAATGATTTTGACATGTCCTAAATCGTCTACAACTTCATAGTCAAATAATTTAGAATCTAAACCGTGACTACCACCGTGAATATGATGTTGGCCATCATTAGCTTCTAATTGATATGTTTCTCCTTCTAAATTAAAAGTCGCATTTGAAATACGACCACCATATCGTCCAACAGTCGCCCCAAATCTAAATGGATTATCAAAATAAAATTCATCCGCTTCAACAACATTCCCTAATACAATATTGTTGTCATGATATTTCCATGACACAATTCTCGCACCATAATTTGTAAACACAATTTTGGTTTCTTCATTATCAATTTTAATTAAGTCTACACCATATCTTTGATGCTCAATTTCAACATTCATTACATACTTCTCCCTTTCAAACACGTTTATTATGCCCTATGTGGTAACAGCATAATTAAGACGCCTATTAAACAGACGAATGCACCCAGTATATCGTATTTATCTGGCATATTCTTATCAATAAGCATAGACCAAACTAAACTCATAACGATGAATACGCCCCCGTATGCAGCATATACTCTTCCAAATGTCGGAAATGTTTGTAGTGTTGCTATCACACCATACAAGATGAGTATCACGCCACCAATAACACCTAGCCACGATGGTTGGCCTTCCCGAAGCCATAACCATATTAAATAGCCGCCTCCAATTTCACATAAACCCGCTAATATAAATATAAAAAAAAGAATAAACCATCACAAACATTACGCCTTTCTGTTCATTATCTATGAAGCTTCACTTTATACAACATACATGAGTTCATATGAATTATCTACCTCTTAAATCCAAGACATGAATCTGATTGTCATTTCATTAAAACCTTAGTTATAAGTAACTCGGGGTAAAGAGTCACTGAATAATAAAAAAATGTCGCTTGTGATGCCTATTTATCTTCTATTGTATTATATTAATTGGCTTGCTAATACATACATATTGTTACACTTTTTCTACTAATATGCCATAGTAAAATACAAATTAAAGAGGAAGAACGTTTTGTAAACTCTTACAAGTTTAATTTAACGCGCTTCCTCTTTTTTAATTATTTTTTCATTACCTTTTTAATGGTATTAAATAGTCCTTTTTCAAAAGTTAATACAGAATCTTTATATGTTTTAACGGCGATCCATAATAAAATAAACATCACTACAACTGATATTAATATACTAACGATGATTTCCCAAACTTGTAACTCAGTCGATTGGGCACGTACTAACAATTCAAAAGGTGCTAAAAAAGGTATAAAGCTAGTTATTTTTATTAATAAAATGTCAGGTTTAAACATACTGAATATCGCAATATAAAAAGCAATCATTGCAAATAAAGTTAATGGCATTAATGTTTGGTTAATATCTTCAATTCTTGTTGCTAAAGAACCTAATATTGCCGCTAGCAACACGTATGTTAATATTCCGATAATCATACATAACAATCCTACGATTAAAACTTGCCAAGTGATATGACTCATGGATACATGAAAGTCTTTTAACATTCGTTTTAAATCAAAGGCAAAGATACAAATGATAGCAACTACAACAATCATTACAATTTGTGTTAAAGCGACAGCGATAACCCCTGCAATCTTAGCCATAATATGAGTGATTGGAGATACACTCGTAATAATCATTTCAATGACTCTTGATGTTTTTTCTGTGGCAATTTCCATTGCAACTTGTGTTGCGTAATTGAAAACAATAAAGAACATCAACATTAGAATCGCATATACTAGAACTAAATTAAGTAGTTTTTGACCTTCATCCAGTTGCTGATCTTTCTTATCTGAGAGGACTTGACTGTCAACCTTACTTTGGGACTGTAATTTTTTCAAATCATTGTTACTTAAATGTAGTTGCGATGCGACTAGTTTAGATTGAATCGATGTCAGTACCCCATTTATTTTTTGCTCTTTTTCTTGTGAGACACTTTCTTTACTCAAGATCGTTGCTGATAACTGTTGTTTATCTTTCACCTTAATGATATAGGCTTCTTTTAACTTTTCATTTTTCACTTGTTTCTTCGCTTCTTGTTTACTTACCTTTTTAAATGAAGCATCTTCATCAATCACATTTCCTTGTTGTTTAATGGCTTTGTATATTGGCTCACTATTCGTTACGATACCGATTTGATCACCGTCACCTTTAAACATATCCATGATTTTGTCAGCATTGGATAATGCTATCATTAAAATAATGACAATCGCCATGAAGATGATAAAAGACTTAGATTTCACTTTACTTTTATACGTGAGTCCGAATGTAGCCCAAAATTTATTCATGTAAATCACCCACCTTATCAATAAAGATGTCTTTAAGGGAAGGTTCTAGTACTTGGAAGCGACGTACATAGCCATGCGAGATGACATGATGATATATTTTTTCTGCAACGGATTCATCTTGTATCGTCACTTTGATATGACGCTTATTTGTTTCAAAACCTATCACACCTTCAATATCTGCTATGTCAGGCATTGATTTATCAGTTTCAATGATAACTTGCTTATAACCATGTGAGGCTTTCACGTCATGTATGTCACCTGATACCACAAGTTCACCATGGTTCAAGATACATACATCGTCACATAACTCTTCAACATGTTCCATACGATGAGAACTATAAATAATTGTTGAACCTTGATCATTTAAATCTTTTACAGCTGATTTGAGTAATTCAACATTAACAGGGTCTAAACCACTAAAAGGTTCATCTAATATCAGTAATTCTGGTTGATGCAACATACTTGCTAATAATTGAATTTTTTGTTGATTACCTTTGGATAAGGCATCAATACGTTTATGACGATTTTCTGTTATAGCAAATCGTTTGAGCCAATAATCAATATTTTTCTTAATATCTGATTTAGACATCCCTTTAAGTGTTGCAAGATAAGTCAGTTCATCTTCCACAGTCATTTTAGGATGTAAACCACGTTCTTCTGGTAAGTAGCCAATTCGATTATACATTGACTGATCAATCGCATGACCATCATATGTAATGTGTCCTTCAGTAGGTTCGCTTAATCCTAATATCATCCTAAAGGTGGTTGTCTTACCTGCACCATTACGTCCTAAAAAGCCAAGCATTTTCCCTTTTTCAAGATGGATAGAAATATCATTGACTGCCGTAAATTGATTGAATTTCTTCGTCACATGATCAATATGTAATGACATGTTTACCTCCCCAAATAATATTTTTATTATTATTTAATATAACATTATTAGTTCTATTAATGAATTTAGATTTTGCAATATGTCAAACTTTACAATTATTTATGTAAGCACTATCATTAATTTTATCATAGAAGATTAAATTAAAGTTAACTTCTTAAAGATGATTAAACACGACATCAAATTTAAAGGGGATATATAGAATGAGTTATAGTATTGGTATCGATTACGGCACAGCATCAGGACGTGTCATTTTGGTAAATACATCTGATGGAAAAATTGTTTCAAGTTATGAAGAGACTTATCAACATGGTACCATCGCTGAAGAATTAGGAGGAGAAACTTTACCCCATAATTACTTCTTACAACATGCTGGTGATTATCATCACGTACTAGAAAATGGTGTTAAACACGTTTTAGAAGAAAGCCAAATTAATAAGGATGAGGTCGTAGGTATTGGTGTTGACTTTACTAGTTGTACAGTGGTCTTTTTAGATGAGAATTTCAGACCATTACATATGAATGAAGACCTATCTCATCATCCTCATGCCTATGTTAAATTATGGAAACATCATGGCGCTCAAGACGAAGCAACTCAAATGGTTGAAGCCAATGAGAAAGCTAATCAAAATTGGTTAGATTATTATGGCCATAGTGTAAACAGTGAGTGGATGATTCCTAAAATCCTCGAAGTAAAACATAAAGCACCCGAATTATTAGAACGCGCCCATTATATAATGGAAGCTGGAGATTATATGACAAGCTTACTCGTCAATCAAAATATCCGCTCTAACTGTGGTATAGGATTCAAAGGATTCTATGATGAAGTAAATGGCTTTAATTATGATTTCTTTGAAACCGTAGATCCAGAATTACCACAAATCGTCAAAGATAAATGCGAAGCACCTGTCATTCAAATTGGTGATAGCGCCGGTTCATTATCAGAATACTATCAAAACTTATGGGGACTATCTTCCAATGTACAGATCTCTCCTTACATGATTGATGCCCACTCTGGCGTTTTAGGTGCAGGTGCAATTGAAAAAGGTGAATTCACACCGGTTATAGGAACAAGCACATGCCACTTAATGTTAGACCCGAAACAAGAACCTATCCCTTCTATTACAGGTTCAGTTAAAGACGCTATTATTCCAGGGTTATATGCTTACGAAGCGGGTCAAGCAGCTGTAGGTGATTTATTTAGTTACTCTGAACGAATGGCTCCACAACATATCGTTGAAGAAGCAGCCAAACAAAATAAGAGCGTCTTAGAATATTTAGAAACACTTGCATCACAAATTCCTGTTGAAGACCAACACGTAGTTGTCTTAGACTGGCACAATGGTAATAGAAGTATTTTAAGTGATAGCCATTTAACAGGTAGTGTCTTTGGCTTAACATTGCAAACACCTTTTGAAATGGTTCATCGTGCTTACTTAGAATCTACTGCTTTCGGTACTAAAATGATTATGAAACAATTCGAAGATAATGATATTCCAGTTCATACTGTTTATGCTTCTGGCGGTATTCCTAAGAAAAGTCAATTACTCGTCGACATCTATGCTAACGTATTAAATAAAAAAGTTGTCGTCTTAGAATCTTCAAACGCAACAGCATTAGGCGCTGCTATGTTGGGCGCAAATGTGGGTGGTGCATATGATACATTAAGAGAAACCGTGCAACACATGAAACAGCCTGTTTATTATGAAAAACAACCAGATCCAGAAAAAGTAAAACATTATGAAAAATTATTTGATAAATATCAAAAACTACATGATTTATTAGGTCGTGAACATCCAGAATTATCATATATCCACGAAACAGAATAATTGTTATTAAATATAAATAGCTATACTTGTCGTTGATCATATTGATTCAACGCAAGTATAGCTATTCTTTTATGATTTAAGTTTTTTTATTTGATAAGTGATACATAGTGCTGCAATGACAACTACTGCGATTGCCATATAACTCGAAATAGGCACATTCCCCATGATATGTTCAACAACGATATCAATGACACTTACAAACAATAACGCGATTAATTGCCATATTGCGTTACTTGAATATGCCTTAATTATTCGAGTTCTTTCATATTCATCACTGAAATTATAATTTGGAATCATATTAAGCATACGATCTTGTGTATTAATCTTCTCCATTGCTGGAACAGTGGGTGTGTCAGATATTTTGATACGTTTATCGTTCATGAACATCATAACTATAATTGGAATGATAAAAAACCAACCAACAGTCAAATCATTAAATTTTTCATTATTGGTAATTAACGGTACCACTATATTATTAACACATGTTAGATATAGCATAATTAAAATTAAAAAAAGGATATGTTTCATTCTTGTTCTACGATTTAAAAATCGTTTTTCTTTCTCATCATTAACATAAATCATCGGTGTACCTACAAACTCTTCATACATGACTAATCTACAAAAGGTCACTATTAGGATCAGTAACCCACCTATTAAAAACGGCGATAGATAACTTCGATTGATATCAAAAACCATTTCAAAATACCATATTAAAAATATCACTATACATATAATCACACTTACTTTTGCTAAATAAGCACTTATAAACTCATTTTTCAATTCATCTTTAAATGCCAATTTGTTAAAAATAATTAATCACCTTCCCAAAATAAATCATTAAGTGTAACGGATAATACTTTAGCTATGTTTATACATAGTTTAAGCGATGGATTATATTTATCATTTTCTATCATATTGATTGTCTGTCTTGATACACCAATGCGCCTAGCTAGCTCCTGTTGAGACATCTTTTGATGCGCTCGATATTGCTTCACTCTATTCAACGCAATCAATCACTTCTTTCAGTTAATATTACTTTAATTATAGACAGTCATTTTCACGAGTGTCAAATATATATGACACTTACTTTAAAATAAAAGCTAGCGTCATTATCGACACTAGCCTTTGAAGTTTAAATTTCATTTGTTGTATTGCGATATAACTTCGCTTTGTCAACTGGATTGTAATTCGGTTCGTTAACCGGTTCATTCACTTCATATTTAGGACTTGGCCCATATTGGTTGCCTTCATTTTTACTATCTAAGCAACTTACCACAATATTATAAACACCTAATACTAGACAGATTAAAGCGATAATATAATATGTGATTAATACGCCTACATTATCTATTAGACCACTAGCGTTAATAACAATATTAAATACATTCAATAATACCCCAATGACAAACGCAATGATTGGAATCAACATTGAACGAGAAGTATCATGGAATCGACGTGCTAAAATGACCAAATTAGGTATTATAGTAGCCAACGAATAAATAAGGATATAAATAGTCCCTATAAATATACAAATAATCCCAATACCTAATGCGCCACTACTTTCATTAAATGCACCTAAGAATAAACTTGGGTAACCAATAATCATAAGTATAATGGCAGGGCACATAAAGATTAAATGCCATAATTGCATAAACCAATACTCGCTACGTCTAGATCTCCCTTTAAAATTAAAATAATTTGACCAAAATAATTTAAATGATGCTTTAAAACCAACTTTTTCTCTCATATTAGTGGCTCCCTTCAGATCATCAATTCAATTTATTTTATTACTCTTAATAACTCTGATACATTAATTAAGTAATAATATTGTTTCTATTGTCATTGTATCAAACAACAAGACTTTTAAAAATATAAATCAAAAAATATTTTAAGAAATTTTAGAATAAATTCTTATAACAAATATTTTTATAGAGGTGCCAAATTTATGGATTTTAAACAACGTAGCACAACGGACACAGCTAAAGCATTACTCGGCGTTCGCGTTATTTATCAAGATGAACACCAAACATATAGTGGCTATATTGTGGAAACAGAAGCTTACCTAGGTATTAAAGATCGTGCTGCTCACGGATATGGTGGAAAGCGCACGCCTAAAGTAACTTCTTTATATCAAACTGGTGGTACGATTTATGCACACGTCATGCATACGCATCTATTAATTAACTTTGTTACAAGAGATGTTGGCGTTCCTGAAGGTGTGCTTATACGCGCAATCGAACCTGAAGATGGTATTGAAGCTATGAAAATCAATCGTGGCAAAAGTGGCTTTGAAGTGACTAATGGCCCTGGAAAATGGACAAAAGCCTTTAATATTCCACGTTCAATTGATGGTGCTACTTTAAATCAATGCCGACTTTCCATCGATATTAAACATCGTAAATACCCTAAATCAATTATTGAAAGTGGACGTATAGGCATACCGAATAAAGGAGAATGGACTAACAAACCACTTCGTTACACAGTTAAAGGTAACCCTTATGTCTCTCGTATGAAGAAATCAGATTTTCAAAATCCTGACGATACTTGGAAATAAAACGATAGAGAGGTTGAGACAAAAAGTTTTGTGCTCTTGGAAACCGATTAACGGCGTCCCAAAATGAGCTTTTTGTCTTGACCTCTCTTAAAATATGTCTTTATTGAACGTTGATATCCCCAGAGTCATTAAACAACTCGACGTTATTGTCCCCTTTTCCAATTCGATGACGCTTAAATTCTTTGTTATCTATGTTAGAATCTCCAGAATCATTATGTGCAATAAATGTTGTGTTTTTAGGATGATGTTGATAATTCAAAGTAATATCTCCACTATCATTTGATACATATAAGGGTTGATCTGGAACACACTTACTCAATTCTATATCGCCTGAATCATTTTCTATTTTGCCGTTGGTGAATTCGATATGACTTGTTGATATATCTCCAGAATCATTGTTTACTTTTAGTTTTCCTAGTTTACTATCTTTTAAGAAAATATCTGATGAATCTACCGTAACATCTGATTTCTTACTTATTATATTATCGATAGTGACATCACCAGAGTCACTTTTTACAGTTAATTGATCAATCGCTTTTGGAACTGTGATTACTAATTTGTGCTTTGTCATGTAACCAATTCTAAAATTAATATTTGATTGATGGTCTTGATCACTAATATGCCATTCACCATTTTTTACATCACTATTTATTTTCTTATCTGAGTTGCCTTTTTCTTTAATTGAGAACGTACTACCACGTTTAATTTCAACATCACTGTTATCAACATCTAGATCTATACTATTAATTTGTGCTTTATAAACTTTATTTAACTTAGTGCCATTGTCTTGCTTTGAAGCTAATGTTTTCCATTCTGAAAAAACGCCAATACCAAAACCAATACTTAAAATTAGTCCAAATATAAATAACGTTAAGACTAGCTTTTTCATGAATGAACACTTCCTTTCACAATTGAGATATTCCATTTTAAATACATAATCGTTAATTTAAGAATCCAATGACATAAGAAAATGCTAATAGCTAACAGCATTAAACCAACACCAAACATGAGACCACTCATATAAACATCATATAAAATAATAGAATTTACACCTTCGGTAATATATTTAATAATTAAAAATACTGGTGCACTTAAGAGTGTGATTGTAAATACAACTAAAGTAAGCAAAAACATAAATATAAAGAATGCCGGTACTAATACAATAAAGAAATTAAGTAATCCTAAACCCATGACCGCTAAAATAGCTCTCAAAATATTTTTTGCATTCTTTTTCTCATCAACTTTATCAATAGCCAATGAAGCATTTAATTCTTTAGCAATCATCTTTGGGTTTCCTAAATGTTTGGAAATCTCTTCTTCTGATTTACCTTCATTTTTACCACTTATAAAATGTGTTTCGTATTCATTATAGATATCCTTTTCCTCATCTTTATCCATATGTCTTAAATGACTTATGAGTTGTTTTAGATAAGTTTCTTTATTCATTGCGTTCACTCTCCTCTACAAAGGTATTAACTGCATTTGAAAACATTTGCCATTCTTCTTTCAATAATGCTAATCTTTCTTGCCCTTGATCAGTAAGCCGATAATATTTTCTCGCTGGTCCTTCGGTTGATGGTTGATAATACGTCGATAGTTCTCCGTTCTTTACCAATCTTCGTAACAAAGGATAGACAGTACCTTCTGCAATCGTCATATAGCGAGAAATATTTTGTACTAAAGAATAACCGTACTGATCTTCTCGTTTGATAATAAGTAAGACTATCAGTTCTAATGCACCCTTTTTAAACTGTGTGTTCATAGCTAGACCTCCAAAGTGTAATGATCAGTACTGAACATTACACAGTAGTAATTATCTATAATATAGCACTTACTACTGTACATTGCAAGGTACTAAATAATAGATAGTTTCAAATCATTATATTCTCTTCTTTCACATTTTTAAATTAATATAGATAAAAACTATTTTAGATTAATGATTAATAGGTATAAATATAATTGATATTAATTTCAAAACTAGATTTATTGTACATACATATGTATAATGGATATTGTGGCTTTTTATAACGCTTACATATTTTAATTGAATAGCACATAAACATAGGTTTTGGGATAACTTCTAAGGGGGAGTTAAAATGATTGAATTAGATGCTATTACCACACTGTGTTTAGCATGTATTTTATATCTTATTGGTCAAACGATCATTAATCATGTCTCGATTTTAAGAAGAATTTGTATTCCAGCACCAGTAATTGGTGGTTTAATTTTTGCTATTTTAGTAGCTGTCTTAGATTCATTTAATATTGTGAAAATTAAATTAGATGCCTCATTTATACAAGATTTCTTTATGTTGGCATTCTTCACAACGATCGGACTCGGTGCATCTCTTAAACTATTTAAAGTTGGCGGAAAGGTCATGCTATTGTACTTTATGTTCTGTGGCATTATGGCATTCTGTCAAAATGTGATTGGTATTTCATTAGCGAAGTTATTAAATATTAAACCTTTACTAGGTTTAACTGCAGGGTCAATGTCAATGGAAGGTGGTCATGGTAATGCTGCCGCTTATGGTAAAACCATTCAAGATATGGGGATTGATTCCGCTGTCACAGCCGCCCTTGCAGCTGCAACATTAGGCTTAGTATTTGGTGGTTTAATTGGTGGACCAGTCGTTAAGTTCTTAATTAAACGTTATAACCTAAAACCTGAACATAGTGACGATTCATTTAAAAATTATGGTGAAGTTGAATATAATCAATCACTTCATGAAAAATATAAACCTACTCAAATTTTCTTTATACAGTTCACAATCTTAGTTTTCTGTATGGCACTCGGTACATATATTGGTAATACATTTACTAATTTAACAAACGTGAATATTCCGATGTATGTTGGTTCAATGTTCGTCGCAGTATTCGTTCGTAATATTTCTGAAGCTGCTGGTTTCAACATTGTGGATCTAAAAATTAACGAACAAATCGGAGATATTTCGTTAGGTATCTTCCTATCATTAGCTTTAATGAGTATTCAGCTAACTGAAATTTACTCATTAGCTTTACCATTAATCATTATCGTTCTTGTACAAGTTGTATTTATGATCTTGTTCTCTATTTTCGTTCTATTTAGAGGTTTAGGAAAAGATTATGATGCGGCAGTAATGGTTGGTGGATTTATAGGTCATGGTTTAGGTGCTACACCTAATGCGATGGCGAATTTAGATGTTATTACTAAAAAATATGGCAATTCGCCAAAAGCCTATTTAGTTGTCCCTATTGTCGGTGCTTTCTTAATCGACTTAATAGGTGTCATCATTGTTATGGGCTTCATACAATTTTTCCAATAATAAAATACCCGTACGTAATACATGCTCATGTCTTACGTACGGGCTTATTTAATTTGATTCAGTTAACCTCTTTGGATATCTAAACCACGTTGCTCAATCCAAGATAACAAGTCAGTATTAAATATCATATCTTTATGGGTTAATTCATTGATATCTTTAGCATCTAGCATTGTCATTATTTTCTTCATATGATCTAAAAATGATTCAACGTATTCAATCGTTTGTGTTATACCGGCCTGCTCAACTTGATTTAAGAACGGACGCGACATACCTACTGCTTTCGCACCTAGTGCTAAACATTTCACAGCATCTAATGGGGTACGTAAACCTCCACTTGCAAAGACATTTAGTTTATCTTGAAAATCAGAACTTTCTAATAGTGATTCAACCGTTGATTGTCCCCAATTAGATAAATAGTCCATATCTTTATTTGAACGTCTCTCATTTTCAATATCTACGAAATTCGTACCACCACGTCCGCTGACATCGACATAAGTAACGCCTACATTAAGTAGTGATTTAAATGTCTCTTTACTCATACCAAATCCTACTTCTTTCACAATCACAGGTACATCTACTGCATTAACAATTGCTTCGATATTTTCCATCCAATTAGCAAACTCTCGATTACCTTCAGGCATAACTAATTCTTGAGGTGAATTAACATGAATCTGTAGTGCCTGTGCATCTAATAGTTCAACAGCTTTAACTGCTTTATCTACGGGTACGTCAGCACCTACATTACTAAAGATAACACCGTCTGGATTCGTTTCTCGAACAATTGTAAATGATTCTGCCATTTTAGGGTTTCGTAATGCAGCATGTGTGGAACCCACAGCCATTGCAAGACCCGTTTCACGTGCAACAATCGCTAATTTTTCATTAATTTGTTTTGTCCATTCACTACCACCAGTCATGGCATTGATATAAACTGGGTATTTCAAATTAAAATCGGATGTCTTTGTCGTTAAATCTACATCATCCACATCAATATTTGGAATCGAATGATGAACAAACCTCACTTTATCAAAATCAGATAATGTAGCATCATGTTGCGCCATCGCTATTTCAACATGTTCATTTTTTCTTTGCTCTCTCTGAAAGTCACTCATTACTATACCGCCTTTTCCAAATGATTCATTTTATAATTACAAGGTTTAAAACCATTTTTTTCTTTTGAAGAAGATAATTAAAATAATTGAGATGATTAGCATGACAAATAGGCAAATAAAGTAGCCATAATGCCAATTTAATTCTGGCATATACGCAAAGTTCATGCCGTAGATACCTGCAATAAAAGTTAATGGTGAAAATATTACAGATACTAATGTTAAAATTTGCATAATATTATTCATTCTAAATGAAGTATAGGATTCGTAATTTTCACGTATTTCATTTGTCATTTCTTGGGATGTACGAATCACATTACGTTGTTTAATTAAATGGTCATCAATATGTTGTATGTACATAGAATGCTTTGTATCGATAATTAACTTACCTTCACTTTTAATGGTATCAACCAATTCTTGCATTGGAAATAATACTCGCTTTATCTTAATTAGATCAGAACGTAGTTGGAATACATTATCCATCACGCTTTTACTATAGCGATCATCTACATGTCTGTCCTCAAATGTATATACCTTATCTTCAATGTCATAAACAAAATTAAAATATTTATCTACCATGCTGTCTAATATATGTATCACTATATCCGCACAGTCCAAATCGGAAACATGATGTTTTTGATTATCTTGAACTACTTTTTTAAGTGATTCAAAACGTTTATGATGATATGTTACCAATGTATTACCTTGCAAGAATACATTTAACGCAATAGCTGCATAATCATGTGTCAATATACTGTGAAACACAATATATTGATAGTCATCATAAGCTTTATATTTCGCTCGAGGAATGCCATTAATCGCATCATCGATTTCTAAATAGTTAAAGTCAAAATGATTTCTTAAAAATTCATTTTCTTTCTCTGTTGCATCTTCAAAGTCATACCAAACAATGGTCGCTTCACTCGGAACGTCTTCTATGCGACTCACCTCTGTTAATGGTTGGGAAGTGGTTTGGTATCGAATGGTCATCGTCATCTCTTTACCCCCTGATAAGCAATTCTTTTTTATTTTATCATGAATTGAATTACGTGTATGTCTTAATTTAATTTAGTAAAATAAGTATTAAGCAAACTATAAAGGAGTAATAGTCATGTCTCAAACATTTACTGTAAGTAAAACAGTGACAGAAGATTTTATCGATCAGAATAATCATATGCATGATGCATATTATAATATCATTTTTAGTGATGTCATTGATGATTTTAATTATAGTCACGGTCTTTCTTTAGATGAACGTGCACAATATGAATACACAACATTCACAATTGAAGAACATACAAGTTTTTTATCAGAACTAACATTAAATGAACAATATCATGTTGAGTTATATGTTTATGATTACGATTATAAACGCGTTCATTTCTTTTTAAGAATGGTTCGTCAAGATGGTGAAATTGCTGCAACCAATGAAGTCATGATGATGGGAATCGACCAAAATAAACGTCGCTCTGCTGCATTTCCTGAAGATTATTATCAACAAATCGAGCGCTATGCTCAACAAGAACAACAAACAATCGAATGGCCTAAGCAATTAGGACATCGTATTGGTATTCCTCATAAGGAGGATCAATTATGAGTGAATCTATCCGCTATACCATTCAAAACGAATTACTAGATTTATATGATGATGTCAAAGTAGGATTAAGTGATTTAAATGAACAAAAAGCGCTAACTATCAATGGTCCTGCTTCTAAGTTATTCAAACGTGCGACACGCATGAGTTATATACAAGGACAAAAGCAAGCCATAGATGAAATGAATCAACTACTTGAAACATATGATGTTGATGAACAATTCCTTGAACACTATAATCAATTAGCTAGTCGTATAAGAAATGACAATATTGAAAAAGTCTTTTCATTTAGTAATTTGACTGATATTCCGAGTCACTTTGAAGAAACTATAGCTGATCTTTACTTTTCAAAAGGACAAAATTTCATTATTAAACATATCAATTCTATTATGGAATAAACAAAAACGATGAACAACGCCATTTGTTGCTCATCGTTTTTGTCATTTTAATTATTTTTAAGTGCTTTGGTAATTTGTTTAATCACTTTATGTGATTCTCGTATTGGATACAGTGGAAAATCATGAACCATTCTTGGATATTCATAGAACGTAATTTCTTGTCCCATCATTTCTAATTTTTCTTTAAATAAATGCATATCTGGATTGATAATTTCTCTTCCTCCACCGATCATATAAACTGGTGGTAAGCCTTCTATAGGACCATATATTGGAGACACACGTTTATCGGTGAGTGTTACATTGTCTGCCCAACGTTTCATAATCTCATTGACCCCGAAACGACTAATTAGGATATCTTTCCCTAAGAGTTCATCTGTGATGTCTTTATTAGATAATGTAGCATCTAATAATGGCGAGATTAAATATAATTGGCGTGGTACTTGTTCATTATTTTCAATGAGCGATTGAACTAAATTCAATGCCAATGCACCACCAGATCCATCACCCATCACAATTATATGTTCAGCTCCTACTTCATCCACAAGTTGATGATATACATCTCTTACTGCTTTTTCCGTATCTTCAATATGATAATCTGGCGCTTTAGGATAAATAGGTAATACAACTTCATGTATTGTTGAAAGTGTTAATTTATCAATAAATCTCCAATGAAATGGTGAGGGTTGTAATGTATTATAGCCACCATGTAAATACAATATTTTTCTTTTTGACTCATGTCTAAAGTTAAATCTAAATACTTGCATGTCCCCTAACATAAGTTTATCTAAATTCGCTTTAACATTTAATGTAGAGGGTTGCTTATGTTTTTTCTCATTTTCAACTTGTCTTTTTTCAAAAAACTTATCCACTGCTTCATCATTGTCGAAAAATATTGAACGATTGTGTAGAATATACTTGTTTACCACTCGGTTCATAAATCGATTCTTCATAAATAACTAAACCTACCTCTTTGCAATTTTTAAAATTAAAAAACAATTTGATTAAAAACCTACATTCGTAACTTAAAAAGGGATATAATTTAAAGTATATTTTAATTTAGTCATGAATTTCATTTTATAAATTGTCTAATTTTTATTGTCTTTGATTATTCATTATTATAACAAAATAAGACTGGAAATGATAAATAAAGATATGACTATTTTCAAGGAGGCAACGTTATGACTAATCAACAAAGAAGATTAGAAAACTTTGATGATGCATTTCAAAATGAACAAATGCATCGTGGTAAGCAATATGGCAAGAAAAAACGTTCTTGGGTTAGTATGATCATTCAAATCATCGTACTAGTTTTAACTGCAATTACAGGTTATAGCATGTACAATCAACCTATCTTTAATATTGTATTTGCTAAACAAACTATCGATTTCCACCAACTTAAAAATTTCCAAGATACTGTAACACAAGTTGGTAATATTAATATCAATCTAGGTAATATAGATCAACTACAACAATCAATTGATCGCTTATTACTAGTGTTTTATGCCTTTTTCGCTTTATGTATCATTAGCATGATTATATCTATATTAACGATTATCTTTAATCGAAGTGCTTTAAAAGTTATTAACATGTTATTCTTGGCTATTATGTTAGTCATTACAATGTATTTTAGTTATATTATTCATACTTTAGCTGAAAAAATAGCGGATTCATTCAAACAATACTATTTATCTGTATCACCGGATCAAGTTGTGACTGAAGCTGATGCCATTCATAATGCATTAATTTTATTAGCTTGTAGTATTGGTTTATTAATCATTAGTCTATTCTTTAGAAACCGAAGAATTCGTATTAAATAATTAAAAAGAGCCAATGGAGTCATCTATAATAGGATGACCTCATTGGCCCTTTTTTAGGTTGTTTGAAAATTTACTATAACAAACTTCGTTTCCCTTTTCGGTTCGCCTTAGTTTTCCTAAGGCATAAGTGGCCCTAACAAACTTCGTTTGTAAGGGCCACTAAAAAATGGGATCGATATCGAAGTCGATACCGATCCCATAAAAATCATGCCCCCACAACACAATTTTTATCATCTTCTATTTATTACTTTTATTCATTAAGTCATGTCTCATTCAATTTGTCTTAGTCTTCTGCTCTTGATTTTGCTGCTGATACATCTGCTTTTTTCTTACTTTGTAAGAAGAAACTTAAAATAAGCGCTACTAAACTTATAATAGTTGCAATGATAAATGCATCGTTAATGCCTTCTACAGAAGCTAATTTGTTTACATATTGTAATAACACTTTCATGGCACCTTGTTCGCCACCAAATTGTTGTGCTAATTCACGCATATGGTCTTGAACCATTGGATTTGTTTTATCCAACTCTTCGCCAAATGCTGCAACATGATTTGTTGTTTGTGTAGTCATTACAGTAACAAGAATGGCAGTACCAATTGAACCTGCTAATTGTCTCATCGTATTCACAAATGCGTTACCATGAGAAATTAAACGCGCTGGTAATGCGTTCATACCTGCAGTCATGATAGGCATCATGATAAATGCCATACCAAATGAACGTAAGACATAAATACCCATGATTGATAAGTATGGTGTATCCATATTTAGCTTAGTTAATTCCCAAGTTGCATATGTCATGACACCAATACCAAATATAGCTAATGGTTTAATACCTATTGTATCAAGTAATTTACCTGCAATAGGACCTAAGGCACCCATTACTAATGCACCCGGAAGCATTAATAGACCTGAATCCAACGCTGAGAAACCACGTAGATTTTGTAAATAGATTGGTAAAAGAATCATACCACCATATAAACTCATCATAACAATCATGTTAATCACTGTTGTTAGTGTATATGTTGGGTATTTTAAAACTTCTAAATTTAACATTGGTGCTTTCATTCTTAATTCTCTAATAACGAATAAGGCAATGAAAATAATACCAATGATAAACATTGAAACAATTTCAGTTGAACCCCAACCTTTATTACCGGCTTCAGAGAAACCATATAATAATGCGCCGAACCCAATTGTACTGTAAATAATACCAGGTACATCGGCTTTAGGATTCGTTGTTCTTTGATAAAGTCTAAACCAGAAGAAACCAACTGCAATTGCAACAAGTCCGATAAAGAACATACCATAGAACATTAAATTCCAGTCATAATTTTGAACGATATAACCAGATAATGTTGGTCCGATTGCTGGTGCTAAAATCATAGCAATACCCATTGTTCCCATTGCTACACCACGTTTTTCTGGAGGGAAAATCGTAACAATAACATTAGAACCTAATGGCATTAAGATACCAGCACCGATAGCTTGTAAAATACGTCCAGACATCATCACTGGGAAGTTCATTGAAATCGCACAGATTAATGAACCGATTGTAAAGAGTACTAAACCTATTATAAATAACTTTCTATAAGAATATTTATTAAATAGGAAGGCACTTATTGGTATTAAAATACCGTTAACTAACATAAATCCTGTCATTAACCACTGACCAGTTGATGCAGAAATATTAAATTCAGTATTAATTTTAGGTAAGGCAACATTTAATAACGTTTGGTTTAAAATAGCGATAAACATACCAAATAACATTGCCGCTAAAATCTTACCTCTTGTGATACCTTTACCGAAGATAAAATCAGATTGTTGATTTTTAATCTTCTCATTAACTCTAGCCTCTTCTGAGTTAGGGTTGATTGGTTTATGAACTTCGTCAACTCCGCTATCCTCATCTGATTTATGAGAAGTGTCTTCAGAACGACGTAACGTCCCATGTTCATTCTTTGTTGAATCATCCGATTCATTCATAGATTCGAAATGATGTTTTCTTTTATCATCTTCAATGTGATTAGAAGTAGAACTAAAATCGTTTGGAGATGATGTTTGTGACTCAGATTTTTCTAAATCACTTGCTTTAAATTTAGATTGATATGATTGACTCTCAGAACCTTTTGTTGAGCGTTGTTCCACTTTTTGGTTTTTCGATTTTTTCTTACCTTTAGAAACGAAGAAATTAATCAAACCAAGAAGTATGAGCGCGATTAAAATATAAACAATAATGAAGGTCGTTGTCATTTAATGACCCCCTTAATTTTTATGAATTTTGACTTCAGCGTTCATACCTGGAACAACATTTTTAGATGGTTCAGAATCTAGAGAAATTCTAACTGGTACAACTTGTGATACTTTAGTGTAGTTACCATCACTATTAGATGAAGGCATTAATGAGAAGCTAGCTGCTGTAGCATCACCGATTTGATCGACTTTACCACTTACAGTTGCTTTTTGTCCGTCGATATCAACGTCAACGTCATTACCTTTTTCAATATCAGCAACGTCTTTTTCATCAACGTTAGCAGTAATATATAAATCATCTAAATTGTACGCATAAGCGATTGGGTTCCCAGCTTGAGCCATTGAACCTTCCATACCATCTGTTTTAACGATTGTGCCGTCTTTAGGCATTTTGATGCTCATCTCTTTAGATTGACCACCTTCGCCTTGAGCTGCTACTTCAGCTACTTTATCGCCTTTTTTAAGTTTCTCACCTTGCTTAACGTCAAGTGATTTAATTTCACCTGAAGCTGGACTTGCTATTTTCATTTGATCGCCATCTACTTTGGCATTATCAGTACTAACATAGCTCGTTGCATTGTTCCAGAAGTAGAATCCTACTACCCCGATAACAATTAACACAATGATAGTAATGATATTAATTAATACCATTTTCTTCATGAATATATCCTCCTATTTGCTTTTAAAATTCACTTTATCTATTATAGATACATGTAGATAAAAAAAACACCGACACTTTAAAAAAATGTGTCGGATTGATGACTAAGGTGACTGCTTATGAAACGAAGAGCTAAATTTAAAATTATTCAAAGTATGATAAATTTATTAGATGAATATCCATTCGATGAAATTACGATTAAAATGATTTGTGCTTATAGTGGCGTTAACCGCTCTACTTTTTATGATAATTATAAAGATAAATATGATTTATTGGAACAAATTCAAAATTATCATCTATCTAAATATTTAAAGTTACTCAAAACTTTATATAATAATTTTGAAAGTGTACGCGTCGATAAAACTAAGTTATATAAATTCTTTTTAATTGTTACAAAGTATATAAAGCGCAAAGAATCATTCTATCGAGCTATATTTATTACATATCCTAATAAAGGATTAGCAATGGAATATTTTAATGCTACAAAGGTTGCTTATGAAAATGTGATTGAAGATTATCCAAATTCAATTCAAAATAAATCATTGTTCATCACCTATTCAATTGGTGGACAGGTTGGTGTCATATTTTATTGGTTACGCAATGGTTGCAAAGAGTCTCCAGAAGTAATCGCTGAAAACTTATTAGCAAATACAATTAAATTACAAAGATAATTAAATTAAGCCAGAAAATGAGCATAAGCAACTCATTTTCTGGCTATTTTTATCTTATAAATCAAACCCATTCTTAAGATCGACGTTGTAGTCTCGTATAAATGGTTTGTAAAATAATCATAATCACTGCTGTCATACTAATAATCACCACATAAGGTATCACATTATGTTCACCCATCACATTAACTAATGATGACATAAGTCCTCCTAATAGAAATTGTACCAATCCTAATAAACTAGAAGCACTACCTCTCCCTCTTGTACTTTCATCCATAGCAATTGAAAAACCTAAACTTGCAACGGCTGTAACCGGTGCAACTAAAATAATAAAACCAATGACTAATATCCAAAAACTCAAATGATTTAGTAGTGTAATAGCAACTATCACAACGCCAAGCACTTGAATATATGTCACAATTTTCAACAGTTGTCGTCTCTCTATTCGATCGACAAGCACACCTACTAATTGGCTTGAAATAATTAATGTAATACCAATTGCTGCAAACATAATACTAAATTGTAGAGCTGACATACCATATATTTTTTGAATAATGAATGGTGATGCTGAGATATAAGTAAATAACATAATAAAAGAAAAGCCTTGGATTAACATAGGCAACACAAACTTAGGTGTCTCTAATAAATGTTTAAAGTTTTTAAACATTTCTTTAATACCATCACTATCTTTTTCATCGTCCTGTAAAGACTCAGGCACTTTGGTTAGAGAACCAATAACCATGAGTATGCCAAAGACAGTTAGTATAATAAATACCATTCTCCATACGGCTAAGCTTAAGATAACACCACCGATAGCCGGAGCGATAACAGGTGCAACACCATTTACTAACATGAGCAATGATAAAAATTTAGTTAACTCTTTGCCTTTATACATATCACTGGTAATAGCTCTTGAAATGACGGAAGCCGCCCCACCTGTTACACCTTGAATAAAGCGTAATGCAATCATTATTTCGATATTCGTGACAAAAACAATACCTAAACTTGCTAACGTATAAATGAACATTGATATCCATAACGGTTTCTTTCTGCCGGTAGCATCTGATATCGGACCTGCAAATAAGTTTCCTAACGCTAACCCAATCATAAATAACGATAATGTGAGTTGTGCATTAGACGTTGTGGTATGAAAGTCATTTTTGATTTCTGGTAATCCCGGTAAAAACATATCTATCGATAATGCACCAATAGCTGTTAGTGCACCTAAGATGATTACAAATATAGGGGATTGTTTTTTCGATTGTACTTTTTGATTCATTTTTGAAACCACCTTAATATTTTTTTGCAAATGGCTTTATTTTTACATATATCAATATATTACGCTATACATTCTATTTTATGCAATTGGATTTTTATCCCTATAAAAAACAGACGCAGAACAGTGCCCGCTTCTATAATAAGATCACTTGTCCTACGTCCATCATTACTATTATTCATTTGATGCTTTAATTAAATTAAAATCATTACCTTTAGATGTTTCTTCTAATTCGTAGTCTTTATTAATCAATTGCCCATTTTCATTTATTTGTTGGATTGTCGCTTTAACTTTATCTCCACTTTGACTTGCACTTACGACTTGAGATGTTTGAAATGATACTAATTGATTATTCTCTAATTGATGTTTCATCGTGTCATATAATGATGAATTTTTCTTAAAGTAACTTGATATTAAATCAAAGTTATTTTCATTCATTGCTGAATTTAATGCTAATGAGTATCCGCTAAAAAATTGAGTGAGTTTATTTTTCAAACTATTTTCTTCTTTTTCTTTTTTAGCCACATATTTATCAATTTCATCACTATCGAAGTCTAAGGTGATTGTTGTATTATCCTTGAGGTTTGAAGCTTTGATCGTCTTAGTTTCTGATTCAAAAGTTTTATCTTTAGCTGAACCTTCAGCGGAGACAGTAATATCTTTATTCTTAGGATATGGACCATATTCTTTAGAATTTGAATATGATAACGTACGATCATTAATGATTACTTTTTTCGATTTATCTGTAAGTTTAGAAGCACCTTTTAATTTAATATTGAGATGTGCTTCATCAAAATCTTCTGTCACATTGACAGTCTCACTATTGGTTGCTTTAAAATCAAAGTCAAGTTTCCCACTAAACACACCATTTTTAGTTTCTTTAGTAGCATCAATACTATAATCACCAGGAATAAAATGACCTAATGGCGTTGTTTTATCCGCTTCTGCAATTACTTTTTTACGTTTACCACCGGATTTAAATTCATATTTTGTATCTACTTTTGGTTTGACAACCGGTTGTTTCGTCGGTGCATTAAAACTCATATTATCAAATATAAGATATCGTGTACCATTTTTACTTACGCGTAACACATCTTGGCCATCTCTTGTTTGAATATAAGATGCCACGCTAGAATGACTCTTATTTAATTTATCAACTGTATTTCTGACATCTCTAATAAAGTTTTTAATTCCTACTTCTTTTTTAATATATTTAATATATGCAGAAGCTTCATCAGGATCTACCTTATTATCTTTAGTACTGAGTAATGTAGCCACTTTTTGATTATCGTCATTGTCTATCGCATTGACTAATATTTTTGTTTGAGCATTAGGTGAATTAAAATTTCTTAAAAGGAAGAATAAAATGACCAATAAGATGATAATAAAAAATATAATGGCAACTGGTACAATCTTTCTAATCTTTATATTTGTTGTTTTATCTGAAGATTGATTTGTGTTGCTTTGATGCTGTTCACTATTATTTTGCTTACTTTTATGCTTTGTTTCTGTTTTTATTGACTGGCCACAATTTTGACAAGTGTGTGCATCCTTCTCCACAGAAGCACCACACTGAGGGCACTGTTTCATCTTATCACCTCTACTCAATTTCCAAACACTCGTCAGTTTAAAATAATTTCCATCTACGATTTATATCTATTGTTAAAAACGATTAATTTATTATTAATTTCAATAATTCAATCAATATACATTCTATTATTACAGATAATTTCATTATATAACTAAATGATTTCCAAAAACATACATATTTAGTCTTATGACTAATCTACTATCAAATTATATTCCTAAAACTTCTATTATGTATAGTGTAGATTTAATGATATTTAAGATAATTTAGAACTGTAATTTGTCATTCTATAATTAATAACTTCTAAGACATGTCTAACTTGATCCAAATCTTCAGAAGAAAAATCTTTTGTAAAATCCATTGCGATATCATTAATCAATGTTTTACGCTTCTCCATGTATGACTTTCCTTTTTTAGATAAAGTTATACACTTAAGCCTTTGATCGATATTAGCATTAGGCTTTTCTAGAACAACTAATCCAGCATCTAATAACTTACTAATTCTTCTACTCACCGCCGCTTTATTAACACCTTGCTTTTCTGTAATTTGACTTATTGTCATGGATTCATTATTAAGCATAGCTAGTACATTGGATTGTTCGACAGAAATGCCATATTCATTTTGTAAATCTTTCAACAATTTAGCCGTTAAAGTATTTACATTATTAATAAACATTTCTAAAAATGCGATATGATCTTCTAATTGTCTAGTCATATATATCTCCTCAAGACTGTGTTGATTTATATAAATTATTTATTTTTCATCCTATAAATGATATCAAGAAAAATTATAAAATGAAACCTTTAAAACAGTTTTATCACAATATCTTTTGAGTTGCTTATTTATTTACTATCAACTACATTTATATGTACATACAATATAGAGGTGTGCGCATGATTCCATTGATTTTAACGTTATTAATCATCTTGATAATCTTGTCATTATTAATCAACCAATACATCACATTAAGCGTGACTGGATTTATTTCTACTATTATATTAGGTTTCTTTAATTTAATATTTCATCTCATTACGTATAGCATTCCATATGAATTAATTATCCTTATGCTCATTTTAATAGCATTTTGTTTATTAAAACATCATGCTATTCTGTTTAATCAGCGTGGTCGTCATTTTATTAAGCAAATGTGTTTAAGCATCATGCGTTTAATATTATTTATGAGTGCTTGCTTCTATATTAGCCTGTCACCTTTAGTTATTATTAATGGCATTGCATTATGGCTAAGTTTGATCGGTTTTACAACATTATTTGCATTTCTTTGTTATCTCACGTGGTCATCCACATTTGGTTCACGTCATTTCAATCAATCAGTGGATTTAATTATTGTATTAGGAGCAGGTATATTTACTGAAGAAGTGACACCAATGTTAAAAGAACGATTGGACCGTGCACTTGAAATTTATCATCATTCTGAAAATATACCTAAACTACTAGTATCAGGTGGACAAGGACCAGACGAACCTATACCAGAGTCAATCGCAATGCAACGATATTTGATTAAACAGGGTGTACCCAATGACAATATTTTATTAGAACAACAATCTACCAATACACACACAAACTTTGTATATTCTAAAGACATTATTCATGACTATTTCGTTAATATGCCAAAGATAGTATGTGTAACAAGTCAATTTCATATATTGCGGGCACTCAAATTAGCAAAAAATTTAGATATTCCAACTTATGGTGTTGGAAGTCATACGCCCTATCATTTCTTCCATATTGCTTTAATTAGAGACTTTTTAGGTGTGATGTATCAATATCGATTACTTTTAACAATATATTTTGCACTCACATTTTGGATAAGTATCATCATTTTATGGATTAAATAAAAAGTGTCTTATATACGTTACTTTTATGACGTACATAAGACACTTTTTTATAAATATCCTATAATGTTATATGTTTTACAATCTTACCATCATCAAGATAAATCATTTTATCAGCATATTCAAATAATCGTTGGTCATGTGTGACCATAATCCCACACATATCATTATTTATAATTTCCTTTTTAATCATTTTTACAACAGATATTGCTCGTTTAGCATCTAAACTAGCTGTTGGTTCATCTGCTAGTAACAGTTTAGGATTATTCATCAATGCTCGCATAATTGCAACTCTTTGTTTTTGTCCACCCGATAACATATGAGGAAAGGCATTTAATTTGTCTGATAATCCAATGTCACTCAATAACTTCGATGCACGTTGATTTGCTTCCTTTTTTGACATTCCTGCTTCTCGTCCTACAATTGTTAGTTGGTCCAACACTGATAAATAAGGGACTAAATGTGATGATTGGAATATAAATCCAATATCCGTTAAACGGCGTTCAGTATTACGTTGAGTATTTGAAAATAATGGCTTTCCTTGGTAATTAATCTCTCCTTTTGTTTGAGAAAGTAAACCACCTAGAATGGATAAAAGCGTAGATTTTCCTGAACCTGAGGCACCTGAAAGTATAATAAACTCTCCTGGTTCCACCGTGATATCAATATCTTTCAATACCTTTGTTTCAGTCTCTCCCTTACCAAATGTTTTCACAATATGGTTAACTTGTAATGACATTATTCTCCACCTCCAATTGCTTCTATAGGATCAACTTTAATAACTTTAATGAATGATAATACCGCACCGATAATAGCGACGATGATAAAAATACTAATTACTAAAAGATAGTTAATAGTAGTTAAGTGAAACGGCATTGTCACAGGTAAAATCATAGCAATACCAGCAATTATACCGACTGAAATGACTACGGATAATAATGTCACGATTAAAATTTGAAGTAATAAAGACGTCAGTAAATGTCTAGTTTTGATTCCAATTGCTTTTAAAATGCCAATTTCTGATATTTTTTGAATGGTCATGACATAGAAGAAAGCACTCAGAACGATTGCTGTAATAACGAAAAGGCTAATCACCATCATATTTAACGGTGCTTGTTCGGCTTGATAACTTGCAATGTTTGTTTTCAATTCGTCGGTATTCGTCACTTTGATGCCTGGAATATCGTTTAATTGTTTTTCTTTCTGTTGAGATAAAGTTTTAATTGGATAAAATGATGCATATTGTTTATTAATATCCTGGAATCCCTTTTGATCCATCAATACGATAGAGCTATGTGCATACATTGCATCATCAAGAATACCTGTGACTTTATATGTTTGTTGATGGTGCTTGAACTGAATAACATCCCCTATTTTAATACCTTCACCTGTCAGTTTTTGATTCACTGCAATTTGATTGTGCTTTGTAGGTAGTTGCCCTTCTTTCAAATCAAATTGTTGTTCTTGTGGAGAATACATTGTGAGTACATCTTCATCATTATTACCCGCCACTTCTAAACTTTGTAAATTCATTTGAGTAGGCTTTATGTTAGTCTCCTTATTAATTTTCATTTGCTGTTTTGGAGATAGTTGAGATTTTTCAATCTGAGGTTCTTTCATATCTTGAGTAATATAATGTGTTGATTTAAATTGATCGAACATAGAAACATTTTCTCTAGCTAGTCCTTGTGCTAAACCACTAATAAATAGCACCATTAAGCTTAATAAGATTATGATTAACATGATTAATACATATCTAAACTTATAAAATTTAATTTCATTCCATGCTAATTTCATTCATACTCGCTCCTATACTGTGTTTGTTGATAGTTGTATCATAAGGAACATTTGTGAACTGAATATGAACTCAAGCATACATTGTTTTATAAAATTTATTCATTGTATAATAAAGTAAAAAGGAGTGTGGATATGAATCGTTGCCTAATTGTAGATGATGACCCTAAAATATTAAATTACGTCTCAACACATTTGGAAAGAGAACATTTTCATACATATACTCATACCAATGGTGAAGAAGCACTTCATTTTCTTGATAATCATCAAGTTGATATTGCAATCGTGGATATTATGATGCACGGAATGGATGGATTTGAATTATGTCATGTGATTAAAGAAGATTACGATTTACCAGTTATTATGTTAACGGCGAGAGATGCACTAAGTGATAAAGAACGTGCATTTATAAGTGGAACGGATGATTATTTAACTAAGCCTTTTGAAGTAAAAGAGCTGATATTTCGTATTAAGGCTGTCTTACGTCGGTACCATATCCATGCGGATGAAACATTAACGATCGGGAATTTAACCTTACATCAAGCTTATATGGAAGTTGTTGTAAATGGTAAAACGATGACATTACCTAACAAAGAATTTCAACTTTTATTTCTATTAGCTTCAAATGAAAAGCAAATATTTTCTAGGACACATCTTATCGAAAAAATATGGGGTTATGATTACGAAGGTGATGAAAGAACTATTGACGTACATATAAAACGATTACGACAACGATTACAGCAATTAGATTCAAACGTGACAATTAAGACAGTGCGTGGTCAAGGTTATAAGGTGGAACACCATGTTTAAAACGTTATATATCAGAATCGCTGTTTATACCATTACCGTCATATTATTCAGTGCCTTTATTAGTTTTATTTTCACAAATATCTATTACCATTTTAATTTAAAGGCGTCTAATGATACGAAAATCATGACAACGTTAAAAAAAGCAAGAGATTTTGAGGGTGACAATCATAATAATCATCTTAATCATTACTTTAAACATCTTGGTCAGATGAATTATCAAATTATGACAGTTGATCAGGATGGTAAGAAGACATTCTATGGTGCAAAATTTAGAAAAGATAACTTATCGCAATATCATATTAAAAGTGTGTTAAAGGGCAATGAGTATCATGGTATTAAAAATAAGCCTTTCGAACTTTTTGTAACTGGCTTTTTCGATAATGAAACAGATAATACTGTAGGATTACAATTTAAAAATCATCACGAGAATGTCGCTGTCTTTATGCGCCCTGATATTGGAGAAACATTTAGTGAGTTCAGACTATTTTTAGCAGTGCTCTTAACTTTATTATTATTAATCTCTATTTCACTTGTCATCGCTTCAACCTATGCCATTGTTAGGCCTGTTAAACAATTAAAACAAGGCACAGAAAGATTAATGAATGGAGACTTTATCACCCCTATCAAGCAGACCCGTCAAGATGAAATAGGTACACTACAATATCGCTTTGATACGATGCGTCAATCTTTAAAGCAAGTTGATGAAATGCGACAACATTTTGTTCAGAATGTATCACATGAAATTAAAACACCGCTCACACACATTAGACAATCATTAGTAGATTTAGAACATGCTAAGAATCAAAACGAACGTCAACAAAGCATAAATGATATCTATCAAATTACAAACCAGTTGAGTGAACTTACAAAAGAATTATTATTACTATCAGAACTCGATAATGCTCAGCATTTAACTTTCTCGGATCAAATTCAACTCGATCAATTAATCAATCGTATTGTGCGACATGAACATTACGCTATCGACCAAAAATCACTAATGTTGATGTCAGATTTAGAATCCACTTATTTCCTAGGAAATGAAAGATTGTTACATCAGGCCATTAGTAATTTAATTATCAATGCCATTAAATATTCACATGAAGCATCACTGATTAATATCGAATTGAAACAAATAGCTCAAGGCATTCAATTAAAAGTTACAAATCAAGGTGATGTCATCGACACGTCAGAGCAATCTCATTTGTTTGAACGCTTTTACAAACGTAGTACAGATGACAATAGTAACGGATTGGGTCTAGCTATTACACAATCTATTATTCAACTCCATCACGGAAAGATACATGTTACAAGTAGCCATCAAGATGGTACAACCTTCACAATTATTTTGCCTAAAAATATATAATAATTTCAAAATCAAGAATTAAAGCTATGTGGTCAATCAGCAAAGATAATAACCACATAGCTTTATATATTAACCGCTTATCTTTATTTATCCTTTTCCAAATAATTATTATGTTTTAATGATTAATATAGAGGAGGTTACAACTGTGCAATTAAAATTATTTATTAGCCCCACTGAACAGAAACAATTTGTAGAAATCCATTCACCACAAATGGATAAAAATGTACAAAAAATAATTCAAACTGTTGAAGACATTGATCGTTTAACTGAAATAAATGGCAAATTAAATGAAGATATATTCCAACTAAAAATCGAACACATCACTAGCTTCCGTACTCAACAAAAACATGTTGTAGCAATATCAAATGGCAAAGTTTTCAATACTAAATACCGACTATATGAGTTAGAAGAACAACTCCCAAACACTTTTATTCGTATATCTAAGTCAGAAATTGTTAATCAAAATGCCATTATTAAACTACAATTAGAAGCAAACGGATTAATACGTATGTATTTAAAGAACTTAGACGATGATTACACTTATTCCTCTAGAAGATATTTAAAATCAATAAAGGAGAGATTATCATTATGAAAAACATTTATAAGTCACTTTTCATTAGTTTAATAATTGGGTTATTAATATCTAATTTTTTCAGTTATCTCCATGCTAATGGACACTATCATCCATTGTCACCGTCTTCAACTATGGGAACCATTTATTACCATCATCTTTCAGAACCTATCATTATGTTGATATCAATGTCTATTTGGATGCTTATAGGTCTTTTATTTTCATTTAATAGTCTAATATTTAATGCTACCGATTGGAGTATTACAAAATCTACATTTATTCATTTTATTTGTAGTTATTTTCCATTTACTATCCTTGCAATCATAGCAGGTTGGTTCCCCTTAGAAATGATGAGTTTAGTTTCATACACCGTTATTTTTATAGGCATCTACATCTTGATATGGTTTATAAGTTACTTTAAAACTAAAAGAGAAATCAAAAATATTAATGAAAAAATTTACCAAATGAATTCTAATCATTAATAATAGCGCCTCACTTACTAGTAGTAAACTACTTATAAGTGAGGCGCTTTCGCTATATTATTTAACTTTTAAATGTTTAACAATTTCTTTATTTACTGCGTGATATACATCTTCATGTTCTGATAAGTTTAAACCGAATGAAGGTACCATTTCTTTAATTGCTGGTTCCCATGATTTAAAGTCATCTTTATAACATCTTTGAAGTACGTCAAACATGATATCTACAGCTGTTGATGCTCCTGGTGATGCACCTAGTAATGCTGCTAATGTACCATCTTCTGATGTAATTACTTCTGTACCAAATTGTAGGTTTCCTTTGGCATCTTTAGTATCTTTAATCACTTGTACACGTTGTCCTGCCGTAATGACTTCCCAATCTTCATCTTTAGCATTTGGTAAGAAGACACGTAAATCGTCAACTCTTTCTTCATTTGAAAGCATTAATTGTGATACTAAGTATTTAGTTAAATCAAACTCTTTAACACCTGCTGATAACATTGTTATGATATTGTTTGGTTTTACTGATTTAATTAAGTCTAAGTATGAACCTGTTTTTAAGAATTTAGGTGAAAATCCTGCGAAAGGTCCAAATAATAGTGAACGTTCACCATTCACAAATCTCGTATCTAAGTGAGGTACAGACATAGGTGGTGCGCCCACTTCAGCTTTACCATACACTTTCGCATGGTGACGATTAATCACATCAGGGTTTTTACATCTTAAGAATAAGCCACTAACTGGGAATCCTCCAATATGTTTAGATTCTTTAATACCTGTTTTTTGTAGTAATGGCAAGCTTGCACCGCCTGCACCGATAAATACAAAGTCAGTTTCATAAGTTGTTACTTGATTATTCGTTAAATTTTTCACTTCAACTAACCAAGTCCCATTACTTTGTTTTTTAATATCTAATACTTCATGTTTATATTGAATTTCAACATTCTTTTGTTGTAAATTACTAAATAATTTTTTAGTTAAGGCACCGAAGTTAACATCTGTACCAGTTTCATCATAAGTAATTGCAACTGGTTCATCATCTGTTCTACCTTCCATCATCAATGGTACCCATTCAGCAATTTTGTTTCTATCTTCTGAAATTTCCATTTTACCGAATAATACATTTTTTTGAAGACTTTCTACGCGTCGTTTTAAGAATTCAACATTGTTAGTACCTTTTACGAAGCTCATATGTGGTACTGAT
This sequence comes from Staphylococcus sp. AC872, assembly GCF_979255425.1. NCBI lineage: Bacteria > Bacillati > Bacillota > Bacilli > Caryophanales > Staphylococcaceae > Staphylococcus > Staphylococcus sp. AC872. The sequence goes on from NZ_CEEDKW010000001.1 coordinate 177,893, forward strand.
TGGATGAAGTTTTCAGGATTTTCTAACTGACCTGTTCTAACTAAATATGCCCAAAATTGTTTAGAAATCTGGAATTGTTCATTGATTTTAATCGCTTTACTAATATCTACAGATCCATCTTTACCTTCTTTAGTATAGTTCAATTCACATAATGCTGAATGCCCTGTACCAGCATTGTTCCATACGTTTGAACTTTCTTCGCCAGGTTGATTTAACTTTTCAAATACTTTAATTTCTTTGTCAGGCGTTAATTCTTTTAATAATGTTCCTAGTGTTGCACTCATAATACCGCCACCAATTAAGATGACGTCTGTTTTGCTATGTTGTGTACTCATAACAAATACAGTCCCCCTTTTTAGTTGATTAATGAAACATCAAATGATCTAGACTTATATTAAAGCGCTTTCTAATTAGATAAAAAAATAAAATCAATAATGTTATTCTTTTCTAAACATCATTTTGTCTTAGTTTTATTATTCATGAAATCTAGTCATAATCACTCAATCCATTACCTAAAACATGACACTTAAAACATTTTATATTGTACCATATCATGACTATTTTAATGAATACAATCACCTATTGTACAATATAATTACAATTAATCATCTTAGGTTAATTCAATTGAAATTAATATTTATCTATATTTCAACCAAATAGATGTTTTCTAAATATTGGTAATATATCTATTTTAACATATTCGTTTATCTATTTTGTAAACTATGTCATGATATAATAATTAAAAATTCACAAAACATACGAGGTGTTCAAATGAAGTCGTTCACATTTTTCATGCATAATATCTATGCCATGGGCGGTACAGCTAAATCGATTTCGCAGCTAGCTAACACATTAGCTGAAAAGGGTCATCCTGTTACGATTATTTCAGTCTTTAGAGGCAAGGATCATCCCTATTTCAAATTACACAAAGATATCAAAGTACAAGTTTTAGTTGATTATCGTTTAAAACCAACTCATTTCAATGCTATTTTAGCAAATCGTATCAAAAAATATACACCCCTGTTAAAGCCTAAACGCATATCTCAATATGAACCTGGATTAAATCAATTTTCGAGTTACGTTGAGAAAAAGATGATTAAAGCGATCAAACGTGTATCAACAGATGTCCTAATTGGTACAAGGGCAAGTTTCAATATCTTAATTGCTAAATATCAGAATAAAAATGTTACTACCATTGCTATGGAACATATGAATTTCAATGCACATGATCAAAAATTCCAAAATCAAATCATTAATGCCTACCGCGATGTTAATAAAGTGACAACGTTGACTACAGCTGATCAAGCTATATATCAATCTAAACTAAAAACGCCTGTTTATGTCGTACCAAATATTGCTAATAATAAACGCATCGCTGCTCAAAAGAAAAATATTATTCTTGCAGCAGGCAGATTAGAATACGAAAAAGGATTTGATCTCTTATTAGAAAGTATCAGATTAATTCAAGATGATTTAAGACATTTAAATTATGAGTTACATTTATATGGTGATGGACAAGAGAAAGACCATTTAAAACAATTTATCGACCAATATCAATTAAAAGATATCGTACAACTTTATCCTGCCACACTATCCCTTAATCAAAAGTTAGCTCAAAGTAAAATCACTGTCATACCATCTAGAAACGAAGGGTTTGGTATGGTGATATTAGAAGCTATGGCACAAGATAACGTAGTTATAAGTTTCGATGGGAATACTGGCCCTGATTCAATCATTAAAAACGGTAAGAATGGTTACTTAGTTGCTCATGATGATACATCACAACTTGCGAAACGTATCGATTTAACGATGCATAATGATGATGAACTACAACGCATTCTTCAAGAAGGACATGAGACACTTCAATCATATTCTGCAGAAGCCGTATATCACGACTTCATGAATATGTTCAATTAGCTTTCATTCATTAAATATCTTGTACTAAAAAAACTGATTTCTCGATCATCGAGAAATCAGTTTTTAAATGCTTATTTAATTTGTTCTTACAATATCACTGATAATATAAATGTCCAAATACAAATGAAGATAAGTAATCCAACACTGTATCTTAAAGTCATTTTTAATAGTTCTGATTCTTTACCTACTTCTTTAACGGCTGCAGTTGCAATAGCAATGGATTGAGGAGAAATCAATTTCGCTGCTACGCCACCGACTGTATTAGAAGCGACCAATAATGAACCACTTGTACCAATTTGTTGTGCTACAGATGCTTGAATAGGTGCAAATAGTGAGTTGTTATTCACAACTGAACCGGTCATGAATACACCAATCCAACCTAGTATTGGAGATAATAATGGGAATACATCGCCTGTTTTTGCAATTCCTTGACCCATAGCACTACTTAAACCACCATATGTTGTAATTTTAGAGATAGCTAAAATAAAGCAAATTGTTAAAATCGGTAACCATAACTCTTTAAATGTTACGCCAAATAAACGCCCTGCGTCACCAAATCCAACTTTTTTAGACATTAATACAGTAATAATAATCGTAATTAAAATCGCTGTACCCGTTTGTCCAATCAGGTTCAATGATAATGTGATTGGTTTATGTGCGACTTCACTAAATGTTCCTGGCAAATTAAAGTTCAATACTAAGCTTGATAATTTACCTTTAGGCAAGAATAAATTTTTGAATGATGGTGAGCTCCAAATCATAACTATAATCGTTAAAATGACAAATGGACTCCACGCATATAATATTGATTTAGCACTGTGATGTTTAACTGGTTCAGGTTCTACATCTTTTTGAACTCTAAACGTATGTTTAGGTTGGAATTTTCTAGAGAATAATGCTAAAGCTAACATTGATGCTAATGGTGGAATGATATCTGCTAATTCCGGTCCATTAAATACGGTTAATAAAGCTTGTAATACAGTATAAGTAATTGATACAACTAAGATTGAAGGTAACGTTTCTATAATTCCTTTGAATCCATCAATGATAAAGATTAATAAGAACGGAATGAAGAAGTTGATAATAACTAAAGTAAATACAGATGTTTGAGAAACGCCCATAGCTGATACATCACCAGGTAAATGTAAAGTATCTATAACACCAACTGGTATACCAATAGCTCCAAATGCACCTGAAGCCGCGTTTGCAACTAAGCATAACATAGCAGCTTGTAATGGTCTGAAGCCTAATTGTGCTAATAATAATGCACAAATCGCAATAGGCACCCCAAATCCAGCAGCCCCTTCTAAAAAGGCATTAAATGAAAATCCAATTAATAACAATTGAATACGTTGGTCTTGCGAAATACTCGTGATACTATCTTGAATCGTTGAAAACTGACCAGATTCTAGTGTGATTTTATAAAGTAATACTGCCATCATAACAATATAACCAATAGGAATAATACCTTGGAAGAAACCTTCCACAACTGCGCCTGAAGCAATACCTACTGGAAGTTTGAAGAACGGAATTGCGATTAACAGTGTTACAACTAATGTTGTCACTGCCGCATAAATCCCTTTCATTTTAAAAACAGTTAAGCATAATAAAAACAGAATAATAGGGATTGCAGCAATAATGCTAGATAACACTAAGTTATCAAATGGATTGAATGAATTTACTAACATAGCTTGACTCTTCCTTTACTATAAATTTTGTTGTCTCTAGCTAGATTTATATCAAAAATTAAATTATTAATATCTATGATTGTGACTTTTCATTAAATTATATTCATTTATTACTTGTGAACTTTTTCACAATTAAAATATATCATCTTCTAGTTAAAATTACAACATTGTTTTTATAGTTTTTCTCAATTATTTAATAATATTCTCAATCACTCATTCTTTTAAATTGTATTCGAATGTGAAAACGATTTTTTCATTAAAGATAAGTGCCGCATGATGTATTCATTCGACTCACGTGATAAAATAGGAAGAATAAATTTAGTCTAAAGAGGTCAACAATATGATAAAGCAAATTAATATTACTAATTTAGAAAATATAGATATTCAACTCACGAAAGCTTTAGATGAAGGCTACACTCATTTTGCCCCTTATTCGAATGACATGATGATTCATCAAAAAATGCTCGAGGCTGTAGAGTTAAAAAGTACTTCAATCATTGTTGATTATACAATCGACAAATCATATCTAAATGATTGCCGTTATTTTGGGCTTGAAACCATCGATTTTATAGACTGGGTGAAAAATATTAATCATTATCCAAATGTGATTTTTGAAATTAAATCAGCCTTGTCGCATTTAGAAAAATTCAATATTGAAACTATATTCGATTTAGCTTTAGTTACTATTTTAAAAGGCCAACTTGCTGTCGATGGACATGTCGTCTATGATTTCAAAGCACCAATGCAAACAAGCACAGAACTTTGGTCATCTATTGATAAAGATAATATAAGTAAAATCAATCAATTCTATTTAAATACGATAGCTTATGAACATCGTCAAAAAGTACCTTTTCCTAAATTCACTTTTGATGACCATAGTGACTTAAGATATTCAGATTCAGTGTTATTAAGTACAAAATTCAAATTGCCAAAATGGATGTTCAAACCATTTAAAAACCATTCATTAAAAAAGCATAGAGAAATAAGTTATATCTACGATAAAGATTCAACGGTATTGAAAGATCATGTTGTCTTTATTGGCTTTGATTATGGATATCGTGGCAATTCTAAATATTTATTTAGTTATTTTGTTAAGCGTAATCCAACTATCGAAACTTATTTTGTGACAAATGATAGACAAGGACCACATTTTATATCGCCTGATGATTCAGAGACCCAAGCGATGATTGAAACAGCTCGAGTTGTAGTTACTGAAAGCTATATACCAGATAACATCAAACCTAATGGTACTATTATTCAACTTTGGCATGGTACACCAATTAAAAAGTTATTTTTAGATAGTCGAGAACCTAATCAAAACTTAAATATTTATAATTACAGAGCTCGTAAATATAATAAATTAGCTAAACAAGATTATTTAGTTTGTGACTCTAAACTAGCTATGGATAAGTTCCATTCAGCTTTTCCAACACATCATACTGACGTGTTACCAATTGGTTATCCAAGAGTACAATATTTATTAAATAAACTGGATGAGTCTTCATTTCATGAACAACTTAAACGTGAATTGGAATGTGATTTAAATAAACCTGTGCTATTATATGCACCGACATGGGTTTCAGACCATCATGATGATGCATTATTACCGATTTCAGAACAATTATTAGCTAAATATAATGTCATATTTAAAGGACACGTTGAAAGCGAGCATATAGCTCATTTACCTGATGGCGTGATTTTACCCCAAAAAGGTATTGAAACACAGGACCTATTACTTATTTCTGATGTTGTTTTAACAGATTATTCTTCAATTATCTTTGATGCTTTAACAATAGATAAACATGTGTGTCTATACACACCGCATCATACTGAATATGTCGAAGAACGTGGTGTTTATAAAGACGTTATTAAAAGCTTATCTAATGTTTGGTATACCGATGCTGATTTGTTAACACGCGATTTATTAAATGATATGGTTCCTAAAAATCACAATCCATACATCAATAAGGATAACCAATCATTACAATACTTAACTCAATTAATTCAAGATGAACTAAAATAAAATTGGTTTTGATAAAAAGCGTACCACAAATAATGAGAGTTTGTGGTACGCCTTTTTCGTAATATATCTATTCAGATTTTTAATCTATTTTCCATAAGCTGGATCAACAACAACAGGTTGACCTTGACTATTTACTGTAACAACAGAATAAACACCATTTTGTTGTGGATCTTTGAAACTAAATACGTATCTGTAATTACCATTGTTACCTTCAATACCATAGTCATTATACGTTTTATTATGATTACCATATAAATTAGCTTCTTGTTTAGCAATATCTAAGGCAGTTTGGAAGTTTGGTAATTGTTTAAGTGCTTCTGATTGGTTCACATTGTCTCTTGTTAAGCTTCTTGCAACATTTGCTGCATTGGTACCATGATAAGGTGCTACATAACCGTTAGTACCTTGTGTAGATTGTGTACTTTGGTTTGATGAGCCTTGATCATTATTATTACTTGGTTGCTGATTATTGTTTGTAGCACTATTATTATTTCCATTCGCATTTTGTGCTTGTTGATCTGAACTGCTTCCATTATCATTGGATGTTGCTTGTTGGTTATGATCACTATCTTGGTTATTACTTGTTGAATTGCTATTGTTTGAAGCTACGTTATCATTTTTATCTTTGTCTTTGTTTTTATCGCCTTTATCTTTTTCTTTATCAGACGATTTATCCTTTGAATGATCATTAGACGCTTTATCTTTCTGTTCTGTTTTCGACTGATCATCTTTAGAACTATCTTTGTCCTTACTACTATCATCATTCGAACAAGCCGCTGCGCCTAAAACTAAGGATAAAGCTAACAAACTCGTATACAATTTCTTCATTAATAAAACCTCCTATAGTATATTAATAAACCATTCAAACATCTTCAGCCCATTATCAATGCATTTACATTGATAATTAAAAACATAAAAAAGGGCATAATATTTAATTACTTATAAATATTATACCCTAATTTTATTAATTTTTCGTATTATTTTAATAAAGATTAACCTTCTATATCTTTATGAATTAAATCTCCAATATATTGAGATGCTGTACCTTTATCAATTGAACAGAATCGATTATAAAATGCATCAATTTTATCTTGATAGTCATGTTGCACCTTATCTAAATCTTTAAGTTGTTTTGCTAATTCATAAGGTTCTGTGAAAATAGGACCTGGTAAATCTTTTTTATAATCCATATAGAAGCCTCGTAAGCCTTTGTCATATTTATCAATATCATATGCAAAGAAGAATTGAGGGCGTTTTAAAATACCGTAATCAAACATAACTGAAGAGTAATCTGTAATGAGACAATCACTCACTAAGAATAACTCTGATACATCGTTATAATTAGAAACATCCACAGCAAAGTTTTCAAATCCTGTTAAATCAATCGCATTTGAAATTAAATAATGCATACGTAAAAGAATGACATTGTCATCGCCTAATTCTTGATATAAATTATCTAGGTCGATTTTTAGTTCAAATAAATACTTACCTTTACTTACGAACTCGTCATCTCTCCAAGTTGGTGCATACATAATGACTTTTTTATCTTCAGGGATATTTAAGTTCTTTTTAATTTCATTTTTAAACTCTTCATCGTCTGCTCTATTCACTAAAATATCATTTCTAGGATAACCAATTTCTAACATTCTAGGTTCATCCATCCAAAATGCACTTTTGAAAATTTCAGTAGAGTATCTGTTTGGTGAAATTAAATAATCCCATCTTGATGTTTCACGATTAAAGTTACGTTTATATTTAGGTGTCGTCGTACCTGGCATACGCACTACTTTCATATCGTTCGCTAAGCGTTTCAAAGGTGTGCCGTGCCAAGTTTGAATATAAGTTTGATTCTCTTTCTTATTTAAATATAATGGTAATCGCGCATTTGAAACCCAATGACTTGCTTCAGAATACGCTTTATAATATGCCTCTGAATTTCGTTTAACTGTTTCTGCATTACCTGGAACAACATGGTTTTTCGGATTTTTAAATGACCATACATAACGATAATTTGGATAATACTTTTGCATATATTCATAAATATATTTAGGACTATCGCTATAGTTTTTACCACCGAAAGATTCAAATACAATCGTTTCTGGCTTAACATTGTCTTCTTTATCTGTTAATTCATAAATTGAACGGTCTTTGTTCTTATTACGTAAAACAACATTTTTAACGTGTCTTAATGTTTTTCTGAATTGATTCACTTGGAATGCTTTTTCAGTATCTTCATTCATTAATAAAATCGTTTCAATTTTATTGATTAGATGTTGATGTTTAATCAAGTTCACATTTAAATAACGTGTAAGTTCAACAAGTGTTTCTTTATATGCAGCATATCGTTTCTTAATATCATGATGTGTAGGATCAAAATCTCTCGCAATTTGTTGTTCTAATTTATTAATAATAAATGATTTAGTCTCTTTATGAGTGACACGTGCCATTGCATCGTAGAACATTTTGACATAATCTTCGAATAAGATGTCAAAGTCTTGTTCACTCAATGTTTTACCATCAAATGGATCATACACTTCTCCACGAAAATAGAATGAGAAATTCGTAATTCTCATAAATTTATTAACATATTTTGAATACTCAATAACGAATGACCAGTCTGTATACACATTTAAATCTTCATTAAACTTTAAATCAAGTGCTCTGACGATGGCCGTTCTAAAAATAATGTTACAAGCAGTTTGCTTTCTTAAAAATGAGTTAATGTTACGTTTACCATCAAAATAGTTAACTTTTACTTTGTCTAAGTAAAAAGTAATTGCATAAGAAGCTAATTCGTCATCTGCGTCTAAGAACATGAAATAAGGGGTTTCTACTTCCTTCATTGCAACATTACGTGCGTGGGCATGTCCTTGGTTTTCTTCTAATTTAATGTAATTAACTTTTTTATCATAATCTTTAAGAGATTCTTTCATCAACGCTTCTGTTTGATCTGTAGAACCATCGTTAACTATGATAACTTCAAAATCTTGAGTACGTTGTTGCTTAATACTTTCTATACAACTTTGAATATACTCCTCTGAATTATAGTAAGTGACAATAATCGTCAATGAATGCATCAAATACATCCTTTCTAATGTTAATTCTTATAGATGTCATAGTATTGTTCAATATTTATTATAATATATAAACTAGAACTGATATGCGAATAATTCAATATGTGATTTGAAATCAAATCATAGAAAGTTTAAATTATAATTCCTTTTCCATGATAATATCTCTATCTACAACATCACCTGTAATAAACTCATGGTGTCCTGTTTCAACAAATCCTCTTGATTCATAAAACTTAATGGCTTGAGGATTATGTTCCCATACGCCTAACCAAATTTTTGATTTCCCAAACTCTTTCGCCTTCTCAACAGCAAGTTCTATTAATTTTTTACCTCTACCTCCACCTTGGTGTGATTGATAAAAGTAAATACGTTGCACTTCTAAATAATCGGGACCATGTGGTTCAGTTTGTGCATCATCAACATTAAATTTTGTATACCCAACAATGTCGTCATCTTCAGTAAAAAAATAATAAAATGAGAGTGGTTCTTGTAATTCCTTTTTTAAAGTCTCAATATTAAACGCACTATCAAAGTACTTTTGTAAATTACCATCTGTATAATATGGTCCAAAGGTTTCATAAAATGTATCTATTGCTACTTTTTGTAATGCTTCAACTTCTTCAATACTTACTTCCCTTATTTGTTTCATGATTACATAAATCCCCCTTTAATCGTATAGATTAACAATACTTTATCTTATTTCTTAAAAAAATTCATCTATTATTAATTATTTTCATAATCAAAGCAATAACTTTGGACTTCAAGCATCTCGTTTTGATTCTAACGGTATTTAGTTTTATAAAAAATCTTTTAAAAAGTAAAATACTTATTGATAATCTTTATCAATAAGTATAAAGTTATAATTAATCAATCATACTCATAAAGGATGGAATTAAATGGAAAATTTGTTTGTATTAGGAATTACTGGACCTACAAGTCTTGTCATCATTAGTATTATTGCCTTAATCATTTTTGGACCGACGAAATTACCACAATTTGGACGTGCTATTGGGTCGACTTTAAAAGAATTTAAATCCGCAGCTGAACAAATGGACGACGATTCTACAGACACACCCAGTAAAGCATCAAAATCACAACGTGAACAATCAAAATAACTCGACATTATTAGACCATTTTACTGAACTACGACAACGATTAGTACGTATACTGATTGCCTTTATTGTCGCAACAGTGATAACTTATCTGACGTCACATTGGTGGGTTAAACCCTTTTTACATTATATAAAACGGTCTAATGTGACGTTGCACACATTCTCGTTTACCGAAACTATACAAATTTATATTATGATTATATTTACGGTCGCACTTTGCATTATTGCACCACTGATTTTCTATCAACTATGGGCATTTATCGCACCAGGCTTACATCAACATGAACGCAAATTCATCTATAAATATAGTATCTTTTGTGCAGTTCTTTTTATTCTTGGCGTTATATTTGCCTTTTTTATTGGTTTCCCACTGATTATTAATTTTTCAATTAACTTATCAGATGCCCTTAGTATCGAACCAATCATAGGTTTAAAAGCGTATTTAGGAGAACTCATAAGATGGCTACTTGTCTTTGGGTTTTTATTCCAAATACCAGTACTATTTTTAGGATTAGCACATTTTGGTTTAATTGATCCGCGCCAATTAGGTACTTATCGTAAATATATTTATTTTGCATGTTTTGTAGTTGCTAGTATCATTGCACCACCTGATTTAGTACTTAATTTATTATTAACGTTACCTTTAATTCTTTTATTTGAATTTAGTATGCTCATCGCCAAAATCACATATAAACAACAAAACATCTCGAACGAAGTCTAATATCTTCATTCGAGATGTTTATTTATTTCTTACGATTATATAAAACAAACCCAAGAATAAGTATGATTAATATGACTTGAGCAATAATTGTTTCAACGCTTGGGTAGAAACCAATCCAACTTAATGTTGGTAATCCTTCAATACTATGCTGAGGCATATAGCCTAATAATTGTAATTTTTGAATACTTACACCTAACATTTTAAATGTCATGACAAATATTAAGATAGACAGTACTCTAAATATGAATCGTACAGGAATAAGTTTCACGATAAATCTAAATGCAAATGCGAAGATAATTAATATTATGATTGCTAATCCTATACCAAGAATAAAATCTTTTGTAGTAATACTACCAATCATTCCCATATAGAAGATAATGACTTCGACACCTTCACGTAATACTGAAATTAATCCAATAGTACCCAGTAATATTAAATTACCGTTACTCATCGCATTGTTATACATGCTCTGAATCATTTCATTCCAACGTTGGGCATTTGATCTTCGATGCATCCAAATACCAACAACATACATTAATACCACTGCTACGATACCTAAAATAGCTTCCATACCTTCTCTTACGACGCCATTATTACCAATCGTATAGATAAAGGTAATACCTAGTCCAATACTTAAAATAAGACCTAATAAGGCACCGCCTACTACACTTGACGTTCCTTTAACATCCTTAACTTTACGTGTCATCGTAGTTAAAGTCATGATAATTAATAATACCTCGATACCTTCACGTAGGAAAATAATCATGACATCTACAAATGAATACTCACCTTGTCCGACCGTATCTTTGATTTCTGAATTTAATTCTTGTAACCCTTTTTTCACACGGTCTTTATTAGATTGATCTAAAATACTTTGGTAGTAAGGAATTTTATCTTCTATTTTAGTATATAAACTACTATTTTTAGTTTGAATTTTACCTTCGACATATGGCCAGATTTTAACAAATTGCGATAAGGATGCATCTGCTTTATCTAAATCATTGTCATTGATACCAGCAATCGCTTTATCTAATTCTTCATTGAGTTGAGTAACTTTATACTTATCTGAGTCTGAATCTGATTGCTTTTGATCAACGGTATCAATGCTGTTCTTAAACGTTGACCATGCAGATTTAACTTTGTCAGTATCTAGTGGCTCTTTTTGAATGGCAACTCTTAGTTGCATTAAATTAACTTCAATTTGACCATATTTACCATCATCATAATTTCGAATGACTGTTTCATTACTCGTCCATATCGAATTTAAATCATTGTTTAATGATTGTAGTTCTGTATGATTTTTATCTTTGATGGCTTTTTTCATTGGTGCGTCTTTAGCATCAACTGCTTGTTGTAATTCCTTAATCTTTCCTGAAGCGTCTTTAGAAGATTGTTGGTTTTCATAAGCTATAAGTGCTTTAGTCAGTTCACCAAGTTTGTCTGCTTTAGCATCGTCTGATGAAGCATGTTCTACTTCTTTCAACTTACTATTAACTTGTTTGCCTTCTTTGCTATCATTATTAATCTTTAACGCTTTAATTTCTTTTTTAACGTCTTTTAATGCTTTAGCTTTATCAGATTGGCTTTTCTCTTTATCTGCAATTGTCGATTTCGCATCAGTAATCGCAACATATGTTTCGCTCATTGAGGCTGATTCGGCGTGTGCAGGTGTAAATCTAAAAATAGATAGTCCAATCATTAATATCACAACTATTTTAATTAAATAGTGTTTCACCTAGGTAGCCTCCCTTTTGTACGCCTGGCAATACGATAAATGTAGCAGTACCTCTATGCGTAATATATTCATTCAATTTGTCTTTATGACCTAGATGATTCTGTATATCAATAAATTGTTGTGGTGATTTTTGGAAACTAATAAATAATAATCCTGTTTCTAAATTGCCAGTTTTTTCGTTAGTACCCGCAGTATAATTATACGCACGTCTTTTAATTGAAGTTTTCGCTTCTCTTGCCAATCGTGCATGGGCGTCTTCTGGAATGACATATTCTCCTGTACTATCTTTAGCTTTTAAATCCAACTCATCAAATTCTTTTTTACCTGTTAACGGTGCACCTGAACCTCTTTTTCTACCGAAAGTAGCTTCTTGTTCTTCTAATGCAGTACGATCCCATGTTTCGATGTGAATTTGAATACGTCGAATGATACAATATGTGCCATTTTTAGCCCAACCGTCATTAATAAAGACATAATCTTTGTATTCATTCGTTTTACGCGGATTAACTGTACCATCCTTAAACGCCATTAGATTTCTTGGTGTTTCTTTACCTTTGACTGATACAAATCCGTTTTGTGACCATTTTACTTTGACTAAATCCCTAAACGGACGTATTAAGTTATGTACAGCATGAAATGTCACTTGCTCATCATTAGAACAAGCTTGAATCATGATATCACCATCACTATAGTCTTCGTCTATTTGATCATTTGGAAAATGTGGTAAATCTTTATAGTCTTTTCGTATTTTGTCAGAAAGACCTAGCTTTTTCATAAATGATTTACTCACACCAAATGTTAAAGTCAATTTACTAGCGCCTAAACCAATTGCTTCGCCAGTATCAACGGGTGGTAATAAAGGATTCTTACTATCCTTTTCGACTGCATCGCCGTCAGTCATATTTGCCGCCATTTTAGTCCATTGTTTAAACATATCCTTAATGGCATTTTTATCTTTAGATTTAAGTTCTAATGATACAAAATTACATGTTTTTTGAGTTGGTGTTGTTATGCCTGCTTGTACTTTGCCATAAAATTCATATGCATCTTTTTCTTCATCTTCTGGCGTATCAAACATTGACTTAAATGAAAATACACTTCCTGCTCCACTTGCGCCAATGACAACGCCAGCTCCACCAATACCCATCATTTTTAAAAATGAGCGTCTTGAAACAGATGACGATGATTGATTATCTACTTTACTCATTCTGTAACCACAGCCATCTTACTTAGTGGTTCTCCTAAAGAATTCACTGCATCTGAAAGTGCTTTTCTATCTTTCTTAGTTACATCGTTATAAGATTTGTATCCGTCTCCGTCTTTATATTTATCAAGTAATTCATTCACTTTATCAAAGTTCTTTTGAATATCAGCACTTAATTTTTTATCTTTTTTCTCTAATGTTGGTTTGAATAATTCATAAATCTTTTGTGCACCTTCGATATTAGCTTTGAAGTCATATAAATCTGTGTGAGAATAAATTTCTTCTTCACCAGTAATTTTAGACGTTGATACTTCATTTAATAAATCTACTGACCCCTGTAACATTAACTTAGGTGTAATATCTAATGTATCTGCCTTAGCGTGTAGCTCTTTAGCATCTTTTAATAATTGTTGTGCATCTTTCTTAGTTGTATCGTCTATTGTGTTATCTTGATATAATTGTTTCTCTATTTTATGGTAACCAGACCATTCTTTTTCTTTCTTTTCTTCTTTCATATCTGCTAAACGTGCATCAATTTTGGGATCTAAATCACCAAATGCTTCTGCAACAGGTTCTGAACGTTCATAATACATACGTACTTTAGGATATAATTCTTTCGCTTTATCCATATCATTATTGTCAATCGCATCTACAAACTGTTGAGTCCCTTTTAAGAATTCATCTAATTGTTTATCAGTATATTTTTCATATTTTTTAGTAGCTTCTTTTAATTCAGCTTTGTTTTCACTATTATTACTACTCTTACTAGAATTATCTTTACCACTATCACTGTTATTGCCACATGCTGCTAAAAGTAAAGACGACGTTAATAAAATTACTGGTAATTTCTTCATTCCTACACCTCTTCAATTTTTTCATTTACCACGCTGATTTGACGCGCTATATATACAGAATATTTTTATCTATGTAATATCAATTGATAATCATTATCAAAATAATTATATGGGTCTATTTTAAATGTGTCAACAACAATTCTTTTCAATTTTTATGAGACAGTTTTTTTAACATTTTAATTTCTAAAACTTTATGCAATTTCACTTCGTTTTATATTAAAATAACTATGGCAATATTTTGCTAAATATAAATAAGGAAAGTAGTAATCATTTTAATAAGTAAGATAACAATTTATAATGAAGGTCAATAATATTGAAGGAGTGACATGTTTTGACAGAAGAATTTAAGGCTTATGTCGTAGATAGAGATGATGAAGGAAAGGTCTCTGCAGATTTTAAGCAAATCACTATAGATGATTTACCTGAAGGGGATGTGCTTATCAAGGTACATTACTCCAGTATTAACTATAAAGATGCATTAGCTACCCAAGATCGAAATGCAATTGTTAAACAATATCCAATGGTACCAGGTATTGATTTATCGGGTGAAATTGTAGAATCTAATGCTCCAGGTCATTATGTTGGGGATAAAGTTATTGTGACAAGTTATGATTTAGGTGTGAGTCAATTCGGTGGATTCAGTGAATATGCTCGTGTAAAGAGTGAATGGATTATCGATTTACCTGAAGATTTAACTTTAGAAGAAGCTATGATTTATGGTACTGCTGGTTACACAGCTGGTTTAGCTATTGAGCGATTAGAAACAGAAGGATTAACAATAGAAAAGGATAATGTATTAGTTAGAGGTGCCTCTGGTGGTGTTGGTATGTTATCAGTCCTAATGTTAGATAAATTAGGTTATGATGTTGTTGCTAGTACTGGGCGTAAAGATGCAACTGACAAATTGAAAACATTAGGCGCTAAGGATGTTATTGATCGCTTACCTGAATATGATGGTAAAGCATTAGGTTCAAGAACTTGGCAGGCTGCTATAGATCCAGTTGGTGGCGAAAGTTTAGCTAATATCATCAATAAGCTTGATAATAATGGTAGTATAGCCGTTATCGGAATGACTGGTGGCACTCAATTCGAAAGTTCTGTCTTTCCACTTATTTTAAGAGGTATCAGTATATTAGGTGTTGATTCTGTCTTTACTCCAATTAAACTACGCAAACTCGTATGGCGTCGTCTTGCTAAAGATTTAAAACCAAAACAATTACATGATATTAAAGAAGTTATTGCGTTTGATGAATTACCAAATGGTATTGAACGCGTAATGAATCACCAACACATGGGCCGAATTGTTGTCGATTTTGGTGTTAAATAACATAATAGTATTACAAAGAAAAGGCGTCCTCGCTACATTGTCGCGGACGCCTTTTTACTATGTTTAAAATAAAATATACATACCAGTTGAATGTGGTTCTGTAGATTGAAAACCAAATTTTTCATACAATTTATCAGCGGGATAATCCGCCATTAAACTTACATAAGTACCTTTCACTGCATTATCATGAACGTATTGCATAATGTGTTCCATAATTGTACGACCATACCCTTGTCCTTGATAATCTGGATGGACAGCAATATCCACAATTTGAAGTGCTGTTCCTCCATCTCCAACGATTCTACCCATACCTATTAATGACGAATCATGATATAAAGTGACATTAAAACAAGCATTAGGTAGTCCTCTTTGAGCCGCTTCGATGGACTTGGCACTCAATCCAGCATCTATTCTTAATTTTAAATAATCTTCTACAGATGGTGCTAAATGTTTAATATCTACCATTATGACTCCCCCAGATTTTTCATTTAAAATAAATATTGATTGATAATGTCTTTATTAGATTCTTTGAAAATATCATTATGACTTGAAACATAGCCTTCCGTTGGAGCGTCTGGTTGAATATATGTTTTAGCGAGATTGGCTGCGTTACCTGCATCACTAAAAGCACTCGCAATCAGGTGAACCTTTGCCTCGTGATGTACAATGTCACCACACGCAAAGATACCTGGAATATTAGTAGTTGTATTTCCAAAACCTTTAACACGATATTCATCGTATAGTTCAAATTGCGATGTACAATCTTTTAATAACGGATTCTCATGATCAAAGCCATGGCTAATAATGACGTCATCAAATGAAGCTATTGAAATATCACCATTCTCTACATTTTCTAATTTAACTTGGTGAATATACTTATCTTCTTCGTTACCTATTAGTTCACTAATTTGTGTATGTGGTATCAATCTTACATTTAAATCCTCTAGGACTTTAGTCATTGCTTCATATCCAGACACTTCTGGTTTTCTAAAAATAACTGTCACACTGTTCGCAATTTGAGCAATATCGCGTGCCCAATCTAATGCAGTGTTGCCACCACCAGAAATAAGAACATCTTTCCCTTTGAATCTAGCAAATGATTGCACGACATAATGTAAGTTCGTCAGTTGATATCTTTCTGCCCCTTTGATATTTAATGGTTTGGGATTTATAATACCACCACCGATTGCAAAAATGACTGATTTAGAATGGAAGATGTGACCTTTTTCAGTTTCAACTTCAAAATGTCTTTCATCCTTTTTTCTAATATCTATGACACGTTCATTTAAATTCACTTTAGGATTAAAATGTAACCCTTGTTGAATCGTATCTTCTATAACTTGATAACATGGTTTCGGCGCTACACCACCTATATCCCATATGATTTTTTCTGGGTAAACTTGCATCTTTCCACCTAATTTATCTTGCACGTCTATGATTCTCACAGACATCCCTCTTAGACCAGAGTAAAAGCTTGCAAACAACCCTGCTGGACCGCCACCTATAATTGTAACGTCTTCCATTTTGCTTCCCCCTAAAATAACACTGTAAATAACATACATTTATACTTTAACTGAAAATTATTATCATTTAATACTTTTTCATTATACTACACGACCTATGACATATGAAGCAAATCACTCCAAAAAAAACTCGTGAGTCTGTATACTCACGAGTTCGCTTTAATCTCTCGGTTCTTTAATAATAGCTTGTCTTAATAAGAAAAATAGTATTAATAATGCGGCTAACATTGCCGTATGTCCCATTCCTGCAAAACCAGGGAAAGATGCTGGAACAGTTTTACCAATGACTTGATATGTACCTTTGACCGTCATCATACCAATTGTAACTAATATACCAATATGGTAAATCACGAAAAACCAATTAAATAAATAATAACTACTTAATTTAAAGACCTTTTCTAAAGGTAGTAATAATAAGAACATGAACATACCTAAAATTAATGTATGTGTATGGACTAATGATAATTGTGTATCACCCGTAAAATGATGAGCTTTAGTCAATTCTCTATAATAAAAACCACTAAATAACCCAATAATCATATAAATTAAAAATGAGTATAATAATCTGCGCATGATGTTTCCTCCCTCACATCTATATTATAGAACATATTTATCATTATGAAAGTGACAATACAACAACATCATGATTATTTTAAAATTTAAGTTATATTAAAAGAGGTAGAGAATTAACGTTGAAATATGTCGCTATGTCATTTAGCGATACTTCAATGGGTAAATAACTCCACCTCTAATTGAAATGATTATTTACGTGATTTTTTAAAAATCGCAATTAATGAAAGTAAAATTGCGACAATAGATACTATCCATAATGCAATCGTACTACCACTTGTAGTTGATGATTGATCACTATGTGAACCACTTGGATTTGCACCTTTTTTCACAGTTGTAATTGGTGCAGGATGTTCACTATCTTCTTTTCCATCCCATTTAACGACGTCACCGTTATCATACGTTTGAACAGCTTTCCATTTAAAACTGCCTTCTTTGTCAGGATTAGCGGCTACAATTGGAAATTCTATAAATTCATTTGGACCTATACCTTTTCCAGTTGCTTTCCATGTTACTTTTGTGATGTTTCCCTTTTTATCTTTTTCAAAAGAATGCTTAAACCCATCAACCGGCGCTACATTTTCAAGATTCACACCTTTGGGTACTGTTAACTCTACTTTAACTGTGTTGTCATTCTGTTCTACAGGAACACGTACGTCATATTTATCATATGATTTAGGTTCACTCTCATTAGGATTTAATGTGACATGTGCATCTGCTACTTTAAATAATCCTAATGCAAAAAATAAAATAAAACTCATTGATATTAATTTTTTAAACATAATTTTGCTCCTTAACCTGGAATATTAATTTGACTCATCATAACACCTATAAAAATAAGTATGATCCCTATTACCAATTCTGTAATCAATGTCATGCGGTTGACTTGTTGACGTTTTCCAAGTGCTTTTGAAGTTTGATAAAATCCTAATGCCATCATAAGTATAGTACCGATGATTTTAACTAACATTAATGTTGTCCATGTTTGCATATTTGACCAAATCGCCAAAATATTGGTTTCATCAATTGCCATTAACACACCTGAAATGATAATCATCGTTACCGCAATCACATTTACTTTAAATAGCATTGAGCGAACTGTCTTCATTTGATTTAACGATTTCTTAATCATTGCATACCATACGAGATATACAAGTGCGCCTAACCAGAGCGTCATACCTGCTATATGTATCGTCCTAATCACAATGGACCAAATCGGAAATGTTTGTGACCACGCATGACCTGACATCGCTATTGTTAAAATCATTACAAATGATACAAGTACATACCATATGCGATCCATATTTCTAATTATGATTAACGCATATAATAATATCATTGCAATTGAGCTTAAAATAAATGGAAATTGCATTAAAACCTCCATATTAAGCGACAAAATATCATCTACTACGTCAGAAGTTAAAGTCATCATGTAAAGCAATAATGCCATTACATATGACATCATCAACATAAATGCAATACCAAACTGTTTTGGAAATAGATCAAACGACTTCAATTGCTTTCGTTGGGCTATATGATTCAACCAAAAGAAACCAACTAATATAATCGTAGCGCCTTCCGCAATATATCTCATAACACCAAACCAGAAACTTGGTTCTTCATAAAAGGCATTAGATGTATCTATATCTTTCGCAGTAACTTTACCAACTGAAAATTCAAATTGGTCTCCAACTTCATGTCCATCGGCCGAAATGGCTTGCCATTTAATTGTATGTGTACCTTTGCCGACTTTGTCAGTTGAAAATGCTAACGTTTTAGACCATCCAGACGTCGATGGTTTCACTTTACCTAATTCTTTTCCTTTATCATTGTATAATGTGATATTGGAATACTTAGAGTTAACAGGTTCATTAAACTCTAATTCAATCTCATTAGGCATGTGTTTTACAACGCCATCTTGATTAGGATTCGTCTTTTCCAAAGTTGCATGAGCTGAAGCTTCATTCATCAGTGATGGCATCAACGAAAGAAAACAAATCATTATTAAAGCAATAACGATTTTTGGGTACCTTTTAATATGTACCATCGAATCCCCCTATCTTTATTACTTCAACTTTCTTTCCACATTACATCATAACGATTACCATTATCATTCACAATAATATTAAAAATTGTTCACGAATTAGACAAAAAAGAGGTCAGGACAAACGCGTTTAGGATTTGAGCAGAACCGAACGATGATAAAGAACTACTTCCTTATTCATAGGTTAGTAGTTCTTACAAACTCAATAGTTGAGTTTGTTCATTTGAATTGTTTTCCAAATTTTGTCGAATCGTGAGCGTTTGCCCAACTTGCATTGTTTGCAGAAATTGGAATACCAATTTCTCTATGTTGGGTCCCTTCTGCCGATAATCCTGCTTTTGGGACGCCGTTAATCGGTTTCCCAAAGCACAAAAACGTTATGTCTCAACCTCCATTTGAATACTAATGATTATTCTTCTAATAAAGCTTCTTTATCAACAGTTAGTTTATTTCTTAATAAATAAACGATTAACATTGCTGCTAAAGCACATAATGTCTCAGCAATTAATAATGACCATACTACACCAGTTAGACCGAACAAACTATTCATAACGAATAAGACTGGAATAATGACTGTTCCTTGTAAAATAGCCATTATCGTTGCACCACGTCCTTGTCCAGTTGCTTGTAACATACCAGTAAATAAGAATCCAATACCATTTAATAGTAATGATGTCATTGTAACTTGTAGCATAAATGTTGCTAGACTAACAATGTGTGGATCAGTACTAAATAATTGAATAATTTGGTGTCCAAAGATGAACACAACTACCATACTTACTGCAAAGATCGCAAAAATAGATACTATAACTGCTTTAACTGTATCTTTCATTCTTGATTTATTAGCAACAAAGTTATAAGCAATTAATGGTACAACCCCTTCACTTAACCCCATAATAATTAATTCTGGGAATTGTACTAATCTAAATTGAATACCATAACTAGCAATCGCATAGTTACCATAAGTAGCTAAGAATAAGTTCAATACTAATCCAGTTACACCCATAAGTACTACCATTAAGAAAGCAGGAATACCAATTTTGAAAATTTCTGCCATCATTTCTTTTGTAGGTTTGGCAAATTTAATATTTACAGATAAAGAATCAATTTTTTTCATAAAATAAATGATAAAGAAGACCGCAGCTACTAAGTTTGAAATTGCTGTTCCTAAAGCTGCTCCAACCACATTTAAATCAAATCCAAAAATTAATATTGGATCTAAAATCATATTTAATACAACACTTGCTAACATACCAGCCATTGATACAAATGGTGCGCCAACAGCACGTGCAAATTGTTCTAAAATAAAGAATACAATAACAAATGGTGCACTTAAGAACATAATTCTTAAATATTCACTTGTGAAATGAATGGTTTCACCATGTGCTCCTAATATTTGAGCAATTTGATCTGTAAATGGTATTGTAATTAATGCAATGATAATACCAAATAGTAATCCACCATATATTGAGAAACTACTTACATATTTACTTTTACTATAATCTTTGGCACCCAGTAGTCGTGAAATATACGTTCCACCACCAACTCCAAATAAATTACCAAATCCCATCAAAGCTGCAAAGATTGGCAATGTTAATGAGATAGCTGAAATCATATGACTATCATCTAAAAATCCTATGAAATATACATTTAAAATCCCATAAATTACACTTAATAAACTTCCTATCATCATTGGCAATGAGAAATGCATCATTGCTTTAAAGATTGGTGCTTTTTCAAAAAAATACAATTGTTCGTCTTTCATTATTCTTACTCCCTTTTTCGTTAGATGACTAACAGTTAGATTTCTAACTATATATTGAAAAATAATGTGGTTATTATCAATAGCAATAACCACGCATTATTCTAAGTTTTTCATCATCTGTTCTAAATATTCTTTTAATTTTATTTTATCTTCTTCGGCAAAATTTAAAATCATACGCTCTTCAATTTCATCAAAGACCTTTGTAAATGACTCGACTAATGTTATACCTTCATCAGTTAGTTTCAAAATTTTACTTCGTGTATCTTCTGGATTTACCTTTCGATATACTAAATCTCTCTTTTCGAGATTTTTTAATATACTACTAACTGTTGAACCTTTTCTATCGAACGTCGTCATGATGTCCTTTTGTGAAATGCCCTTTTCTTGATGTCGATAAATGTAACCTAATGTATGACTCTGTTCTTGAGTAATTCCAAAATCATCTAACCTTCGATCCGCATAGTTTTTCATTTGGTGCGCTAAGCTTCTTAATAAAAATTGATACGTTAATTCCATCGCTTCACCTCATTTAGTTAGATATCTAAGTAATATAATAACATGCTTTTTCAAATTTACAACCGATATATTAAAGTTCTAATTTTCTGATTATTAAACAGGTATATAGACCTATAAATAATAAAAAAGCTAACTCAAATATGAGCTAGCTTTATAAATCTTCATTATTATAATGCAGTGTAACCACCATCAACAGTAATGACTGATCCTGTAACGAATGATGACGCATCTGAAGCTAAGTAAAGCGCAGCACCTTGTAATTCTTCAGGAACACCTGGACGATTCATTGGTGTCATGTTCATCCAAGTATCAATCATGTCGCCACCTTTAGCGAAATAATCTTTAGTTAATTCTGTTTTCATGTATCCTGGTGCAATAGTGTTGACACGGATATTATGTTTAGCCCATTCGTTAGCTAAACTTTTAGTTAACATGATAACAGCTGCTTTAGATGTATTATATGCTGCTTGTGGTTGTGGTGTGTTAACAATAACACCTGACATTGATGATGTATTAACGATAACACCGCTTTGTTGTTTACGGAATACTTCTCCTACAGCGTTCGTTACTAATACCATACTATTTAAGTTAACATCCATCGTTTTTTTCCAACGTTCGTATGGCATATCTTCAAAATCAACATGTTCATTAATACCTGCATTGTTAAATAAAATATCGATATGACCAAAAGTATCCATTGTTTCTTTTACCATAGCGTTAACTTGATCAATATTTGTGACATTTACTTCACAAGCGATTGCTTTGTTACCTGTTTCTTCTTCGAATTCTTTAGCTGTTTGTTGACCAACTTCTAAATTCATATCAGCAATCACAAGATTGGCACCCGCTTCAGCTAAAGCTTTCCCCATGGCTTTACCTAAACCAGACGCACCTCCTGTAACAATCGCAACTTTATTCTCTAATTTAAATTTATCTAATACTGACATTCAATCCATCTCCTTATGTTTGTATATATGCTCATTTTAGAATAAATCGAGTTAAATTCATAGTGCAAACGCTTACTTTAATCGATAAATATTTTTCATATTACACTTATGAGATAAAATTGAAATTTATTTTGCATAAATGAACACTCATATTTACTCGACAGTATTTCCAGAGGTTATTCATTTTATTCAAAATTTTACATTTACATAATCTTAATATTCACAACACAATGACTTAAAAATTGATTACTACCCTTTAACAAGACATAACTATACTATTAGAAAACTTTGTATAGTTATGTCTCTTGGAATCTTGCTTTACAAATACATAACATCTAGGGGGATCATATGGTTATTTCAAAAAAACTCGCTTCAGCTACTTTAGGTATTCTTATTGTTGTTTTATGTGCTGCAACGTTTTTAGATCAATCTATTTCTAAACATTTAATGGATCAAAACTCTTTATTTGGCACTATTTTCCAAAATTATGGACTCTTCCCACCCACATTTGTACTTATTATATCTATGATTATTTTTAACTATTATGTGTTTAAGACATTTAAAAATAGATTGGCACAAGCTATCATTTTAATTGTATCTTTTGGTTATACATTAATTAAGACTAATGCATTGGTATCTGAAACAGTTCAATACATGATGTCTACATCAGAAAATATTAAAAAGCATAAACCTATGGGTATGGCAAATAACGAAGGAAACACTGGTGAAGCTTTATCAATTGGATTAAGTTTCTTAATTTCATTCATTATCTTAATCATTATTGCCTTAATTTGTTATCAATTTTGGTTAAAACGTATTGATATGTCAGAATTAGAAAGATTATTCAAAGTCTCTATTGTTAGCTTTATGGTATTACTCATTGGCCTAGAACTTGTAGATAATATGAAAGAACTGTGGGGACGTGTTAGACCATATGAAATAGAGGATAAAGCTGGTCATTTTACCAATTGGCTTACAATTAATGGTAATACGGGACATAGTTCCTTCCCTTCAGGTCACACTGGCAACGGTGCTTTCTTCATGTTCTTTGCATTTTACTTTAAAAAACTATCAACAAGACAATGGATGTTTATCATAGGATTAATCTATAGTGTACTGATGGCTCTAAGTAGAATCAGAATAGGCGCTCACTTTACAAGTGATGTCACTATGAGCTTAATCATCATGTTTAGTTTAATGTTAATCGCTGATTTCCTAATCAAAAAGTTAACAGCCAATCATACAGCGGAACACCACGATTAAAGAACAGCATATTTTTGATAGTAGCTTGAGACACTTAAATGATGTCTCTGGCTATTATTTTAGTCCCTATAAATTGACTTTGCCATTTCTAAAAATGCATTAGCACTTTTGGATAAATGATTGAGTTTGTCATATTTATAAGCTAAAACAACATGATTTGCATACTTAGATGTATCAAGTTTGATAAATTGTTCTTTAAACTGAGGCATGCTATTTTTAACACTTTCGGGGACATATGTCATGCCTAATCCTTCATTAACTAATCTTAATGCATTATCCACACTCATTGTCTCCATCACTATATGTGGTGTTATACCATCATTTTCTAGAATTTGATTTGTAAGATGTCTTAACGCCATGTTAGGTTTCAATAAAATAAAACGGTCACTTTTGATAACATCATGTATGTCTTCCACATTTTTATCCTCACTTTGATGACTTAAACGCGATGAATATTCGGGTGGTAATGCTAAATAAATCGCTTCTGAATATAAAACATCATATTTAAAAGTCCCTTGATAAAACGGTAATATCGTTAATGCGATATCTATTTTATTATCTATAAGAAGTTGTTCAATTCGATGTGACGGCTCTTCTATTAACTTTAATTCTATACCTGGATACGCTTTTATAAATTCAGGCAATATATCATATAACGTGTGCGCTGCTAATATAGGATTCACACCTATTACTAATCTTCCCTTTTTCAATGCTGAGATATTCTGTAATTCTTGTTTCATTTCTTTATATGTATATTTGATTTGATTCATATAATCCAAATAACGTTCTCCTGCATACGTTAATGTAATTGGATTACTATCTCTATTTATCAGTGTTACCCCTAATTCTGATTCTACTTCTTTAATAAATTTACTCAAATAAGGCTGAGAAATATATAAATGTTTGGCTGCTTGAGAGATGCTCCCAAAGCGTCCAACTGCCTCTAAATATTGAACTGAATTTGTATTCATCATTTAACTCACCACTTTCTCTGTATAACCATTTGGTTATGGTTTTAATATCTCAATAAGTCTTTTACAAATCACACTTTCAGGCAGATAATAGTAATTGTCATCAAATCGACATAAATTAATACTTAAAACAATTGAATAGTTATCTCTAAATATACCCAACTTGTAGTTCTTCTTTAGAATTGATTTTCAACACTTCAGTTTGGCGTATTATTTATTATAACTTCTTTCACAATTTATTTACTATTAAAACAATATTCGACCTATTCTAGGTCAAATATCACATTTAGGAGGAATTATGTATGAATAGAAATGTCATCGTTACAGGCTCTGGCCAAGGTATTGGTTATGCTATCGCACAAGCATTTGATCAACAAGGTGATCGTGTATTCATTTTTGATATGAGCAAAGACGCAGCTGAATCAGCAGCACAATCATTAAAAAAAGGTGTTGCCTATCAAGTAGATGTTATGGATGAAACGACTGTTAAAAATGCTATCAATGACGTAACTAATCAATATGGTGCTATCGATGTTTTAGTTAACAATGCAGGTATTCAATATATCTCTAAAATTGAAGACTTCCCATTAGACAAATGGAACCAAGTTATTGGCGTTATTCAAACAGGTACATTCTTAATGACTAAACACGTATTACCAAGCATGAAACAACAACAAAAAGGCCGTATTGTAACTATTTCATCCGCACATGGTGAAATGGCTGATCCATTCAAATCAGCATATGTAGCATCTAAATTCGCACAAATTGGTTTCACAAAAACGATTGCGCTTGAAACAGTAGATGATGGTATCACTGCAAATGCTGTATTACCTGGTCCAGTTCGTACAAAATTAATCGAAAATCAACTTGCAAAATTAGCAGAACAAGATGGTACTACTGAACAAGAAGCAATGGAAAAACATATTACTAGTAAATCGCCAATGAATCGCTTATTAGAACCTTCTGAAATTGCGGATACTGTTGTTTTCTTAGCATCAGATGGCGCATCTGCTATCACAGGTGAAACAATCAGCGTATCTGGCGGTTCAAACGCATAATTCATTATTAATAATTAAGAAAGAAGGATTTTTAATATGAGTCAATTACAAGAACAATTAATCGGTACATGGGCATTAGTAAGTTATCAGGATGAAGATGAAAATGGTCAAATTTTCTATCCCCTAGGCAAAGATGCAACTGGTTTTATTATGTATAATCCAGATGGTTATATGTCAGCTCAATTGATGCAACAAGGTCGTCCTGCATATGCATCTGGTGACCTTCACACAGGTACTAAAGATGAAATGGCAGAAGCTGCACACGGCTATTTAGCTTATGCTGGTAAATATGAATTAGATGAAGAAAACCAAACCGTTTATCATACGATGAATGTAAGTATGAATCCAACTTGGTTAGGTGATACACAACCACGTATATTCAAACTTGAAGGCAATACACTTAGCATTGAAAACGGAAATAACCCAAATCAAAAACTCGTTTAGCAACGTGTTAATCATTAATATACACAACATAAAGAGCAATCCCAGTAATAAGGGATTGCTCTTTTATATATACATAAAAACACTGTCGATAAGCTTAGACAGCTTATCAACAGTGTTTATTTAAAAGTTTAACTTTATGATGGTACTTCAGTACGTTTTGTACTATGTTTTCTAATTGCTGCTGCTAATAAACTAGACACAGCACCGAAAATCATAAATCCAATAAGCATCCACATTGTTGAGTTTAATTCAATATGATGATTCATATAAATGATTTCTTTTAAGCTTGTAGCATAATGTACGAATGGATTCCAATCTACAATGTAATGTTGATAGAACTTAGGTAACATTTGTTTTGGTAACATTACCATTTGCATACTAAAGAACATTGCAAGGAAGAAGATTGGTACTGATTTCATACCTAACCAAGTCATTGTTCCTAGTATTAAACCAACAAATCCCATAATCGCTAACGCTACAAAGATCGCAACACGATTTGGATGATCGAAGTCAAATCCAAGTGCGCCTCCCATAAAATACACGTATGCAAAGCTACCAGCGAACGCTGCAATAGCTGTAAATACAATTTGTCCTACAGAAGCAATTAGACGATGTGCAATTTTAATATTGCCACTTGTTCTAAATGCGAAGAATAATAGTACTGAGATAACAATTGATCCCATCCAAATTGGCATAAACATTAAGAATGGTGCGTTACCGCCACCTTGATGGTCTTTCACTTTATTGATTTTTTCATTATCCACTTTAACTGGATTAGTTACAGAATTAATATCTTTCGCATCAACTTTAACATTTTGTTTTTCTAATGTTTGAAGACTTTGTTTTGTAATTTGTTTATTAATATTGTCACCCATACCTGACAATACATTTGTAGCCATTTGAGAACCTTGTAAACTTGATCCTTGGCTCACAATAGTTTTCAATTGTGCTTGTTTGACATCAACACTTTGATTGCCCATTTTTTTAGCCATCATTTGTGCTTGTTGAGCTGGCACTTCACCAGATTCAACTTTTTCTTTCATTTCAGCTTTTTTGCTGTCCATGACTACTTTTTGAGTTTTACTCATTGCATGTTTAGAAAAATCTTTTTCAAAAATAGCAGCGCCATAATATTTTTCATTTTCCATGCCTTTTTTAGCATCTTTTTCACTATCTACTTTGACCCATTTAATTGCTTTAGAATCACTATCTAATAATTTATCTTCTAGTTTGTCACCAATATTCATTTTTTTACCTTGAATAGAAGTGCCTTTATCGTGATTCACAATTGCGATTGGCATATCTTTAGGTTTAGGATTAAACGCTGGATAGAATGCAATTGCAAAAAGCATTAATAGTAATATAATTGCGATTGGTGTCAACCATAATAATTTGCTTTTAAATATATTCATAACTTTTCCTCCCTTGAAGCAATTCAACATTGTGTTGAATATTTATCACTTTTCCAATTATAATGAGTTTAAATAAATAAACAACAATCAATTAATAGAAAAACGTCCGTTATTGAACACAATGATGAATATTGTCTATTAACTAAGGGAGGTTTTACATTTTTGAAAGAAGATAGACGCGTTCGCAAAACCAAATCTGCAATTAAGCACGCTTTTATACAATTATTGAAAGAACGAGGCCTTGAAAATATTACAGTTCAAGATATTGCAGATAAAGCTGACATCAACCGAGGTACTTTTTATTTACATTATGAAGATAAATACCTACTTCTCACTGATATGGAAGATGAATGTATTGATCAAATTTCTAAATTCACTCAATTCTCAGAGATTCAAGGCGATAATGTTGAAATGATAGCGACATTATTTATCGATAAAGTGTTGCGTAACATTATTCAACATGTGTATGATAATTTAGACTTTTACAATACTATTTTGAGTTTAGAAAGAAAAAGTCGCTTAGAAGAAAAGATCATTGATTTGATTCAAGAAAATATGAAAAATCAAATTAGTGTTGATAATGAAATTGAAGGTATTCCTGAAATGTATTTTCATAGTTACGTATCTGGTGCTACAATATCTATCATTAGGTATTGGGTATTAGACACAAACCGTATCTCTGTTGACGAATTAGTTACACACATCTTTAAAATTATTTATTATGGCCCACTAAGGATTATGGCCGAACAGAGATATAACCATTTGAATTAAACACATTGCTCGTTAAACATAGTGATGCGTTTGAAAAAAAGCTTTGAAAGGACTTTAACAAATGATCACTGCATATAAACATTCAAATCAAATGAATAATGAAATTATTGAAACACCTATAGATCAACAACCATTATGGATTAATGTCGTTGAACCTGATAGAGAAGAAATCGAATATTTAATGGATCACTACAATTTACCTGAAGATTTTATACGAGATCCATTAGATTCAGAAGAAAGTGCACGTATCGAATATGATGAAGATACTGGTTACTCTCTCATTATTATCGATTTACCATTAATCAATTCTACTAATCGTAGTGTTTTATCATTTATTACCATTCCGCTTGGTATCGTCATTGGAAATGGTATCGTTATGACAATTTGTGATGCTGAAAATGAATTCTTAGAGAACTTTTCAAGACAAGATAATATTAATCTAAAATTTCATAGTCGCTTCGCTCTAGAAATATTAACTACTATTGCGAACCATTATAATAGAAACTTAAGATTGCTTAATAAATCAAGAATCCGTATTGAAAGAGAATTAAAAAATAATATTACAAATAAACAACTTTTCAAATTAATGGAAGTCGAAAAAAGTTTAGTTTACTTTTTAGCCGCATTAAAAGGAAACGATACCATTATTAAAAAATTATTCCGTTTGCCTGCTATTAAACGATTTGAAGATGACGAAGAGTTACTTGAAGATTTAATCATTGAAAATAACCAAGCCATCGAAACTACTGAGTTACATCAACGTATTTTAGAAAGTATTACAACATCCTATGCGTCACTATTATCTAATGATATGAACACCATTATGAAAACTTTAACCATGTTTACGGTTTTACTAACCCTACCTACACTTGTATTTAGTTTCTTTGGTATGAACGTTCCATTACCATTAGATGATCATAGTTATATTTCTTGGATTATCGTTGTTGGTATCTCACTGATACTTGTTGCGATTGTCAGTGTATACTTATGGCGAAAACAGAAGTTATAACCAGTTTTAAATATAAAAAGATGGACAGTACTAGAGGTCAATATACTCTAACTGTCCATCTTTTTTATGTTTATTGAACTTCTTTATATTTTTTTCTTTTAGATAAGACAAACGTTACAACTACAGATACTACAAAGGCAATGACCATGCCAATTAGATAATGTAACCAACCACCATGATTAGGATTGATTGAAATAAATCCTGGTATACCTGCAGTCCCCAATGCAATCGCTTTAACTTTAAAGAATGAAATATATGCCGCACCTAGTCCAGAACCAATGATTGCACCAATAAATGGATATCTTAATTTTAAGTTAACACCAAACATTGCTGGCTCTGTGATACCTAAAACTGCTGAAATACCTGCTGCTGAAGCAACACCTTTTAATTTTTTATTATTTTTTATAATAAAGAATGATGCTAAGGCTGCCCCACCTTGTGCCATATTAGACATCGTAGCAATTGGGAAAATAAATGAACCACCCGTTTTAGCTTGATCTGCAATCAGCGTTGTTTCCACTGCAATAAAGCTGTGATGCATACCTGTAATAACAATAGGTGCATATAATAAACCGAAGATTAATCCTCCAATAGCACCACCGAATTCATATAACCAAGTTAATCCATCAGATAACCAATAACCTAGTTGTCTTGTAATTGGGCCAACAAATAAAAATGTTAAAAACGCTGTGATAAAGATAGATAACAATGGTGTTAATAAATTGTCCAATACAGTTGGTACTACTTTACGCAACCACTTTTCAATTGTTGCTAATATATAAGCTGCCACAAGCATAGGCAATACTTGTCCTTGATAACCCACTTGGTTAATATGTAATCCAAATACATCCCAATGTGGAATCGCCTTACCTGCTTCTACTGCCTTTGGAAAATCATAGGCACTCATTAAACTTGGGTGTACTAAAATCATACCGAGTGCAGCCCCTAAAAATGGATTGCCGCCAAACCTTTTAGCAGCACTAAATCCAATTAATATAGGTAACAATGTAAATGGCGCATTCGCAAATATATTTATCATATCTGCTAATCCTGCAAATTGGCTGTGTACCTCAATTAACGATTTACCCGCATAAAATAAATCTTTTGCTGTTAATAGATTGTTTAATCCCATTAATAAGCCACCAGCTACGATAGCTGGAATAATCGGTACAAAAATATCTGATAGCATTTTGACAAATCTTTGTATTGGATTCATATTTTTCGTCGATTTGTCCTTCACTTCAGATGTTGTAGATGCTTCTTTACCTGTGATATTTTCCATTTCGTTAAATACTTTGTTGACAGTTCCAGACCCTATAATAATTTGATATTGTCCACCAGTTGAAAATGTTCCTTTAACAACATCCATTTTAGATAATGCTTCTTCATCAACTTTACTCTCATCATTCAAAATTAATCTTAGTCTGGTTGCACAGTGGGCCATTGAATCTAAATTTTCTTCACCACCAATGGCATTTAGTATCTCTTCTGCAGATTGTTTATAGTTCATTTGTCTAATCCCTCCCATTTTTAGAACCGGTTCCAAAATAACTACTTTAATTGTAACCGGTTCCAATTATTAAATCAACACTACCTTTTCACTTTTTGCTTAAAGGGAGTGGGACAGAAATAATAAAGAACCACTAATCATTGATTATGTAGTGGTTCTTACGCATTAGCCACAGCTAATGCGTACTTTAAAATAGGAATACATGAGTGAAACTCATGCATAAGAAATACTAATTTCTAAAGAAAAAGAATGACTTTACAGTCAACTACTGTCTATATATAAATGTAACTTGAACTATATATATTTATGTCCCAGCCTGTAATGTCGTTGACTAATTATGATTAAGGGTATATATGAAATACTAAACGTATAGGAGGGTACAAATTGAAAGAACGCGGACGCATTGAACAATTATGGCGAGAAGAAAAATATCGTGTTTTACTACATAGTCAAAAACAATATGACGCTATTCGAGAAAAGCTAAAGAATCAAACCTCTTACGAGGAAATTCGTATGATGATTGAACACGCTATCACTATTGATCCCAGTCAAGGTAGTGTCATAAATGCATATGATCATATGTGGGGATACTTTAAAAAGTTGGCTACTGACGAAGAAAAGCAAAAGTCTCAAAAATTGAAACAACAATTTGTTAACCATGAGGTGTCCATTCATGATTTAATGTCATTTTTAAATGTATTAGCTAATAAATATGAGGTACATTACATACAACAAAGTACTGTATTAAAAGAATAAAAAAACAAACGTTCCATTTTTTAAGGAACGTTTGTTTAATTTTGTGTCGAAAAGGTACGTCACTTTAAGACACATTAAATGTACATTATGTTTAAATTCTAAAGAAAGATTAATTCTAAGTTGTATCACCAAATAATAATAAACAATAAATAGGACTTAATGCTATAACATCCAGTGAAAGTTATTGTCATGCTTCATATAATTTGTTTTCACTTCGGGGGGAGTATTTCAAATTAATGATTATAAATTATCGCTACTTAAAAATTGATGCTTCATCATACTTTAATTTTCAGAAGATGTGATTTCTCAGGATGCTACCCTATTTCTTTATTGGTTAATATCAGCTGCACATTCTAGTTGCTATATCATATCGATTTCAAACCAATGTCATAATGCCTTAACACATATGCTATATGTGTTATGAAGAAATAAGAATTGTATGCGTTAAATCTTGATGTTTATTCTTATTTTAAGTTGATTATTTATTTCACTAAATATGGCGTATGTGATTCTGTGTTGTCTCTCTCTTTTGTTGTTATATCTAAGATGTGTATAACGTACATTTAAAATCACAGATTAACAATCCAGGAATTAAATTTTTTAAAATTCTGTTGGATTGAAATCTATTATTATTATCTACTAAATATTTCATTCTCACTCTATTTAAAATTTCCAAATACTCTCTACTACATTTCTAATTTCTCATTTGTATTGTAAACAACACAAAATTGACTACGTTTTCACAAAAATTGCTATAATAACTTTTATTTTTAACTATTACTATTTGAATGAAAATCTATTATAATAAATATTATTATTCAATCGCATATTAAATGACTTAGACTATGAATATTCTCATATATATTCAAATCGAACAATTTATAAGTGATTATTATATTGTGATACTAAAAAATAAGAGGAGTCCCTTCACATAACATGTCATGCCATTTAACCCTATCCACTCAACATCAAACGCAGCCATGTCGTAATATTAATCAAATCATCATACTGTTTTCATTAAGTCATGAATTGAGCATTAAAATAAATGGTGAACGTAAAGATTTAGATGCTCATATTGCAATTATTAACCATGGAGACATATATGAAATAGAAAATGCGACACATTTAGTTCAATTAAGCATACCTATTTTTTATTTCTACATCGAAGATACATCTTTTTTTCAATGTTACTTTGACAGACATTTATTGCAATCAAGTGACTACATCAAAACATTATTACTTCAACTTTTACAACAAGATTCGAAAAATAATATTGACCAACAAGTGTGCCCTAAAATCATCCAAACATTATATAAAGAAGCAGTAGTAAAATTAGAAGACGATTATATACCTAATATGGCAGTCAACTATCCTTTATTTGCAAATTGTCTTCAATTTTTAGAAGAACATTTAAGTCAACCTATTTCTTTAAAAGATGTCGCTACTCACAGTAGTATTTCTGAGTCTTATTGTTCTAATTTATTTAATCGATATTTGAATATGAATTTTAAAGACTACTTTACAAGTCTAAAATTATGTCATTCTATTCAACTACTTATGACCTCTCATTTATCAATTAACGCTATATCCGAAATATCTGGTTTTACTAGTCATACCAATTTTACGAATCAATTTAAAAATTATTTACAATTTAGCCCTAAACAATACCGCACATATATCAATCAAATCGATACAATGCCACAATTAAACATTGGTGAATATGATCATGCAGCTTTTTTACCACTCATAGAAAACTTTACTTTCAATGATCAATTAACTACAGAAATTACGAAAATTGATATTGAACATTTTGATCCTAAAGATCATTCAAAAGCTTCCAAAGCATTTATTCGACTCGATAATTTCAATGAATTGTTTCACTTCACCTTTAATGATTATTTCGATATAGATTTTTCATTTTTACCTGAACCGGTCATACTTATCAACGACATTAAGGACTTAACAACCAATCAAATCAATTATCATTTATTATATAGATGCTTTGATAAATTATTCGAACGACATATTGGCTTAGCAATGACCATTAAATCCAAAGTGGACTTTAAAGCAGTTAATCAATTCATCTTAACATTTTTACAAGGTCATACCGACTATCAACTCAATAAAAAGACAGTCAAACTAATGCTAATTTTTGATTCAGCAACAATGACTATACATGATATTCATCTATGTCATTTGAAGATTAAAAATAAAAATAGAGATATCAAATATGGTGTAACTATAGATGGATTATTGCATCAACATCAAACTTTAGATAAAACATATGATATTTTAAGACGACTACATTTTGATTATTATTTACTCGATATCGAAAATATAGAAACGACATCCTTGTTGATTAACAAAAGTAAAACATATAATCGAACGACTTCGCATTTCGATAATTATAAACAATTTATAATAGATTCAGGTATAGAATCTACACGTTTTGTGTATGATTATTTATCTTTAAAATGTTTTAAATATACTAACAATGGTGCAAATCCATTACAACTCGCTGACTTAGTTTGTCATATTATTGCACTATTACGCTATGGTGGTGGCATTAGTTACCAATTGATTGCCACTGGTTCAATTTATATTTCTCTTTTTAATGAATTCGGTAATGCACTACCCCTCATTCACATTTATAAAATGGCGCATGCATTTGTGGATGAACCTATTCAAATTTCTAATAATTACATCTTGAGTCGAAAAGATGGCAATTATCATTTTATTTTATTTAATAAAATCAACGATCGCTATTTATCTGATACACATCTAGAATTCATATTAAAAAATAACTTAAAAGCAAATTCATTAATTACAGTCCAAACGTTAAATAATGAACATGGTACTATTGATAATTTATTACCTCAAAACAGACAACAACTGTTTCTTGATAAGGAGATGATTGAACAATTAGACCGTTCTAATCATCCTAAAACTGAATTATCACTCCTAGAACTTGATAATCAAGACATCAAGATCATTTTAAAACACGACGAAGTGAAGTATATCTGTATTAAACCTAATTAATGATTTAAATATAACTATGGCTAAAGTTTAACAATGATGATTTATGGTTATAGTTATCATTAAGGAGATGATTATATTGGATAATCAAAAAGCAACTGAAGCGATTGAAAAAGTATTAGATCATTCTAAAGTAGGTGTACTATCTACAGCTTATAATAACAAACCTAATAGTAGATATATGGTGTTTTATAATGATGAATTAACGCTTTATACTAAGACAAATGTCAACTCAATTAAAGTTGAAGAAATTGAAGATAATCCTTATGCGTACATTTTATTAGGTTATAATGAAACAACTAATCACAGTTTTGTTGAAATTGATGCAACGATTGAAGTTGTCAAAGATCAAAAAGTCATTGATTGGTTATGGGAAACGCAAGATAAATCATTCTTTGATTCTAATAAAGACCCTGAATTATGTGTATTAAAAGTAACGCCTAAGTCTATCAAACTTATGAATGACAAAGATTTAGATACACCTTTCACAATTGAATTATAATTATAATGAGAGTTTGGGACACAATTCCAAAATAATAGCACAAAGATGATTTAAAGTTTCGAATCATTTTTG
This sequence comes from Staphylococcus sp. AC872, assembly GCF_979255425.1. Taxonomy (NCBI): domain Bacteria; kingdom Bacillati; phylum Bacillota; class Bacilli; order Caryophanales; family Staphylococcaceae; genus Staphylococcus; species Staphylococcus sp. AC872. The sequence continues at coordinate 213,717 of NZ_CEEDKW010000001.1, forward strand.
TGCTTCTTTTATATTTATTATGAGGTTTACACATGTAATTTAATCCATGCCACTAAACTCATTTAATGAAGTGCTTATGTAAAAAAGGAATTACATGACTTAATACGCACACCAATGGAAGCTCAAATACTTATTTGTCGATATTTTTACGTTAATGAACCACAAATACGTATATTTTATGAATTTTTCAATTAATAATAAACACTTATATTTTGAATTTAATTGCAAATTACTCTAATTTTCTGTATAAATGAAATAGAAAACAACAATACTAAAGGAGAATATATAAAATGAAGAGTAAAAAAGGACTTGGTTTTGGTCTTATCGCAATTATGTTAATTGTATGTATTGTTTTAGTTGTCGTAATGATGGCTGGTGGCAAAAAAGAAACATACTATGGTGTTATGAAAAATGAAACAACAATTGATAAAATGATTAGTGAAAAAGACGAAAAAATTGAAAAGAATGTTAAACTTCCTTCAGATGCAAAAGTATCTGTTAAAAAAGAAGATTTCGTTATGATTACTAAAAATGAAAAAACTGGCAAAATTGCAAAAGTGAAAAAAGTAGATCATGATGATGTACCTCACGGATTAATGACTCAAATCCATGATATGGGACATATGCATATGTAGTTAAAAAGGAAGCAAGTCCTGATGACTTGCTTCCTTTTCTTTGTATATATATTTGTCGTATTCTCATAAGTCTAACCATTAAAATGGAAGTACGTTTAAGGATCACAGTAGCTTGCGCTACTGCGTAAGAGGGTGAAGAACAGAAATTTTACATTTCGTCTTTCTTCCCCGGCATATGATGACTAGGTGAGTTACAAGCATCTCGTAGTAACTTACCAGTCATCCACTGCCTCTAACCATTAAAATGGAAGTACGTTTAAGGATCACAGTAGCTTGCGCTACTGCGTAAGAGGGTGAAGAACAGAAATTTTACATTTCATCTTTCTTCCCCGGCACATGATGACTAGGTGAGTTACAAGCATCTCGTAGTAACTTACCAGTCATCCACTGCCTCTAACCATTAAAATGGAAGTACTTCTTTAAATGCATAAGAGCCCCTAATCGCTAATGCGATTTTCTTCTTCGGTTCGCCTTAGCTTGCGCTAATGCATAAGAGCCCCTAATCGCTAAGCGATAAGGGGCTCTAAAAATGTCAGATTTGTTATTTTATAGTGATTTTAAATACTCTTGGCCTTGTTTCTTATCATATAAGTTTTCCCATTTTGCGATAACTACAGTTGATAAAGCGTTACCCATAACGTTAACGACTGTACGTACCATGTCTAATAAACGGTCAACTCCTATGATTAATGCAAGTCCTTGAGCTGGTAATCCCATTGCACCTAATGTTGTTAATAAAACAACGATTGAAGTACCTGGAACTGCCGCCATACCTTTTGATGTAAGCATTAATGTTAACATTAACACAATTTGTTCTGTTAACGTTAAATGCATACCATACATTTGTGCGACGAATAAAGCAGCGATTGACTGATACAATGCTGAACCGTCTAAGTTAAATGTATATCCAATTGGTATAACAAATGATGTAATTTCTTTTGGTGAACCAAATTTTTCCATCTTTTTCATCATTACTGGTAATACAGCTTCTGAGCTTGATGTTGAGAAGGCTAAAAGAATTTCACTTTTTAGTATTTTCATAATTGAGAAAATACTTATGCCACACATTCTTGCTACAATTCCTAATACTACAACTACAAAGAATACCATCGCGAAGACGACAACTAATACAAGTTTAAGTAGAGGAAGTAAAGCTGATGCACCAAATGTAATAATTGTTGTACAAATAAATGCAAAGACACCTAATGGTGCTAATTTTAAAATTTTGTTAATCATCCAGAAAACTGCTTCTAATGTACCATTTAAGAAAGATTTAACTGGTTCTGCTTTTTCACCGATGGCAGCTAAGCCTAAACCGAAGAATACAGCAAAGAAGATAATTGGTAATAATTCTCCTTTAGTTAAAGCTTCAAAAAAGTTTGTAGGTACAATGTTTACAATGGTATCAATAAAATGGTTACCATATGTAGATTGTTCTGCAGCGTGTGCAGATGATTGATATTTAGAAATATCGCCCTTTGGTAGTTTTGATGGATCAAGTCCAGAACCTGGTTTAAACAAGTTACCGAAGATAATCCCAAGACCAATAGCGATTGTTGTTATAATCTCAAAGTAAAGTATTGTTTTCCATCCATAGCGACCTACGGTTTTCGACTCCCCTACGTTCGAAATAGATAACGCTAAAGAACAGAACACAACTGGAATAACGATCATTTTAATTAAATTTAAAAAGACGTCTCCAAATGGCTTTATGTAGTTAGCCGCTTCTTCATTTCCATATAATATAAGTCCAACGACAACACCTAGAACCAACGCAATTAATACTTGCACTGGAAGGCTAATTTTTCTCTTGAATAGAGCCATATTGCAAACTCCCCTTCATCTGACATCACTTAATTATATCAGATAACTTAAAAATAGCTATAATTTTTTAAATAACAAATACAAATAATTGTGTTGAAATTTCTAAATAATTGTGAAACCAGAGTATTTTACTACGGTTATTTTTCCCACTTTCATTGTTATAATCATAATTCTAGCCTAATATCAAACTTACACAATAAGAAAAAAGGTTACCGATTTTTTCAATCGATAACCTAAAATTATTTGGGTTAATTTGAAGGTTTATAATTTTTATTAAAGTAATTGTGTTTGGCACTTTTTAAACTTTTCTTAGTTTCAGTATCAAAACCTTCTGCAAAGATACCTTTTCTTGTACTTATCGGCTGTATGACATAAGTTACTTTAGGCTCGTCTTTATAAATAACTTCCTTATAATAGACACCTTTTTTAGCGCTATACAAAGTTTCTTCTTTTTTTATCTTATCTTTTAAATGATGTTCTTTAAGATAACTATCGACCATTTCAATATTTTTATGGCCTTGATATGTTTTAAGTGCGAAGAAAAATGCAAATGCTAAAACTAATGAAATGATTAATATAATAGCGATTCTAATTAATTTCTGTTTCCTACTCATTTTATAGACTCCTTTTGCCTTATCTTAATTAGTATGAACGAAAAGCATACATTTTTAAAGTCTTATAAAACTTTTGTAACAAAATATTCTTATCTGAATTTTGCACTTAAAAGTTTGGTTCAAGTTTATTATAGATATTGTCTAACATCTTCAAGTGGTAAACGTACTGAGTCATGTGCTTCTTGTGCACCTTTACCTACTGCAATAGCTACCACAGGTACAAAACGCTCACTATCTAAACCTAACACGTCTGCAATATTAGCTTTATCAAATCCACCGATTGGATTCGTATCATAGCCATGAGATTTAGCTACAAGCATGAATTGCATAGCCATTAAACTACTATCAATATTGACGATATCTTTCATACCCTCTCTAGATAGCCCTTTATAATGAGGAAGGACCCAACTTAACATTTTATCTTTTATTTCTTCGGTCATATGTTTCTTACTTACTGCATCACTATAAATTTGTTCAGCTTTTTCATAATTTTTCAAGTCACCAAAAACAATAATCATCGCGGACGATGTATTCACTTGTCTTGAGTTCATCCCAAATGAGGGTAAGATTTTTTCTTTACCTTCATCCGAATCTACTACCATTATTCTCCACGGCTGCATATTTACGGATGATGGTGCCTTAGTTGCTTTTTGAATCATTTCATCCATTTCTTCGTGACTAATTTTATATTCAGTATCAAATACTTTTACAGATTTTCTTCCTTTTAATACATCATTAAATTTTGAGATTCTTTCCATTAAGTTCTCCTCTTTCTTTATAAGTCGTTTGATATTTCAAAACAATTAATTTTTATTATAATTTTGTAATTTTTAAATGAAAAGCAATTTGCCTATATCACTTCAAACGGCACTTGACAAGTCATACACTTCATAATATTGTTAGCTTAACAAGGAGTGATTTAATGTATGTAGAAAATAGTTATTTAAGCAAACAATTATGCTTTTTATTCTATGTTTCATCAAAAGAAATAATCAAAAAGTATTCTAGTTATTTAAAGGAATACGAACTCACGTACACTGGTTATATAGTGCTAATGGCGATTGAAGAAGATGAGAAACTTAACATCAAAACTTTAGGTGATAGAGTTTTCTTAGATTCAGGCACTTTAACACCATTACTAAAAAAATTAGAAAAGAAAAATTACGTTGTTCGAACTCGTGAAGAAAAAGATGAAAGAAATCTTCAAATTTCACTGACAGATCATGGTAAAAGTATTAAAAAACCATTATCTGAAGTGTCATTAAAAGTATTTGGCGAATTTGATATCGACGTTAACGAAGCTAAAGAATTAATCAACCATCTTCAAATGTTTGTTTCTAAAAACTTTGATAAATCCACGGAAAAGTAATACTTCTATAGAGAAAAAGACAAAAGTAAACTTTCCCTCAACATTCATATCTTTCTTTTATTCATGTAAATCCAAGTTATGTGAACCAATGTTTCATATTGTAAGCTTTTGTCTATATTCTCTAGAACGAGTAATCACTCCATGAATCCTTTTTACTTTACCTCACCCTAAACAGTACATATAATGAATTTACAATTAAATATGATTCAAATTTAGTTAATCAAAAGGAGCGAATAGTATGCCTAGTAACGACTTCTTTAATAATTCATTTTTGAAAAATGACCCTACTGATATGTTTAGAGACTTAGGTAAACAAGTTTTTAATCAGTTTTCAACACAAGCATTTCCAGCTAATTTATATAATGAAAGCGATCATTATTTAATAGAAGCTGAACTTGCAGGCGTTAAAAAGGAAAATATATCATTAACTTTTGATCATCATACATTAACGATTAAAGCTAATAAGTATTTAGAGCCTCATAATGGACAAGCACAATTGAATGAACGTTCTAACGGAGAACTTGTGCGTCGATTTGAATTTGAAGATGTAGATAAAGATTTAATCAAAGCAACATTTGAAGATGGCGTCTTAAATATTCGCTTACCTAAACAACAACAAGAATCTGAAGACGCAACAACTATTTCTATATTATAAATCAAAATATAACACCCTCGTCACGGTATAACCATGATGAGGGTGTTATTTATTTATGCTTCTTTTTTATTTAAATGAACCATTGTGATTAATGCGATAAGTCCAAAAACAGCTAAAAAGATAAATGCTAAATGACTTGAACCAGTCATACCTGTAACATATGTGATTACTAATGGTGGGAAAAAGCCGCCTAGTCCCCCCATCATTGATACAATACCATTTGCTGATCCAGCTTCTTTCGCAAAATATGAAGGTACTAATTTAAAAATAAGACCATTACCAATACCTGCACATACACTTATCATTAAACATCCAATGGTAAATAATGCGATGTGATTAGAAAATCCTAAAATTAATGCACCTATAATCATAATGACAAAATCTACCATCAGAACTTTAACTGCATTTAATTTATCACCTAGTATACCTCCGACTGGTCTCAAGAAAGTCGCTAAAGCAATAAATATACCTGAACGAATACCTGCATCTACTTTATCTATACCAAAATGTTGAACAAGATAGTTTGGCAAAAATAGTCCAAAGGCTACAAACGCACCAAATGTAATAAAGTACCAAAGACTTGTATAGTATAGTTTATAATTTTTAAATAAGATTTTCATTTGAGCTATTAGTGGCACTTTTACTTTAGGCTCACGATTATCCCCAAATATAAACATTAATACTGCAAATATAGCAATAATAATCAAATAACTTCTAACCGTTGTTTGCCAACCAATAATCCCTGCAATTGGCGGTGCTAAAAAGGATGAAATGGCTGTCCCTATATTTCCCATACCATAGATACCATTTGCTAATCCTACTTTATCTTTTGGAAAATATTTTGGAATTGATGTAACACCTACTGAGAAGATGGCACCACCAACACCAAGAAAGAATCCAGATATCATCATCATTTTTGGTGATTGTGCTTGTCCTAAAAAGTAAATTGGAAATAAAAGCACTATAAAGCTACAGAAAAACACCCATTTGGCTCCAACAATATTAGTTAAATATCCAAAAGGGACACGTAATATTGATCCTAAAATTACGGGTATTGCTAAAATAATGGATAGTTGTCCCGCTGATATTTTAATGTCTTGAGAAATAAACGGCATTAATGGAGAAATAATACTCCAAGCCATAAAACCAACCACTAAGCTAAGTGTTTGTAATGTGAGTTGAAATCCACCTTTTGTCTTGTCCATATTTTTACCCTCGTCGAATTCATTTATTTATTAGTACTATGTGGGCCTGCCTTTTAATAGCAGTATTAATGAACATAGAACTAATCTTAATTTGATTTTATCTACTTTGTGAAAAACTGAACATTAGGATAATCCCTTATTTATATAAGTAATTCCCCTATTAAAAGGTTCACAGTAGCTTTCACTACTGCGTATGAGGGTGAAGAACAGAAATTTTATATTTCGTCGTTCTTCCCCGGCACATGATGACTAGGTGAGTTACAAGTATCACGTAGTAACTTACCAGTCATCCACTGCCCCTAACCATTAAAATGGAAGTACTTTTAAGGATCACAGTAGCTTTCACTACTGCGTATGAGGGTGAAGAACAGAAATTTTATATTTCGTCGTTCTTCCCCGGCATATGATGACTAGGTGAGTTACAAGTATCACGTAGTAACTTACCAGTCATCCACTGCCCTTAACCATTAAAATGGAAGTACTTTTAAGGATCACAGTAGCTTTCGCTACTGCGTAAGAAGTACTAACCATTAAAATGGAAGTACTTCTTTAAATGCATTAGAGCCCCTAATCGCTAAAGCGATTTTCTTCTTCAGTTCGCCTTAGCTTGCGCTAATGCATAAGAGCCCCTTATCGCTAAAGCGATCATTCTTTCGGTTCGCCTTAGCTTCACTAAGGCATAAGAGACCCTTATCGCTAAAGCGATAAGGGTCTCTAAAATTCTAATAGTTTCTTTTTCATGGTGTATTCTACGAGTTCTGGTTTTGATTTTAATTCTAGTTTGTTCATAATGTGTGTTTTATGTGCTTCTACGGTTTTTACTGATACAAATAGTTTTTCTGCTATTTCTTTATTACCGTAGCCTTTTGCTATTAATGGCAATATCTCTAATTCCCTTTTGGATAACACTTTGAATGGATCTGATGTATCTGTATATTCCTGATTACTACTGTTTACAAATTCATTGACTAATGAGGTTGTTAATTTCATATCCACATATGTCTCACCATTATAAACCGTTCTAATAGCAAGCAATAGTTGTTCATCAGGTGCGTTTTTCAAAATATAACCTTTCGCACCGTTCCTCAATACATGAAATAAATACTCTTCATCATCATACATCGTTAAGATTAAAATCTTAGTTTCAGGAAAACTTTCATGAATTTTACTCGTTGCGATAAGTCCAGATTCACCTGGTGGCATACTTAAGTCCATTAATAGCACATCAGGTTTAAACTCCATGACTTTTTGATAGGCTTCTACACCATCAGCAGCGGTAGCAACTACTTCCATATCCTCTTGATAATTCAATATCATAGAGAAACCGGTTCTAACAACTGCATGATCATCGGCAATAACTATTTTCAACATTATTCCCCCAAAAATTAATTTACAGTGGTACTTCTAAAGTAATAATCGTTCCTTTACCTATATGCGTTTCTATGTTTAAATTCCCTTCAACAAGTTCTGATCGCTCTTTCATTCCATATAACCCTAGTCCCGATCCTCTTGGCTTGGAAGATGGATCAAATCCTTGTCCTCGATCAATAATTTCAGCGATTAAAGTCAATTCATTTTGCTGAATAGTGACTTCTACTTCACTAACACCAGCATATTTTAAAGCGTTATATACAGCCTCTTGAACAACTCGATAAACGACTGTTTCCACTTCACTATCAAATCGATGATTGACAATGTTAGAAACATAATTGATTTGCATACCATAATTTTCTTCGAATTGTTTAAAATACGATTTAAATGCTGCCTCTAGTCCTAAATCATCAAGGGATGCAGGACGCAATTCAACTGATAAATGTCGGACATCATCAACGAGTTGTGACATTAATCCTTCAATATTTTTAACATCTTCTAATATCTTCTCTTTATCTTGTTGATATTTTAACAAACGTAATTGAACATCAATATTCAACATTTCTTGAATAACACTATCATGTAATTCTCTAGATATACGCTTACGTTCATTTTCTTGTGCAGAAATTGTTTTTCTCATCATTCGACGTTGATTCATTTTTTCTTGTCGTTCAATTTGAGGTGCAACATCTTGCAAAGTAAATGCGTTGATGCCTTTAACCGGATCAATTGTAATATAAGAAGCTGTAAATGGTGCGATTTTTCTGTTTTTTGTTTTCATAAATACTTGGAATTGAGAGTGATGAGGTTGTTCTACATCTAAAAAGCAATCTTTACATGACTGTAAGTCATACTCATTCGTGTAACCCTCGCATCGTCTGCATATCGCATTTGTCATCGCACTATAATTTTCTTCTTCCGAAATGACCTCTTTAGCCGCTTCATTCATTGCTATGACTTTTCCGTTATTATTTACAAAAACAATCTTCTCATTTGTACTTTCAAAATAACGTCTTAACAACACTTCAAGTTGTTCATTATTAACCGTCAAGTTAATCACCTAAATTTCTTCATTAAATATCCCTAATTGTTCATAAATATCTATATCATACACATTTATTGGTAATGGTTTATGATTTCTTTGGCCAAACAACATGACACCATACACTTGTTGTTGATACCAAAGTGGAATCGCTATGACCGCGGTTAAATTTTCACTGAGTAATATAGGAAACTTAACCTTTTCATCAGGTGTTAAAGCCATGTCTACATTAGCAATTACCATTCTCTTTCCCGTTTTCATCACATTACCAGCTAGACCTCGCCCTTTACGCAAAATAATCAATTTATATCTATCATTCTTATTGCCTGACACATATTGCCATTTTATAGGTGAAAAGGTGCTCGCTGATTCATAAAAAGCTAACGCTGCAAAATCAAAACCTTGTTCTAATCTAATTCTATCAATATTTTCTTGAAAATTTTGGCTTTCAAACATTGAATCTGGCATCATACTATTTCCACCCTTGAATTACTATAGTTTATTTTTTCGGTAAATAATGTACCTTCTATTTGTATACGATAAGGGTACACTCCATACATGAACTAAACGCGTAAATGGCCAACACGCAAAAATGGTAAACCCTAATAACATATGCAATTTAAATTGCAATGGTACATTGGTCATCAAATCTGCATGTGGTTTAAACATAAAGAGTTGTCTAAACCAAACTGAAATGGTTTCACGATAATTAAATTCGATATGCATCATATTAGTAACTATTGTAGAGTAACATCCCATGAAGATAATGATTAATAAAAGAATATTAACAAAAATATCTGAAAATGAACTTAAACGTCTCACATTTTTGAGTGTAATTCTTCTAGCGGTAAGTAACAACATACCTATTAACGTCATTATACCAAAAATACTACCAATATATACTGCCCCAAAATGATACATATGTTCACTAACACCTAATGAATCCATCCAATATTTCGGTATGACAAGACCAACGACATGTCCAAAGAAAACGGGAATTACGCCTAAATGAAATAGTAAGCTTCCCCATTTCAATCTCTTTTTTTCAATTAATTCGCTAGACTTTGCTGTCCAAGAAAACTGGTCATACTTAAATCTTGCAATGTGTCCGATGATAAATATAGCAATACATAAGTATGGATATATGACCCATAAAAATTGATTAATCATGTTGAGCCACCCCTTCTGGCACTTGTAAACATAATTTCAACGTCTTTCTTAATGCTTGAATGACATAACCATATGGATGGTTAAGTTTTCCAAGTTCATTTGCCATGACATATGTTCCATCTTCAATAATCATAATGACTAATTGAATATTTTCTTCTGCCCTTTCATCACCACGCCATTCTATAGTTTGTAAAAATTGTAGCATCAACGGTAGATAATCTGACAGTTCATTATCTACCATTTTCAAACCAAACATTTCGTACAATACTTTAAGTTTTGCTAACATTTGCCCTCGCTCTTTTTGCGTATCAAATTGATTATATGTCATATATAAAGGGGCTTTTTTGCTAAAATCAAAGGTATCTGTATATATTTGTTGAATTTCAGATAACGTATATTGCATCATCTGTTCTCTAAATGCTAATAGATCTTGATACCCCGGATGACTAGGATCGATAACTTCGTTAAATATATTTTCATTAAATGTCTTTTTCTCAGGGAAGCATAATTGCATTGCGATATATCCTAAACTGTCTTGATATCGATATAAATTGTCAAAGTTAATCACGGAAAATCCCTCCATAGAAACGCTCGTTATAAATGTCTTGACCTGACTTGTCCGTAGCAACTGCGACGCCGCATCCTTCACAATTCACACCGAAGTTTTCGCCACCATAACCTTGCGAACCTTGAGCGTGATACGTATCTAAATAAGTTTCTTTATGTGTTGTCGGTATCACAAATCGTTCTTCATATTTGGCTAAACCTAATAATCGATACATATCTTTCGTTTGTCGTTCAGTAAGACCTAGTTGCGTTAGACGTTCAACATCAAAATCTTTTTGAGTCACCTGTGCTCTCATATAACTTCTCATCATAGCCATTTTTTGTAGTGCTTGTTTGACCGGCTTAGTGGCACCTGCTGTAAACATATTCGCTAAGTATTCTATCGGTAAGCGCATTTCTTCTATGGCAGGGAAAATCATATCCGGATTTTGTTCTGAATTTTTACCTTCAAAGTAACTCATAATTGGACTTAATGGTGGACAATACCACACCATTGGCATTGTTCTATACTCTGGATGCAATGGGAATGCTAATTTATATTCAATGGCTAATTTATAAATCGGTGACTGTTGTGCCGCTTCAATCCATTCATGATTAATACCATCTTTTTCAGCTTGTGCAATGATTGCTTCATCAAATGGGTCCAAGAATAGTTCCAATTGCTTTTCATATAATTCTTGTTCATTTTCAGTTGATGCCATTTCTTCTACTCTGTCAGCGTCATATAATAATACGCCTAAATATCTCATTCGACCTGTACAAGTTTCTGAGCAAACTGTAGGCATGCCTGCTTCAATTCTAGGAAAACAAAATGTACATTTTTCAGCTTTATTCGTTTTCCAGTTAAAATAGACTTTTTTATAAGGACATCCAGTCATACAATAACGCCATCCACGACATGCATCTTGATCAACCAAAACGATGCCATCTTCATCTCTTTTATACATAGCACCTGATGGACAAGACGCAACACAGCTTGGATTAAGACAATGTTCACATAATCTTGGTAGATACATCATAAATGTTTCATCAAATTGAAACTTGATATCTTCTTCTATCTTTTGAATATTAGGGTCTTTAGGCCCAGTCACATGACCACCAGCTAAATCGTCTTCCCAGTTAGGTCCCCATTCAATATCCATATTTTCACCAGAAATAACAGAGTAGGCTCTTGCTACTGGAGAGTGTTGACCTGCCTTAGCTGTTGTTAAATGCTCATAGTTATAATTCCAGGGTTCATAATAATCTTGAATCAATGGCATATCAGGGTTATAGAAAATCTTTCCAAGTGCTATTTTAGACCACTTACTACCAGATTTAAGTTGTAATTTCCCTTTCCGATTCAATACCCAGCAGCCTTTATAGTGCTCTTGATCCTCCCAACGTTTGGGATAACCTGTACCAGGCTTTGTTTCAACATTATTAAACCACATATATTCTGCACCAGGTCGATTTGTCCATGTGTTTTTGCAGGTAACGCTACAAGTGTGACAACCTATACATTTATCTAAATTCAACACCATTGCTATTTGCGCTTTAATCTTCAAGCCAATTGACCTCCTTCATCTTTCTTACTGCTACATATACATCTCTTTGATTTCCAATTGGTCCATAATAATTGAAATGATAACTAATTTGAGCATAGCCACCTATGAGTTGTGTTGGTTTCAAATGAATTCGTGTTGGTGCATTGTGTGAACCACCTCTAGTATCAGTAATTTCAGAACCAGGTGTTTGAATATGTTTATCTTGTGCATGATACATAAACATTGTACCTTTAGGCATTCTGTGTGAAATGACAGCTCTCGCTGTAACGACACCATTTCGGTTATATACTTCTAACCAATCGTTATCCTGAATGTCATGTTCAACTGCATCCTCATCAGAAATCCATACTGTTGGTCCACCTCTAAATAACGTCAACATATGCTTATTGTCTTGGTACATAGAGTGAATATTCCATTTGCCATGTGGTGTTAAATAACGCAATATTAAAGTGTCAGTACCGCCTTTAATTTGCTTATCCTTAGTACCAAATACCATCGGTGGTAATGTAGGTTTATAAATAGGCAAACTTTCTCCAAATTGTTGGAAAATCTCATGATCAATATAGTAACTTTGACGACCAGTTAACGTTCTAAATGGTACGAGTCTTTCTATATTTGTTGTAAATGGTGAATAACGTCGTCCATTTTTATTTGAGCCAGGGAACACTGCTGTCGGAATAACTTCTCTAGGTTGAGAACCAATATTTAAAAATGTTATTTTTTCAGACGCACGTTCACTTGAAATGTCAGTTAGCGTCATACCTGTTTGTTTTTCTAAATCTTGATAAGATTTTTGTGATAATTTGCCATTAGTAGCTGATGAAAGATTTAACATTGCATCTGCTACATTTCGAGCAGAGTGAATTCTAGGTTTATCATTTTTGATAGATTTAGGATCTTTATCATTCCAAGTCCCTAGCATACTTTTTAATTCTTCGTATTGTTCCTTCACGCTAAAACTAACACCATGCGCCCCTACTTTATCTGTCTCTAATTTCGGTCCAACAGAAACATACTTATCATAAATTAATGTGTAATCACGTTCTACGATGGTAAAGTTAGGCATTGTTTTACCTGGTATGGCATCTATCTCACCTTTAGACCAATCTTTTACTATACCTAATGGTGTGGCTATTTCTTGTTTAGAATCATGACCTAATGGTGTTGTTACGACATCTTTATATGTACCTGGTAGATAATCCTTCGCCATTTCTGACACTGCTTTAGCGAGTGTTTTATAAATATCCCAATCGGATCGAGACTCCCACAATGGATCTATGGCTGGATTAAATGGATGAACATAAGGATGCATATCAGTAGAAGAAAGGTCATGCTTTTCATACCAAGTTGCTGCTGGTAAAACAATATCTGAATATAATGGCGTCGCTGTCATTCTAAAATCGAGCGATACGAGTAAATCTAATTTACCTGTTGTTTCTTCTCTCCACTGAATTTCATCAGGTTTATCATCTTCGTTTGGTGATGCTAATAATCCTGATTTTGTACCTAATAAATGTTTCATAAAATATTCTTGTCCTTTAGCAGAACTAGAAATTAAATTAGAACGCCATACGAATAATGTTTTAGGATGGTTTTTTCTTAAATCAGGATCTTCTACTGCAAATTTTGTTTCCTTCGTTTTCACTTCATTAATCGCACGTTGTAAGATGGCTTCATTTGAATCATCACCATTTTCTTTGGCTTCTTCAGCGAATAACAAACTATTCTTATTAAACTGTGGATACGAAGGCAACCAGCCTAATTTAGCTGCTGTCACATTGTAATCAGCAGGATGTTGATGTTTTATATGCTTCGCTAAAGGTGATTTCAATTTATCAACATTTGATTCTTCATACTTCCATTGATCTGTTGCGAAATAGAACCAACTTGTCCCATTTTGTAAGCGTGGAGGCCCTTGCCAATCTTTAGCAAATGCAATCGTATTCCATCCTTCGATAGGTCGACATTTTTCTTGTCCAACATAGTGTGCCCAACCACCACCATTGACACCTTGACAGCCACATAACATAACTAAATTTAAAATAGAACGATAAATTGTATCGGAATTAAACCAATGGTTGATACCAGCTCCCATAATAATCATTGAGCGTCCTTCTGTGTCTATAGCATTTTGAGCAAATTCTTTTGCAACTTGAATGACTAGGCTAGATTTTATACCTGTAATGTTTTCTTGCCAGGCAGGCGTATATTTAGAATGTGCATCGTCATATCCCGTTGCTTCTAATTCATGATTAAAACGTTTGATACCATATTGACTTATCATCAAATCATATACAGTAGTAATATATCTTTCATCACCATTAGCTAATTTAATCTTCTTAGTAGGTATAGGTCGTTCAAAGACACCGTCGCCATTGCTATCAAAATATGGAAATTGAATTTGTTGTAATTCAAAATCACTTTCATCCATGGATAGACTAGGTTGAATATCATTGCCTGCTTCATCTTCTAATTTAAGATTCCATTGTTTACCATCTTCCCAGCGTTGCCCCATCGTGCCATTTGGAACAACTAGTTGATTTGATAAGTTATCAAATAACACAGGCTTCCATTCTCCGTTTGTTGTATCTTGTCCAAGATCACTTGCTCTTAAAAATCGGCCTGCTTTCAAACCATTTTCATCTTGATCTAACATTAATACAAAAGGCATATCTGTATATTGTTTAGCATAATTAATGAATCGTGCATTAGGATTATTGATATAATATTCTTGTAAAATAACATGTGTCATTGCTTGCGCAACTGCAGCATCAGTGCCTGGGTTAGGCGCCAACCAATTATCTGCAAACTTTACATTTTCAGCATAATCTGGTGCGATAGAAATGACTTTAGTGCCTTTATATCGTACTTCTGTCATGAAATGTGCATCTGGAGTTCTTGTTAATGGTACGTTTGAACCCCACATAATCATGTAAGCAGCGTTATACCAATCACTTGATTCAGGGACATCTGTCTGTTCTCCCCATATTTGAGGTGATGCTGGTGGCAAATCGGCATACCAATCATAAAAACTCAACATTTCTCCACCCAACAAATTAATGAATCGTGCACCAGCTGCATAGCTCACCATAGACATCGCTGGAATAGGCGTGAATCCTGCTATTCTATCTGGACCATCTTTTTTTATGGTATATAGTAATTGAGCAGCGATAATATCAGTTACATCTTTCCAATTTGATCGTACATGACCACCCATACCACGCGCTTGTTTATAACGTTTGGCTTTTTCTTCATCTTCTACAATAGATGCCCATGCAGCAATTTTGTTTCCATGATTTTCTTCAAGTGCTTCTTGCCATAATTCTAAAAGTTGCCCTCTGATATAGGGATATTTAACTCTTAATGGACTATATTCATACCATGAAAATGAGGCACCTCTTGGGCATCCTCTCGGTTCATATTCTGGCATATCTGGACCACAACTAGGATAATCTGTTTGTTGATTTTCCCATGTTATGACGCCATTTTTAACAAAAACTTTCCATGAACAAGACCCAGTACAATTCACGCCGTGGGTAGTTCTCACTTCTTTATCGTGACTCCAACGTTCACGGTACATTTTTTCCCATTCTCTGCTTTTACTTTCAAGTACTGACCAATTACCATTAAACTTTTCAGTTGGTTTAAAAAAATTTAATCCAAATTTGCCCATAAATATCCTCCTAGACCTTTACTTCATCTATGCGTTCCAATCTTTTCAATTAGATTGTACATTTTTTCACAATATTTATATATTAGGGAATGTCCTAATTGCACTTATAAATTCCCTACTACAAAAAAGCAGTGCCTATTCTAGATAGACACTGCTTTATCATTAATATTCATTTTGTGCTTATAATTCAATAAACTGATGTGTATACTGCTTTAACACTGTTTTGTATAATGCTTGTTGAGAATAATGATACGTCTCATCTACTTCAATCATGCATCCATAACCTTGCTCATATAGTAATTCACATTTTTCTAATGCTTGGTTTCTATCGCCTTTTACAATATATATTTTTTCTTTATGCTTAGTCTTAATTTGGGGTTGTGAATAGCTGATGATATCTCCAATGATACAAATGCCTGGTAATCCTTCTACTTTATACTGGTTTAACTTTTGTTCGATATTACTTATATTTCCAGTCAATACTTGTTCATCAAAAAGTGAGGCACGGAAAACAATTGCGATTGGGTAATCATACGATGTATACTGTCTGATTTGCGAAATAATTCTAGGTAGTCGTTTAACCCCCATATAAACAGCTAGCGTTCCTTTATTTATTAATGTACTGATATCAATGTCATTATCTTTTGAATCCTTAAAATGACCTGTTGAAAAAGTAACGTTTTTAGCTATACTTCTCATTGTTAGACCTAAGTTCATGGATTGTGCTGCTGCACTTGCCGATGTTATCCCCGGCACTATTTCAAAGTTGATATTTAATTCAACTAAAGCTTCTACTTCTTCTTGGACACGTCCAAATATAGCAGGGTCGCCTCCTTTAAGCCTAACCACATGATGATGTTTACTTGCCGCTTCAATCATTTTTTGATTAATGGCCTCTTGTTGAATATGTTTAGTATATGGTTTCTTACCAACATCAATGATTTCTATATCTGGTTTAGCATATTGCAATATAAAGGGATTAACCAATCTGTCGTATAATATAATATCTGCATTTTCAATGAGTCTTTGCGCTCTTTTAGTTAATAAATTAGGATCACCAGGACCTGCACCTACTAAGTAGACAGTTCCGTATCGATTTAAAGGCATATAAAAATATCTCCATCTACGACTTCTACTGGATACGTTTCTACACAACCAGTATCTGGTTCCTGAACATCACCTGTCTTAAGATCAATTTTTTGGTCATGTAAAGGACAATAAACATAGTTTCCACTAACAGTACCTTCTGACAAAGGCCCCTCTTTATGAGGACAAATATTATTGACTGCAAATATCTCTCCTTCATTTGTTAAAAACAAACCAATCTCTTTATCGTTTACGAATACTTTCTTACCAATTAATGGTGTTAACTCATCTATACGGGACACTTTAATTTTCTCCATATGTTTCATGATTAAACCCTCTCAACTTCAAAGATTTTTTGTGATGCTTTATCATTTACGATTGCTTGCCAAGGTTCCTCTTGGATCGCTTGTTTCGCTTCCATCACTCTATCGAAAAGTGCTTGTTGACGTTCGGGATCTAACAATACTTCTTTCACATTTTCAAAACCAAGACGTTCTAACCAAGGCGCAGTTCTTTCAGCATATATTCCAGTTTCACGATAATATTGCATCAATGCACCACAAATACGAATCACTTCATCTTCTGTTTCTACAGTAGTTAGTAATTGTCCTTTTGTTACTTCAGTACCGCCATTACCTCCGATATAGAGTTGGAAACCATTTTCTACTGATATCACACCAAAATCTTTCACACCAGATTCCACGCAGCTTCTAGGGCATCCTGATACACCCATTTTGAATTTATGTAGGGTATCAATATATTCAAATGTTTTCTCTAATCTAATACCAAGTTGAGTCGTATATTGTGTTCCAAATCTACAGAATTCTTTACCAACACAACTTTTAACTGAACGTGTTTTTTTACCATAAGCTGAAGCAGAACGCATGCCTAAGTCTTCCCATACGCTTGGTAGTTCTTCTTTTTTCAATCCATATAATCCCACACGTTGAGATCCTGTAACTTTAACAAGTGGTACATTATATTTTTTAGCGACTTCTCCTAGTCTAATAAGTTGATCTGCATCTGTAACACCACCGCGCATTTGGGGGATAACGGAGAATGTACCGTCATTTTGAATATTTGCATGATAACGTTCATTGGCAAATCGTGATTCTTTTTCATCTTTATGCTCATTTGGATATATCATGTTCAAATAGTAGTTGATAGCAGGACGACATTTTGGACATCCATTTTTATCTTTGAAGTTGAGTACATGTCTCACTTCTTTAGATGTTTTGAGTCCTTTTGCTCTAATTTGAGTAACAATTTGATCTCGTGATAAATCCGTACAAGCACATATACCAGTTGGTTTAGAGGCTATAAAATCATCACCTAATGCATATTGTAGAATGTCTGCGATTTGGCCTTTACATTTCCCACATGAATTTCCTGCTTTAGTCATTTTTGTAACTTCAGCTACAGACGTTAATCCGTTTTTAGTAATCGCTTCTACAATTGTGCCTTTATTGACACCATTACAACCACAAATTGTTTCGTCATCTGCCATATCCTCAATAGATACATTGGCAGCTTCTCCACCTTTTGTTAATAAAGAGACCAACGTATAGTCTTCGATAGATTCGTGCTTTTTCATCATGTTATAGAAGCGAGAACCATCATCTGTATTCCCATATAACACTGTACCGACAACTTCTCCATCTTTTAAAAATACTTTTTTATAATTATTATCGATACTATTAAATATCTCTATACCATGAATATCGTCAGTTTCTTGAATAATACCTGCACTATATAAATCACACCCTGATACCTTTAAAGAGGTAAATGTAGTAGAGCCATGGTAGCCATTAGTTTCCTTATTTATTAAATAGTCTGCTAAAACGATACCTTGTTCATATAATGGTGCAACTAAACCATATACTTTACCTTCACATTCTGCACATTCTCCCACAGCAAAGATATTTGGATCATTTGTTTGCATAAATTCATTAACGATAATACCTCTATTAACGTCTAAACCAGCCGCTTTAGCTACCTCAGTATAAGGTCTAATACCTACCGCCATAACAACTAAGTCCACTTCTAACACACGTCCATCTGCTAATCTAACGGACTCAACATCTTCATGACCGAGAATTTCTTGGGTATTCGCTTGTAATTCAAATCGCATACCTTGTTGTTCCAAATCATTTTTTAGCATTTGACCTACTTTTCGATCCAATTGCATTTCCATAAGCCATTCTGCTAAATGTACTACGGTTACCTCCATACCTTGGTCTAATAACCCTCTAGCACATTCTAATCCTAATAGTCCCCCACCTATAACAATTGCTTTATGTTTAGTTTGAGCTATCTCCATCATGCGTTTAGTATCATCAATTGTTCGCCACCCAATAACACTTGGTAAATCAGATCCTGGAATAGGTAAAACAAATGCTTTTGAACCTGTGGCAATTATACATTGATCATATTCAAAGGATAGCCCACTCTCAGTTATAACAGTCTTATTTGCTCTATCTAATATCGTCACTGGATCGTTATTAACCAATTTAATGTCATGTTCTGCATACCAGTCATATGAATTCATGATTGTTTCTTCTACAGTCATTTTATTTTGTAAAATATTAGATAACATGATTCTATTATAATTTGGATAGGCTTCTTTACCGATAATGGTAATTTCAAAACGTTGCGGATCTCTATCCAAAATTTCTTCGATAGTTCTCAAACCAGCCATGCCATTTCCTATCATCACTAATTTGTTTTTAGTCATATATATGCCCCTTTATCACTATAGATAAGTTATTTAAAGGATTAGATATAAAGGCACATGTTGTTATTTTTAAAATTGGAGTGCTTCAAGACGTTCTCGTATAATAAGTCTCAATGCGTCATCAAAATTGATTGACGGTGTAATGTGTAGTTTACAATGAATATCCATGTCATCAATGAATCGTTTTACTTTATTGACCAATCTTCCATCAAATAAAAAGAGTGGCACGATAATTAATTCATCATATTGTTTTGATATCTCGTCTAAATCATTTCTGAATGTTAAAACGCCATATAAAGCTCTTGCATATACAGGTCGCTTCGAGTCGATGGTTTCCACAAATGCTTTAAGTTCATCATGTGCTTTTGTAAAACGGCCGCTACCATTACCGTGTGCAATAATAACCGTTGCTGTCTTGGAGGCTTGATCAGCAAGATGCACATCCTCTATTCTTCTTTCTACTAGTGATTTCATATAAGGATGTGTGCCTAAAGGTTCACTCATTTGACTCGAAATTTGAGGATACTTTACTTTCATCTCTGATAGTATGTTAGGAATATCGCCAATATAATGCATCGCTCTAAAAATAAGTAACGGCACAATTCTAAATTGTGTGATTCCTTTTTCGATCATATTTTCCATTGTTATTTCTAAACTCTGTGTGTCACTCTCTAAAAACGCTAATTCGTAATGGTACTCTTCATCTTTTAGTAAAGTTGTAATGAATTCTTCTAAGGCTTTATTTTGATTTCCTTTTCTCATTCCATGTGCCACTAAAATGTTGCCTACCATAATACCAATCCTTTCAACTTGAATTGTAAACTAATTCGTAGAGTTTTTGTGATTAATTTCACATTTTTAGTGAAAATTAGGGAATACCCTTATACAAGTTATATACACGACATAATAAAATATTTAACTTTGTAAAAAGAGATGTATAAAGATTTAAATTACATGTAATAAGATATATAATTAAAATATTAGTGGTTAATATATGTACTACTTCAACTAGCACCAATTTCAAATACATAACGAACGATGCAATATGTACGTGCCATATTAACGACTTAGTAAATTTTCATGATAAGACAATGGAGAGGAGTAAACGACATGAAAAGATTTACTATTCTGATAATTATAGTATCCTTTATTTTAGCAAGTTGTAGCAATAATGCAACAAATAAAAAAGATACGCTTAATGTTGAAATCCCATTAAAAACAACATCAATTGCGCCATATGAAACGGATGTACCTGTGAAAATCGGTGCATTAGAATCTTTATTCAAAATGTCTAAAGATGGTAAAGTTAAACCCCTATTGGTTAAATCCTTCAAACAAAAATCTGATGATACACTTACCCTAAAAATTAAAGATGACATTCATTTCCAAAATGGTCATAAATTAACTGGAGATGCTGTCAAACGTAGTCTAGAACAAGGTGTTAAAAAGAGTGACTTATTAAGTGGATCTCTACCTATTGATAAAATCACTGCAAAAGGCCAAGAAGTGACAATCAAAACCAAGGAACCTTATCCTGAATTAAAATCCGAATTAGCGAGTCCATTCGCAGCTATTTATGACACACAAGCGAAAGGCAAAGTTTCGGATCAACCAGTTGGTACAGGCCCGTACCAAATTGACAAATATCAACGGTCACAAAAGATAGAGCTATCAAAATACAAAGATTATTGGCAAGGTACACCTAAATTAAGTAAAATCAATGTCACATATCATGAAGATGGCAATACTCGTGTCAATCATTTATTATCTGGCAAATCAGATTTAACAACAGATGTACCTATCGATCAAATTAATGACGTTAAAAAATCTAATAAAGCGAATATTCAAAGTACATCTGGTTTCAGAACACATTTATTACTTTATAATCACGACAGCAAAAAAATGAATAAAAATGTTCGAGAAGCATTTGATGCAGTTATTAATCGTAAAGAAATTGCTAAGAATGTATCCAAAAATTATGCCAAACCAGCCTCTGGACCATTTAATGATCGATTGAAGCATATTAAAGGTAGCGAGGTTCAGCCACAAGACATTAATAAAGCGAAAAAGCTATTAGCCAAAGAAGGCTACACTAAAGATCATCCTTTAAAAATAAATATGGTTACTTATGATGGTAGACCTGAATTACCTAAGATTGGACAAGTTATCCAATCTGAAGCTAAAAAAGCAAACATTGAAGTAAAATTAAGAAACGTAGATGATATCGAAGGATATTTGAAAGATAAAGATGCATGGGATGCTTCTATGTATAGTTACTTAACAGTTCCTAGAGGAGATACAGGTTATTTCTTTAATACTGCTTATTTACCAAAAGGCGCAAATAATAAAGGTAACTATGACAATAAAGAGGTTACTCAACAAATCAAACAACTAAACCACACATTCGGTCAAACAGAACGTGAGCAACTAACGAATCAAATATTGAAAACGTCAGACAAAGACATTCCAAATAGTTATATAACGTACAATGACCAAATTGACGGTGTAAGTAAAAATGTTAAAAACTTCAATGTAACACCAGAGTCTATTTATTTAATTGATTACAAAGTAGATAAAAAATAATAAATCCTCGAACTTTTAATAATATTAAAATAGCCAGAAAATGAATGTTTCAATTCATTTTCTGGCTATTTTTAACTCTTTGTGATGACTTTTTTAAAATGGTGGTTGTCCTAGAATTTTTTCTTCAAAGCGTTCAGGAATTAATATTTTCCTCATAATCACACCTAAATCACCGTCATCGTTTTCATGTTAAGCATATATTTCATATCCTCTTTTTTCATAAATACTTAATAACCAAGGATGTAATCGCGCGGATGTTCCTAATGTGACTGCTGAGGCCTTTAATGTATCTCTTAAAAAATCTTCTTCTACGTATTTTAACAATTGACTACCATAGCCCTGTCCATCGAATTCTGGTTGTGTGGCAAACCACCAAACGAACGGATAACCAGAAATACTTCTGACACTCCCCCATGGATATCGTACGGTAATCGTTGAGATGATTGTATCGTTCAATTCTAATACAAATGTTGTATTATGTTTGATGTTGTCTGCTACCATTTCCTCTGTGGCATTCACTGATGGCCAATCAATGCCTAATTCCCTTAATGGTGTAAAGGCTTCATACATAAGTTGATGAATCGGTACAACATCATTTTGATCTGCAATTCTTATATTCACGTTACTCATTCTCTTCACGTCTTTCGTTTTCTCTATTCATGACATTAAGCGTAAAAAGAAAAACGACAAGAGTCAATCAACTTGTTTGATAACTCGTCACAAAAATTAACAGGCTGGGACATAAATATATAGTTCAAGTTACATTTATATTTAGGCAGTAGTTGACTTACACATATGTGTTCTTATTTTAAAGTACACATTAGCTGTGGCTAATGCGTGAGAACCACTACATAATCAATGATTAGTGGTTCTTTATAATTTCTGTCCCACTCCCTTACACAAAGATCATTATTTTAATTGTGAACGTTGACCATTTAAATAAGCATAAACTAATCCAACAAAGATACCGCCACCAATATAATTACCTATTAAAGCAAATACAATATTTTTCAAAACGCCTAAACCTGACATTCCATCAATATTGAAAAATAGCATACCTGAGAATAAACCGGCATTAAAGACAACGTGTTCATAACCCATGAAGACAAACACAACTACTCCACAAGCAATAAAGAATGCTTTTGTTAATCCTTCTTTAAATTGCATAGATACAAAGATACCTATATTAATAAAGAAATTACAGAAAATACCTTTTACTAATATATTTAACCATGTTGATGCTTCTGTTTTCTTTTGTACAGTTTCAGTTAGTGCATCCGTCATTTCTGGAGTCATTACATGTGCATATTTCATTAAGAAAAATAAGATGATTCCACCCAGTACATTACCGATAAAGCAAAATGTAAATATCCATATGACTTTATTCAAACGTATTGCTTTATAATACCAACCTACTGTTAGATACATAAAATTACTTGTTAGTAATTCTGAATTCGTTAATACAATTAATACTAAGGCTAAACTAAATGCAATGGCACCAAGCAAATTAATTAAGCCATCAATTTGTGTAGCAGCAAATTGTGTTTTAATAGCTAGCATAAATACCGTGACAATAGATAACAAGAATCCTGCCATCATTGCTTTTAACGCATAACGCATAGGTGTTTGATCAGCCATGACTTCTTTCATTTGCCCTTGGCTTACTACCGCTTCCATAATAGACTTAGTTGCGTATGTATCTTCGGTAGTTTTTCGATTTTCCATCATATTCTCAATTATTCCCATCTTTTTAAAATCATTTATTTCATATTCATTATATGAAGAAATAAAGATGATGAATAGTGGTAATTTTTTAACAAATGATAAAATGCTTTTTAAGTTATTTATAAATATTTGATAGAATCAGTTTTACATTTCAATTTAATGATTGTCTCATCTAACATTTCCCTTTTGACTTTACCAATTAATCTAATAAAAACTAAATAGAAAAAACTGAGGCAGACACTCAACCATTGTCCCCACCCCAGTCCATATTTAAATATTAGCGATCCCATTATTTTCGTTTTAATTTTGAAAAATAATGTAATCCTGATGCAAAAATACTATACCCTAATAACGTTCTTAATATAAAACGTACATATTGGTTAGCAAAACATTTGGAATTAATGACAACCGCCGAAATAAAATGAGTTATTGAGTATAATCCCAACACGATTAGATATAGTTTTTTCATCAAATCAACCTCTTTTAAATAAGATTCCACTTCAATAATACACCCATTTACAAATCCACAGTTGGTACAATTTATTTACAATTATGATTTCAATAGTTTTTCTAATTGGTCCAATGTTGAATTCATACCTTCTTCGACGCCCATATCAAGCGCTTGTTGAGCAGCTTCTTCTGAAGGTAATACAGAAGTTGACGTCACTGTAGTTTGATTAGGTTGCTTCTCCTCAAATTCAATTACAATATGCATACCTGGCATATTAGGATCTTTGTCGCCATCTGGTGTAGCGAAAAAGTCTAAGTATTCAATGTAATTAGGTTTTTCAATTTTTTTGTATTCTGAACGCGTGTAACTTGTCATATCGGGCGTGTGTATAGCAAAAAATGCATGTCCACCTTCTTCTACATTAAATTCAAATACTTCCGTAGAAGCACCTTCTGGATGAAACCATTGTTTAAACAAATCTTCTTGTGTATATGCGTTAAATAGTTCATGAATCGTTCCTGTGAATGTTCTTGAAAAGATAATTTTATTTTTTTCAACTTTAATAGTCATAGATATTCTCCTAAATTTTGATAATTTAAAACAAATCTATCATAGCAAAATAGAATAGAAGTTACTAAAGATTGAACCATAAAAAGCACCTCAACATGCTAGAATCAAGTTCTAACATCTGAAGTGCTCTGTATTTCTCAATATATTATTTAGTGTTCATGTTCGTGTTCATGCTCATGGTCTTCATCTTTTACTTTAATTTTACTATCTAAAGCCTTTTTAATGTTTTTAATGTTTTCTTTCATTAATGATTGGTATGAAAGACCTTTTTCATTTTGTTGTTCTTTAGTTACAGATTCCATATTGTTGAATTTTAATGGTTTCGCATCTGTTTCTTTTCTAATTGTATCAGTAATCTTATTTGATACATTTTCTTCATATAAAATGTATTCTACTTTATTCTTTTTAATTTCTTTCACAATGTTTGTAAGATCCTTTTGTGATGGATCTTCTGCACTCATATTTTGAACGCCTACTTGTTCGAATCCATAACGATTAGAAAGATAACCTAAAGATTCATGAGAGATAAATACTGCATTACCTTTTTTACCTTTAGTCGCGTCTTTCATGTCTTTATCAATATTCTCTAAATCTTTGTTTAATTTTTTATAGTTCTTTTCATAATATTTCTTACGATCAGGGTCTTTTTTCACAAGTTGATCTTTAATTTCTTTAGCGAATGTTTGGTCCATCTTAGGATCTAACCAAATGTGTGGGTCATATTTACCATGATGGTGATGTTCTTCTTCGCCATGATGTTCTTCTTCACCTTCATGATGATGATCTGCTAATAAATCATTTTTGCTGATTTTATCTTGTAAAGATAATTTTTTATCATCTTTTTTAATTGTTGAAGCCACTTTTTTAGCTACTGGATCTAAATCGTCACCAGTATAAATGAATAAATCAGATTTTGCCGCACTCATCATATCTTTTTGAGTAGGTTCATAACTATGTAAATCTGCGCCCGCTGGATAAATTGATTTAACATCTACATATTTACCACCAATTTGTTCTGTAAATGATTTTAACGGATATACTGTTGTATTAACTTTTAACTTATCTCCTTTTTTATGATCATCACCGTTGCCACATGCAGCAAGTGCTAATATCATAAGAGGAATAAGTAACAATAAACTTAATTTTCTTTTCATGTCGTTCCTCCTAAATAGTAATTATTACGATTAAAAATTATATACCTTACTCTCGTAAAAAACAAGCCTATTCAGACAACTTTTTTATCATTCATATCTTTTAAATATTCAAAATTATTTCATCTTATATGACCATACCCAGTGTCACCTTTAACTATCTAGTTATCCATCATCTTCATCAAATTTTTACAATATCCATAAAAGGTCGAGATATGATGCTATTGCATATTTGAAAAACGATTCATCGTCGTCCAAAATGCAGGCATAAATCCCGACCTCATTATATAAATGATTTATTTTGATTGAAGTAATTTATCATATTCTTTAAAGTGATATGGATCTTCCACTTTTTTGCCATTGATAAACACAGTTGGCGCTGTCTTAATATGATGTGCTTTTGTATCTTTCTTATCTTTATTTGCATCTTTCCATGCGGCACTATTTTTAGTTTTATATTCTGACTTTATTTTTTCTTTTTGATCTGCAGAAATATTCAAATGATCAATCTGTTGGTCAACTACTTTTTCAGTAATCCACGCTTTCTTTTCATCTTGTTGATGCTCAAACATTAATTTTTGAAATTGTAAATAAGAACGAGGTGCAATATTTTGAACTGCATGTCCTGCTCTTGACCCTATAATTGAATC
Source organism: Staphylococcus sp. AC872 (assembly GCF_979255425.1). NCBI lineage: Bacteria > Bacillati > Bacillota > Bacilli > Caryophanales > Staphylococcaceae > Staphylococcus > Staphylococcus sp. AC872. The sequence goes on from NZ_CEEDKW010000001.1 coordinate 240,339, forward strand.
TTTACCTAAAAATGCCATATTAACGTATTTAATTTCCGCTTTATGGTTGTTTAAATATTTCTCTTTAAGTTTAGGCATCACATTCTTTTCAACCTTTTTACAATATGGACATTTAAAGTCACCATAAATAACAATGAGTGGTTTACCATCTTTAGTGGCTTGAGGCGATTTCACATCTTCTTTACCACAACCGCTCACTAACACGATGATGAAACATAAACATATTATACTGATTAATTTTTTCATTGTTGCTCCTTATCACTTATAGCAGGCTAGCGCATATTTTCTTCTTTGTAATCTGGATCATGTTCTTGATAATAACCTTTTGAGTTAAAGTTTTCTTTATATTTAGCCTTTTTCCCCTTAAACTCATAAGTGTAATAATGGACTTCTTCATCATCACTTAAAGGTTTATACGCTAGGATAACGTATTTTCCTTTATCATAAACATAGATATTAGCATCCTTTTTATCAAAGTGCTTCACTTCGTCGCCAGCATCTCTTTTTGCTATTTTAGTTTGTTTCTTTTCTTGTAACTTAACCGCTTTATCAATTTTATCTGTATATTTTCCACTACTACATCCGACTAGTACTAGTGTTAATACACTGATCATCACTACGAATTTCTTCAATATGTTCACTCCCGATAATATGACTCATTTGAGATGAAATCTTATTTTAAATCATGTCATCTTTCACTCTAGATTTTATCATAGAATCCAGAGTATCACAGTATCAATTCATACAAAAAACACAATTTTAAAAATAAATAGAATCTATGATTTTATCACATCATACAAAAGTATGACGCTATTTTTTATGATATGATGTGTAATGATAGTAGTATTTTGATAATATAATTATTGACGATTCATTAATTAGTTTTTATTTCTAGAGGGGAAGATATATATTGAAATTTGTAAACTTAACATCCGAAGAATTCGGTAAATTTACTACAGAACATTTTTCACATTACACACAATCAAGCATTCATTATGACAATCGACGTGAAATGCGTGGAGACGTTCATCTTGTCGGTGTTAAAAACGATAAAGACGAGGTCATTGCTGCTTGTCTGTTAACTGAAGCACGTACATTAAAATTCTTTAAATATTTTTATACACACCGTGGTCCAGTCATGGACTATAATAACTTATCACTAGTACATTTCTTCTTTAAATCTTTAACTTCATACTTGAAGAAACATAATTGTTTATATGTACTTGTTGATCCTTATATTCTTGAAAATTTAAGAAATGCTGATGGTGAAATTTTAAAATCATACGATAACCGCGCTGTTATCAAAACTATGGAAGATTTAGGCTATAAACACCAAGGTTATACAGTCGGATATGATATGATGAGCCAAATTCGTTGGCTTTCAGTTTTAGATTTAAAAGGTAAATCAGAAGATCAATTAATGAAAGAAATGGACTATCAAACACGTCGTAATATTAAAAAAACTTATGAAATGGGTGTAAAAGTACGCACATTATCTATAGAAGAAACAGGTACATTCTTTGATTTATTTAGAATGGCGGAAGAAAAACACGGTTTCAAATTCCGTGATGAACCATATTTTGAAGAATTACAAAAGACATATGGCGACAACGCTATGCTTAAATTAGCCTATATCGATTTACAAGAATATCTCACTACTCTAGAAGACAAACACAAGGATTTATCAAAACAACTTCATGACGTAGAAACAGCTTTAGAAGAGAATCCAAATTCTAAGAAAAATAAAACGAAGCATACACAAATTAAACAACAATACGATAGCAATGAACGTAAGATAAACCAAACTAAAGATGAAATTGATAAAGAAGGTCAAGTATTGAACTTAGCCGCTGCAATATATATTTATAACGACCATGAAGTATATTACTTATCTAGTGGTTCTAACCCAAGATATAACCCTTATATGGGCGCTTACCGTTTGCAATGGGAAATGATTAAATTTGCCAAAGCACATCATATTGATCGTTATAATTTCTATGGTATTACTGGCGACTTTAGTGAAAACGCTGAAGATTATGGCGTTCAACGCTTTAAAGAAGGCTTTAATGCTAATGTATACGAATATATCGGTGACTTTGTTAAACCGATTAAACCATTGTTCTACCATGTAAAAGAATTAATTGAAAACAGAAAAAAATAAGTATACTAAAAATCCCAGTGAAACTGAATTCACTGGGATTTCTTTATCTTATAAATACTATTGAATGACATTTAAGAAACGCTTAAGTTCATCTGTTTGTGGACGATTAAATATATCGTCGGGTGTGCCCTGTTCACCTATTTTACCTTCATGAATAAATACAATTTGGTTAGATACTTCTTTAGCAAATCGCATTTCATGTGTAACGATGACCATCGTCATACCTTCTTGTGCTAAATCTTTAATCACTTTCAATACGTCATTAACAAGTTCAGGATCAAGTGCAGATGTTGGTTCATCAAATAGCATGACTTTAGGATTCATAGCTAAAGCTCTAGCAATCGCTACACGCTGTTGTTGACCACCAGACAATGCATGTGGACGCTGATCTTTCACATGTGTTAAGCCTACCTTTTCTAGTAGCTCTAGTGCTTTTGTTTTAGCTTCAGACTTACTTTGCTTCTTAACAGTTACTAAACCTTCCATGACATTCTCTAGCGCAGTCTTGTGTGGGAATAGATTATAACTTTGGAACACCATCCCAGACTGTTTACGTACTTCAATCTGTGATTTCTTGTCCTTAGCTGTATACGTTTTACCATTAACATAAACTGTACCTTCTGTCGGAATCTCTAAAGCGTTCATCATACGTAAGAGTGTTGTTTTACCTGAACCAGAACGTCCAACTAATGTTACAACTTCGCCCTTATCGACTTTTAAATCGATACCTTTAATCACTTCTGTTTGATTAAATGATTTATGAATATTCGATAATTCGATCATGAGCGATACCCTCTTTCAATGTATGATTCATAAAAGCTTTGAATAACTGAAATGATAAAACAAACGACCCAATACATTAATGCAACTAAAAGATAAATCGTTAAATATTCATAAGAAGTTGAAGCAACTTCCTGTGCTTTACGGAACATTTCAGCTACTAAGATAAATCCTAATAAAGATGTATCTTTAATAAGTCCTAAGAATGTATTACCTAATGCTGGTATTGATACGCGAATGGCTTGTGGCAGAATAATACGTTGAACAGTTTGGCGATAATTCATTCCGATTGAATAAGCCGCTTCTGTCTGTCCTTTTGGTATAGAAATAATACCACCACGAATAATTTCAGATGCGTACGCACCCACATTAAGTGATAACCCTATAATAGCTGCGATAACTGGTGCCAATGTCCATTGATTATCAGCATCGTTTGTTAAGAGTCTTCCTAATTCTGGAATACCGTAAAAAATAATAAATAATTGAACAATCATAGGCGTTCCACGAATGATTGATACGTATACTCGTGCAATACCTTTTAATATTTTACTTGTAGAAATACGCATTAAGGCTGTAAATAAGGCAATGATTAAGCCTAATACAAATGTTACAAGTGTGATTGGGATAGAATATTTCACTAATCCTTCTAACATAGGTCCAAATGCTTGCTTTGCAGCGTCTAAAGCATGAAGTTGTTCACTATTCAGGTTTAGAAACATCTTGACCAAACCATTTCTTACCTATTTTTTTAAGTTCGCCACTCTCGTCAATTTTCTTCAATCCATCATTGAATTTTTGTACTGTTTTATCATCAACTTTTTTAGAGAAAGCGAATGCTGATTTATTTTTCTCAGCGTCACCTTTAATTGCTTTGATTTTAGCGTTAGGCTTTTGCTTTTTATAATCTAAATAAGAGAGGCTATCGTTAAATGTAGCATCTACACGATTAGATAATAATAAGTCCATTGATTGGTTAAATCCATCAACTTTTGTGATTTTAGCGCCTTTATCTTTAGCTAATTGACCATAGTTAGAAGTAAATGTTTGTGCTAACTTTTTACCTTTAACATCATTGAATGATTTAATATTTTTTTCATTTTCACGAACGACTAATACCGCACTTGAATAAGTATAAGGATTAGAGAATTTGTATTTTTTCTCTCTATCTTTATTAATACCTACTTGGTTGGCAATGACATCAAAACGACCTGCATCTAGACCTGCAAACATTGAGTCCCAAGATGTTTCGTTAAATTTCAATTTAAGTCCTTCTTCTTTCGCTACTGCTTTAATAACATCAATATCGTAACCAGTTAACTTATCTTGCTTATTGTGGAAAGTGAAAGGTGCGTATGTACCTTCAGTACCCACTCGAATTGTATTGTCATCTTTACTACTTGATTTACTATCTTTGTTTGAATTGTTACCACATGCTGCTAATACAAATACTAATGCAATGACACAAAATAAAAGTCTTTTCATTAAACTATTCTCCCCTAATCTTATTATTCTAATCGGAATAAAAACATTTTAATCCTTAATGGGTAGTAAGTCAATAACTAGTTACTGGCTTTTGACTGTCATCACAACTCTGATTAGCTATTGTTCGTCTGTCGATTTTGTATTTTTCTTTAACATAAATGAACATAAAAAGCTCACTACTGTAATTAAAACGGCAAATAAGAAACCAGCGTGATAACCATGTAATAACGTATCTATTTTAATCTGTCCTAACATCTCGCTACGTTTCATGCCATCATAATCACTCATATTAGGTGAATAGTGTTTACTTGCTTGCGTTAAAATAGTAATTAAAATTGCTGTACCAATTGATCCCGCAATTTGTTGTACTGTATTAGTCATGGATGAACCATGCGCGTTCATTTCATATGTTAATTGGTTCATTGTATGCGTCATCACAGGCATTAAACCTAATGCGATTGCTATCATACGTATGCCATAAACTGTTGCTAACATCACTGAACTTGTATTTTCATCCATAATGACAAAATAACCAGTAGTAATGATTACAATCATCATACCGATGAGTGCTAAAGGTTTTGCACCGAATTTTTCATAAAGTCCCCCTGATGTGAATGACATAATCGCCATCACAATGGCACCAGGTAGTAGAATTAATCCGGAGTCTAAAGGCGTACGATTTAATAAATTTTGTACGAACATAGGTAACACTGTTTCAGAACCAATCATGGAAACCATGGTAACTGCCATAATTAAAATACCAATGGCAAATTGAGTGTTTTTAAACACACCAAAGTTTAATAATGGCGTTTCAAGTTTAGATTGTCTCCAGATAAATAAGGCAACAAGTATCACACCACCAATAATAGTAGTTAGAACGATAGGATCATTCCAACCATCGTGAGAAATTGAACTTGTTCCATATAACAAACCACCAAATCCTAAGACAGATAAAATGATTGAAATTATATCAATAGGTACTTTGATTGTTTCGCCCACATTTTTCACTGTAAATAGGGCAATGATAAATGTGATGGCAGCAATAGGAGCAACCACATGGAATAGTGATCTCCAATTTAAATACTCAACTAAATACCCTGATAATGTTGGTCCAATAGCTGGCGCAAGTCCAATAACTAAACCAAACATTCCCATATATTTACCACGTTCATGTGGTTCAAATATATTCAAGATGGTTGTCATCATGAGGGGCATCATGATACCTGAACCTAATGCTTGAATAATTCTTGCTATTAATAAAATAGTAAAGTTAGGACTAAATCCACCTAACATAGTTCCTAAGAAAAATATAAAAATACCAACTAAGAAAACTTGTCTTGTCGTATATCGTTGGATAAATAATGCTGATAATGGAATCACTACCCCATTAGTTAATAAAAAAGCTGTTGTCAGCCATTGTACTTGTGAATATTCAATGTTGAAATCTTTCATAATACTAGGTAGTGCTGTCGCTAATAAGGTTTCATTAAGCAAACCAAAGAACCCGCCTAGTAACATCGTAATCATCATTACTAATTTTGCTTTAAGAGACACTAATACTCCTCCTTACTTTCCTTTTCTTTTATCACAACATTATACAGTTGTTGAATGTAATATGCATTTTTTTAGTTCAAAAGGTTTCATTTCTGCAAATCGTAATAATTACTATTTACATTTTTGAAACTTTCCGCCATAATATAAACAGATAAAGGAGGTCATATTATGAAAACAGATGTACAAACCGCACGACGTAATTTGAACAGTCCCAATATAAAAACAAGAAAACGTGCTTTGAAAATTATCAAACAACATAAAAGAGCAAAGTAATCCTTCCCTATTTCAATATATACATTTACAAGAAAGATGATACTTTCATTTGATGCAAAACATCATATTGCTAGACATCATTAATTCACATTAATATTACTCCACAAAAAAGGTCACCTATTGATGCAAGCATCAACACGTGACCTTTTATTTTTGACTATAAATAGTATTTGTCTTTCACTTCTAAATCATCTGTTAATTCGTATACTAATGGTGCTCCTGTTTTAATTTCATAACCGATAATGTCTTCATCTGATACATTCTCTAAATACTTGATTAGTGCTCGGATTGAATTACCATGTGCTGAAACTAATACAGTTTTATCATCTAATAAATGTTGAGAAATTTGGTCTGTCCAAATCGGTACCACACGTTCTAACGTATCTTTCAAACTTTCAGAATACGGCATCATTCTATGATCTAAATGACGGTATCTTCTATTTTTCAAATATTCATTACGTTGTTCTTCACTTTCTGCAGGCGGTTGAATATCGTAAGAACGTCGCCATTGATGAACTTGTTCTTCACCAAATTGTTGTCTTGCATCATCTTTATTTAATCCTTGCAACGCACCATAGTGACGTTCATTTAAGCGCCAGCTTTTATATACTGGAATCCATTGTTGTTTTGATTGTGCTAAGATATACTGCGTTGTTTCCAATGCGCGTGTTAATAATGAAGTAAAGGCAACATCTATTTCTAACTGATTCTCTAATACTTTCTTACCTGCTGCAGTTGCTTCTTCAATACCTTGCTCAGATAAGTTAACATCTGCCCATCCTGTAAATAAATTTTTCGCATTCCATTCACTTTGACCATGACGACATAGAATTAATTTTGGCATCATTTAACACCTTCCTATTTATATAACAAACTATCTTGAAGGATAGTTGATATGTATATTCAATTAAAAAAACTCGTTTAATAAATCGATTTATTAAATTTTATATCTTCATTATAGAACTACCATATAAAATTTCAATCATTTACAGTTGCTATTTTGTTGTCATTTTTTGACATATTTTTATTTCTATTGCAATGAATGTATTCTCACTAACATGTATGTCATCATTTTTTTATTTTCATGTAACCTACGCAAACAATTGAGGTGTTATAGTATGCATTACATCTTTAGAACATCATAAATTCAAATGATACATTCAGACTCATATCCTTGGGGGATATCAATTTAAGTCGAATATTATTCACTAACTAAAGGAGTTAACTATAATGAAAAAATCTATTTTAGCAATTATCGCTACAATTTCTATAGGTGCTACAGGTATGGAAGCACATCAAGCTCATGCAGCTGAAAACAACCAATCGTCACAACAAAGTTATTCAGAAAGTAATGAATCTACAAGTAGTGTTTATCAAGAGTTCATAGATGCAGGCGGTACTAAAGCATTGTGGGACAGTATTGTTATACCAGAATCAGGTGGTAATCCTAATGCATCAAACGGACAATATCATGGTTTAGGTCAAACGAACCAATCTTGGGGCTATGGTTCCGTTGAAAACCAAACTAAAGGTATGATTAATTATGCTAAAGAACGTTACGGCTCAATCGATAAAGCTATTTCATTCAGAGAAGCTAACGGTTATTGGTAAGCTGTATATATTAAAAAAGCGTCGAATAGAATCTTAATTGATACTATTCGACGCTTTTACTATATTATTTTATTGGTGTGATTGATGTATTTCATTTTCAGTAGCTTCATCTATTTTCGGTTCAGGATGTACATATACTGATGATATACCTTTCTCATGAAGATGTGATTCAACTTTATCACAAATTAAATGTGCTTCATTAATAGATAAATTAGGTTCAACTACAATAGTCACATCTAAAAAGATACTACTACCATGATAACGTCCTTTAATACTTCGAATGTCTAGCACGTCATCCACTTCTAAAATATCATTACGATATTCTTCTAAATCCTTTTCATTAAAACCATCACTTAATGTAAAGATAGATTCTTTAAATATTCCAAAGCCAGTATATATAATTAATAAACCTAATATTGTTGCTAAAACAATATCAATAATAGGAAATCCGATTTGTGTAAATACCAAACCTACTGCAGTACCAATACTGACTAAGCTATCTGATAGATTATCTTTAGCAGCAGATTTTAACGAACTACTATTTGTTTTCTTTGCTAATTTATGATTAATGACATAAACGCCAAGCATGATGAGACCACTGACAATACTAACTAGAATTGTAATCGGACTTGGTACATGTTTATCATGGGTTAATAATCGAGGTGCATTTTCAATGACAACTTGTATCCCCACAAACATAATAATAAATGATACTAATAATGTTGAGATATTTTCAGACTTTAAATGACCATATGGATGATTTTTATCTGCTGGTTTAATAGAAATTTTCAGTCCAACAATAACAGCAATAGAGACCACTATATCTGTCATATTATTCAATGCGTCCGCTCTGACTGCTGCAGAATTATATATAAATCCTGTCACGTATTTAGCTATTGAAAGAATAATATAAACAACTAAACTTAGATATGCCCCACGTTGTGCAATTTTCAAATTTTCATTTTGAGACATGACAATAGACCACCTTGATTTCCTTTAGTAATCATAGTATGAATCATAAAAAATGTTTTTACAACGTTTTTTAATTTCTATATTTTTTATATAATTAAGCTAATTATTTTTTTAGATTTGCCTAAAAATCAACCTGCTAATCGCTAAGAAAAAAAGTACTTTTTCAACTCAATTTCAAATTAAAAACCCATCAATTTATATTTGATCACATAAAAAATCTCACAAATGATATTCACTACTCATTTGCGAGATTATAATGTTATGCATGATTGAAATAATGATGATTACTCAAACGTCAATCTTTTAAAATCCATTTTGATAATATGAATGTAATAGGTATCGTAATGATCAAGCCAGCGAATGGTGCAATTTCTGATGGTATATTGAACCACTGTACAAATACATATAACAATACAGTCTGCATTCCCATATTAACGACTTGTGTCAAAGGGAAGCTAATAAATTTACGTAGTGTAGGTTTAACTTTATATACAAAGTAACAATTTAAATAGTAAGAAATGATAAAGCTTACTAAAAAGCCAGTAACATGACTAACTAAATAATTTACATTTAAAAGTTTTAGTAAGAGTAAATACACTACATAATAATTAAATGTATTCACCCCGCCTACAATAATAAATTTTATTATCTCAAAGTGCGTTTGAGTCAATTTCATACTTAATCTCCTTCAAGTTTTGCCATGTTCGATCCATACGGTACAATTTTCAATTTAACATTCTGTGGTATATCATAATATATTTTAAATAAATTGTGTTGTATATCATTGCGAGGCGTTGCTTTTTTAAGCATATTTTCAAACGGCAACTTCTCAAGTACGACCACATGTTTAATATGTTGTGTATCTAATTGATGTTCAATAGAATTTAACCGTTGTATATGTGTAAAATATATCATACTAAAAGTCACAATAAATATCATAGATAATCCTAATGCTAGTGCTCTTATCCCAATATGTAACGATTTCATATTAATTCTGCTCTGAGTCATTAATAGTAGTAAATACAAGGCCCATAATATATAAATAGTATAGAAGTTACCTGCCGTTATCGGAGACACTACAAGTAATGGCACAGTGACTAATAATATAGATCCAAGTGTATAGTAACCTAACATTCTCATAAACTGTGCTTTAAAAATGATATAAGTTGCAATAAATAACGCAATGTAGAACCATCCACAAATCATGAAATTTAATAAAGCGACACTGAGTGACCCTTTTAATTTATAAAATTGAAGAAAATCATATATAAAGAATTTATAGAAAGGCAAAATAGCGATACTGACTACCAAAACTACTTTCCAACGTAATATCCAATGATTGAAAAAGGTATTTTTAAATAATAAATATATTGTTATAAACGCAATCACGGTTAATATTAAATATTGATTAATGAAAATATATTCCGGTAATTCCTTAAATATAGTATGTAATATCTTATGTTTCAAACCTTGATTATCTGAGAACCGTAAATATTCGTTGCCACCTCTGTAAATACTGATATATATCGGGTTAATAAACATGAGCATACCGCCTATTAAACTTAACATAAAGCCCATGATTAAATAATAATTGATATGTCGATTTCGAATGACAAAGATGACATTCCCAACAATCAAAATCAACATATTATAAAGTGTTAAATTTTCAACAAACAATTGCCCTATTAAAGTGGATATTAAAAACAAACTTATCCACGTAGTATTGAGTTCTTCCCATTTATATATAGATACTACAACTACAAATAATATCAATATCGATAACACTGTACTAGGTACATAACTAAAGAAACCTGCGAAGTTACCATACGTATCTCTATAAATGATTCTTGGCATCATTAAAATGACTATAAACGCAATGATAATATACGTTCTACGTTGATATTTGCCAGTCATGATAACTAATAAATAGACCATACTCATTGATATACCGGCATAGAGAACATATCTTAAAACACTGATTTTCATAGCTATTAATTCTAATAAGTTATCTAAGTATCTCCCATTCGTGTATTCAATCAGTCCTTTATACACCGTTAAATTATGTGCAATTGCCCATTTGAAATCATCTCCTGACAAAGGTGTTAGAATACTAATTAATAAATAAAAAAGAAAAATGAAAGTACACCATACGTATAATTCATTCAATTTAAAGTTGATCTTGTTGTTCATGTCTAAGTTGTTCACCTTACCTATATAAATATTACGCTATATTATTATACTATTATAAATTATATTTTCCATATATAATGTTGTATCTTTCATCCATGATTAATTGATCACTGATAATGTTTTATCTTTTGTTTTCAAGTTGACTCTTTTACAATAAAGATAATCAAATCGATGAGGAAGTGTCGTCCAATGAAAATAGTCATCGCACCAGATTCATTTAAAGAGAGTATGTCCGCAAAAGAAGCAGCGGAAGCGATACAAGAAGGATTTTCCACAATATTATCACCAACCATTGAATATGATTTAATTCCCATGGCTGATGGTGGCGAAGGTACAACTGAAGCCTTGATGGATGCTTTAAACGCTAAAATAATAACAACAACCGTAAAAGATCCACTCTACCGAGACATTAACGCTAATTATGCTTACGCACCACAGCAAAAGATAGCAATAATAGAAATGGCCGCTGCATCCGGCTTAGATTTGTTATCAAATGAAGAACGAAATCCATTGAAAACCACGTCTTTCGGAACTGGGCAGCTTATTAATCATGCTTTAGATCAAGGTGCTCAAAAAGTTATACTTGGTATTGGTGGCAGCGCTACGAATGATGGCGGCGCAGGCATGTTACAAGCATTAGGCGTAAAATTTACAGACACCAATGGTCACTCTATTGAACCAGGCGGAATACATCTTCTTGATATCCAAACCATTGATACAACACAGTTAAATTCAAAATTAAAAAACATAGATATGAAAGTAGCTTGTGATGTGACTAATCCATTATTAGGTGATAATGGTGCTACCATGATATACAGTCCACAAAAAGGCGCCACAACAAAGATGATACCAAAGTTGGATACCGCTCTAAGCCATTATCATGATAAGATAAAATTACAACTAGATAAAGATGTTAAAGACATACCTGGTGCAGGCGCAGCTGGTGGCATGGGCACAGCCTTATTAGCATTCTTGGACGCTCAATTATCTAAAGGTATTGATGTGGTTTTAGAAGAAACACATTTCAAATCTAGAATTAAAGATGCAGACTTAGTCATTACAGGTGAAGGCAAATTAGATTACCAAACGATTTTCGGTAAAACGCCAATTGGTGTTGCTCAAGTTGCTAAGCAATTCAATCTACCTGTTATAGCCATTGGTGGTAGTTTGGGCGAGCGATACGAAGCAGTCTATGATCACGGTATAGATAGTGTCTTGAGTATCATGAATCAACCTATGGATCTACAATACGCACTGGATAATGGACCTACCCTTTTAAGTCAAACTGCACACAATATCGCCCGTTTATTAAAATTAAACATGTCTTTTGATTCATAAATAAGCTAACCCAATAATGATGAGGTGAATGAAATGAAGAGAACTGATAAGTATAAAGAATCGTATCGTTATGATGACCAATACCAAAATCATCGTAGCCAAAGTGAAGAACGTGAATACAGAAATCAAAGTCAATATCGTGATCAAAATGAATTTAACGATCCAGAACAACACCCTGAACGCTATTACAATGGTAGAGATTATAGAAGAGAACAAGAGTTACAAGAAGAAAACCAAAAAACACGTAAATCTAAAAAATGGTTAATCGCTATTATCGTTATATTATTAATTATCGTGGCTATTTTCGTAACGAGAGCAGTGTTAAATCACAACAATAACAAAGTAAATAACGACCCTAACGTCTCTCAAAACTATAAAAAAGAAGTCGAAAATCAAGACGACGATATTAATAAACAAGTGGATACAGCTAAAAACGAAATTAAACAAAATAAAAATAGTCAAACTCAAATTAATCAATTACAACAACAAATTAATAACTTAAAACAAAAAGAAGAAACTAATGCAGATTCAAAACTCACACAATTTTATCAAGACCAAATCGATAAATTAAAAAATGCAAATAATGCACAACAAAACAACGAGAACCAAAACAAAGTAGATAGCATGCTACAAGACATCAATACAAAATTTGATAGCATTAAATCTAAAATTGACGAACTCCTTAATGGTTCCGGTAATTCAAATAATCAACAACAATAGTCATCAACCATTTTGTATGACTTTTATTTTCAAAAGCATTCCCTAAGTTGAGCTCAACGACTCCTCTTATGGGGATGCTTTTTATATCTTAAAATAGTTTATTTCGCGAAGAGTTTATAATAGAAATAATGCTATTTTTCTTCTAAGATAGTAATTTATACAAATACATAAAAATTTAAATTACTACATACAAATATGGTCAAAACATATATAATTTGTTCTATAACTTCTTTAAAAGGAGAATGATTATGCAAAATACAAGTGCCAAGCACTTCCCTTTCATATTAATTATCATTTTCGGTGTAATGACTACCTTTGGTCCTTTATCGATTGATATGTATTCACCATCGTTACCGAATGTGCAACATGCTTTTAGTTCAACGACATCTGAAATTCAATTAACGATTTCTTTTGCAATGATTGGCTTAGCACTTGGACAATTTTTCTTTGGTCCGTTATCAGATGCATTCGGTCGAAAAAAAATTGCTTTAACGATTTTAGTTATTTATATGCTTGCATCCTTAATTGCGGTATTTACGACAGACTTATATTTCTTTCTATTTTTAAGATTGATTCAAGGTTTAACAGCAGGTGGCTCTATTGTTATTGCGAAAGCATCTATCGGAGATAAATTTAGCGGTGATGAAATGGCTAAGTTTTTAACGTCACTTATGGTTGTTAATGGGATTATTACTATCATTGCACCATTACTCGGTGGATTCGCTCTAACTATATCTACTTGGAGAAGTATCTTTGTCATTCTGACAATTATCACAATCATCGTCATTATTGGCGTATTGATGAAAATGCCATCAACAGATCAATCCGAACGTAAAACATTAAACTATGGACGTATATTTAAAGATTTTGGCCAATTGTTAAAGAAACCATCATTTGTGATTCCAATGTTGTTACAAGGATTAACTTATGTCATGTTGTTTAGTTATTCAGCTGCGTCACCTTTTATTGCACAAAAAATTTATAGCTTATCACCACAACAATTTAGTGTGATTTTAGCAATCAATGGAATTGGCTTAATTCTAGTAAGTCAAATTGTGGCACTATTAGTTGAACGGTTGAGTCGATACACGTTATTAATCTATTTAACACTAATCCAAATCATTGGGGTCGTATTGATTATTTTAACGTTAACAATGCATTGGCCTATTTGGATGCTAATCATCGCCTTCTTCTTAAATATAAGCCCGGTTACGTCTATCGGACCGTTAGGCTTTGCACTCGCTATGGAAGAACGAACTGGTGGTAGTGGCAATGCTTCAAGTTTATTAGGCTTATTCCAATTTATTTTAGGCGGTGTGATTTCACCATTAGTTGGTCTTAAAGGCCAATTTGACGCTTCACCATACCTAGTAATCATTTCAGTAACGGCAATATTATTAGTCATATTACAAGTCATTTATTTCAAACTTAATCCAACTAAATATCGTTCATAAAATAAAAAACGCAAGTGTGATGATAACAGACCTAAAAGTCTGAAAACATCTAACACTTGCGCTTTTTTATGATTTATTTTGTTCTATGGGTAACCAAATTTCAGTAATATAATTGTCGTCTTGCGTATCGCCTTCAGGATACAATTCGAAAAACGGTGCACGCTTTAACTGAATATTCTCAGTTGGAATCAATTCCTGATGAATTTGACACATCGCTTGTCTAATGGATTGAGGTACTTTCCCTTTCGCATTGACCACAAGATAATCATTATCCTCTAGTTGATACGTTTCTAAACCGTCGTTTGGATTGGTCTCACAAGACACCCCAATCATATAATTCATTTTACCATCTTGTTGTGGTAAACAAAGACCAAGCAATCCATTAAGTGCTAGGTCACTTTTTTCTGCAAGTCTACGATCTAATCCCATAGACGTCACATCTTCCCAAAAATCAGGAATATTACTTTGAGCATGACCGCCACTTTTAAATTGACGTGTCACGCCAATAATATGTGTCGCTTTCATACTTTTAATTTGATAATCCATCTTTGACTCCCCTTAAAAATTTCTACTCCCATTTATTTATAACCTATCTTGGGATTGAATAACATTAAAATGATTATTTCTAAACATATCATTATCCAAAAAATGGTGCACGGTATATAATATTGAATATTATTTAAAGTGTATTTAAGTCGAAGGAGATTAACGATGAACCAAACTATTTTACCTGTTAAACCGATGAGTCAGTTATTTCCAATACCAATGATTATGGGCTGTGAAGGCGTATCAGCGTCTATGATGCTTCACTATAATGAACAACCTGTTAAAGCTACAGACATTATGAAAAATTGGCCCACCCACCCAAACAATCCATATAAAGGTTATGTTGGTCATCATTTACTTGTTAAATTTGGCTATCACCAAACCATTTTCCCAAAAGCCTATGTTCCGTTTTTACAAAAATACAACTCACATATCATTGACGGCACAGGTACTAGCTTGGCTGAATTAGAAAAGATCATTGATAAACGACAACCTATTGTGATTTATCATACGAGTTTAGGTGCTCGACCAATGCGTCGTAGCTTCAAATTTGATGGTCGTAAAATTCGTCTGGTTTCGAATATCCATGTCACATTACTAATTGGCTATGATGATCAACACTATTATTATATAGACCCACTATGGAGTCATATAAAGAAAGGTGTTATTGTTCCAGCTATCTTCCCTAATCAAAAACAAATCATTAAAATTAAGAAATCTAAAATGGAACGCAGTTTTAATGCCCCAGGGCGCATGTGTTTATACGTTGATCCTAAATAATCAATATCAAAAACACTTCGCTAACACCCACTATTATTTTGAGTGTTAGCGATTTTTAAATGATAAAGTCCATTAGTGCATGATTCATTTCCTGAGAAATATCATCTGTACGCCATTGACGTTGATATCCTAAACATGGACATAAATAGTGTATACCCTTATCTATCAAAGTTTTTCTAAAATGAACGTGCCCCATAATACTATATTGAATATTGTTAGTTTGGTATATATGATTGAAGTCTTTGGTTCCGATATAAGCATTAAAAAAATCAAAAATACGATGTGGTGTTGGCACTACGAAAGCAGGATGTGTAACAACATGTGTTACTAAAATAATCTTACGTGTGCCAACTTGTTCTATATCCGATTCTACTTGTTGCGCCGCTTGTAATGACAAATCTTTATCCGTCATATCACAATCCATTCTCACTTTATCTTGCCAAGTTGCACCATAATGTTTACCTCGTTCTAATTTCTCGAATGAAAATTGGTCATTAGCAAATGAGTAATCATACCATCCTGTATGCCCCACTATTGCCCAATCATCATTAATAATATACGGTTGTTTAATCAAACACGTGTCTTGTTGTGTATAAATGTCGAAAATGTCTTGTGAACTTTTATCTGTACCATCAGACCATAAATCATGATTCCCAGGTACAAATAATATTGGGATATTTAGCGTTTCTTTTAAGTCATTGATAAATTGAATCACTTGTCGATAGTCATTTGAAATGTCACCTGCAATGACGAGTAACTCTATATTTCTTTTGATTACCACATCAACTAAACTATCCAAATAATGTTGCACGGTTAATTTGGGGTGTCGATCAACATGTAAATCTGAAATCGCACCTATTCTCATTTTACATTCCTTCTTCACATATTATTTATCATTGTTAATCATTATTACATATCTCTTTTTTGATTCAAAAAACTATGATTGATAATCATTATCACCATATCATTTCAAAAATTATTATTTTATCTTTATAATAGTTATGTTTTCGAAAATTAATTACTATTGAAAGTACCCCTATTTAACAGAATTATGTGATTATTCAAAAAAGTCATAAGTAATATTTATCATACAAAGCCTAATAAATGTATTTACTTATATTTTGAAAATTAATTGCTTTATTACAACTATTTCTATAGTATTAATAAAAAGAAAACGCTTTCACAAAAATGTTTATTTTGCTTTCCTGAGGAGGAACATTATGGCAAGACAACTACATAGAGAGTTGAATAACAGACATATCCAATTAATTGCAATTGGGGGTGCAATTGGTACGGGGCTATTCCTAGGTTCTGGACAGACGATTTCACTTACAGGACCTTCTCTGTTATTCACATATATGATTATCGGAATGATACTTTTTGCTTTTATGCGTGCTTTAGGGGAATTATTATTAAGTAATACGAAATTCAATTCATTTGTTGATATAGCCAATGAATACATCGGACCTTTCGGTGGTTTCGTGATTGGTTGGACTTATTGGATTTGTTGGATTGTTTCGAGTATGTCTGACTTAACAGCAATGGGACAATATTTCGCCTTTTGGTATCCACAAGTACCTCACTGGCTAACAGTATTATTCATTGTATTAATTTTAATTTCGTTTAACTTACTCGGTGCAAGACTATTTGGAGAATTAGAGTTCTGGTTCTCAATTATTAAAGTAGTTACAATTGTCGCTATGGTTATTGTAGGTTTAGTATTGATATTCTTTTCTTTCAAAACACATTACGGGCATGCATCATTTACTAACCTAGTTAAACATGGCGGTATGTTCCCACATGGTGCATTTGGGTTCTTAATGTCATTCCAAATTGCTGTGTACTCATTTATAGGTATAGAATTAATTGGGGTTACAGCTGGGGAAACAAAAGATCCTCAGAAAACGATTCCTAAAGCTATCAATAACGTACCTATTCGTATTTTATTATTCTATATTGGTGGACTACTCGTTATCATGTCTGTCATTCCATGGAATGGTATCGATCCAGATAGCAGTCCATTCGTGAAATTATTTACATTGATTGGTATTCCATTTGCCGCTGGTATTGTTAACTTCGTAGTATTAACAGCTGCCGCTTCTGCGACAAATAGTGGTATTTATTCAAACAGTCGTATTCTATTCGGCTTATCTAAACAAGGTCTAGGACCAAAAGTGTTAAGTAAAACCAATTCAAATGGTGTTCCTTACTTATCAATGTTCGTGTCATCATTTACTTTATTGGTCGCAGCACTACTTAACTTTATCTTTCCAGATGCCATTCAATTATTTATATATGTCACTACGCTATCGACAGTATTGTTCTTAGTTGTATGGGCAATGATTATTGTTTCTTATATCATTTATGTTAAAAAGAATCCACAAGAACATAAAGATAATAAGTTTAAATTGATTGGAGGACAAGCTACAGCATACGTTGTATTAGCATTCTTTGCATTTGTTTTCATTTTATTATTCTTTAGTGATGATACTAGAGCTGCTATCTTTATTTCACCATTCTGGTTCATCTTCTTATACTTCTACTATAAAAAGTATAAAAATAACGCTAAAGACTTAGCTGAAAAACAGCGCTTATCTGATCAAAAACACGTAGAAAACACATAATAATTATATTATTATAAGGTATAATCGATTTTGTCGATTATACCTTTTTTTGTCTAATTTGTTTAAATTGTAAATGTGAAAATATAAGGTAGAATAATATATATCATTATTACAAGGAGATTTCTATGGAATTATTAGAAGCTTTTATTATCTTTATAATTGCAGTAGTGATTAGTTCGATTATACATAATCGATTTCCTAAAATCCCTACTGCTTTTATACAAATCGCGTTAGGTGTGGCCATCTTCACCTTACCTATCCCCATTCATTTTGATTTCGATTCTGAGGTCTTTATGATGGCTGTCATTGCACCTTTACTATTCGTTGAAGGTACGCATGTTTCAAGAACGAAATTACTTGAATATAAAAAACCAATTATTCTAATGGCTATGGCTTTAGTATTTACTACCGTTATTGGTGTAGGTTTCTTTATTCATTGGATCTGGCCTAATTTACCAATGCCAGCTGCCTTTGCTATTGCAGCAATTCTATGCCCAACAGACGCAGTTGCTGTATCAGCTATCACAAAAGGGAAAGTCTTACCTAAAGGATCAATGTCCATACTTGAAGGTGAATCACTTTTAAATGATGCTGCCGGTATTATTTCATTTAAAATTGCTGTTACAGCTTTAGTCACAGGTGCCTTTTCAGCTGTAAATGCGATAGAGCAATTTATCGTGTCTACAATTATTGGTATTTTAATTGGAATTATTGTAGGTTCAGTGGTTGTCAGATTACGTATTTACTTAACTGCTAACAAAGGTATGAAAGACAATAATACTTTAACATTCATTCAATTACTTACACCATTTGCTGTTTACTTTATTGCAGAGTTGTTCCATGCATCAGGCATTATCGCAGTTGTTGTTGCAGGTCTTTTACATGGTTGGGAACGCGATCGACTCATTCGTGCACAAACTGAACTACAAATGAGCTACTCGCAAATTTGGAATACGTTGAGTTATGCCCTAAACGGATTCGTATTCGTGGTATTGGGATTCATCGTTCCTGAAGTTGTCATCCAAATCATCAAAGTAGAACCAGATAATATTAAATTCTTAATATTGATTAGTTTGCTTATTGCACTAGCTATTTATGTTGTTCGTTTTATCTGGGTGTTCTTACTATACAAAGATTTCTATTATCCAAATCACTTACAACGTTACTTGGAAGACACGGATATCGCTGAAGAACAACCACCAAGCCGTATACGTTATTCATTTATTATGACAATGTGTGGTATACACGGAACAATTTCATTATCCATGGCCTTAACATTGCCAACGATTATCAATAACCACCAAACCTTCGAGTATCGAAATGATTTATTATTCATCGCTTCATTAATGGTACTTATCAGCTTAATAATGGCGCAAGTGGTATTACCTTTCATCACAGAATCAGAGAAATCAACAGAAAATGAAGGTATGACCTATCAATCAGCAAAAATTTTCATTATGCAAGCGGTTATAAGTCGCCTTAAAGAACTATCTGAAAAGAATAAAGACATTGATTATAGACCTGTATTAACACAATATTATGGAGAAATGTCATTCCTAATTAATGCAGAACCAGATAATCAAAATACTAAAGAATTACATCGTTTAGCAGAAATTGCTGAGGAAGAAGAAACTGCCACATTAGAAAGACTTATCAATAAAGGCAAGATCAATTCACAAGAGTTGAATAACTATAGAAATGTTAAAGAACTTACTAATTCCTATAAAGAAGCTTCTTTTGTAAAGAAAATTTCACGCTTCTTTAAAATGTTCTATCTTCGTTTTAAAGCAAGAAAGAATTTACGTAAACAAGAGTATGATCGATTTAAAAAGGAACATGCTCATAAAGATCATGTCTCACCAAGCAAATCAAATCAAACTGAAAATAATTCGCAACATCACAATGAAGAAGCACAACTTGACCGTACAGAAATGTTAAAAGTTTATCAAAATGATTTGAAAAAGGTGCAACAAATTTTACGTATCGTTAATCATCATATTATTTTACGTATGCAAAAAGAGCAAAATGCTTCAAACGTGTTAGAAGTAAGTTTAGTTGTTGATCAATATCACAACTTATCTCGTGCCTTACGTAATCGACGTAAAGGTAATAAAAATAAAGATAAATCAAACCAAACTTCTAAAGAATTAACAACTGAAGCGCAACAAAATATTCACCTCCAAGCTATTTATGCTGAACGTGAATATTTAGATGCTTTAATTAAACGTAATCAACTATCACGTAAAGTGGCAAGTCAATTACGGGAAAATATCAACTACAATGAAATAGTATTTGCAGAGAAATATTAACTATATGTCTCAAACTAAAAGCCGTCGCACTTATTAAATAATTGATGAGTGCGACGGCTTTTTAATTTATTTTTTAAGTTTAAATGGAATTGTACATAGTATCACGTTCTTTTGATATATTAAATGCATTTTTAATCGTAAACTCGTTTGGTTGTGTAATAAATGATGCCAAGGTTTCTTAGGAATAAATTCCGGAACAACCACCGTGATTAAATAATTTTGATCTTCGGCTTTGCGATGTATTTTATCAATAAATCGCGATATCGGTCTGATGATACTTCTATATTCTGAATGTAAAATAATAAGTCTTACGTCAGGAAAGTGTTGCTTCCATTTTTCTTGGAATGCTTTTTCATCTTCATCACCAAATGAAACGTGCACTGCAATCACATCATTATTCGCTAACATTTGTGCATAATAAATTGATTTATCAACCACAGTCGTAATACTCATAATCGGTACAATCGCTAAACTTCGATCTACTACTGGTACGTCATGGACATCTAAATCAGAACGTAATTGCTCTGCGACATTACGATAATGAATTTTAATTCTTACAAATACAGATACGAAGAATGGTAAGAATAATAAAATGGGCCAAACATGACTGAATTTAGTAATCAAGAATATCATAAATACTACAAATGTTATCGTACCACCTAATGTATTAACTGCTAATTTAGCCTGCCAACCTTTTGGTCGTTCTCTAAACCATTTTAATACCATACCAAATTGCGCTAATGTAAATGGAATGAACACACCTACTGCATATAATGGAATTAAATTTTCAGTTTTACCTTTAAATAAGATAATTAATATAATCGCAAAAATACCTAACACTAGAATTGAGTTAGAATAACCTAATCTGTCCCCTCTAACTGTAAACATTCTAGGCATGTATTTATCTTTAGACATAGATGCCGCTAACATTGGAAATGCTGTAAAACCAGTATTTGCTGCTAATACTAAAATCAATACTGTTGTAGCTTGTACAAAATAGAATGCCACATTGTCACCAAAGATTTGTGTTGCTAATTGTGATAGAACTGTAGTCTCAGTCTGTGGCATAATGCCATATACATAAGCTAATCCTACGATACCTACTAATAGGAATGCTAAAATACTACCCATTGTGACTAACGTTTTTACAGCATTTTTAGGTGCTGGGTCTTTAAAGTTTGTCACCGCATTTGAAATAGCCTCTACCCCTGTTAAAGAAGAAGCCCCTGAAGAAAATGCTTTTAATAGTAAAAAGAGTGTCACGCCGTGTACTGCTGTTCCTACTGAAGATTGCATATGGGGTTGAATGTCACCTGTTGCAACACGCCACGTTCCCACTACAATTAATGCAACCAATCCAATTATGAATAAGTACACTGGATAAGATAACACAGTAGCCGATTCAGTTAGACCTCTTAAATTTAATATCAAAATAACTAATACTAATAAACATGCTATGAGTACTTTGTAATCATATAAATTTGGAAATGCAGCTACAAACGCATCTGCACCGGAGGATATACTAACTGCTACGGTTAAAATATAATCGACCAATAACGAACCACCAGCAAGAAGTCCCCATTTCTCTCCTAAGTTCGTTTTTGATACCATATATGCTCCGCCACCTTTAGGGTAAGCATATATCACTTGGCGATATGATAATATCAATGCAGCTAATAAAATCAGAACGCCTGCAGCAATAGGTAATGTATACCAAGACGCTACTGCGCCTACAACAGATAATGTAATTAATATCTGTTCTGGACCATAAGCTACTGATGATAATGCATCTGATGATAAAATGGCTAATGCTTTAAATTTAGTGATTTTTTCGTTTTTCAAGTCCCTATTCTTTTTGGGACGCCCAATTAAAAGTCTTTTAATTTGATTAAACATAACACTACTACCTCTTTGTATGTTGATGGATAAACTATACTCCCAACATTGAAAATTGTATAGGTTAACACTATATCTTTTTACTAACTATATACTACTTTAGAGTATTATAACACTTTTTATTCATTCATTTTTCTAATCATCTGTTATTCATAAAATAAATCCTTTAACTCGCTAAAACATTTCAAAACCTGCTATAATAAATTACACAAAATTAACAACGACACAACATTAAATAATAAAGGATTAGAATCATGAAAAAGAAACCATTCATCATCACTGTCATAATGATGTTTGCCATACTCATTGCTGTAATCATTACGAAACATTTTTGGGCATATAATAAAAATGAAACATTACTCACTCAATCGTCTCAAAATTATATTGATACAATTGTAAAATCAGACATGAAATCTGGCGATATACCTGGCGCTTCAATATTAATCATAAAAGATAACAAAGTCTTTTTAAATAAAGGTTACGGTTATGCAAATGTCGAGAAGAAAATTAAAGCAAAGCCTACAACACGATATGAAATTGCATCAAATACCAAAGCATTTACCGGATATGCCATTTTAGAATTAGCTAAAAATGGCAAACTTAGCCTTAATGATCATGTATCTAAATATATTCCAGGCTTTTATATGAAATACGATGGTAAAAAACAAGACATCACGATTAAACAATTGCTTGGTCAGAAAAGTGGTATACCCGCAGATATTACAAGTGAGGATCAAACCGAGGTATATGGTGACTCTATCAAAAATTTAGTTCAAAGTATCAAAGGCAAGGAACTCAATCATAAACCTGGAGACACATTTGAATATTCCAATATGAA
Organism: Staphylococcus sp. AC872; assembly: GCF_979255425.1. Taxonomy (NCBI): domain Bacteria; kingdom Bacillati; phylum Bacillota; class Bacilli; order Caryophanales; family Staphylococcaceae; genus Staphylococcus; species Staphylococcus sp. AC872. The sequence continues at coordinate 263,867 of NZ_CEEDKW010000001.1, forward strand.
TTACGATGTATTAGGTCTCATTATTCAGAACGTATCTAAAGAATCTTACAACACGTATATTAAAGATCATATTTTAGAGCCGCTACATATGGAACACACAACATTTAAAAAGACAAACTCTAAAAATAAGCACGAAGCCGTTGGTTATGAACAATCAGGTGGAACGATTAAAAAAAGTGCACCTTCATTCAATATTGGCGATACACCTTCAGCCTTTTTAATGTCTAATACAAAGGATTTAGAACATTGGATTAAAATGCAATTAGCACCATCATCTAAAACAAAAGATATTGTTAAAGCCTCTCAAAAAACAATAAATGAATCACAAGGTGAAGATGATGCCAATGGTTATGCTGCTGGATGGTTCACTAATTCACACGCAGATTATGTATACCATACCGGTACACTTGATAACTATTCATCAGTTATATTGCTCAATCCTAAAAAATCATATGGTATCGTCGTATTAGCAAATATGAATTCTAATAAAGTAACACAACTCGCTGACCATTTGAATGCACAAGTCATGAACCACAAACACTATACAACGATTGAGACAAAAATAGATCAAGCTCACAATATGAACGTCATCATCTCTATCATATCCATGATAGGCGTTATTATAAGTCTCTACTTTATCTTACGTCGCTTATTTGCCATCAAACACGGCAAATACATGGTCCAAAGAAGCAAAGTTTCACTATATGCTTTTATTTTAGTCATGATAGTATTCGTATTAATAAGTGTTGCGATTTATTTATTACCGTACTTTGTCTTAGGCAATAATAGTTGGTCGTTTGTGATGACATGGTTACCTGCACACGCAAAATGGGCTTTATTTAGCTTTTATAGTTGTATCATCTTAATTACTATATTACTTGTAATCATCATTTTAAGTCAGAAACGCACACTTCATTCTAACTAACATTTATGTTTAAAAAATGAACAGTTAAGAATAAGTAACCAAAACGATGTTCAAAGTTTGTTATATTAGATTAAAATTGTATGTAATGATTGATTTCATACCTTTAAAACAAAGATATTTCATATGAAAAGGAAGTCAATGATGGCCAAACGAATTTCTCTATTATTAATCACTGTTTTATGTTTATCAGGATGTGACTATTCAAAATCTGATAATCGTACAGGATTGTTTTATAATACATTTGTACAACCTATGGATCGGTTATTACATTTATTTGGCCGATTATTTAATTATAACTACGGTTTAGCTATTATAGCTATTGTCTTAATCGTGCGTTTTATTTTATTACCTTTTATGCTTATTCAAGTAAAAAATATGCATATCATGCGTGAGAAAACGAAGGTCGTTCAACCACAAATTGATAAAATTAGAGAGAAGATTAAAGAAGCAGATTCTCAAGAGGAACGAAACGCAGCAAATCAACTATTGATGAAGAAATATCAACAATATGGTATCAATCCATTTAAAAATATCATCGGTTGTTTACCTGTCATTATACAAATCCCTATCCTTATGGGATTATATATGAGTTTAAAATATCCAAGTAGTGATGGTATTACAAAATATCCACACTTTTTATGGTTTAATTTAACCGAACCGAATATTATGATGACGCTAATAGCAGCACTCATGTATTTGATTCAACCTTTAGTGAATTCAATTCATTATCCTAAAAATGAACGTAAAACGTATTATGTGATGATGATTTTATCACCTATCTTCATTACTTATGCATCTTTACATTCCGCTTCAGCTTTAGGACTATATTGGTCGGTAAGTGCGGCATTTCTAATCATCCAAATGCATTTTGCGCATCGTCATTATGCCAAGGTTGGACGGTCAGAAGCCCAACAACTAAGACAATCATTAGAGCAACATAAAGAACAACGTTAAAACTCATTCATAGTAAAAAGCACGACTTAAACCATTAGGCTAAGTCGTGCTTTTTCATATACGCTATTTAATTGGGTTCATTCCATCTTTCCAAGTTGAGTAAATTAATTTACCACCTTGTGCTTTGAACTTATCGTTAGTAATACCACGTTCAAATGGTTGTGCAGGTTGAATGTTAATTTCTGGATCAACATTTAATTGTTGTTTATACCATTCTGCAAAGTCAGATCCTTTAACAGGTTCGTCATCTGCCACGTTATAAATACCATTATCAAAGTTTAAAGCTTGAATAGATGTTTCAACTGCATCATCTAGATGTATAAATGATGTAACGCCATCTGATAATGTAACGTTACCATCTACGAATTGATTGTATATCATACCATCTTTACCGTACCATGTACCAGGTCCGTATAACCAACCAAATCTTAATACAACATATTCATCCATACGAGATGTTTCTTCCTCAAGTCCAATTACACCATCAACTGTTACTTTACGGTCACCACTTGATTCTAAATCTAATGGTGTTTCTTCTGTAGCAAGGCCTTCCCCTGCTTCGTACATAAAGCCTATACTTTGTGCGATGACTTTTTTAACATTGTATTTCTGAGCTGCATCGATTAAGTTTTTAGAACCTTCGACACGAACTTTAGTATTGGCTGCCATATCTACATTTTTTAAATCTGTAATTTGATTAATAATAATCTCTGGTTGGAAATCCGCAATTGCTGATTCAATCGTATCGTATTTCAAAATATCTCCGACATACGCTTTGACATTTGCTGATTCTAATTTATGTTTACCATTTTCAGATGTTGTAAAGCCAGCTACATCGTGACCTTCTTCTAATAATCTTTTTGTTAATTTGGTACCGATTAAACCAGTTGCACCAGTTACAAATATTTTACTCATAGTCTCACCTTTTCTCTATTTATATAGGGGGTATTTAATTACTTGCTAGACGAGTGTACAAAATCTATCGTATTCATCCAAATAATATGCCCAAGCAATTCTGAAAACCTTTCTTCTTTAGGTAAATCTTCTACTTTAGGTGTTAATGATAATTTTGGTAGTAGGTATTCATGAAAGGCTATATTTACTAACACACCAAAAATACTTCCTCTTAATACTTTTACTTGAGGACATTTTTCTGCAAGTAGTGCATACCCTAATGCATTCGCTATAGAAAATCCATAATGAACACCCATTATTGTGAGTGGAATCTGATTACCGTTATAATGATAACTTGCATATTTAACATTCTCCGGTAAACCTAATTGATGAAGCATTGTCATTGGTGGTGGCTCTTCATCACGTTCTGGCGTTCTAGGTGGTAATAACGCTTCCCACCCCATTTTAACAGCGCCTCCTAAGAAGCCACCAACCAGACCAGTCATAATTACTTTCTTGTATGATATAGACATACAAACATCTCCTTAAACTTATCTTTCCTTTTATCATTACCCTTTCATATTTACTTAAGACACAATTTATAAAACCTTTTTAAGTATTTTCATGTCTTTGAGCAATTTTCCATTGTCATAAATAGGCTGTTCATATTGGCTAATAAAGAAATTTTTTCTAATATCATAGTCTTCAAAGCCTAATCGATAATAAAAGTTGAGCGTACTTTCAGTGTCACTAGTACCAACATACATTGTCATGTTTCGATATTTATTAAATAACCATGTCATTAGGTAAGTACCTTGTCCTTTTCTGCGATATAAAGGATGAACAGCAATGTTTTTCAGCTCTATCTCTGCATCAGATAATTTTTCTACTGCTGCAATAGCTAGTGTTTGGGATTGGTGATGATCACTAAGTAAATAGACCTGACATTGATTAATATATTGTTCTATTGCCTGTTTTTCAGGATCTGCTAATAATAGTAAATTCATATATTTTTTGACCACCGTATTTTCTAATTCATTAACGATCATATACTCACCTCAAATATTAGAATGTCACACGTCATTTTTCAGTTTAAAAAAGCTTATAAGCAATTCATGGATTTTGCTTATAAGCTTAATAAAAGGTTTCTTACATTTATTGTGCATCTAATTGTTGTTCTTTAGCATGAATCATATTAGCTACGAAATGATTGACTGGTGCATCGATATGGTGTTCCATTCCCAAACGAGCAACCGCACCATTAATATAGTCAATTTCAGTTTTACGATGATTGTTTATTAAATCTTGGTACATCGAAGGATAATGTGGACCTACTTTATCATTTAAGTCGATGAGATATTCAAACACTTCATCTAAGTTCAAATGTACATCATCAATCGTTGCTACGTGCACAATTTCCTGGGTAATTTTATAAATAAGGTTTTTAGCATCATCGCTTTGATTTAACGTTGCTAAATTACATTCTAAAATTGTACATAGTGCATTGGCTGTCCCATTCACACAAATTTTCTTCCATATAGATTGATGTAAATCATCACTCAATACACCATTTAGCTCTGCCTGATTCAAAATGTCTACGATTGTTTTTACGTTATCAGTACCCTCTGTAACTAATGCACCTACTTCAACTGGGCCACTACCCATTAGATGCGTATAACCTGGACTTTCGATACCTGCTGTCCAAGTTGTTACACCTCTCACAATTTGTGGTAATTCGACATATTGCTCAATCAAACGCTCATGTTTTAGCCCATTCATCGTACATACTACTATGGTTGATTGATTTATATGTGGTTGTATATAATCTAACACCTCTTTAAGCTGCATTGATTTTGGAAATAAAAATACAACATCATATAACACATCTTCAGGTATGTCTCTAGAATCATACATTGGTATTTCTAAATGACAATGTTCACCATTAATATCTATGTGTAATCCATTCGTTTGAATTGCCTTAACATGTGATTCCCAACTGTCTATTAGCGTTACATCATATCCATTTTGGAATAATTTAGCACCAAATCCACTTCCTAATGCACCTGAACCTGCAATAGCTATCTTCATTCCAATCCCTCATTCCTCGATAAAGTTACCTTTAAAATACTATTTAAGACTAACATCGTCAATGAACATAACTTAATTTTCATAATTTTCTAACATTAGAATTAATGCTATAAAAAAGGCCGAAACTTTTTCGTTTCGACCTTTCACTAGTAATTATAAATTTCTTGCTTTCTTTGGAACTAATAATAATATGGCAAAGAATGCAATGATGGCAATGACTGCGTTTAAGATTACACCCATAAAACCACCCAACTCCATATTCATTTGTGATGCAAATACACCATATATCGTTCCTGAAATAGCAACACCAAATGCATTACCTAAAGATGATGCCATTTTATAAACACCTGAAGCAACACCCACTTTTTCGTCAGGCGCTTGTGCTACAGCTGTATCTGTAGATGGAGTGGCATAGATACCTAGGCCAGTACCAAATAATAAATAACCAATGACACTAGACGTAATATACCAAGGTTCTGGTAAAAACGTTAATGACAGTAATACTAAACCAAGTGCAGTAATACTGCTACCCATTAATAAAGGACGTTTAGGACCAAGTGCTTGTAGTATCTTTTCACCTACACGAATCATAATTAATACTGCTATCAAATAAGTTAATGAAATCATACCTGTTTGTGATTCATTAAAATCTAATTGTTGTTGATAGTAGGTATTAACAACAATGAGTGTCCCACCTGCAACACCATTCAACATAAAGTTAGAAACTGTTGCACCACTATATCCTTTATTTGAAAACAAACTAAAATCTACTAAAGGATATTTAATCTTATTTTCATACATAATAAAGCCGATAAGTGAAACAATGAATACCACAATTAGACTTAAAATAATTGGTGAGAATAAGCCTAGTTTAGATGTTTGCGTAATAATCACGTTGATACTTAACATACAAATAATCAAGATCATTAAGCCAACAATATCGAATTTCTTTTTCTCACCATTTTCAGTGATAACTGGTTCAGCTTTTGTTTCAGGTGTATGTTTAATTAAATACATTGATAATAATGTTAATACAATAGAAACGATGAAGATGGTTCTCCAACCAAAGTGCGTTGACATTAAGCCACCAAAGAGTGTACAAATACCACTACCACCCCATGATCCAATTGACCAATAACTTAACGCTCTTTGTCTCGCTGTACCTATATAATATTGATTAATAATGGCTAATGTTGCTGGCATAATACACGCAGCAGACAATCCTTGAAATATTCTTCCAGCAATTAGAAATGGTGTTAATGGCGTGATAATAATTAACAAGGAACCGATGATATTTAAAACGAGTCCAATGTATGTGACTTTCACACGACCAAATTTATCGGCAAAGTCACCAGCACCTACAATAAATAAGCCTGACATTAAAGCTGTAAGACTGACTGCTATGTTAATCGTACCGATATCACTTTGATATGTAGATTGCAAAGGGACAACTAGATTCACAAGTGATTGTGCGAATAACCAAAAAGTAATCACACCTAAAATGATACCAAGAAGAAGCCTATTATCTCCTTCAAATTCTCTTGAAGCTTTGTTCATAAAATATCAATTCCTCCTACAAAAAACACTTTCCAACTTTTACTTACTTGGTTTTAAATCGACTTAATGTTATGACCTTTGATTTAATAACAATCTCTTTCCTTCTATTTGTCTAAATTATTAATCTGTTTATATAAATCGATTTAATACTTCTTTACCTTTACCCTTTAATTTCTTTTAATATTTAGAATATTTGTATATATAAATCTATATTTTACACCAATTACTTTTATTTTTCCATAACGTCTTGAACTATACAAATGATAGTATTATCGTTAAAAATAGGTAAGCGTTTTCGATTTGATAATACGAGGATTTGTTAAATTGATAACGATGATCCCTATTAATTATTTTGAAAATTGTCACTGAAATGACGAATTCAATATACAAATTAATATGAAATGTATTGTATAATCACTTGTGAATTACTTCACAAAAGATTCGTTTGAAATTTGCAATTTAAGCTTTATTTATTTTTTTAAAACCTAATAACAAGTCAGTCGCTTTTTTTGTTTTAAATGAGTAAGTGAGTCGTATTTTTGACAAATCCAAACGTTCTTACCAAATCATTTTATACAAATAGAACAGGAGGAATGTATGTTATGGCTAACTCACCTTCTCAAAGTGAACGAGTTCAACATACATCTGGAAGAGTGTATCATTTCTTCCAACAGGCTTTAACACTTGCAGTTATTTTATTTATTTCCAAGATCATTGAAGCAGTCATGCCTATCCCAATGCCCGCTTCAGTAATCGGTTTAGTTTTATTATTTATAGCTTTATGTACTGGCATTGTTAAATTGGAACAGGTTGAATCCGTAGGAACTGCTTTAACGAATAACATCAGTTTCTTATTCGTTCCAGCTGGGATTTCAGTTATCAATTCATTACCGATTTTAAGTAAAAGTCCAATACTGATTATCTTACTTATTATTATTTCAACTATTTTCTTATTAGTATGTACTGGTTATGCATCTCAGTTACTTGTGACTAAATCACTATTCCCAAGTAAAGAGAAAAATGAAGAAACTAGTCGTATAGGAGGTTAATCATGGCGGACTATTTAGGTATTAATACACCCTATTTCGGTATTTTATTATCATTAATCCCATTTGTTATAGCTACATATTTTTATAAAAAGACAAATGGCTTTTTCTTACTTGCACCTTTATTTGTAAGTATGGTTGTAGGTATTGCTTTCTTAAAATTAACAGGTATTAGCTATCAAAGTTACAAAATCGGTGGCGACATTATATATTTCTTCTTAGAGCCAGCGACAATCAGTTTTGCTATACCTTTATATAAAAAACGTGATGTGTTAAAAAAATATTGGTTACAAATATTCGGTGGTATCGCATTAGGTACAGTTGTAGCTTTAATATTAATTTACTTAGTTGCTTCATTATTCCAATTTGGTAATCAAATTGTTGCATCAATGTTACCTCAAGCTGCTACAACAGCGATTGCTTTACCAGTATCTGAAGGTATCGGTGGAGTAAAAGAGTTAACATCATTAGCTGTTATTCTTAATGCTGTTGTTATCTCTGCGCTCGGTACTAAGATTGTACAATGGTTTAAAATTACCAATCCAATTGCACGTGGTTTAGCGTTAGGTTCTAGTGGTCATACACTAGGTGTTGCAGCCGCAAAAGATTTAGGTGAAACTGAAGAATCAATGGGTAGTATTGCCGTTGTTATCGTTGGTGTCATCGTCGTCGCAATTGTGCCAATATTAGCACCTATTTTATTAGGTTAAATCATTTAATATAAGATAAGAGGCCTGAACAAAAATCATAGTTCAGACCTCTTTTTTATATTTTATTTGATTTGTTGTGGTTGATGTTCAAATTTCTTTTTATTTTTACGAGTAGGATCTAATCGTTTTTCTAAAAATCTTAAACCTAAATCAATTAAAATGGCTATTAATGCAATAGGGATTGCCCCTGCAAGGATGAAAGTCGTACCGTCTGTTGAATTGGTACCTCGGATGATAATATCACCAAGCGTTGGCGCTCCGATAAATGAACCAATTGCCACAATTCCAATTGCTACAACGAGCGCAATACGTATACCACCAATGATGACTGAAAGAGATAGTGGTAATTCAATCATACGTAAAACTTGGTTTCTCGTCATACCCATGCCTTTACCAGCATCTTTAATATTCTCATCTACATCTACAATGCCCGTGTATGTATTCTTAATAATTGGTAATAATGAATATAAGAATACGGTAACAACTACTGTAGTTGGACCAAGTCCCATCGCTAACATTAAAATGGCCAACATGGCAATGGCTGGAACAGTTTGAATGATATTAGCAATCGTGATGATTGGCCATGCTAATTTTTTATATCGTGCAATGACAATACCAATCGGTATCCCAATGATACATGCAAAGAGCACACCATATACTGACATAAGTAAATGTTTAAAGAATAGTTCCATTAGGTAGCCAAAGTTTAATGAGTAATATTCAATAATAGATTGGAATAAATTACCTTTCATGATTATTGACCACCTTTCTTACTATTTTTGTCGTTTTCGAAATAGTTATGTTTTTTCAAGTATTCTTCAGCAATGATAGCTGGTTCTTTACCTTTACCATCTGCTTCGTAATTTAATTTCTGCATTTCTTTTGTTGACACTTTACCTTCTAACTTTTTCAAGGCCGTATCAATTTTCGGATTATCTTTAATCACTTTTTCAGTCGCTAGTGGACTACCATCATATGGTGGGAAGAATTTACGATCATCTTTTAAGATTTTTAAATCATATGCTGCAATACGACCATCAGTAGAATATCCTACAGCAACATCTAATTTTTTATTTTTCAGTGCATCATATACTAGTCCAATTTGCATTGGTCGTGCACTGGCAAATTTGAATCCATAATCTTTAACAAATGCTGGATAGCCATCGCCTGCTCTATTCATCCATTGCGTATCCATACCTAATCGTAATTCGTCTTTATGTTTTTCTAAGTCTGATACTTTTTCTAAGTGATATTTCTTAGCTGTTTCTTTTGTCACCATAAACGCATACGTATTCGCAAAACCTAATGAATTATAATACTTTTGATCATATTTTTTCTTAAATAGTCTTTGTGACTCTGCCATGGCTTTTTTAGGATCTTTCGTCGGTTTGGCATCCAATACACTTGTTAATTCGGTACCTGTATATCTTACCGCAGACATATTGACGTCACCGCGCTGTAATGCGTTATGTTGAATAATACTAGAACCTAAGTTACCTATAATTGTAGGTTTAATTTTGCCTTTAGTTTCATGTTCAATCATTAATTTTTCCATATTAGCAATAATTTTAGTTTCACTCGTCTCAGTTGTTGTAATTTTTACATCATTCTTTGAATTGCCGTCCCCTAAACCTGGCAAACTACACCCAGATAATACTAAGAGGGACAACGCAATAAGAATCACTGTATATTTGATATGTTTCTTCATATTGATAAATCCTCCCTTTTCTTATCTAGATACTTTTAAACCTTTAGGTACTGCCCATTTTTCAACTAATGATAATAAAAAGTCGACAATTAGCGCTAGTAACGTAACTAATATTGCTGCACTAATAATCATTGGTGGTTGATATAAATTCAATCCGTTAAATACTAAATCACCAAGACCACCTGCGCCGACATAACTCGCTAATGTAGCCCAACTAATAACATATACACTTGAAAGGCGTATACCACTAATAATCATAGGTAACGCTAATGGCATTTGAACATCTTTCATTAATTGAAATTGTGTCATTCCCATACTTTGTCCAGCTTGTATTACGTTTTTATCAATGTTTTTCACGCCGAGTACCGTATTATTTAATATTGGTAATAAAACATAGATAAACAACGCCACAATCGCTGGTGTCTTCCCTACACCAAAGATAGGTATCATAATAGCTAATACTGCTAATGTTGGAATAGTTTGTAAAACACCCGCAATAGTTAAAACTACATTGGCCGTTTTCGTTGTTCTAGACAATAGGATGCCTACCGGAACAGCTACGACGATTGCAATCAGTAAAGCAATGATAGAAATATAGAAATGTTCAATCGTCTTAGATACGAGCTGACTTCCATATTCATTCAAGAATGCTTTCATTATCGCTCATCTCCCGTTTCATGCTTATTCGCCTCTTCTGTAACACTAGCATCATTTTGTTGATGAGCTTGATGTTCTGAATTTGCTATATCACTATTAACAGATTCGTCAGAAGGTTGAGTTAGTTGTGTGTCGCTTGCTTCACCCCAAATAGAGTCATAAACGATGTCAACTAAGTTAGCACGTGTAATCAAACCAATGAGGATATTGTCGTCATCAACAACTGGAATATTTCTAACATTACGTTTTAAAATTGTACGTACTGAGTCTTGTAATTTCGAATCGATATGTACTTTATAAATATCACGTTGCATCGTATCAATCAGTTCTTTTCTTGCACGGAGTCCTTGATTGATATCCTCTATATCTAAAAATCCTAATAATTTGTGATGGTTGTTTACAACAAATATAGTATCTACACGTTTCTCTCTCATGATATTGACCGCATCATTAAGTGAATCATCTGCGTGTACTGTGATTGGTTTAATCATTGCGCCTTCAACCGTTTTCATATTTGGTCTATCTTGAATCAATCGATTCTGACCAATAAAGTCTTTTACAAAATCATTGGCAGGATTTCTTAAAATATTGTCAGGTGTATCGAATTGTACGACTTTACCTTTCGACATAATACAAATTTTATCTGCCAATTTAATAGCTTCATCCATATCATGTGTCACAAAAATAAATGTTTTACCTAATTTTTGTTGAAGTTCTTTCACTAAATCTTGCAATGTATCTCGTGTAATTGGATCAAGCGCACCAAATGGTTCATCCATTAAGATGATGTCTTGTTCAGCCGCAAGGGCTCTTACTACCCCAATACGTTGTTGTTGACCACCAGATAGTTCAGCCGGATAACGGTCTAAATATTCTACTGGTAAGTCTACAAGTTTTATGAGTTCTTCTGCCTTTTGGTCTTTCTTTTCTTTCGACCATTTTAGTAATTTCGGTACAAGTACAATGTTTTCTCTAATAGTCATGTGAGGCATCAAACCAATTTGCTGAATGACATAACCAATACTTCTTCTTAATTCAACTGGGTTCATATTACGTACATCTTTGCCGTTCATTTGAATTTGGCCATCTGTTGCTTCAATCATTCGGTTAATCATTCTTAAAGCAGTGGTTTTACCGCTACCACTTGTCCCAATAAAGGCGATAAATTCACCTGATTCAATATCAAGCGTTAAATTATCTACTGCCTTTTTATTCCCAGAGTAAATCTTGGTTAAATTCTTAATGCTTAACATGATTGTTTTCCCCTTCCATATTGTAAAAAATGACGAATTAATACGATGACAATTAAAAAAGGCCTACAGAGCAGTTGTTAACAAAATAAAATATTAGTTGAACAAGAGCACGATGGCCTTTCTTTTAAAATTTGTAACTACGATAAAATGCGAATCACACTTCATTAATGTTGTGCTCCCAACACTTAATGCTATTTTAATTGCACGCATATTCGACAACGATATAAATATATACCCTATATAATTTTAGTAAACCTATTGCATTTTTACAAAATTTAACTGTTCACCCTTAACATTTTTATAAAGTTCTTATTTCAATTGATTAATTATATAAAAGGATAAATATGCTTAGTATTTTATAACCTAATGAATTATGAAAATTATTTTAAGAAAAATTGACAATACATTGAATTATACTTTTATGTTACACATTTATAATTTTTTATTTCATTTTTGTGCTACGTTGAGCTTGTAACCAAAATATAGACAAAGAAGGGTTTTATATGAGTCAAGAAAGCAAAGTAGCAGTTGTAACAGGCGGTGCACAAGGCATTGGGTATCAAATCGTTAAACGTTTATTTGATGATGGATTCAAAGTTGCCATTGTGGATTTCAACGGAGAAGGCGCAATTCAAGCGGCACAATCTTTAACACAAGATGACTCAAAGGTTTTAGCCATTAAAGCTGATGTAGCCAATCGTGATGATATATTTAGTGCTATAAATCAAACAGTTGAACATTTTGGTGATTTCCATGTTTTAGTGAGCAATGCTGGTTTAGGACCCATGACACCGATTGATTCTATTACTCCTGAAGACTTTGACAAAGTATATGGCGTCAATGTCAAAGGTGTTTTATGGGGGATTCAAGCCGCACATGCACAACTCAAACAATTAGGTCATGGCGGAAAAATTATTAATGCTACGTCTCAAGCTGGCGTAGAAGGTAATGCAGGCTTATCACTTTATAGTAGTAGTAAATTTGCTGTGCGAGGTTTAACTCAAGTTGCTGCACGTGATCTAGCACATGAATCTATTACAGTAAATGCATTTGCGCCTGGTATTGTTCAAACACCAATGATGGAAGGTATCGCTAAGAAAACTGCTGAAGAAGCTGGACAACCTGAATCTTGGGGTTGGAAACAATTTACAGATCAAATCGCTTTAGGCAAACTTTCACAACCTGAAGATGTATCAAATGTTGTTAGTTTCTTAGCTGGCAAAGATTCAGATTATATTACTGGCCAAACGATTATTGTTGATGGTGGGATGAGATTCCATTAATCCTCTTTATTAAATGCTTAAACACTCATAAAAATAAGAAGAGGGACAGAAATATATATTTCAAGTTACATTCATATTTAGGCAGTAGTTGACTGTAAAGTCATTCTTTTTCTTTAGAAATTAGTATTTCTTATGCATGAGTTTCACTCATGTATTCCTATTTTAAAGTACACATTAGCTGTGGCTAATGCGCGTAAGAACCACTACATAATCAATGATTAGTGGTTCTTTATTATTTCTGTCCCACTCCCTCTTGCTATTTGTCATGCATACCTTTTCCTTCTAAAATGTGATTAATATATTTGTCCACTCTTTTTTGTCTGATATCTGCTCGTTTGGCATCACCAATATGATGCAAGTATTGTCGTTGTCTTCCAGGTGTTAATTGGTCGAACGCTACTTTTAATTCTGGCATCGCATCGAATTGTTGTTTTAATTCCTCTGGCACCTCAAAATCTTCTGTTTTCTTTAATTCAACTTGTTTACCAGACTTTTCAATGTCAATAGCTTGTTTCACATAATCAATAATTTCTTCTTTACGTGATTGAATTTCCTCTAAAGTTGTAAATCGTAGCTGTCTTGCAGCTTGTACATTTTTAGTTTGTCTAATTAAAGTATTTTTAGAATCTTCAATAAGTGCACCTTTAAAGAATAAAAGTGCTACATACGTTTTAAAACCATGAATAAGAACCACATTTTTATTATTAATAGTGTAACAAGGGAGCATCCATTTATAATCTTCGTCCAACTCGTCAAAATCCACTATAAGTTCTCTTAAATAATTATATTCTTCTTTCCATTGACTATCTTTTTTCAAAAATTTTTCTACTTCCAAATTGTTATTTTTCTCTACCATGTCATTGCCCTACTTTCTATTGATTCTGCCATTTCTCCACTATTATAAACTATAATATTAAAAAAACTAATTTTATACATTTAAATAAAAATTACAATATACACATTTGACTAATATTTTAACTAGCGTATAATAATGGCGTAGTATTTTCAGAATATAAAAGAATGAGGAGTCAATATGGCAAATAAAAATGAAACAGAATCGAATAACAGTAAGATTAATCTGCCCCAGTTAGTGTTACTCGGATTAGGGTCATTAATTGGTTCAGGCTGGTTATTTGGTGCTTGGGAAGCATCGTCAATTGCAGGACCAGCAGCTATCATTTCTTGGATTATTGGATTCGTCGTTATAGGAACCATCGCCTATAACTACATTGAAATTGGAACTATGTTCCCACAATCTGGTGGTATGAGTAACTATGCTCAATATACACATGGTTCATTACTCGGTTTCATAGCCGCTTGGGCAAACTGGGTATCACTCGTAACAATTATACCTATTGAAGCAGTTTCAGCTGTTCAATATATGAGTTCTTGGCCTTGGGATTGGGCTAAACCGATGGGTAGTTTAATGAAAGATGGTTCAATCAGTACAACAGGTTTAATCGCTGTTTATGCTATTATTATTATCTTCTCTTTATTAAATTACTGGTCAGTTAAACTATTAACTTCATTTACAAGTTTAATTTCATTCTTCAAACTTGGTGTTCCATTATTAACAATTATTATGTTAATGATCTCTGGCTTTGATACAGGAAATTATGGTCACTCAGTAGGTACATTCATGCCTTACGGTAGTGCACCAATATTCGCAGCAACAACAATGTCAGGTATTATTTTCTCATTTAATGCATTCCAAACAATCATTAATATGGGATCAGAAATTAAAAGCCCTGAAAAGAACATTGCGCGTGGTATTGCTATTTCACTTACAATTAGTGCTGTGCTTTATATCGTGTTACAAAGTACATTCATCACTTCTATGCCACAGTCAATGATTCATGAACATGGTTGGAGCGGTATTAACTTCAACTCACCATTTGCTGACATGGCCATTTTATTAGGTTTAAATTGGTTAGCTATTTTACTTTATATTGAAGCTGTAGTGTCACCATTTGGTACTGGTGTATCATTTGTTGCTGTAACTGGTCGTGTATTACGCGCCATGGAAAAAAATGGGCACATCCCTAAATTCTTAGGTAAAATGAACGAAAAATATAAAATCCCACGTGTTGCAATTGTGTTTAACGCAATCATCAGCATGGTAATGGTTACACTATTCCGTGACTGGGGTACATTAGCAGCAGTTATTTCAACTGCAACATTAGTTGCTTATCTAACTGGTCCAACGACAGTTATTGCATTACGTAAAATGGGTCCTAAGATGACACGTCCATTTAGAGCTAGAATTTTAAAATTCATGGCCCCATTATCATTCGTTCTTGCGTCACTAGCTATTTATTGGGCCATGTGGCCAACAACAGCAGAAGTTATATTAATCATCATTTTAGGTTTACCAATTTATTTCTTCTATGAATATAAAATGAATTGGAAAAACACTAAAAAACAAATCGGCGGAAGCTTATGGATTATTGTTTATCTCGTCGTACTTTCATTCCTATCATTTATTGGTAGTAAAGAATTCAAAGGTTTAAACTGGATACATTATCCATGGGATTTCTTAGTTATCATCATCGTTGCACTTATTTTCTATCAATTAGGTGCAATTAGTTCATTCGAAAGTGTCTACTTCAGACGTGCTAAGAAAATGAATAGTAACATGGGTGATAAACTTAAGAAACGTAAACGTCGTGAGAAACGCGAAAAAATCGCTGAAAAACGTCAAGAACAACAAGATAAAGAAGAAAAACGCCAAAACAAAGAAGAATAAACTCATAAATCAAATTAAAACTGCTAACGATTGTAAACATCGTTAGCAGTTTTTTTATACATATAGCTGACTTTAATCATTTATTATATAGTGTTATTAAAGATGACTTTGAAAGGACGATTGACAATGATGGTTAACATAACTTTAAATAACCGTATCGTTAAAGGTATTTATAATAATGAAAATGATATTGACGCATTCCTTGGTATTCGTTATGCCGATCTCAAATATGGTCGATTTAAACATTCTGAATTGATTACATCATTGCCTAAATCGGTAGACGCAACCTTTTTCAATAACATCCCCCCACAACCGTATAACCAACTTGAAGATTTTTTCTCAAGTGGTGTTTACTTTCATTTCAATCAATTTACACAAGATGAAGATTGTTTATATTTAAATATATGGCGACGTCATCACTCTCAAAATAAAACTCGACCTGTCATCATCTATTTTTACGGTGGCGGATTTGTCAATGGCCACGGTAGCGCTGAACTATATCAACCTCAATCTGTCGTCGAACAAGAAGATGTGATTGTCGTCACATTTAACTATCGATTAGGTTCTTGGGGATTTTTAGATTGGTCCTTTTTCAATTCAAATTACGAATGTAATAATGGGCTTTCTGATCAAATCAATGCGATCAAATGGGTACACCACCATATTAAAAATTTCGGTGGAGATCCTAATAACGTTACGTTAATGGGGCAATCTGCAGGGAGTATGAGTATCATGGCTTTGATGCAATTGCCAGAGACAGAATCCTATTTCCATAAAGTCATGTTATTAAGCGGTACATTGCGCTTAGACAGTCGAAAGATAGGCTATGAAAAAGCACAAAATTTTAGTGAAATCATAGCGGAAAACTACCCTAACTCAACCATAGATTCATTAACTACAGAAAATATCATGAATATCATGAATTTAGACCAAACAACTCGTGGCCAGTCCAAAGGTTTAGAATTAATTTACGCACCTATTCAAACATCATCAATGACAATGAATAATCCCAATTTCTCAAAGCCGATATTTGTTTCTTATACTCAAAATGAAGGTGATATTTATATAAAAAATGAATCTCGAAAGTTATCACCTGATCGCTTTGTTAAAGCTATGGCTTTTAATGGTGTAGAAATAGAAATCAGTGATGCCACTAGTGCGCAACAACAATCTACATGTATTACTGACTATATTTTTCAACAACCCGCACATGACTTTTTGAAAAGCATCAGTCATAATCCCAACAGATGGCTAGCTTCCTTTCAATGGCACCAACCAAATAACACTTATTATCACTCTGCTTATCATATATTAGATATAGTCTTTTGGTTCGGTCATTTGGACATTTTAAAAGCTAATGGCTTAGATGTCACGACTCACGAACGTGAATTAAGTATGAAAATGATTCACGACCTTGCATACTTTGCAAGATTTAGTAAGATGCCGTGGCTACCATATCAAGTGGGTCATACAACACCACATATTTATGACTAAAAAAGGAGTAGGACAGAAATAAATTTTTAAGAAAATATTATTTCTGTCCCACTCCCTTTCATTATGCTTCTTTTTTAGCAAAGTGAATATTCTTTAATGTAAGGGTAACGACTAATCCTAGAAAGCCAATCAAGGCACTTGTGTATGTCACTGCATGTACTGATAGATGTGATACGACTAAACCACCGATTATACCACCCATTCCGATACCTGCGTTTAAGCTAGACATGTTCCAACTCATCACCTGGCTTGTATCTCCTTCAACATGTTCTATAAGACCACTCTGCACTGCAGGATTCGTACTCCATTGCATAATATTCCAAACAAATAATCCGATTAATAACATGATCGTACCTGATAGAATGAAATTTAAGACAAGCATCATAACGATAAATATCGTAATAGAGATGATTAACCAACGCTTACTTGTCCATTTATCTGCAAAGATACCTCCCAATGATGTACCTATCACACCGGCAACACCATTAATTAGTAATGCAAGTGATACAAATGACATTTCATGACCATTTGATAAAATCAGTGGGTTAATATATACAAATGTGACTGAGTTCGCTACTAAAATTAAAAATGTAATTATAATGAATTTTGCTACTTCAGCTGGACGTAATACTTTAGATATTACCTGATTAGAATGGTCAGCGTCTGTATGATTAGCATGACTCAGTTCATGTTCTTTAGGTAAATACAACATCATTAGTATACCTACAATGACACTGACAGCCACAATAAATATAAAAGTAAAACGCCAACCTACCCAATCGCCTATTAATGTTCCAATAGGTACACCAAATACATTGGCACCACTAAATCCTGAATAGACAACACCAATCATCTTACCTCGATTTTTAGGTGAAGTTAACATTGCAGTCAACGCAAGTACTTTAACAATAATGAGTGATGCTGCTGCAGAGGACAGAATACGTCCTATCACTAAAATAGTGAAATTAGGCGCTATTGCTATAATTAAATTCCCTATAATAAAAGTCACTAATGTCCAAAGTAATATCGATTTAGCTTTAAAACGTTGCGTCACTTTAACCAGAATCGGTCCACAAATGGCAAATGTTAAAGCATATAACGTAACAAGTTGGCCAATGACGGCTTCAGATACATGTAAATCATGGCTCATTAAATTCATAATACCTGCTACCATCATCTCGACCATACCAACGATAAACACACTAAAAATGAAAGTAACGATACGCATCATCGACATTTTTCATATCCCCCTTTCATAAATTTTCAATGTTTATAGCATAAAAAAACAGCTACAAACCCATTTAACTAAGATAAGTAACTGTTTCATTATATAATATTTTTTCATTATTTTGTTTGTCAGGAAATCAAAAGTTTAAAACTTTTCTTCATTAACTTGACTTAATGTCTGTATTTCTTGCTATTAATTGGTGTCTTGCATTGAAGAATTGGCCGTAGCTCATGTATGTAGCAAGGAGTGCAGACATGATCGTAGCTGTTGTATGGATGAATACCACTAACAATTGGAATTTAATAGCTTGTAATGGCGGCACCCCACCGATAATCAATCCTGTCATCATACCTGGTATAGACACAAGCCCATATGTTTTAACGGAATCAATCGTTGGCACGATAGCTAATCTAATACTTTCTCTAATTGATGATTTAGAAGCAAGTTTCGGTGTCGCTGCTAACGTTAATTTAGATTCTATTTCGGAAACATCTTGTACAAATGCACGATCTAAATTTTGATAGGCTAAATTAATCGCAATTAAACCATTATTGGCTAACATCCCACCTATTGGAATCACTTCATTAGCAGTAAAATCAATGGTCCCTGTTGCAATCGTACCTGCTAGTGGCAATGCAGTACCTACAAATATTGCAACAAATGAAATCCAAAACACATGATGCATCACTGGGGATGCACGTTGAATGGTATTCCAAGATGCATTAATGATTATCACTAACACACATAAGATAAGTAACCATTTATCATTTATTTTAAAAATATAATGTAGTAAGAAGCCAAGAATGAGCAATTGAATGGTCGCTCTTATCGTTGCTACCACTAAATCTTTAATAATATGTAAGCCTTCCTTATAAGAAATGAGGATAGGAATAAACAGTAACAACGCTGTTAAACATAATGCCGTATTACTCATGTTGATTCAACTCCTCTATCTTATCAATTTCACCATCAATGATTGTCATTCTCTTTTGAAAATGTCTCATACTTTGGTCATCGCTATGTGTAATCCATAAAATCGCTATACCTTCTTCAGCCATTTTAAAAATAATATCTTCTACGCGTTCTTTATTATGTGTATCTAAAGCACTTGTCGATTCATCTAATAATAAGACTTCGGGTTCAAACATTAATTGTCGTGCAATTGTGATACGTTGTTTTTCCCCTCCTGACATATGTTCAATTTCTGCAGATAAATCATAGTCTCCTAGGCCTACTTTTTCTAAAAGGTTAAGTGCTTTATCTTTATCAAATGCTTGGTTTCTCGCTTCTGAAGGAAACTTCATATTATCTTCAATCGTTGTACCAATCATCTCACTTTGTTGCATTAAGTAACTTACCTTCATACGAATACTTTCAGGTGTGTAGTCATGATAAGGTTTGCCGTTTAAATACAATGTGCCCGATGTAGGTTCAATCAAATGATTAAGTTGCTTTAAAAGTGTACTCTTGCCACTTCCTGAAGGACCAATAATCGCTATAGTATCACCTTTATCCACCTTAAAATTAATATCCTTTAAAATTGTTCGGTGATCCGCTTCGTAAGTTAAATGTTCAATTTCTAATAACATGTTACACGCTCCTTTAAATCCCATTACACTACTCATTCCCATTTTTCCACGTTAAATAACAATATAATTAATTTTTATGATAATTTAAATTATAAAAAAAGAGAATGTGCTTTTATACACATCCTCTCATTATTTCTTTCTAAAATTTTATAAAGTAAATAAAATCACAACAAAAGATATCGCGTTGTTAATCATATGCAGGGCTATTGAAGCTGCTAAATTACGTTTCGTAAGATGATAAGCAGCTACGAAACCACTTGCCATAATTACATAAGGTCCTAATTCAAATGGAGATTGCGCTTCTGTTACATGTACCCCTGCAAACATCAGAATCGAAACCACATACATCAAACCATATGTTAATTTCTTACCTAACTCGTGAATTAATAAGTGTCTGAATAACAGTTCCTCTACTATAGGTGTCACAATGACAATATCTAAAAACAATACCGGCCACATCCATGCAGAAGTAAACATTTTTTCTAACATTTTATTATTTTCTGTATCACTAAACTGATATTTCTCTGGTAAAAATTCAACCATTATACCATACAACATATTCAATATGTACATGATAACGATAATGATGATTAAAGTTACTATATATTTTTTAAGATCTTTCACTCTTTGAATAGCTAATGGAATAAGTGTCTTTCGATGCATTAAATAAAATAATAATAGGACTAAACACATTCCAATGAAACCAAATACAGTAGCAAAATTGATACCAATCTCATTAATCCTACTATCAGATTTGATTTCCAGTGACATCGCAACGATGGTACCAATCATCATACCAATCATCGGAAATACGTATTGTCCCACAATGAGGTAAGCAACTATAAGCCAGAAATCTCTTTTAACTATCTTCTTGGACGCAAATTCATTTTTGTGTTGCTGTGAATCTAAGGGTTGTTGTGTGGATTGGTTTTCCATAAAAAACTCCTTTTCACTCTTGAATTAGTTTTACATAATTAACATTTTGAATACCATGATGATAAATAACACGCCTTGTATCCCCGACTGATAAAGATATGCGGCGGCTAGATTCATACCTGATTTAATATAAATCAATGTTGAACCTATTGCCATTATTAAAAATGGTAACATTTCCCACACACTCATCATATCGTACACATGAACCAAAGTCTCAATCATAATAGAAAGTATGATAGTCACAGTAGTAGGCCATATCTTACTTAATTCATGTATGATGAGATGCTTATAAATGATTACCTCCAACATTGGACGTAAGATAACCATTGAAATCATGGTAAAACATAGCGCTGATGGATAATGAAATAATCCCTCAACTCTTCTTTCGTATTGAGTTGGCCCTATACCCAATATGTTAAAGAGCCATCGCAATATACACATTACTATCATTACACCGATAATCATTAACAATATATGTAAGGTCTTGTTTCGTCCAAAATGAAATTGCCTTTTCATGACTTGAGCAATATCAAATTTATGCATCGCAAAAAAGATAAATAATACTAAAAATTGAGCTAAGACAAATCCTATGCTCAAAGATAAGTTATATAAAAACTGGGCTGGTGGCTTTTGGGTGATCATAGCTGTTAATCCTAGTGTGCCAAACACTACGATAATAGGTACCACCATTTGAAATAATATGTATAACGGTATCATTAAAAAATCTTTTTTCATGATTTTGGGTTGGTTCCAAATGTCATGTTGTCTTTGTTGTTGGTTCATGTGTCACCTCCTCCATCGCATTCTATCATAATTACTTTATCATTTTATTATTCATATTAATACATTATTTAAGTTAAATTTCCTTATATAAATATTTCATAAACTTATACAATTAAAATTCTACAATATAAATTTAACCGGTTTCATTGTAAAACATAAAGAAAAGTGTATCATAGTGTTGGAGTAATGATTAAGGGGGGCATTTTAATGAGTGTATTGACTACAATGCAGTT
Source organism: Staphylococcus sp. AC872 (assembly GCF_979255425.1). Lineage (NCBI taxonomy): Bacteria > Bacillati > Bacillota > Bacilli > Caryophanales > Staphylococcaceae > Staphylococcus > Staphylococcus sp. AC872. The sequence continues at coordinate 285,951 of NZ_CEEDKW010000001.1, forward strand.
TATCGTCAACATCATTATTATGATTTTTTTATTGGGTGCATTATTGCTAGGTATCATCTGGCTAATCAAAGATAAAAGACAAACACAACACAGTGTGTTAAGAAACTATCCACTATTAGCACGTATTAGATACCTTTCAGAAAAAATGGGACCTGAACTTAGACAATATTTATTTTCTGGTGATAATGAAGGCAAACCATTCTCTCGTACAGATTATAAAAATATTGTATTAGCGGGGAAATATAATTCAAGAATGACTAGTTTTGGGACAATGTCAGATTATAAAGATGGTTTTTACATACAAAATACTATGTTTCCATTACAAGCGAGTGAATTAAAAGTTGATAATACGACACTACTTTCAACTTTTATTTATCAAATCGAGAATGAACGCTTATTTAGTCGTGATGAGCATCGTAAAGGCAAACAGATTGACCCGTTCTACTTAACTGATGACAATGCAGTGGTTCTTGGTGAACATCTAGAACATCCTTATAAAATTAAACGTTTAGTCGGCCAATCAGGTATGAGTTACGGTGCCTTAGGTAAAAACGCTATCTCAGCATTATCTAAAGGTTTATCTAAAGCTGGCACATGGATGAACACAGGTGAAGGTGGCCTATCAGATTATCATCTTAAAGGTGATGGTGATATCATATTCCAAATTGGACCTGGGTTATTCGGTGTTAGAGATAAAGAAGGTAATTTCAGTAAAGAACAATTTAAAACAGTTGCCGAACGTAAGAATGTACGTGCTTTTGAATTAAAATTAGCACAAGGTGCAAAAACTCGTGGTGGACATATGGAAGGTAATAAAGTAAATGAAGAAATTGCTAAAATACGTAATGTAGAACCATTTAAAACCATTAACTCACCAAACCGTTTCGAATTTATTCATAATACTACAGACTTACTCAATTGGGTAGACGATATACAACAGTTAGGCCAAAAGCCTGTTGGATTTAAAATTGTTGTCAGTCGTGTTGAAGAGATCGAGACACTAGTCAAAACCATGGTGGAACTCGATAAATACCCAAGCTTCATCACTGTTGACGGAGGTGAAGGTGGTACGGGTGCAACATTCCAAGAACTTCAAGATGGTGTTGGATTACCTTTACTAACCGCCCTACCTATTGTTTCTGGCATGTTAGAGAAATATGGCGTACGAGATCGTATGAAAATTTTCGCATCTGGTAAACTGATCACACCAGATAAAATTGCTATTGCTTTAGGATTAGGTGCCGATCTAGTTAATATCGCGCGTGGTATGATGATTAGTGTAGGTTGTATCATGAGTCAACAATGTCATATGAATACATGTCCTGTAGGTGTTGCTACAACTGATCCAAAGAAAGAAAAAGGATTAATTGTTGATGAAAAGCAATACCGTGTAACTAACTATGTCACTAGTTTACATGAAGGTTTATTTAATATTGCTGCAGCTGTAGGCGTATCAAGTCCAACAGAAATCACTGCAGACCATATCATTTATCGAAAATTAGATGGTGGCACACAAACCATCCACGATTACAAATTAAAATTAATTTCATAATATGGTGTACATACAAGGCGATTACTTTACAAGTGGTCGCCTTTTTCAGTGCTTTTATCATAGACGCTCATCTATATAGATGTTAATCTATATATGTTTTGGAGGTCATTATGTCATATCAACAATTAGCATCTATATTAAAGGTATTATCTGATGAAAACCGATTGGAAATTCTAGATATTTTATCATGTGGTGAACTATGTGCGTATGATTTACTACAACATTTTCAAATTTCCCAACCTACCTTAAGTCATCACATGAAAGTTTTAGTTACATATCAATTTGTCTCAATCAGAAAAGAAGGCAATAAACGTTTTTATCAATTAAATCATGAATTTTACACACAAATCATTGATAATCTAAACCTTATTAATACAACACATGATCAGTGTATATGTCAGTCAGTGAAACGAGATGATCAATCATGATGACCATTCTTGCTATCGTCATATTCCTTATCACACTCGTCTTTGTAATTTGGCAACCTAAAGGATTAGATATTGGTATTACTGCTGTCATTGGTGCCATCGCCGCAATCATTACAGGTGTTGTTAGCCTTTCAGATGTGGTTGAAGTAACTCAAATTGTTTGGAATGCCACATTAACCTTTGTTGCAATTATATTAATATCGTTAATTCTAGACCAAATCGGCTTTTTCGAGTGGGCAGCATTGCATATGGTGCGAGCATCTAAAGGTAATGGTCTCATGATGTTTGTTTTAATCATGGTTCTCGGTGCAATCGTCGCTGCTTTCTTTGCCAACGACGGAGCCGCATTAATCTTAACTCCTATCGTTTTAGCTATGGTTCGTCATTTAGGATTCAATGAGAAAATGGTCTTTCCATTTATTATTGCCAGTGGATTTATTGCAGATACGACGTCGCTACCAATGATTATTAGTAATTTGGTTAATATTGTCTCAGCCGATTACTTTGGCATAGGTTTTGGTGAATATATGAGTCGTATGATGATACCTAACATATTCTCATTAACTGCCAGTATCGTCGTTTTATGGATTTATTTCAGAAAATCAATTCCAAAACGTGTCGATACCACTCATATCAATCATCCGTCATCTGCCTTAAAAGATTTACGTCTATTCCGAATCTCTTGGATTGTCCTTGTAGTATTGATGATTGGTTATTTTGTAAGTGAATGGCTACAAATACCTGTTTCATTGATTGCAGGTGCCATTGCTATCATATTTGTATTACTCGCAAGACAATCGAATGCTGTTCATACGAAACAAGTCATTAAAGGCGCACCATGGAATATTGTCATCTTTTCAATTGGCATGTATTTAGTCGTTTTCGGCTTGAAAAATGCCGGTATCACAACTATATTAGCTCATACACTTTCAAACATTTCAGTTCATGGTTTATTCGCTAGTATTATGAGTATGGGCTTTATTTCAGCTATTCTTTCTTCAATTATGAACAATTTACCAACTGTCTTAATTGATGCGATTGCAATTGGTCAGTCAGGCGTATCTCATTCACTCAAAGAAGGTATGATCTATAGTAATGTGATTGGTTCAGATTTAGGTCCTAAAATCACACCAATAGGTTCACTTGCGACATTATTATGGTTACATGTATTAGCACAAAAAGGCGTCAAAATTTCTTGGGGAACATACTTTAAAACAGGTGTCGTAATCACCATTCCAGTCTTATTCTTCACGTTATTAGGACTATATTTAACACTAATCATTTTTTAATAAGGAGTTCTAAGCATGGCAAAGAAAATCATTTATTTCATCTGTACTGGTAATTCGTGTCGTAGTCAAATGGCTCATGGCTTTGCTGACAATATATTAGATTCAAATTGGGATGTATATTCAGGTGGTATTGAAACACATGGTGTGAATCCAAAGGCTATCGAAGCGATGAAAGAAGTCAATATCGATATTTCACATCATACATCCGATTTAATACAACAAGATATTCTAGATCGTGCTGATTTAGTTGTTACATTGTGTAGCCATGCAGATCAACATTGTCCAACATTACCACCTTCAGTTAAGAAAGAACATTGGGGTTTCGACGATCCAGCTGGTAAAGATTGGTCAGAATTCCAACGTGTTAGAGATGAAATTAAAGCCGCTATTGAAGACTTTAGTCAAAAGCAATAGAACAAATAAAATTAAGAGCCAGTACATGCGTTGCCATTTGCATGTACTGGCTCTTGTATTTTAATCATCATGATCGGTCATATTACTTTTTTCTTTTAAACCGTTACGTTTCATTTGGCTAACGGTTTTATCTAAACTTACTTTATTATTTTTACCTTTAACTGATACAAAGCCTAATTTTTTCTTCAATTGATCGATATCGGCTTTTTCATAATCGATATCTATATGTTCAACTGCTTTATCATCTTTGTAATCAATTTTGAATGATACACCTTTGTCACCTTTAAAGGCCTTCTCATCTTTCTTTAACATGTCTTTGGCTTGATCTTTATCAATACCTAAATCATCATATTTCAAAGTACCTATTGTAGATTGTTTCAGTACTTCGTCTCCTTTATATGTGAGCGACGTAATAATCTGTTTACCATTAACGTCACCCTCGAACGTTTTCGTTTGCTCTTTACTACAAGCAGCTAGTGTGATTGCGCTTAATGCGATAACCACTATAAGTGAAACTAGTTTTTTCATATGATCGCCTTCTCTCACCTGTTTGTTGGGGCAATGGTACCATTACCTGATTTATTATTGATATTAATATACCCTTATTCCATAAACATTTCCATCAATACATATCAATAAATGTGCTATGTTAAACTATAAGTAACTAATGATTGGGAGGATGATGGTATGACTGATTCAATACAATTACTGAAAGAACTGACTGCCGCCAATGGTATTGCAGGTCGAGAAATGCAAGTTAAGTCTATAATGAAAGATTATTTATCACCAGTTAGTGATGCGATTGTAGAAGATAATTTGGGTGGCATATTCGGTAAAAAGACTGCAACAAATGGTTCTAAATCTATTTTAATATCAGGACATATGGATGAAGTGGGTTTCTTAGTAACCAAAATTGATAAAGATGGCTTTTTATCTTTTAATCCAATTGGTGGTTGGTGGAACCAAGTGATGCTTTCTCAAAAAGTCACTGTTACAACAGATGATGGTAAAGCATTAAGAGGTATTATTGGTTCTAAGCCACCACATATTCTTTCACCTGAAGAACGTAAGAAAACCGTAGATATTAAAAATATGTATATCGATATTGGTGTGAATAGTAAGGAAGAAGCTGAACAAGCCGGTGTGTCTGTTGGCAATATGGTCACACCATACAGTGAATTTGAAACACTAGCGAATGATAAATATATGACTGCTAAGGCATTTGATAATCGATATGGTTGTGCATTAGCTATCGATGTTCTCAATGAATTAAAAGATGAAGCTATAGATATTAACTTATATTCGGGTGCCACAGTACAAGAAGAAGTTGGATTACGTGGTGCGAAAGTGGCTGCACAAACTATTCAACCTGACTTAGCCATTGCAGTAGACGTGGCAGTCGCATTTGATACACCAGGCATGTCTGGTCAAACAAGTGATAGTTATTTAGGTGGTGGCCCTGTTGTCATTATGATGGATGCTTCAAGCATTGCGCACGAAGGATTGCGTCAACATGTCAAAGATGTCGCCAAACAACATCATATCGACGTTCAATGGGATACAACGCCAGGTGGTGGTACAGATGCAGGTAGTATCCATGTTGCGAATGAAGGTATACCTACTATAACACTGGGTATCGCCCTGCGTTATATGCACTCTAATGTATCAGTGATTCATAAAGATGATTATGATCGTTCGGTACGTCTAGTTGCTGAAATTGTACGCTCATTAAATGATCATACGTATAACAATATCAAATGGTAAGGTAATCCTTTGGGAGGTGACTTTATGAGACTATTTGGCGCTTTAAAATGTTCTCATTGTCAACGTGAACTTAAAGAAGATGAGCCTATCTATATTAAAGTTAATGGTAAAGATCTGCATGGATATACTCAACTAAGCGGTTGGGCCGACCAACAATATAAGTTATGTGAAGCATGTGCGAAACAACTTAAATAGTATTTAAGCCAAGATGTCTGTTATTTCCTGGGACATCTTGGCTTATTATTATTAATAATTTTGCTTTATTATTTGATTGATTTTTTCCAACTATCATCACTTAACATTTCACCTGGCCATGTGTACGCCATCACGCCTCCGTCAATACGAATCGTTTCACCTGTAATAAACGAACTATCATCAGATGCTAAGAAAGTTACTAATTTACCTACTTCATCTGGTGTACCTAAGCGTCCTAATGGTGTCACCCATTTTTGATTTTCACGGAATGTTTGACCCGCTTCATCTTGAGCCGTACCAGCTAAATTATCTACTAATGGTGTTTCTATCGTGCCCGGTGCAATGGCATTAGCACGGATATTGTCACGACCATATTCAATAGCAATGGATTTCGTAAAGTTAATCACTGCACCTTTAGCAGCATTATAACCAGAACGATAAAGATCTGCTGCTTGCCCAGAGAATGAAGCTGTATTAATGATTGAACCACCATTATCCATCATTAACGGTAAAAGGAATTTCGTTACTAAGAATGTACCTCTCATATCTACACCCATAATTTTATCAAATACTTCAACTGGGTATTCATGAATACGTCCTGCACCATTATCAACACCCGCATTATTAAATAGTACATCTACATGCCCGAATTCTGATTTAATCTGATTGGCAAACGCTTGAACTTGTTGTTCATCAGAAATATCTACTTGAAATGCAGTCGCTTGTCCACCTTGTTGTTTAATATCTTCAACTGTTTGATCTAATTGATCAGAAATGTCTGAAGCCAAGACGTGTGCACCTTCTTGGGCTAATACATTGGCAGAAGCTTGACCAATACCTGTACTTGCACCTGTCACAACTGCGACTTTATTCTCTAAACGTTTCATATAACGTCACTCTCCTCAATATTTTGCTAAAATGAAATCTTACTATTGTTGTTCCACTTTCATAATAGGACTAAACGCCGTTATGACAATGATAGCGTTTTAATTCAAAATGAATATTTCATATCTCGCACATACACATCGAATTTACATTTACTAACGAATCATATATACTTCTTTTTAAATTTCAGAAAATTCTTATCATTATATGTAATATTTGCTATACTTTTAGATAATTTAACTAAGGAGTGGTTCATGAATGGCAACAAACTCAAAACAAAAACCATCAATCGTTAGTAAATTTTTAAATGGGGTCGAATGGGTTGGTAATAAATTACCTGATCCTACGGTACTCTTCTTCTTAATGTGTGTCGGACTTGCTATTATTACATGGTTCGTCTATTTATTTAATGTTTCCGTTAAACATCCAGGTAACGGTGAAACTATTCATATCAAAAGTATTCTCAGTCATGATGGCTTTGCCATGATTATGAATGATGCTATTAAAAACTTTTCTGAATTCCCTGCACTTGGCCTCGTATTAGGTGTCATGATTGGTATTGGTGCCGCTGAAAAATCTGGGTATTTCGATAAACTCATGATTTCAGTAGTAAACAGAGCACCAAAGAAGTTAATCGTTCCTACCATCATTTTAATTGGTATTGTCGGAAGTACAGCTGGTGATGCAGCAACGATTATCTTACCACCTTTAGCGGCTATGCTATTTATCAAGATTGGTTATCACCCTATCGCAGGTCTAGCAATGGCATATGCATCAGCTGTGGGCGGATTTGCTGCCAATTTAGTCGTAGGTATGCAAGATGCGTTAGTCTATTCATTTACTGAACCTGCCACAAGAATCGTCTCAGATCATATTAAAATCAATGTGGCTATGAACTGGTATTTCATTGCGGCCAGTGTAGTTGTGTTATTACCTACCATCCACTTAGTGACAACAAAGTTAATTATTCCTAGGCTTGGTAAATATGATGATTCAGATGCACACGATGACATGGAAGAGACGTCTTCTCACATCACACCTATAGAGAAAAAGGCATTATTTTGGGCAAATATGAGTTTTATCGTCTTACTTGTATTACTCATCATTTGTGCTATCCCAGAACATAGTTTTTTAAGAAATGCTAAAACAGGTAGTCTACTTGATGATGCACCTTTAATTAATGGTGTCGGCCTCATTATCTTAGTCATCTTCTTAGTACCGGGCGTGATATACGGCGTCTTAAGTCATGAAATTAAAAATACTAAGGATTTAGGACAAATGATTACTGATTCAATGTCATCTATGGGTTCATTCATTGTCATTGTATTCTTTGCAGCACAACTACTCGCATTCCTAGAATGGAGTAACCTTGGTGTGATTACAGCAGTCAAGGGTGCCAAATTACTACAACATCAAAATGGTATTGTACTGATTATTGGTGTCATCTTCCTAAGTGCACTCGTCAATATGCTAGTGGGTAGCGCCTCTGCTAAATGGGGTATCTTAGCACCTATCTTTGTGCCAATGCTCATTTTAGTCGGCTTCCACCCTGCCTTTACACAGGCTATATACCGAGTAGGTGATTCCATTACCAATCCAATTACACCAATGATGCCTTACCTACCGTTGTTGTTATCTTATGCTCAAAAGTATGATAAAAACATGAAACTCGGCACCCTACTTTCAAGTCTAATGCCATATTCAATCGCCTTAACGATTGTATGGACACTATTCACACTCATTTGGTTCTTACTAGGTATTCCAGTCGGACCTGGTGGACCACTACATGTAAAATAAATAGAATGCATCATCTTAAAGTCACTTCCAACAGACATGGAAGTGGCTTATTTTCAAGTACAATTAATAAAGAAAACATGTTGAACTTAGACAATCTTTTTTGATTTACAAAAAGATGAAATTTTCTTAGAAAAATACCTTAAAATTCTTTTCATTTTATATAACTCATGTAAAATAAAATTAAACAGGGGTATGACAATTGTTCCCATAAAACATAGGAGGCAGTGATGGAAGAACGTATTGGTTTAATAGATATTGGTTCAAATACCATTCGTCTTGTTATTTTTGGATTTGATAAAGACACAGGCTTGAATGAAATACTGAATATTAAGACACCCGCACGTCTAAGTCAGTATTTAACTAAAGATAACGACATGAACGGTGAAGGGATTCAAGTACTTACAGACGCGTTAAGTAGCTTTAATAAAGTAGCAACGAAATTCAAAGTAGACGAATTACATCCAATTGCAACAGCAGCGATTCGTCAATCAAATAATCAACAAGATATTATCAAAAAAGTTAAAAAAGACACAGGGGTAGAGATTAAAATTGTCCCTGAAGAAGATGAAGCGTTTTACGGTTATTATGCCATTTCGCATACAACTGATATTGAAAATGGTGTCTCCGTCGATATCGGGGGCGGATCTACAGAGGTCACTTTATTTAAAGATAAAAAATTAAAGGCTGCAAATAGCTTTCCATTTGGTGTTGTCTCACTCAAACGTCAATTCTTTGGTGATAAAGATCATAATGATAAATCAGCGATTAAAAGTATGGAGAAATTCTTATCAGAGCAATTCGGTCAACTTGACTGGCTTAATGATCAAGATGTCGCACTCGTTGGCGTAGGTGGCTCAGCACGAAATGTAGCTCGAATTCATCAATCAGAACATTCTTACCCTATCGGTGGCGTTCATAACTACACGATGTCCGATAGAGATATCGAGGAAGTCTATGATTTAATTCGAAAAAGCTCAAGAGACGACTTAACAAATCTAGACGGATTAAGTCGCGACCGTGTAGATATTATCTTACCTGCCGTTTCAGTCTTTAAAACACTATACAAGAAAGTGGATGCGACACAATTTACATTCTCTAGAAAAGGTATTCGTGAAGGTTATGTAATGAATCTCATTCGCCAACGTTATCCAGAAGAATTTTCAAAAGATAATGTAAGACAAGATGCTTTACGCCATTTAGCAAACGAATATCACATTGAAGAAAGCAGTGCTAATCGTCGTCTTAAACTAGCAGAATCACTATTATCACAACTATTAAAACGTTCAGATCTTAAATTAAGCGACAAAGATAAAGAGCTCTTCGTTGAAGGTGCGTATCTTTATTATCTAGGTAGCTTTATCGATTCTGATTCAAGTTCACCACATACCTACTATCTAATTGCTAACTCAATGATCAACGGCTTTTCACATAAAGATCGTGTGAAGTTAGCATTACTTGCAAGTTTTAAAAATAAATCACTACTTAAGTTCTACTGCAAAGAAACACATTGGTTCGGTAGTAAAGAGACCGAAACGATTCAATCCTTAGGTGGTATTATCAAATTTGTGAATGCACTCAATATTTCTCATACAAGCTTTGTTGAAGAAGTTGAACTCAAAGCGAAGAAAGACGATAAATATGAGCTTCACGTGTTCTACAAAGGGGAACCCATCGCCGAAGAATATCAAGCAAATCGTCAGAAAAAGCATATTGAAAAGATATTAAAAGGTAAAGTAACGATCGTCTTTACAAAATCTTAATAATTGTATGATATTTTTAAACTATATGAGTATATAAAAAACGATGAGGTGTTTTAAGCGTATGCAAACTCAATTGGGAGAAAAGGATATTAATTTACCACAATACTATAACAACCGGGAGTTAAGTTGGTTAGACTTTAACTATAGAGTTTTAGAAGAAGCCTATGATTTTAGTAATCCACTACTCGAGAAATTAAATTTCGTATCAATTTTTAGTTCAAATTTAGATGAATTTTTCATGGTGCGTGTTGCAGGACTCAAAGATCAGGTCAAAATGGGCTATGATAAACCTGAAAACAAAGCACAAATGACACCTCAAGAGCAATTAGAAGCTATTAAAAAGAAAAATACAGAGTATGTTAACATTCAATACAATCGCTACAATGAATTAATTGAAGAGTTGCGTAACTATGAAATTGAAATGGCTCAACCTGAGGACTTATCAGAATCTCTTTTAACTAGACTAGAGAATGAATTTAGAACGAAAATTCTACCTACATTAACGCCATTAGGTATAGATGCCTATCATCCATTTCCAAAATTGAATAATAAAAGTTTAAATATCTTTGTAGATATCGATACGGAAGATGCAATTAATTCAGCAATTGTTCAGATTCCATCATTAATACCTAGATTTTTAACTTTAAACGAGGGGTATAAGCAATATGTGTTAATGGTTGAAGATGTTGTTACATTCTTTATTAATCAACTGTTCGTTGGTTACGAAGTATTAAATACATTTGCTTTCCGTATCACAAGAAATGCAGATTTAACAATTCACGAAGACGGTGCAGAAGACTTATTAATTGAAATAGAACGCTTCTTAAAAGAACGTAAAAGTGGTTCAGCCGTACGTTTAGAAGTGGATGGTCGTACTGCTGTCCGTGAAGATATTGGTTGGATTATGGATCAACTTGAAGTTAAAGATGACGACGTCTATTTTGTAGACGGTCCTTTAGATTTAACTTTCTTATTTGGTTTAGTTGATCACTTATCTCACAAGTTAAGTTATTTAACTTACGATAAATACACACCACAAGTGCCTCGTTCACTTGGCTATAACAACATTTATCAATTAGCTTTGGAACGTGACATTTTCTTCCATCATCCTTATGAATCATTTGAACCTATTGTCGATTTTATTAGAGAAGCTGCCGAAGATCCAAATACCATTGCGATTAAACAAACGTTATATCGTGTAAGTAAAGATTCCCCTATTATCAAGAGCTTGAAAGAAGCTGCCGAAAAAGGTAAACAAGTGACGGTACTTGTAGAATTAAAAGCACGTTTCGACGAAGAAAATAACGTTCATTGGGCACGTATGTTAGAAGATGCGGGTTGCCATGTGATTTATGGTATGACTCATCTGAAAACACATAGTAAAATCGCATTAGTCGTGAAGAAAATTGCTGGTGAATTAACATCATTTGTACATCTTGGTACAGGAAACTATAATGACAAAACTGCTAAATTATATACTGATATGGGTATTATTACGACGAACAACGAAATTGCAGAAGATGCGATTAACTTCTTTAATTACTTAAGTGGCTATTCGGTTAAACCACAATATAACAAGTTGATTGTGGCACCATTTGATATACGAGATGTCTTTATTGATCGCATTGATAAAGAGATTAGTAGTCATTTAGAACATGGTAATGGGAAAATCATGATGAAGATGAACTCATTAACAGATAAAGCAATTATTGAAAAATTATTTGAAGCATCACAAGCTGGTGTGAAAATCCAATTAATTATTCGTGGTATTTGTTGTTTAAAACCAGGCATCCCTGGCATCAGTGAAAATATTGAAGTTGTAAGTATCGTTGGTAGATTACTTGAACATTCTCGAATTTATTACTTCCATAATAATGGAGACGAACGTATCTACCTATCATCAGCCGATGTAATGACACGTAATATGATCAAACGTGTAGAAATCTTATTCCCTGTTGAAGATAAAAACATTGCCGCACGTTTATTAGACTTTATGAACTTACAGTTATCAGATAACCAAAAAGGTCGTTATCAAGATCAATATGGTAATTATCATTATATCGAAAATAATTCGTCACCATTAAATTCTCAAGCCTACTTGATGCAAATTGCACTTAAATATGGACAAGAATTAAAACGACAAAGCGCGCAACCATCTGGTCGTGCCGTGCGTTCTAAACGTGGTGGCAGTTGGGTCAGTCGTTTACGCGATACGCTCAAACGTTAATATGATATATAAATTAAGGGTTGGAACGTCGTCGTTCCAGCCCTTTTACTTATTTTTCAGGATATTCATACCAATGTTTTAAAAATTGATATAGTACTTCACTATATTTTTTAAGTTCTTCATTTTGTATTTTTTCATTAACGCTATGCGCTTCTTCTAGACTGCCCGGTCCATATAAGATGGTTGGAATATCAAAATGTGCAATCCAACCACCATCAGTCACTGTCGTACTCATACCATGTTTTAATGGTGCTTGATGTACTGTTTGGTGTGCTTGTTGTAATTGATGAAAACCAGGGTGATCTACTGGGACTGTAAAGCTAGGGAATATTTCTCCCTTATCTTCAATCATAGATGTACCGCCCCACTCAAACTCAAGTGGATTGTCCTTTAGCCACACATCAGCTTGCGCCACACGATTTAAATAATCTTCGATCTCAGTTACTACATCTTCGTATGACTCATTTGGCAAATAATGTACTGTAATCCATAATCGACATTCATCAGCAATAAATGCTGGGTGTCTGCCACCCTCAATCACAGCAGGATTAATGGTATTGGCCCCTGCTGGCATATCTGGATAATGCTTCATTACAGCCCAATGTCGTTCGAGTTCATTCAATGCTTGGATGATTTTAGTCATTTTTTCAATGGCACTCGCACCAAATAACCCACCACCTGCGTGAATCGTTTGATGACGGGCACCATCATGTATTGTATTCTTGCTTTTAACTGTAATCCAGCCTGTAATGACACCACCCTGTCCTAGCGCTTGATTCTCACTAGTATCTAATACAAGCGCTAGATCACCTTTAGATCCTACTTCACACGCACGTTTAGTACCTGCTTCTCCTACTTCTTCACCAACCACTGACTGAACAATAATGTCACCTTTAGGTCGATGTCCTTCTTGATGTAATCGTTCTAAAACATAAAATAAAGATGACATGCCACCTTTCATATCACTGACACCTCTACCATATAACCAATCTTGGTGCTCCGTAAGTTGGAATGGTGGATACGTCCAGTATTGATCATCTTCTACAGAGGCAACATCGATATGACCGTTTAAAATTAATTTAGGTGCTTGGGCATCTGTGCCTTTAAGCGTGCCAATGACCACACTATCATGCTCATACATTGCTTCACGTTGTATGGTAAAGCCAAGCTGTTTTAACAATTGTACGATATCGTCTTGTAATGGATCTGTGTTCCGACCTGGTGGACTTTCCGTATGATAACTGACTAACCATTCTAATAACTCAAATTGACGTTGATTCAATTTACATCCCGTCCTTCATGTAAAATGATTTTATAAAAACGTTTACAATTTAAGTCTATCATGGTTATGATTCGAATTAAATATTATACAGGTCTTACAGTTACTTCGTTAACATTCACATGACTAGGTTGTGTTAATGCATAAATGGCAGCATCAGCAATATTTTGTGCTTCTAACTTTTTACGACCATTAAAGTCGTAATGCTCTGTTAATGGTGTTTCAACCATACCTGGTGAAATGCTAGTGACTTTGACACCTGTTTTAGCTAATTCTTTTTCTAATCCTTGAGTGATTGTATGCACTGCCGCTTTCGTAGCACTGTATATCGCACTACCTTTCGTTACTTCAAATCCTGAAATAGATGCGATATTGATAATATGACCACTTGATTGTTCTAATAATGTTGGTAATGCCGCTTGTACTGTATATAACGTTCCTTTAACATTCACATCAATCATTGAATCCCAATCTTCTACTTTATAATCTGTGATTTTAGAGGATTTCATTTGACCTGCACTATTTACAACGATGTCTAATCCACCAAAGCTTGTTTTAGCAGTATCAATTAATGATTCTACTTCACATTGATTAGTTACATCTGTAGCTACCACTTTAACTTGATTGCTATCAAATTTTGTAGCAACTGCATTGAGTTTATCTGTATTTCTTCCAGCTAAAACAACTTTAACACCTTGATCTCCTAGAGCAGTTGCGATTGCTTCACCAATACCACTTCCTGCACCTGTAACGACTGCAACTTTATCTTTTAATTGATTCATCTTCAAAACTCCTTTTTATTTATCATTATTTTATAATTACCAATGACACTACTAAGTTAAACGTTTGTGAATTCTTTTCATTACTTAGCATGTTTCAAACATTTGAAAATCATGATTGTAAAAATCATTTATAAGTTATAAAGTTAATGTGTAACTATCATACATGTTTTGGAATTATAGGGGGCAAATAATGACTTTTCATGATCGTATATTAAAATTAAGAGAACACAATCATCGCACGGCATTTAAATTTCGTTTCGAAGACTTATTTAGTAAAGAAGAATGGTTAGAGATGTCTATCGCTGATCAAAAATCTGCAGAAAAGCAATTCCAACGTGACATTAATCAAATGAGTGATGTCAGAATGCCATTCGCTAGTGTAGATAAAGCAAAAAACAAAATGTTCAATCTTATCTATGCCTATAACGGTATTAAAAAGAACTTTAAAGTCGTAGAAGACCAACAACATTCAAAATAATTCAAAAAAGACCGTACCTCATTTGAGATACGGTCTTTATAAACATTTCCAGAATTATACGGGGGTATAATAATGATGCCTTCAATTGCTCACCAATGAAGGCAAGTTGTTAATTTACGATTAGGAGTCAAAATGAATTAGTTTGTCACTAATGTTTTTCGTTCTAAGCCATAGTAGTATAGTCTTTCAGCATCGATATAGGGGATTGAATCGATAGTTAAATAGCCATCTTTAATGTCGCCAATAATACCTTGGTTCACACCGGTATTGACATAGATTTCATAGCTACTTACATCAGAGAAAACAAGCTCTTCAATTACTTTTCTCACTTTTATCACTCCAACATGTCTTATTCCTTACAATTCATATACTACACCATTTTTCAGAAAATAAAAGGTGTTTGTGATTGTTTTCACAAAAATATCACTTTTTAAAGATTGTAAAAATAATGTCAACTTTCATATAACCTCTACCGTTGCAAGATCAATCGTGATTTGAATGATTCATTTCTATTTTTTACTAACTACTATCTCTTTATTTTTTATTCAATCCTCATTATTTAAAGTCTATTCCATAACTGAAGTGAAAAAAGCTGTCATTTGTTCTGCAGCGTCTTTACTAAACATCACTTCTAAATTATCTTGAGATTCTTGAGCACTTTCTTTGGAAACAGCATACATCTCTTGTTCATATTGTGCAACTGCAGTATCTAAATCTTGAGATTCTTTGATTGCATTGGCTAATAAATAGGCATCATATAAAGCCATATTGACACCTTCACCTGCAAATGGACTCATTAAATGGGCTGCATCACCAATCAGTGTGACGTTACCAATACTTTCCCAAGTAAATCCTATTGGCAATTTATAAATGCGTCGTAATAGCATATCATCACTAGCATATTCGATATAATGTTTTAATTCTGGTGACCAATCTACAAAGTCTTGTTGTAATAATTGTTGTTTAATTTCATCAGAAGACATCGCTTTATATTGATCCAATTGATTCACATCCATTAAATATGATACATAAGCTTTAATACGTCCGTCACCATTCAATTGTCCTAGTATTGCCTTATGATCACCAAATGCCATCATTTTTCCATTTTTATTGAATTGAGCTAAATCTGGATGGTCTTCTTTAACATTATTAATATTTAATTCAACCATTGATATATCATTATATTCTACATCTACATCTGTAATATGGTTTCGAACTTTAGAAAAGGCACCATCTGCACCTATAACTAAGTCAAATGTTTGTGATTGTCCTTCTTTAAACGTTACTTCTACTTGACCATTATCAAGTTGATTTAAATGACTAAATGTATAGCCATATTGTACCGTAGAAGGTGCTAATTGATTCATGATAATATCACAAAGTTCTCCACGATCGATTTCAGGACGTGAGCCTTCACCTTCAGCATCTTCTTCAAATAAAATAGTACCATCTTTGGATACGACGCGTGTGTCTTCACCTTCATAACGTGCTAAATCTTTAAATGCTTGATAAATATTCGCTTCCTTCAAAGCAAGTTGACCACTATCATCATGAATATCAAGTGAACCACCACGATCTTTGTTTACATTAGGATCTGCTTTTTCATAAATAGCAACCTCATGTCCTTGTTGTTGTAATAATAGACCAAGCATTAATCCACCAGGTCCGCCACCCATAATACCAATACGTTTTAACTCTTTCATATTCAACACTCCTTAGCATTTTTGACTATATTTAATATTGCTCGTTGTTTGCTTATCTTTGTTTGTTTATTTAGTTAGATATCTAACTATTTATTGGATGTTGTCATTCTATTCCTTTTATTTGTAAAGTGCAAGCATTAAATACAAATTTTTATATTTAATATTAAAAAGGAGGACTAAGCTCAATAGATAGCTTAATCCTCCTTGCTCTGAAAGTATCTTTACTCTTCTTTTGAAAAAACATCGGCTATATTTGTATCATTTTTAATTATATTTTGAGCTGTTTCCCAACTATCATGTTCGATATCAAGGATATGTCTCAAATATGCCCATGTCGTATGTTGTAGTAAATCAATTCTTTGTGGATTTTCGTCAGTAGTTTCCTTTGCCTCATATCCAGCAATACCACCAAGTGAATGTTCTGCATCATATAATTTTAATAAACTTTTCTTCCCTGGACTTAGGTAATAAGGATCTTCCATCCATTCAGGTCCTAAATGAGTTAATGGCGATTGATCTTTATCACCGACCACAACAAGTGCTGGTTTCGTCATATATTGAAATGTTGGATTTAAAAACGGCATATGGTCTTTTGCAAATTGAGTTAAATTGTCGCCACCTTCTCCAGCTGTCGCTAATAAAATCCCTCCTTTTACTCTATAATCTGATAAGTCCGTCGTCTCTTTAGTATCAGGGTCCATGACTTGTAAACCTAGTAAGTTTCCAGCCGTTTGTCCACCGAATGAATGACCAATTGTAGCTATTCTATTCTTATCTAACCTTCCACTTAAACCTGGAACTTGCGCTTCAATATATGATAGATGGTCTAAAATTGATTTTAAATCTTCGACTCTATGACGCCAAATATCTGGTTGTCTAGAATCATCCTGAGCTAAACCTATTGTTCTAGAATCTAAATGTGTCCCTTGAATTACGACAAATCCATGTGATGCCCAAAAATCAGTAAGTGGTTCATATGCATGCATTGATGAACCAAATCCATGCGCAAATAAAATAATAGGTAAATGCTTACCTTCAGATGGCATACTCACCTTAATCTGTAATTCCTCTCCACGATTAGACGGGGTAGGAATAGAAATTGGCTTAATCGTCATCATTGGCACTTCATTATTTATGTCAAATTTAAATTCATTCATTTTAAATACCTCTCGATTTATCTTCATTTTCATTATTTTGCAATAAGTATAAAAAATATACTTATAATTGGAGTTTAAATTCATATTTACCTAAATGCAAAAATTTTACCTTCTTTTATTTTGAAGTACAAAAAGAAATGTCTTGAGGTTTCTATAATAGATAACATCAAGACATTTCCTTATTTTAATATCAAGTTTTCTAAATTTATAAAATTAGTAGATATGGATTTTCGATATATTTGGCTAATACTTTTAGGAATTCTGCTGCGCCTGCACCGTCTAATATTTGATGGTCGAATGTTAAACTTAGTGGAATTCGAGACACTTGTTTAACATTGCCGTTATCCATAACAACTTCTTGTGCTAATGCGCCTATACCTAAAATACCTGTTTCACCAACATTTAATATTGGTGTGAAGTATTCAATTTCACTTGCCCCCATATTCGTAATCGTAAACGTAGCGCCTTGTAATTGTATATCATTTGTTCTACCTTCACGCACCGCTTCAGAAGACTGTTTAATTTCATTGGCAAGTGCACCAACACTTTTAGTATCTGCTTGTGTGATAACGGGTACCATTAATCCATCTTCAAGTGATGTTGCTATACCTAAGTGGACGTCATCATATTCCGTTAATGTGCCATTTTCATAACGTGCATTAATAGCGCCATAATCTTTAAGGGCTAAGACCACTGCTTTAGCAAGTAATGTTGTGACAGTTAATTTAACATCTTGCCCTGCGTTTTGTAGCTCACCTTTTAATTTATCTTTAAATTCTAATAGGTGATCAGCATCTACTTTACGATGTAACGTCAACTGAGCAGTATTTTGAAGACTTTGTCTCATATTTTGAGCAATATTTTTACGCATTGGACTTAAGCCTTCACCGACATTTCCTGCTGCTAAGTTTGCAGTTTCAGATGTATCTTGTTGCGATTCGCTAGACTTATGATCTGCTTGATCATAACCATTTTCAAGTACACGTTGGATATCTAATTTAGTTATACGTTGATTACCACCTGTACCATTAATACGTGTAATATCTAGGTCTTCTTTGTCAGCCATTTTACGTGCTAATGGAGAAATAAATAGACGTTGTTCTTGAGATGCGTCTTCTTGACTAGGCTGCTGAACTTTGACTTCTTGATTTGCATTTCCGTTATCTGCATCACTTTCTTTTGCTTCATCATTAGTTTCATCTTTAGAATTATTTTCTTCAGATTGTTGCTGCGTTGATTCGCCTTCTTCTCCAATAACACCAAGCACTGCTTTAACTTTTGCTTCTTCTCCTGCTTGTACATTGATTTTTAATAATGTACCTGATGCTGGTGCTTCTACGTCTTGTGTTAACTTTTCAGAACTAATTGTGACAATACTGTCTCCTTCATTGACTGTATCACCTTCTGATTTAAACCATTCTTCAACAGTTCCTTCTTTCATTGTCATTCCTAATTTCGGCATTATAATATTTTCACTCATGCTTCACACCCCCCATACTTATGATTTAGCTTGTTTCAAATCATCGATTAATTCTGATGCGACATCTAAAACTTTATCTGTATTTGGTATATAAGCTTCCTCTAAGTTAGCTGCAAATGGTACTGGTGTGTCTGGTGCAGTGACCTTTTTAATTGGACCATCTAAATAATCAAATCCAATATCACCAATCACTGATGCCACATCACCAGCTACATTACATTGTGGGTTAGATTCATCGATGACGATAAGTCGCCCTGTTTTCTTAACTGAATCTAATACTGTATCTTTATCCCAAGGTGATACTGAGCGTAAATCAATCACTTCAACAGATACATTGCTTTCAGCCAATTGGTCTGCCGTTTCTAAAGCGACAGCTACCATTTTACCTATAGCTACAATGGATAAATCGCTACCTTCTCGAACAACATTGGCTTTACCAATTTCTACCTTATAATGTTCTTCTGGCACCTCGCCTTTTTGACCTAATAGTGTTTTATCTTCAGAGAATACGACTAAATTGTCATCCTCAATGGCAGCATTTAATAATCCTTTAGCGTCGTATGGATTAGATGGCACAACGACCTTAACACCTGGAATTGCAGCAAACATATTATATAGTGATTGTGAATGTTGTGCCGCTGCACCTGCGCCTGCACCATGTACAGTTCTAACAACTAATGGAATTTTAGCTTTCCCACCAAACATATAGCGCATTTTTGCCCCTTGGTTCAAAATAGGATCCAGACCAAATCCAATAAAGTCATTGAACATTAACTCTGCGATTGGTCGTAAACCAGTAGCTGCCGCACCAACTGCTGTACTTAAGGTAATATGTTCTGCTATCGGTGTGTCAATAACACGATCACGACTATACTTTTTAGCCAAACCTTTGGTTACACCAAATACACCACCAAATGTATCATCATCTTTGATATGTTCCACATTGGCACCACCAGATACATCTGTACCAATTAAAATGACATTGTCATCCTTTTCCATTGATTGATCGATTGCTTCGTTGATTGCTCCCATAAATGTTAACTTACGATTTTCACTCATAATGATATCCCCCTTTGCTTATGCAAATACATCTTTATATAGTGATTCGACATCTGGTAACTCACTTTGTTCTGCGTATACAACTGAATCTTCAACTGCTTGTTCTGCAGCTTGTTCAATTTTCGTTGCTTCCTCTTCCGTTAACCAACCTTCGTTGATTGCTACTTTTCTAAACTCTTCTGTAGCATTTTTATCTGCATTACGATCATTAGGTGATTTAACCTTTTGTTCATCACCTTCAAAGTGACCATATTTTCGATACGTATCACATTCGATCAGTGTTGGTCCTTCTCCATTTTTAGCTCGTTCAACCGCTTCTTTAGCAGCATTTCTCACTTCAATCACATCCATGCCGTCCACTCTAACACCAGGCATGTTATACGCTTTAGCACGTTCTGCAATGGTTTCAGACGCACTAGCATAATCATGTGTTGTACCTTCAGCGAATTGGTTATTTTCACAAACAAATATCACTGGTAAATTTAAAATAGATGCAAAGTTTAATCCTTCATGGAAATTACCTTCATTAGCTGCACCATCACCAAAAAAACATACGGCAACATTTTCTTTTTTCTGATTTCTAATGGATATACCTGCACCCGTCGCAAGGCCAAAGCCACCACTTACAATTCCATTGGCACCTAACATACCTTTGTCGATTTCGGCTACGTGCATAGAGCCACCTTTACCATGGCCAAGTCCATCTTTCTTACCCATAATTTCAGCCATCATGCCGTTTAAATCACAACCTTTAGCAATTGCATGACCATGTCCACGGTGTGTACTTGTAATATAATCATCATCTTCTAACAATGACATGACACCCGTAGCAACTGCTTCTTCACCCACATACAAGTGAACGAATCCTGGAATTTGACCATCACTAAAAATTTTATGCACTTTTTCTTCAAAGTATCGAATTTCATTCATTGTTTTATAAATCCAACGTGCTTGTTCCTTTTCCATAGTCATTTCCTCCCCTTTAACCGATTCAAAACATCACATTTTTGTCACAAAATTCAGAAATTTAAATGTAAATTACATGTGTATAGCTTTTTTAAATAATGCATCTGCACCTTCACCTATTGCTTCTAATAAAGATGGATGAGGTTGGATAATTTGAGATAGTTCATTCATTGTGCCTTCTGAAACTTTGACGCCTAAAACTTCACCGATGAGATCTGTCGCATGTGGTCCCACTATAAATGCGCCCAAGATTTCATTGTATTGCTTGTCTGACACTATTTTAATAAATCCTTGAGGCTCGCCTTTAATCATTGCTTTCGCATTACCTTGAAAACTTGATTCAGTAACTGCTACATCATAACCTACGTCTTTCGCCTGTTGTTCTGAAAGCCCAACGGATGCCGCTTCAATTCTTGTATAAATACATCTTGTAATTTCATTTGGATTAACAGGTTTTGGATTTAAACCAGCTAACTTTTCGGCTACTACCACGCCTTGTGCACTTGCAGTATGGGCCAATTGGTAACCTTTGACTAAGTCTCCAATAGCATAGATATGGTCGTTACTTGTCTGATTAAACGCATTCACTTGAATGAACGAACCATCCATATCGATATTGAGCGCGTTTACGACTTGTGTATTTGGCTTTCTACCTGTCGCAATTAATAATTGATCGAATTCAACTGTGTCACCGGTTTCAAGTTGAATAGCAGAAGATGTTACTTGCTTAATTTGCGCTTGTGTAATGATATGAACACCTTGTTCTTCCAAATGTGCTTTCAAATATTCACGTACTTCTTCAATTTCAGTCAATAAGATATCATCAGCTACTTCAATGATCGTCACGTCTACGCCTAAATCAGCCATAGATGATGCTAATTCAGTAGCAATCACACCACCACCAATAACGGCTAAACGTTTCGGTAATGACTGTAGATTAAAGAAGGTATCTGTTGTTAGATAATTTACATCTTCGATACCTTTAATAGGCGGAACAAATGGTTGACTACCTGTTGCTAATATGATGTCTTTCGCCTTCAGTGATTGTTGATTCACTTCAATTGTTAGTCCATCTTTAACCACAGCTTCTCCTTGAATCAGTTCAACGTTATTCTTCTTAAGCAATTGTGTTACGCCACCGGTTAATGTATGAACGATATTGTTCTTATGTTCAAATAAACGCGAATAATCAATATTCAAATGATCCGTTGTGATACCTAAATCATTAGCAGCATGAATTTGATGTACTTGAGACCCAAACTCAAGTAACGTTTTAGAAGGAATACAACCCACATTCAAACACGTTCCCCCAACATGTTGCTTTTCAACGATTGCGACTGATTTACCAAGTTGTGCCGTTCTAATTGCAGCCACATAACCACCAGGTCCCGCACCAATCACTACAAGATCATAGTTACTTGCCATATCACATCCCCCTTCCATATCATATTCATAAAAGCCATTTAGTAATGAAAAGAAAGCCCAAAAGAAACAAGAAAATAAAAAGCAAAGAAAATATTATAGATTGTGTAAGCGTTTTCTTATTCCTTTAATTACATATTACAACTAAAAGGATATTTGAGCAAATGAGAATAATAAAATAAATATTATTTAGGAAATAAAAAAGTAAGATGAACAATGCGTTCACCTTACTTGGAATGATAAAACTATTAATTTTCAGTTATATATCTATAAATATCGTCTCTAACTGCTTGATGCATAGAAATTTTCATTGTTACCACGGAATTACCATTAGGCATTATATCTTCTTCTTCCGTACCTTCAATATAATTTGCTGTACCTAAATAATAGAAATACTTGCCATCATCATCTTTTTTCTTAACAAAAATATACATCGTTACATTATCTTCCGCATGTTTCAGTATATTTTGTACTTCAGGAGAGGTAATCTTTCTTGGAGAGCGCGTATACCATTTCAATTCATCCTGACTCAAAAATTCATCTTCATATTTTGTATTATCACTTATATCTTCATGTTTGTCATAAGTTATAAATATAGGTAATGTCTGATGTTTCATTTTATATCCATTAATTGTACCTGACTCATCACTATCCCAATTTAACAATTTCACGAAATCTTCTCTAGAATATTTGTTGTAAATAATCATTTTATTTCCACTATCTTGATATCGCATATTATTGTATTTAGATGGATCGATCAAATCTAAAAAGTATTTCTTAAATAATGGTTTCTTTAAGGCACTAGAAAAATCATTTGTTAGCTCTACGTTTTTATCATTAATAGCTATAAGGGGACTTCCATAAGTATCTCCAATTGTTGCTTTAAATAATGTAAAATCTAAGACTTTTAATGATGTCATCACATCTTTTTCAGTTATATCATCATTTTGATATCTCATACTTTCAATTAAATTATCAATTGAAGTTTCGCCTTCGACTAAAGTTTCTAATACATCAATATCCACCTTTTTTAATCCTGGTGTTAACTGTCTAGATAAAAATGTTAAATTCTTAAATTCATTAATACTTAATGTATCTTCAATATATTTATTTTTAGTTAAAAATTCATGATAATTTTTGTATTTAGAAAAAATAACACTTGGGTCCACTGAATTTTGTCTAATGAAATCCATTAACATAGGTTGCTTACCTATTCTTTTCTTAACCGTTTCATATGCTTCTCTTAATAATTTTGGTTGATTAAGTTTAACAGCATCTAAAGAATCATAAATTCTTTTTTTAGCTATTTCTTCAAAGTTAATTGTAGAAAAACCATTCAGTTCGCTATTAGTTGTTAAGAATCTTTTATAATTATCCTTATTTTGAGATTGATCACCTGATAAAGCAACCGGTATTAAGTAATTTGTTTTATAGTTTCCTATAAAATCAATTACTGTAACATAATCCTTATTAGAACTTTTTCTTAATCCTCTACCTAATTGTTGAATAAAAATGATGCTTGATTCTGTAGGTCGTAGCATTACAACTTGATTCACTTCCGGTATATCGATACCTTCATTAAATAAGTCGACAGTAATAATATAGTTGATTCCCCCATTTTTCAAGCGATCAATTGTAGTACTTCGTACATTGATATTATCTTTACCAGTCAAACCAACAGAAGGGATTCCGTAATTAGTTAGTTTTTCTGCTAACTCATATGCTTCATCTCTCCGACTAACAAAAATCAGACCCTTTAATTCTTCTCCAGAATAACCATAGTAATCTGTTTTTTCTAAAATGTTCTTTAATCTTTCATCAGATGTTAAGTTCTTTAAATCAGTAACATCCTCATTTATTTCTCCGTTAAGTGAATAATCAGTGACCCCAAAATAATGAAATGGACATAAAATTTCACTTTCTAAAGCCTCTTGTAATCTAATTTCAAAAGCCACATTATAATCAAATAATTCATAAATATTTAAATCATCTGTTCTTTCTGGAGTTGCTGTCATACCTAACATAAACTTGGGTGTGAAGTAATTAAATACTTTCTGGTAACTGGCTGCAGCTGATCTATGCGCTTCATCAAAAACAATATAATCAAAATGATCCTTTGCAAATTCTTTATAATTTTCATTATTAGATAATGTTTGAATAGTAGCAAATAAATATCTCGCTTTGATATCTTTATGTTTCCCAGTTAATAGTCCAAATTCTTTTTCATCAATATGAGGCATTACTTTTCTAAACTCTTCTTTAGCTCTATTTAAAATACCTTCATTATGTACTATAAACAAGAACCTATTTGGATTGAATGCCCTAACATCTAAGGCACATAATATTGTTTTACCAGTTCCTGTAGCCGAAATAATTAAGCTTTTTTCTTTCCCTTCTTTTCTAAGAGCCTCTAAACATTTTAAAGCTTCTTTCTGCATTTTATTAGGCTGAATATCTATAGCATTTTTATAATTTTCTGTAGATATCAATTGTTCCTTTTGTATTTCAAATACTTTCTTTATTGACTTATACTCAAACGTTTCTTGATATTCTTCAACCCAACTTGGTGTCAGTGGTATACTTTCGTCCCACAGATCATTAAATTGTGATTTCACATTATGAACTAATTCACCATTTCTATGCGTTGATAAAAGAATATTGTGCTCATAGTTAATTTTCAATGCATTGGAAGTTAAATTTGAGCTACCAATGATCATCGAAGAATAATTGTCATGATCAAAAATATAACCTTTGGCGTGAAATCCTTCTACATCTGTTAATCTTACCTCAACATTTTCTAATTTAAGTAGTTCATAATACATTTTAGGACTATTAAATCCCAAATAATTTGAAGTAAGTATTTTTCCTTTTATTCCTTTTTGGTTTAAATCATATAAATAAGATTTTAAACTAGCTAAACCACTTTCAGTAATAAAAGGCACTGATATACTAAAAGATGAGCACTTTTGTAATTCTTGTACTATTGTTGATAAAACATTTTCTTTTTTATTATTAATTAATAGCTTAGGCGTAAAGTTACCCTGATGCGATACATCTTTATCGATAAAACCTTTATATAGCGATTGTGTAAAATCTTCGATTAGCCTATTCATAGCTATTCCCCTTCTATTAATAATTTAACTGCTGGAACATCGGCTGGAGCCCATTCTATTGAATCAAGTTGATTAATTGGTAACCACTTTATCTCCTTATGTTCTGTTAAAGTAGGTAATTGTTGATTTAAATGACATTTAAAAGTTGTTAAATTAACAATACCAAAATCATATTCATGTTCTGTAGTTGTCAATTTTTCTTTGACTGAGATATCACACTTCATTTCTTCTTTAATTTCTCTAATTAACGCTTCTTCTTCTGTTTCCCCTTTTTCAATCTTCCCACCAGGAAATTCCCATAATAACGGGAGACTCATATTTTCACTTCTTTGTGCACATAAAATTTTGTTATCTGAATATATTACTGCGCCAACTACATTTATTACTTTTTTCATAACTATCACCTTTTAAATTTGTTTATATATATTCATTCTATCAAATAAATTGAATATAGTAATTTATCTAATGAAAATTTAAGATCACTACTATATTTAATAATCAAAGAGCCTGGGACATAAATACCAAAATCAAAACCACCCGTGTGAACGGGTGGTTTGTTCTTCGGCTATAAGCCTCTCTTACTGGCCAGCCCTAAAAGGGCACTGACAAGTCAGCCAACTGCACTACTCTTCCAGCAACCCTAAAGGGTTACTATTTTTTCTTTCTCTTTTTTATTTCTTCTCCGGTAAATGAATCTAAATATTCTTCCATTGAGATTTGATCTGCAACGATATCCTCTTGTAATTGATTTCTTATATAATTTTCAATAACTTTTTTGTTTCTACCTACCGTATCCACATAAAATCCTTTGCACCAAAACTTTCTATTTACATATCTATATTTTAAGTTAGCATGTCTATCAAAAATCATTAAACTACTTTTCCCTTTTAAATAACCAACAAAAGATGAAACACCAATTTTTGGCGGGATACTTACTAACATATGAACATGATCTTTACATGCTTCTGCTTCAATTATCTCTACACCTTTTCTTTCACATAATTGACGCAGAATGATGCCTATATCTTTTTTGATTTTTCCATAAATCACTTGTCTTCTATATTTTGCAGCAAAGACTATATGATACTTACAATTCCATTTTGTATGTGCTAAACTGTTTGTGCCGGATGACATTAAAAAGCATCTCCTCGTGTTGTTTATTTTGGTTGGCTGACCAATATTAATTCTAGCACGTAGAGATGCATTTTTTGTGACAATGGTAGAACCTTTTCTGAACCATACGCATAGCGTATGCTTTTATTTATTATATTTAATAATACGTATTGACATGTACATTTACTTTAAAATGCTTTAAAAAATAAGGCACCTTCGTATAACTTAATAAATACCACTAAACTAAATTAACGATGTACCTTATGTATAAAATTTATAACATGAGTCAACTTATACTACCAATGGAAATTTCAATTCTTATCACTAAAAACGATAAAATGAAATTGTCGAAACCATTCCAGATGATGAATTTGATGAATTCAATCACCATCGTGGTGTTACATCATATCATCCAAAAATGATGCTGAAAGTGATATTATATGCCTATACACAATCGTTTTTTTCTGGTCGTAAAATAGAAAAACTCCTTAATGATAGCGTTAGAATTGATGTGGTTATCACAAAATCAAACACCCTCTTATAAAACTATTAATCGTTTTAGAGTAAACCCCAAAACAGATGCATTAATTGATCCTTTATTTGTCCAAATCACAAACGACTAGGTTTTAAAAGATATGCCTATCGGTATGATAAATATGGATTTAAGAGAGATTTTAAATTATATGAGTGCGATGATTGTTTAAAGTGTCCATTAAAGTAACAATGTATAAAATCTAATTCAAAATCCAATAAGAAGATAATGAAGAATTATAACTGGAAATACTTCAAATCTCAAATTAATCCGAAGCTTTCTGAACCAGAAACAAAAGCAATCTACGATCAAAGAAAAATTGATGTAGAACCAGTTTTCGGGTTTATGAAGGTTATTTTGTATTTCACTAGAATATCGGTTCGAGGTATAAACAAAGTTAAAAGAGGACTTGGATTCGTTTTAATGGCACTAAAATATCAGAAAAGTAGTAGATCAACGAATTAAGCATCAACAAAATAGTAATAAAAAATGCGATTTCTATATTATATTGATAGAAATCGCATTTTTCTACTCGCTAAGAACTTTATGTCCCAGTCTCTTTCTTTCATTACCAACCGACGTTGACATAGAGTCGATTAATTCTAATAAATAGAGATGCATTCTTTTTTATAACTATATTAAAACCTTTTTTGAACAATACCCATAAAGTATGAGTTTTATTTTTAGGTTTTAGTTCTAAACTAATTTAAAAATTTAATATCTATTTTAATAAATTTTCTTTTGAATATACCTTATTGCACCTCTTCACTTTTCATGATTTGATATAATCCCTTCCAATATGCTTTGTTATCCTCATAGTTGAAAACGTAATGAAAATATGTATCCCCAAATAGTCTTCTTTTTTCACGAGAATAAGCTCTGTCATACAAGTATTGAGTTTTACCATTTCTAATTTTTCGATTTATTTCAATGTCTCTAATTGCTACTAATTCTTCAAATGTTTTTACCATTGGTCCAGCATTTGGTATCAAATTAATATCAGAACCTAGAGATACTATCTGACTTGTTTTATTTTTTTCATTTGTAATGCTCTTTTTCAATGAAAGAGAAGTAATAATACCTGATTTATTTGTGGAATCTATGTGTTGTATTAATTGAGTAGCATTAATTGAGTCAGAAAATGTTCCTATCAAGAATAATGCTTTTTCTTGATTTTTTGAAGGAGATATAATTTCTAAATTTTCAACTTCACCTTCTAAAAACCATTTTGCTACAGTTTCACTAGAATTACCATTGTCATATGGACAAAACTTATTTTTACTTTGTAAATATTTCTCACTAGGCTTAGGATTTTCCAAACTATACTTGACAGATGATACTAATTCTTCAGTATTTTTTGCAATATAACCCGGCAAATCTTCTGTAGGTATATTTAGACCTCTAACACTCACATAATCTTCAATATCATAAATATAATGTATAATTGGTCTCTCCGTAGGTATAAAGTCGAAGAATACACTTGAATAATCAGATATAAGGACATCGACTATACTCATCAAATGATTTGTTGAAATATCACTAGGTGGAATGATAACATTTTTTGGAAAAACAACATCTTTAAGAAGTGATTTTGTTATGCTATGCCCTCTAAATAAAATATTCGCATCAATTTTTGAGAGTTCATTCAAGTCGTAAATTAATTTATCTATATCAAAACTATTACTTTCTTTGTTTTCTCCTCTCCATGTAGGTGCATATAGTACCACACCTTTACCTTCTTCTAAGTTCATTCTTGATGCCATACTATTTCTTTGCTCTTCAGAAGCATTTAATGTTATATCAATTCTAGGATAACCTACTTTTGCTAAATCACCAGTGTGTATTCCATCAATAGAATAAGATGATTTCTGTTTATCCAACATAAATTGGTTTGGTGCAATAATATGAGTAGCTTGTAATAAATTACGTGTACTTCCTGCAACACCTAATTGACTACCATTACTGTCACGTCCAACTGTTTTATAAAATATACCGTGGGTAGTTTGTAAATATTTTTGATTTGGTTTTCTAACTACATAATCTGAAAAAGTAGAATCACAAACTAAATACTTAGCTTTAGAAATATATTTTAAATAGGCATCTGAGTTTTTCTTAACGAACAAAATATTTTCTTTATCTCTCATATATATTGGAATATTATCAAAAGAATTGATAACCCAAATATGAGTAAATGATGAATATTCTTCTTGATAATAAATATAATCAAATATGGCCCATGGGTTGCCATTAATACCCGCGCCACCCATACTCTCATAAAAGATCAATTGATTATCAATTTCATAATAATTATAACTTTGTCCATATCTTACTGGTATTGATGATAGATATTTATTATATAAAGCTTTTGACATATAGCTTGGTCTTCTGAATAATTCCGCTTCGGCGTATGCCTCTAAAGCAGCTTTACTCTGATTATTTTTGTCTAACAGGTACGCTAATCGACGATAATTATCTGGTCTATGTGTTTGTTGTCTAAGAATTGCATTTTTATATGCGTAAATAGCTCTTTCATATTCTTCCAACTCTTCATAACATAGGGCTAATTGATAGTACCATGGTGATCTTACTTTATTTAAAGCTAAAGCATTCTCAAAATAAGAGATGGCCTTTTCAATTTTACCTACCTTTTTGGAGATAGTTGCAAGTTTAAAATATAGTTCTGCATTACTGTTATCTTTTTCTAACCTTTTTTCATACATATTGATAGCTTGTTTATAATTTTCAACCGTTTCAAATATATGTCCAATCCCCCATTTTTTTATTGATGGATCATTTGTATATTGAGTAACTTTAATAAAACTATTCTTTGCGTCTTCAAATCGCTCTAATTCATTTTCAAGTTTCCCTTTTTCTAAATAACAACTACTCAGTTTATCCTCTTTTAAATTAGTTTTGTTTTCATTTAATAACTGATTATAATATTGTATTGCTTTCTCTTTATCATTATTCTTAATCAAATAATTAATTAATTGTGTTAATACATCTATATCATATGGTTTTAACTTAAGATATTTCTCTAGATAATTTATCGCTTTATTCATTTCTTTCATATCATAATAATTGCGTGATATTTCTAAACATGCGCTTTTTTCATATTTTTTATTGAACATTAATTTTTTTAAAATATTAATACTCTCCTTTTGCTTACCACATTTTCTTAATAAAATAGCCTTTAAATAAAGGAATTTATCTTTTTCATTAACTTGCAGCATCTTATTAATATAATAATGTGCCTCATTCCATTTTTTTAGTTTAACTGATACTTCTATCAACTTATAATAATAATTCTGGTGTTTTTTTAAAATTGGATGAAGATTTTTTAGATTTTGATATTCTGCTACTAAATTTCCAGTTCTCTCATTTGTAAGATATTTTACTATCGTTTGAGGAACCTGAGAAGCTACCTTAACTTTATCAATACTTAGCTCCACTCTAGACTTATTACTTAATAATTTTTTAAATTTGCTTTTAGCATTTTTCAAATATTTATATTTACTATACTTATTTGTTGAAGGTCTCAAGTCAAAACTAAGATTATCATGATTTTCCGTATAGTATGGACGAACATTTTTATAACCTAAACGAGCCAAATCGATTTGGTTTCTATTATTACCTACTCTTATAAAATGATGTTGTGTATAGTCTTGAATTTCTAATGTTAAGTCATAAATATCATTAAAAGTACATAATTCAGGATCAAAATTGCCTTTTATATCAAAAACATCATCTTCAATTTTTGTAACATCTACATTTTGCCCTATATATTCCATAGTTTCTTTATTTTGAAGAGTCGAACGTTTATAAAATAAAAATTTAAAAGTGGGATTTCGACATTCTTTTGTGTTTAATTTAATTCTAATACTAATTTGGTAAATTGTTTTTTTTAACTCTATATTTGTTAATTTTACTGATGGTTTATAAGATTCTTCTTTATTTTCTAGGTTATTGAATAGATCATTCCAGTTGTTTGCGAACCGCTCATAACTATATGATTGAGCTTTGAGTATTGCACTTTCAATAAATTTATTTTTTTCATCTTCATTTTTGAACAAATACATATATATTTTTCGGGCTAACTGATCAATATTTCCATCTTCAATTAAATATCCATTTTTTCCATCTTCAATCATATCACTTGGTCCATATTTAATATCGTATGCAATTACAGGAGTGCCATTTGCTAAACTTTCTTGAACTACTAAAGCAAACCCTTCATATATTGACGTTAGTAATGTACATTCTGCACTTTGAAGCGCTTGATTTATATTGTGTGTATAACCTCTAAGAAATACATTTTGATTTAGGTTTAGATTGTCAATCAACTTTTCTAAATGCTTTCTATCTTTTCCCTCGCCATATATATTAAGAACCGCGTCAGGTGACCACTCAACTACTTTTTTGAATGCTCTGATAGCTTGTTCAAGTCTCTTTTCTTCATGAAGTCTTGACACTATTACAACATTGTTTTTTTCAGTTTCAAATTTTTTAGTTTCTGTTTTAATAGCATGTGGTATAACATAATAATTACTCCTATACCCAAAACGCGTAATAATATCCTTCTTTTGGAATTCAGTGAGTAAAATTAAAGCATCTATTTTATTCAAATTTTTTAATACTGGCCTATTTCCTTTACGAATAATATCAGTTTTTGGTCTAATATGAATACTATGAGTCATAAATATTTTTCTTACTCTATCATCATTTATATTTAAAACTATTTGATCTATATTTCTATTTTCTACAACTATATATGTTAAAGGTTTTTTTATAAAAAGCGTAATAAAATAATGTTTGAATTCTTCTAAAGATTTGAATTCAATAGTTTCTTTATCATATAAAATTATTTTATTTATTTCTTCTTTATTATTGACTTTTTCAAAAAATCTACTTTCAAAAATAGTTTGGTCTCTTTTATACAAGTCTTGTTGAGTCATCATCCCATCTTTATAATGATTTATCGTAAATATATACCCCTCTTTATCTAACAGAATTTTTTCTGTAATTTTGTCATTCGAAAATTTTTTAATTTCGCTCAATTGATTATTGTTGTATTTAGTTTCATAAACTTTATTATTTTGTGAATAATATTCAGTAATTTTTCCATCCACTAATTTTTTAGATAAATTTTCGTCGATATTGAATTCAAATTTTAATAGTTTTTCATCAACGTTTTTTTCTTTAAAATAGCTATTAATATTCAAAAAAATAGCTTTCTCTTTTAAATTATATCTATCTTTTATTTCCTCAACAATTGATTCATATTTTACATCTAAATGAAAAGTTAAAACTAATGGCTTTATTCCCATTTTTTCATTTAATATGTTAACTTTTTTCAACATAGAACTAGTTAAGCCACCATGATTTCTATCCAATCTACTAGTAGTAAATATATATTGGTTCAAGATTTAACCCCTTTTCCTGATAATTTAAAATAGTATTTTTTAGATTTTTTACAAACTTGCTTAATAATATATAACGCCAATTATTAGATTCACTAAAATAATTGGCGTTTTTACATAATATGTCTTTTCTTTATTATTTTATAAATTGTATATAGAAATACTGAATTTACATATAAACATCTTGCAAACAATTATGACCCGAAAAGATCCCGTACAAGTCTTTCACTTGATCTACCATCTTGGTATTTAAAATGTTTATTTAAGAATGGTTCAACTTTATGTTGATCGTAGTCTTCCTTATATAAAGAGTCTATTAAGTCATCAAATGATTCTACTATTTTACCTGGTACAAATGATTCATAATTTTCATAAAAATCTCGTGTAGTAATATAATCTTCTAAATCAAAAGCATAGAATAGCATTGGTCTTTTAAATACAGCAAATTCATAAATTAATGAGGAATAATCACTTATCAAAATATCAGTAATAAATAATACATCATTAACTTCTCTCAAATCAGATATATCTATGAAATATTTTCGATATTCATTTTTGATGTGTAATCTATTTCTAACAAATGGATGCATTTTAAATAAAACAACAGTATTGTTATCTTCACAATACTTAGCCAATCTTTCAAAATCAATTTTGAAGAATGGGTAGTGTGCAGTATGATGACCAGACCCTCTAAATGTAGGTGCAAATAAAATTACATTTTTATCTTTAATTTCTGGTAATAAATTTTCCATTTTCTCAATAGTCTCTTTTTCAAAAGATTTATCAAAAAAGATGTCCGTTCTAGGTACACCTGTTGGTATTACATTACGCTCTTTTATGCCAAACGCTTCTGCATAGAATGGTATGTCTGTTTCAGAAGAAACATATGCTTTTGTATAATTTCTATGATTGTATGAATCAAAGAATGGACCACCTTTTTTACCTGTTCTACTAAAGCCAACAGTTTTAAAAGCACCTACTGCGTGCCAAACTTGAATGATTTCTTGTGATCTTCTAAAGTTAACTTTATATAGCATAGGATGAAAATCATCTACGAAAATATAATCAGCTTTACCTAGTAAATACGGAAACCTAAATTTGTCTGTAAAATTTCTTCTTTCAGATATATTCGGTTTAAATAGACTATGGATTTTATATTTTTCATCTAAATTTTGCCTTAACATCTCATCATAAACAAATTTGAAATTGCCTGACATTTCTGACCTAGAATCAGATGTAAATAGTACAGTTTTCCCCTTACGCATGTGTAAAAATCTTACTGTATAAAAAATGGCTTTAAAAGTAAAATTCCTTATATTAAAAGCATATCTTCTATATTTTTCTTTCATTTCTTTATAATTTTTCAATAATCTATTTTCTTTTTTAGAAGGTAATTTTACAGATACGTTAAATACAAATTCATTAACTTCACTAGAAATTTGAGGACTTAGTGTAAATACTGTTTTTTTTGAATTACCTCCTCTTCTAAAGTTTTTTGTATAATCTTTTAGTAGAAGGTTTGTTTTCTCCGTATTCGTTTCTAATTCATTATATTGTTCTAGTTCTATTTCATCTAAATTATTATATTGTTCTTTAATTACATTAGAATTAATTGTTGCAATATAGTCTAATTCTTGTTTATTAATAAGTAAGTATTCACCAGAAGGCAAGTAGTAACCATCATCTAATATTGCTACATTAAATCTACAAGTAAATTTGTTACCATTAATTTCAACACTATTTGCTTCTAATTCTTTAGTTTCTATTAAGTTTCTTAATAAAAATTTTCCTTGTTCTATGTCTATATCTTCACTATGTCCTTCTATAAAAAGTTGAACTCTTTCCCAATAAATATTATCTATATATAATTTACTGTTTGCCAATCTTAGCATCCTTTCGTATTACATAGTCCATTTTAAAACTGTTTTACCCCATGAAGTAGATAAATCTGATTCAAACGCATTAGTTAAATCTTGAATATTACGAATTTCAAATTCTTGACCTTTCAATAAAGAAAGTTTTTCTACAATATCAGGATGTTTTATATATAAATCAACGACATTTTTAAAATCTTCAGCACCACTTCTACTACTGCCTATTAATGTGATTCCTTTTTCTAAAACCAATCGTGTATTTATTTCAATTGGCATTTCACTAACTCCCAATAATGCAATACTTCCTTCGGGATATATATAATCAATAATTTGATTTACAGCTGATTGACTACCTTTTCCTCCCACACATTCAAAACCATGGTCAAATGTTAAGTTGTTAGGGACATTATCAATATGATATGTTTTATCAACAAAAGAAAAGTGACTCAATTTATAATCTGTTTTACCAAAAACATATATTTTACAATCTGGATAAATTTTTCTAAGTAGTAAAGCGGTAATATACCCCAGATTTCCGTCTCCCCATATACCAAATGATGATCTGTTGGAAATAGATTTCATTTCGAATCGATTAATTGCATGTAAACTTACAGAAACCAATTCAGTATATGATAGTATACTTAAATCCACATTATCCGGTAATGGAACCACTCTATCATGTTTTAAAAAGTTGAAATCTTGCATAAATCCATCATAACCACTAGATCTAAAATAACTACTTGGTAAATAGTTTTCTGCAATAACATCATCATTCTCTGTCGGTGTATTTGGAACCATTACTACCTTTGTTCCTTTTTTATAAATGCCTTTACTATCAAATACAACCTCTCCAACACCTTCATGAATTAAGGACATTGGCAATTTCTTTTTTAATGTTTTCTCATCTCTACTACCAGTATAATATCTTTGATCTGCAGCACATATTGATAAATATAAAGGCCTTACAATAACATTTTCACTAAATATATCTGTATTATTATATGTTATTTCAAATTGTCGAGGTGATGTAAGTTGATAAATTTGATTAATCATTTGTAATACCACCTTTAATAATGGCATTAGCAACTTTTAAGTCATAAGGGGTAGTAACTTTTATATTATAAACCTCTCCATCTACTAATTTAACTTCTCCATTTGTTTCAACAATTATTTTACATGCATCAGTTAGTAGTTTTTTTCTATTATCTGGTAACTCATTATAACTATCTTTTAATAAATTTATTTTAAATGATTGAGGAGTTTGACCTTGATACATATTATCTCTTAGTGGAATCGATTCAATAATATTACTATCTTGAGAAGTAACTATCGTATCTACAGCTTTTATAACAGTATCAACTGCACCGTAATTTATTGCTCCTTCAATATTTTCTTTAATTATTCTGTAAGTTAAAAACGGTCTTACCGCATCATGTGTGACAATAATATCATCATTTTCAATATCTCGTTCTAATTCAATAAATGAAACGATATTCATTATTGTTTCATTTCTATCGCTTCCGCCTTCAATCACTTCAATACGTTCATCATATATTTTGTTTAATTTCAATGTATCTTTTGTATGTGACATCCATTGTTTAGGTGTCGCTATAATAATTTTTTCAAACTCATCTACTAAAATGAATTTTTCAATTGTGTGTATCAATATTGGTTTATTATCCAAATTTAAAAATTGCTTAGGTAATGGAACATTTCCCATTCTAGAACCAATACCACCAGCAAGAATACCAGCATATTTCATATTCTTTTCTCCTTTTTATTTATACTATGAAATCATCATATTCGTCTGAACTTATAAATTCTTTTTCTTCTTCCAAATCTGAATTCAAACAAGATTTTCTTTCTTTTATTTCTGAAGGTAATAGAATTAATTGATTAATTAAACCTAGTATACGTTCCACAAAATTAAGCATGCCTTCCCCCTTTTATTAAGGTACTTATCCTTCCTTAAATTTACTCATTTACTCACTATATTTTAACAATCATAAGAATGCTTTTCTAGTTTTTTAAAAGAAATTAGACTTTAATACTTTGTTTTATTTACAATACTAAAAATATAGATAATAATACAAAAAAATTTATGCTTAAATAATAACATGACTTATTTTTACTTTTACAAATTTACGTCAATCGACTTTTTAGTCATATGAATTGAAATTTTTCTCGAAAATAGTGATAGAATGATGCAGTTATCATAGAATCAACCATCTACTTATAAACCCATTATTCGTTTTAGAAAAGACAGCTCAAATGATTTAATAAAATCTTGAATCATTTCTGAACAAGGTATACTTACAAACAATGAAGAAACAGAAGCCAATCTAAATAAATCTACATTACATGTAAAAAGGGAATCTAAGTTTTCACGTTCTCGACAACTATGAAAAGTCACTTAATTAAAATATTTCAATAAAATTTTTCAATATTAGTTATTAATCATCAAATACTATTTTATCTTAATATCTCACTGCAAATTTCTAAGTATTTCTCTCTATAAATAGCTTATTTTTTAAATTTCAAGTAAAATCTAAACTAGTTACAATAATATTTTGTTTCTCTATATAAAGAGATAACAGCTCTTTAAAATATTCATACCGAAACTTTAATTTCTTGGTTTGATAACAACTTTCTAAATATACCATATAATGTGGATAACTTACATGCGTACATTACTACTTTTATACCCGTTACATGGTATATTTAATTTTAAATTAAGCATTCAATTTTATATGTCTCATCATTATTTTTTAAAGGGGAATTTATATTTATGAAAGATAATTGGATTAACGTCATAGACGACAGTTTAGTTAAAGACTTTTATAATCAACAATCTTCAGAGGAACAACAAGAAGGATTTGAAACAACGCTTGCTTTCGGTACGGCAGGTATAAGAGGTAAATTAGGTCTTGGTGAAGGACGTTTAAATCGATTCACAGTTTCTAAAGTTGCTCTTGGTTTAGCGCAATTTTTAAAATCAAAACATGACTCACCTGTAGCAGTGATTCACTATGATACAAGACATTTATCACCTGAGTTTGCTCAAATCATTGCGACGATTTTAGCAAGTCACGATATCAAAGTTTATTTATCAGATACGTATCGTACAACACCTGACTTATCATATGCTGTGAGATTTTTAAAAGCACATGCTGGTGTCATGATTACCGCAAGTCACAATCCTAAAGACTATAATGGTATCAAAGTTTATGGTGAAGATGGTGCACAACTATCTACAGAGCCTTCTAATGTATTAAGTGATTACATCAATGCTTTAGGTGATCCACTTACGATTGAATTACCTCAATTATCGAATGAACAACAATCATTGATTTTATCTGTACCAGATGAAGTAAGAGCGTCTTATTTCAAAGAAATTCAATCATTAGTTGGTGATATACCGCAATCAGATTTACAAGTGGTCTTCACAAGTTTACATGGTACAAGTGTACCTGTAGTTCCTGAAATATTATCTAAATTAAACTTTAATCAATTTAATTTAGTCGAAGCACAATGTAAACCAGATCCTAATTTCAGTTCTGTCGCTAGTGCTAACCCAGAAGATCACAAAGCATTTGATCAATCTATTGAGCTTGCAAATCAAGTCAATGCAGATTTATTAATCAGTACGGACCCTGATGCAGACCGACTAGGTATAGCTGAACGCAATCAAGAAAGCAATATCTATTATTATAATGGTAACCAAATCGGCGCTCTTTTATTAAATTATCAAATCAAAGCAACTT
Organism: Staphylococcus sp. AC872; assembly: GCF_979255425.1. Lineage (NCBI taxonomy): Bacteria > Bacillati > Bacillota > Bacilli > Caryophanales > Staphylococcaceae > Staphylococcus > Staphylococcus sp. AC872. The sequence continues at coordinate 324,404 of NZ_CEEDKW010000001.1, forward strand.
CACATTTAAATAATAGATTGATGATTCAATCCATTGTAAGTAGTGAATTAGCTAAATCTGTGGCACGCCATCATGGTGTCGCATACAAAGAAGTTTTAACTGGGTTTAAATATATTGCTGAAGCAATCAGAAATATGCCTGAAGACCAAAATTATTTATTAGGCTATGAAGAAAGTTATGGTTTCTTAGCAGGACCTTTCGTTAGAGATAAAGATGCCATTCAAATCGTTCCACTTATCATCAAATATGCATCTGAACTTAAAAACGAAGGCAGAATGTTAAAAGATGATTTAGAAGACATTTATCAACAAGTTGGACGTCATAATGACCAATTATTCTCACATACATTTGAAGGTGCTAAAGGTAAAGCCATTATTGATGACATTATGAAATCTTATAGAAACAACCCACCACGTACAATCAATGGATTAGATGTTGTTGCTATTGAAGATTATGAAACTGGTGAAAAAGTTGATTTCCAAACTAATGAAACAACACCAATCACACTTCCAAAAGCAAACGTTCTTAAAATATATTTCAAAGAAGGTTTTATTGCCCTAAGACCATCTGGTACTGAACCTAAAATTAAATTATATGTGTCATTAACGATTGATCATTTCGATGATGTAGCACAACAAATTAATGAAGAAATATTTAATTAAGCGTACTACTTCCCTTCCAATTAGGGAAGTAGCATTTTGTATTATTACAATTAAGAGAGAATTCATGATTATAAATTCTCTCTATAGATATCTAATTTACGAGTAATTTTACAACTAGATTAAAAGCATTAGGCGAACTTTACGTCACTGATAATCTATGTTTCGTCAAAGAATTGAAATAAAGCAAAAGCAAGCCTGGAACAAAATAAATAACTCAGGCTTCAATAATATATACAGTAGTTGATGTAAATTCAAGTGTAGAGATAAATCTAAAAGGTATATATGATTTAAAGTTCATGCATAAAACCGTCTAAGTAATGAATTATACAGACGTTCTAATATCTCAAGCTTTTTCAATTTACTCAACCTTGCAAAGGCGGGGAACGAAATGAATTTTAGTAAAATGTTAATTTTATCCCGCTCTCAATTTACTTTTATAAGTCCAATTGCTCTATAAATACTTTTAAATCGTCTTTCATATCTTCGTCTTTTAATGCGTATTCAATCGTTGTTTTAACGAAGCCTAGTTTTTCACCGACATCATAACGATCACCTTCGAAATCGTATGCGTATACTTGGCTTTCGGCGTTCATACGTTCAATTGCATCTGTTAATTGAATTTCGTTACCTGCACCTTCTTCTTGTGTTTCAAGATAATCAAAGATTTCAGGTGTTAGTACATAGCGCCCCATAATCGCTAAATTAGATGGTGCTGTACCTTGTTTTGGTTTTTCTACGAATTTCTTAACTTCATAACGTAAACCCGATTTTGCTAATGGATCAATAATACCGTAACGGTGTGTGTCTTCTTCAGCTACTTCTTGAACACCAATTACGGATTTACCTGTTTCATCGTAAACATCCATCAATTGTTTAATTGCTGGTGTGTCTGATTCCACAATGTCATCACCTAATAATACAGCGAATGGTTCATTCCCAATGAATTGACGTGCTGTATAAATTGCATGACCTAAACCTTTTTGCTCTTTTTGACGAACATAGAAGATGTTAGCTAAATCTGTTGAGTATTGAACCTTTTCTAATAGATCATATTTTTCTTTTTTCTCTAAAATTATTTCTAATTCTTTTTGATTATCAAAATGATCTTCAATCGCACGTTTGTGCTTACCTGTAACGATAATGATATCTTCGATCCCCGCTCTTGATGCTTCTTCAACAATATATTGAATTGTTGGTTTGTCTAAGATGGGTAACATTTCTTTTGGCATTGCTTTCGTTGCTGGTAAAAATCTTGTCCCCAAACCAGCAGCTGGAATAATGGCTTTTTTTATTTGTTTCAAAGTCTCTACCCCTTCCTTAAATTAATGATGTTCAATCGCATTTATCTTATCATTAAATAAACATTGTGCCTAGTTATACCTATATTATGAATATCACACTATTTTAACGTTTGATTTTAATTGACCAAAACTTATCATATACTTTATTTCATTCTCTGTTTATTGCAATCAAATCGATGGCTTAGTATAATTGAAGCATAAAAATACACCTAGCAACCATTCGACTAGTCACTAGGTGGAAAAACTAAGCAACATATTTTGAGCGTTAACTCAATTCATATGTTTTACACAAACTGCTTTTAAACTCGTCTTATTCACAGTAAGACGGGTTTATTTTTTCGCTCGAATGTGCTTGATAAACACCTTAACAATATATGTAATAGTCATTACTAGTGGTATATACACAATAATGTGTAAAGAAAACTACCGACTGTTTCCAGCCGGTAGTTACATCCCCAATGTTATACAAATAAACTAATAAATAAGATAAAGATGATGCCTGAAACTGAAATGATTGTTTCTAGTAATGACCATGTTAAAAATGTTTCTTTAACTGTTAGTCCGAAATATTCTTTGAACATCCAGAATCCTGCATCATTCACATGAGATAAAATCACACTTCCTGCACCGATTGCTAGCACAACAAGTGCGACATTGGCATCTGAAGCTTGTAATAATGGCATCACAATACCTGTCGTAGATATGGCGGCCACAGTTGCAGAACCTAGTGCAATTCTTAGTACTGCAGCAACAATCCATGCAAGTAGAATTGGTGACATGTGTGTACCTTCGAACATTTTGGCGATCGTATCACCTACGCCACCATCAATAAGTACTTGCTTGAATGTACCGCCACCACCAATGATTAATAACATCATGCCTATTGGATAAATTGCTTGAGTAACTGATTCCATGATATTTTCCATTTTTCTATGTCTTAATACACCCATTGTAAATATAGCGAAGATAACTGCAATTAACATGGCTGTACCAGCATTCCCAATTAAATAAATGATTGATTCGAATGCATTTTTAGGAGAATCATGTCCTGTGATAAGTTGTACTAATGTTGAAATAAGCATTAAGATGACTGGTAATATTGCTGTTAAAATACTAATCCCAAATCCTGGCATGTCTTCCTCAGTAAATTCCTTTTGAGCACCTAATGCTGAAATATCTCCCTCTCTACCATATGCAGATGGAATGATTTTTTGTGCGATTTTATTAAATAATGGTCCTGCGATTAAAGTAACAGGAATTGAAATAATAATACCGTAAAGGAGTACATGACCAATATTCGCTTTTAATTCTTTAGCTATAACTACTGGTCCAGGATGTGGCGGTAAGAAACCATGTGTCACTGATAATGCTGTAACCATTGGTAATCCAAGTTTAAGTGTAGATACATTAGCACGTTTGGCTACTGTGAATACTAATGGAATTAATAACACTAATCCCACTTCAAAGAATAAAGCGATACCGACGATAAATGCAGCAACGAGCATCGCCCACTGTACATGTTTTTGGCCAAATTTGGCGATTAATGTATCGGCAATACGTGTTGCGCCACCTCCATCAGAAAGTAACTTCCCTAATATGGCGCCTAGTCCAAAGATAAGTGCAATATGTCCTAATGTACCACCCATACCCTTTTCTACAGTTTCCATAATTTTATCCAGTGGCATACCTAATAACAAAGCAGTAACAATTGATGTAATGATTAAAGAGATAAAGGTATTCAGTTTTAAAAAGATAATTAAACTTAATAAGATCACAATTCCTAAAACAACGCTAATTAATGGCCAAATTTCTGCAAACATGGCATTCCCCTTCTTCCTATAATATGTCTGTTCTCATTTACAAAGTTGCTCGAATTCGAAAGTGGCAAAGTGACGTTGTGACTTAACTATGCAATACTACATTTGTCTGGCACTGCTTAAAATCAATTCATATGCTGTCGTTGAAATGCGGCAATCTCACTATACGTGTCGGTTAAAGAGCGACTAATATTGATAAAGATACTTACAAGTTGTTGATAAATATCGACTGTTTCTGAATCTGGTTGATGTTCATTTGTCGTACCTACCATTTGTTCAATTATTGAGAAGTTATCAATTTCACCGAGTGCTTTCATACCTAACACGCATGCACCTAAGCATGAACTTTCGTAACTCTCTGGCACACTTAAATGCGTATCAAAGATATCCGCCATCATTTGGCGCCAAATTTCACTTTTAGCAAATCCACCTGTCGCTTTGATTGTACTTGGTGTTTCATTCATCACTTCTATCAAAGCTAGATAAACTGTGTATAGATTGTATAAAACGCCTTCTAAGGCAGCACGTATCATATGTTCTTTCTTATGAGATAGTGTTAAGCCGAAGAATGACCCACGTGCATCGGCATTCCATAATGGTGCACGTTCTCCAGCAAGATAAGGATGGAAGATTAAGCCATCTGCGCCTGGTTTAACACGACTGGCGATTTGAGTTAATACGTCATAAGGATCAACACCTAAGCGTTTGGCTGTTTCGACTTCACTTGCTAATATCTCATCTCGAAGCCATCTTAAGATGACGCCACCATTATTAACTGGTCCACCAATTACGTAATGTTCATCTGTTAGGACATAACAAAAAATTCGACCTTTATCATCCGTTCTTGGTTTATCAATGACGGTTCTAATAGCACCAGATGTCCCAATAGTAACGGCAACTTCACCTTTTCGGTAACTGTTCACGCCCAGATTAGATAACACACCATCACTCGCGCCAATTACTACAGGCGTATTCTCATCGACACCCATTAATGTGGCGTAGCGCTTTTTCATTCCTTTTAAAATATGTGTTGTGGGCACTAATTCTGGTAGCTGCTGACGTGTGATACCTAATAAATTTAATACGTCGTCATCCCAATCAAGTTGTTCCAGATTGAACATACCTGTAGCTGAAGCCATGGAGTGGTCGATAACATATGTCTCATATAGTTGATATAAAATATATGTCTTAATATCAGCAAACATGGCAGTATGATTGAAAATATCCGGTTGTTCATGTTTCATCCAAAATATCTTCGATAATGGTGACATTGGATGAATGGGTGTACCTGTTCTTCTATAAATATTAAAACCATCATGTTGTTGATTAATTTGGTCAGCATATTTACTTGCTCGATTATCTGCCCAAGTAATATTCTCTGTTAAGCGTTGATGTTGTTCATCCATCGCAACTAAACTATGCATTTGGGCACTAAATGAGATTAATTTAATATCTTCTTTAGCGATATTGGCTTCTCTGATGACATATTTGACGGTCATCAATACTGCATCAAATAATTCATCTGGATTCTCTTCAGACACATCGACATTAGGTGTATGCAATTCGTACCCAATGTTATGTTTCATAATGAATTGTCCATTTTCATCATAAAGTACTGATTTGGTGCTTGTGGTACCAATATCGACACCAATCATATATTTCATATCTTATCTCTTCCTTTCTAAAAATTAGCGTAACCAAAATCCTTCTATATCTTTACCTACATCATCAAAGTTTAAATGAAAGGCTTGTCTTAACGTTTCAGCATTTTTATTTTCAACTGCATCTACAAAGACATTGTGATTTCGATGTATACGTTCAAAATCATTAGGATCTTCTGACATTCTGCGTCTCATCGATAGGAGAATGAGTGACTCCATCACAGGTTTCAAATGATTCCAAAATGTTCTGAGGTATTGGTGGTTTGAAGCTAAAATCATGGCTTCATGAAATTCAAAGTCATGTTTCGTAAACGATTCAGCATCTTCAAATTGTACTGCTACTTTCATCATTTCGAGCTGCTTTTTCATTTCTTTAGCTATCGGTTGTGTATCTTGTGATCTCAATCTAGAAAAGGCAAAAGACTCTAACATTAAGCGTAAGTCATAAAGTTCCCTTTTTTCTTGTTCACCAAAAGGTAAGACTTGCGCCCCCATTCGTTCTAAATGAATAAGTTGATCTGTTTGTAATAGCTTGAATGCATCTCTAACAGGAGAGCGACTCACATTGAATTGTTTAGCAATTTGATTTTCAGTCAGTAGTGTTTCTGCTTGAATATCACCTTTAATAATGCCTAATCTTATTTCTGCAGCTATCGCCTCACCTGTAGTTAAATGTCGTTTCCATTGTTCTGGATAGCCATATGTCATAGCTCACACCGCACTTTCATTCGTCGTTCTATACTTGTATACAAGTATATTAGTACATGATATACATTTTTGCAAACGCTTACTTTAACTAAAATAATAAAAAGCCTCGATTATTTCAGTCATCGAAGCTTTAAAATCTTTACGAAATTATGAAGATTGAGCAGGTGTTTCAATACAATAATTAATTTTGTGACAGTTTGTACATTCCAGCCGTCGTGTATTTAATGTATGTTTAGCAGTGACTAATTGATTTAATGTTGGATGAAATTGTGTATGACAATTCGGACATATAAAAGCCACTTTTTTAGCATAATAGTATGTTAGCGCTATAGCATAACTTATAACAAATGGAGACACTGTAAGCAATGGATGTTTACTTTTTAAAATAATGGAACTAATGATACCAGTATACTGAGCAATACTTATCAACCCAGCTGTTATAAAAATATTTTTATGGATATCCCGAATATGAGTTGATGCTTGTACCATACGCTCGATGTCAGTTAATTTTTGAATAGGCGATACAGAATGCGTATCTATATATTGTTTAATGGTTTTGATACTCTTTATGATGTTTTGCTTATCATTTACTTCTTGCGATAGGGATTCTTCTTTCATACTTAGTATATAGTTCAACGTGTTCATAGTGCTATCTTCTTTTAGCAACGTTTTAATGTCGTTCAAAGAACATCCCAATTGCTTTAATAAATTAATCAATTCTAGACGTTTCACGTCACCTTTCGAATACATACGTCGATTTGTCTCTGTCATGTGACTAGGTTTTAAAATATCTTTTTGATCATAATATTGAACAGTTCTTACTGAAACCTCACATCTTTCCGCTATTTCTCCCGTCGTATAATAAGACATAGATCATTCACCTCCTACTCACAATGTAAATGATGACGTTACGTCATAATCAATACAAAAATATCATTTTAAGACTACCGGTTGTCTACTTATTTATATTATTCTTGAATCCATTGTTTGATATGATCTACAACACCTAATTCTTGGTCTGGTTTTGTTTCTAGCACACTTGGAAAATCAAGATGCCCTATTCCTTCATATACGATTTCTTTTGTTGTGCCACCATAAGCTTTGAATTGTTCTAACGTAGCTAATGAATCTGTATATGGAATAATTTGATCTTCTTTACCAGACATGAATAGTATCTTCGGAAATGTTTCTATTTCTTCAATATCTGGTAGGTAATCAGCATTAATCGTATACAAAATATCTGTGATAATTGTCTTGATTGGTGCGACGAATTGAAATAGTTCAATCGCATTTTCTTTTTGCGCAAAAATGGTTTTATCGAGTATGTATTGTGGTAAATTTTTCACTGCATTAATTTCATCTTTTAAAATATCTCGCTTACTATCTGACGTAAATAAGCGTGCTAACATGCTACCATCTGGTGTGATTTTCGCAGCACTGTTTAGGTAAATCAAATGAGAAATGGGCAGTGTATTAAATTTCAATAAACGTGTAGCAATCATACCTCCCATAGAATAACCAACTACTTTTATTTCTGACAATTGTTGCTCAGTCACAATCTGACTTAATACATCATAAACACGTTCTGAATAGTCATCTAATGTGTGATTATCTCTTTCAATTTCAGAACTCTTACCTCTACTAGGACAGTTGATAAATATCAGTTTGTATTCTCTCATGTATGGTGCAAACATGGTCATAATCTTATACGTAAGTAATGCACCATGAATAAAGACGATGACCTCTTTAGAATTGGGATTACCTGCATATATCACTTCACTTTGTTCATTTTCATAATTATTTAATTGGTATAGTTGTGTTTTAAAATTTTGCTTATTCATCTTAACCCTCTAATTCTCAAAAATCATATTATATATATTAAATATTTTATCATATTACTTTAATTAAAATCCTTTTTACATAAAAATAAGTAGTAAGTCGTCATGCTTTAGTAAATTGGCGACCTACTACTTTATTTCATCTTTCATTAAGGGTGACGTTAATCATCCTTAGATATTTCAGTATGAATCTGTTGCATCTTACTTTCTACATCGGTAATCTCTGTTGCACATTGTTCTAATAAACCTTTATATTTTTCAGTATCTGCATTATTTTTATAACGAATTTTATGTTCTAGACTCGCCCACATATCCATACCAATGGTTCTAATTTGAATTTCTACTGGAATAATTTCTACAGAATCTGCTAAGAATACAGGAATCGATACCACAATATGTAAGCTGCGATAACCATTTTCTTTAGGATGTTCAATATAATCTTTGCGTTTAATTAATTTGACGTCTTCCTGTTTTAATAACATCTCTTCAATAACATAAATATCATCCATATAATTACATATCACTCTAATACCAGCGATATCCATAATGTGATCTCTAGCACTTTGTGCACTAATGTCTAAACCTTTCCGTTTAAGTTTCTTAACTAAACTCCCCATCTCTTTAACACGTCGTTCCATATGGTGTATGGGATTATGTTTATATCTATGATTGAAATTATCATCTAAAATGCTTAACTTAGTACTTATTTCTTTAAGTGCGGATGAATAAGTGTGATCGAGTTCAACAAATCCTACTAAAATATCAAATGCCTCATCACCATTTTGAATAGCACTCAAACTATTTTTAAATTCGTATCTCAAGTCTTCAAGGTATAATGATGGTTTTCTCTCTACATACATATGATTTCCTCCATCTCTTTTATCCCCTTCATTATATCGAAGTTCAATGAGAATAAGAAATAATTGCATTACCTACTTTAGTCGTAAACAATAAGAGGTCGGGACAAAAGCGTTTAGGATTTGAGCAGAACCGAACGATGAGCAAAATTGTTTTCCAAATTTTGTCGAATCGTGAGAGTTTCTGCCGATAATCCTGCTTTTGGGACGCCGTTAATCGGTTTCCCAGAGCACAAAAACGTTATGTCTCAACCTCTAGTCATTCTATTCATCTTTTTGATGTTCAACTACTTTAGTGTCTTTATTGTCTGCAATATGTTTGGCACGCTTTATAGCATCTTTTTTATATGTGAATGTATCAGATGCTTGTTTTGCATCTTCTGTTTTCACTTTCCATTCATTATCTTCGAAATATACATGAACTGGCTTTTCATTTAATTCTGGTTGCGCTGACTTATCTTGTTGATGTTGTGTAATGTGTTTATTTTTGAGTTCTTCTAGTTCTTCTTCAGATGCTTGTTTATACCATTTTTCAGCTTGTTGTGTTGCTATTGGAATCACATCTGATTCCTTATAACCATCTTTTAGCATAGCATTAGCAATATCAATTGCTTTTTTTGTTCTAATTTGTCTAAATTCTTTAGGCTTTGAGGATAATCTTCCATAGTCCAAGGCATTGCATTTCATCTCCTAGTTAATGAGTGTGATACTTTTCTTTACCACTCTTTTCAACTATTCAATCACCATGACCGGACTCTGAAGTTAGACAACCCTCAGACTGCCTAATCATTCGCAAACTTAAGCAAATGCTAGTGTTTCACTTGCATCTTTACGTTCTTTTTGACTATTATTCTGAATCTTCATTAAACCTGACTTAATATAATTATATTGCGGTAAATCTGTTAAGTCTTTAACTTCTAAATGAGAGTGGAGTTCAAAGTGCTTAGCAATATTTTCAAAGATAGCTAAGTATTCACCCATTTGTTGATCGTCAATTCTAGTTCGATTTTTATCGTTTAAAGCTCTACTCAACATAAAACTAATTTCTTCTAAGGCAAATATACTTGGATAGTAATATTGAATAACTGACTTATTACTAAATAATTCACCATTTGCTGCGTTGTACATTTGCGTCATATTGTTTAATCTTACTGACAAGCTTAGACTTAAATGTTTTTCTTGTTCTTCATTTTTGTATTCATTGTTGGAGAATAAATAATGGAAAAATTTCGCTTCTTGTCTAACGACATCTGCAATAGTGTTAGGCAATAACGCAGACGCTGTACGTTGTCCTAGTATAAATAAACCGAGTAATGCAATGGCAACCCCCATGGCCACATCGACAATACGTGGGAAAGCAATTGAGATGGATAAATTCTGTGATGCCAATCCATTTAATAAGATAACTTGTATCGTAATAAAGATAACTGCAAAAGTATAGTTAACACCAACAAATGCTTCTGTCATCATCGCACCGAAGCCCATTAATACAACTGCTAATGGGGCTGGTACTGTAAATGCTAAAATTCCTGAAAGTACCACTACACCGAGTAACGTACCTAAGCTTCTGGCCATTCCTCGTTCTAATGTGTGAATCGTTGATGTACCTAATAATAATGTATGTGCGGAAAGTGGAATCCAATAAGCTTTATCAAATCCAAAGAATAAAGCAACAAAGATTGCTACTGCAATAATGACTGTATATCGTAATGTATTTCTAAACACGAGCGAATCTAATGTTAAGTTTTGTAAAATACGTTTACTGTATAATGGTTTTCGAATGTTTGCCTCATGTTCAAGATGTTCAGAGTTTGCATGAGCAATTTCGTCAATTTTTAATATATGACTAATTAAGTTTTCGAATTCTGGGCTCACATCTACTTCTTTTCTCCATGTTTTACCATTTGAAGATGGATGACTTATTTTATCAATGATAAAGTCTAGCATTTCAATCAGTTCATTTGGTAATGGACGCACACCCTTTTCATTTAATTCAAGTAATTCTGAGTAAATACCTTGTGCTGACGTATGTAGTAATAGTAATTTTTGGAATCTCGTACTTAATTTACCATTACTAGATGATGATGTGATCAATAATTTATCTGATGCTTTAAAAGAAGACACTGCAGATGTTGCCACTTCCTTAAATGATTCTGGATCATTATAATTTTTCATTAAATCTTGAATCACTTTGAAGTCAGAATTAATGGCACTATCCTCTGTTTTTTCTTTCTTCATATAGATAGTGATAAGTACAACTAGTGTCGCAAATGCACCACCAATAAGAATACCAAGTCCTCTCACTAATGCTTGATCAGGTGCAATTGGTAAGTTCATTGGTAAACAAAATGTCACTATAAAGAAAGTTGATGATGGACCCGCAATTTTTAAAGCTGTGAATATATAAAATGGCACCACCGTTACAACTAGAAGTAAAATACCAAAGATGAGCGGTTGTGCAGCTGTCAATGTCCCTAACATCATACAAACTGCGAAAGCTAACGAACAAAGCACCACCGTTCTAATCATAGATTGTGGTGAACCTTTAAAAACATAAATATGTGCCAAAGTACCAGTGGCAATAAGTAAACCAAATGAGAAAAAGCCGAAGTAATAACCTAATAATGCAGGTATTATCATAAGCAAGCCTTGTCTGATACCTTTGAACATATCAATCTTAGATCGATTAAAATAAAATACTGTCTTTAAGAAACTCTTCAAAATATGCTCTCCTTTCTTTTTTATTTGAACATAAATAAGAGAACGGAATGGTTCTCATTTCACTTTTGAAATCAGCTTTATCCCGCTCTCTATAGCGTCAATTTATCGGATGTATTGCTTGCAATTCATCAAAACACAAAAACTATTATAACACTTTTCTTTTTGTTTGATGACTAATTCCCTTTATACCGATATAAATATTTATTTGACTTGTTGAGCCACTTCAATCACTGGTGCTTCTACGACAAAGTTACCAATTTCATTTTTGAACATTTGTAAATGTTCAGACTCATTATGTGATTTAATAGCAGCTTCATCTACGTAGTTCTCCACTACGATAAACGTATTTCTATCTTGCACATCTTCATAATGGCTATAGAATAGTACGCCCTCTTCTTTTCTTGATTCAGAAACTAAATGTTTCATAAGTTTTAAATATTCATCACGTTTTTCTTCTGATATTTTAATTTTAGCATTGATTATCATCATTCGAATCACACCTTTCTATAATATAATTATGCACCTAGTAAAATTAAAAAAGCAATAAATGAGTTTGACCCATGATCTTAACGACCTGTCTATCCTCATTTATTGCTCGTATTTGATATTTACAAATTATTTAACTGATTGATGTTCATCTATGACTAATGGTTGATCAGGTTTAACAAAGAACCACATGATAATCGCTAATACTGCTGGAATAATTAATAATTGGAACGTCATACTCCAACCAAGTTGTTCAACAAAGGCACCAGCTAAGAATGGACTCGTTAAGGCACCAATATTCCCCCATAAGTTCATCCAACCAGATACTGTTCCAGAGAAGTTACGACCTAAGTCTGTCGCTGCGGCCCAACTCATACCCATAGACATACCAACGCCACCTAAGCCAAGAGATAACCAGAATATAGTGACATATAAGTTTTCAGTATATACTGCAAAAAAGATTGATATTGAGAAGACGACAAATCCTAAAATCGCAATGACGCCACGTGCGACGAAACGAGATTTACCAGTATTTAAAATCTTATCTGAAATAGCACCACCAGATAAAATCAAGAAGAACATTAATAACCATGGTAATGAACTAATTGACATATCATTGAAATCAACATGGTATTGTTCTGTTAAATATGTTGGTAACCAAATTAAGAATAATGTAATGACAAATTGTACTACAAAGTACTGAATCGCAATCGCATAAAAACTAAAGTGAGTTAAGAAACGTTTCCAAGGTGGTAGTGATTTATCAGTTTCAACAATGTCTCTATGATCAGTAATAAATTGCTTTTCAGCTTCATTGACCATTTTATGTTGTTCCGGCAAGTCTTTAGCGATAATTGCCCATAGAACTGCCATCACAATACCAATCGCACCAAAAATATAAAAGACTGCTTGCCAATTAAATGCGTTAACAATCGCGATGGTTACAATCGGTGCTAACACAGGGCCGAAATATGAACCTGCTAATAACGCACTTGATGCTCTTCCTTTTTCATTTTTAGCAAACCAAAATGAATTGAACACTGCATTAGATGGATACATAGGCGCCTCTCCCACACCAAATAAAAATCTAACAAAATATAATAAACCATGATGCTTAATCATACCTGTGAGAATTGTAAAAGCACTCCACCATACTAAAGCTATTGTAATCATTTTACGTGGTCCAAATTTCTCTGCTAACATCCCTGACGGTACTTGCATTAAAGCGTAACCTAATGAGAAAAATGACGCTAATAAACCAAATTGTGTTTTTGTTAAATATAAATCTTCCATCATTGGTACAGCAATATATGAAATATTAGATCTATCCATATAAGCTATAACACCAATAAGAAAGAATGCAATCGCAAAAAACCAACGAACGTTACTTCTTTTTTTATTCATTTCTTTTCCTACTTCCCATAATGATATGTTGTTTCTATGTGTTGTCGTTAAGTTTCAGAAATTCCTAATGATGACTGTTTAACTTCTAATCACACATCTTTTCATTTCTTGTAGCGCTACAATTTTTATTATAATAGCACAAAATGGAAACGGTTACAATATAAAATTTAGAAAATATTCACAATTTATTCAATAAAAATTAACAATACTTACATTTAATTTTCAATATTTAAATAAGCTATTCATGTTCATTTGCGTTTTCGTCTAAATTGGTTGTTTCTTTCTTGCCTTTATTCCAAAAAAAAGCTAAATAAAGATAGTTGTCATGTTTGATACCGTCAATAAAAAATAGTAAACTGTATGTAAATTGAAAGCGCTATTCCATTCATACAATTTAATAATAAACCCACTGGAAGTGCCTTTGTTTAAGGCTGAGAGTAAAGATGTGACTTTATAATTCCTAGAACCTGATCCAGTTTGTACTGGCGTAGGGAAGTGGCATAGCTATGAATTTAAAGTACTCATTAGCAATTTAACGCTATTTCCCTACTATGTGGAAATAGCGTTTTTTGTTGAGGTGATGTATATATTTATTGCGATAACTTTTTATAAAGAATTGTCACAGAAAGATTTAAGGCATTTTTTGACTATAGAGCCGGCCATTGATGGCTTACTCTTTAGAACACCTATGTCTGCTTTTGAGTTACAACGTTTTATTGCACAGCTCATTGAAGCTGGATTTCCCAAAGATAAAATAATCATTCATAGTCATTTTAAATTACTTAAAGCTTTAAATTTACAATGTATTCATTTTAAAGAAAATGACGAAGAAGCATTTTTAATCAAACAACAACATCCAGAGTTAGTTGTCGGTATGTCAACGCATAATATTGAAATGGTTAAGCAATGTCATGAGTGGCAATTAGATTATGTCTTTTTCGGTCACATATTCCCTACATCGTCGCATCCAGATGAACATCCACGAACAATTCAAGAGATTCATGACGTACTCGAGATTGATATTCCTATTTATGCTATAGGCGGAATTTCCCCGTCCACCATTTCTCAATTACCTACAGCATTTGATGGTCTATGTTCAATTTCATTTTTCATGACCTCTACCGTTAGCGAAATTAACTCTTTAAAAAGGAAGTGGCACGCTCATGCATGATGTTCTTATTATCGGTTCTGGTGTGATAGGTATGTCGATAGCTCGACAACTTAGTCAATCACATTTAGATATTGCTATTGTAGACCGAGATATACCAGGTATGCATGCCTCTTATAAAGCCGGTGGCATGTTAGGCGCTCAAAATGAGTTCACAACTGATAGTGAATTATTTCAATTAGCAGTAGCGTCTAGGTCATTATTCCCAGAATTAAGTGATGCCCTCTATCATGAAACTGGTATTGATATTGAATTTCAACAGTCTGGATTAATTAAAATGGCATCATCAACCAAAGACGTAAAGTGGTTAACTCAACAATATGCCTTTCTTAAATCAAAAGACCCAAGCGTCGAGTTACTCTCAGATGATGAACTATTTAACCTGTCAAATGGTCATGTCGAACCAACTGACTTAGCCATATATATTCCAAAGGACGGTCAAATCAATGCCAATCACTATACTAAAGCTTTATTACAATCAATAATTCAGCGCGATGTTCATCGTTATTATCAAACAGAAGTAAAACACATTCATCACAACAATGGTTTTTACACAGTTACAACAAATAATGGTGATATCCACGCTAAAAAAGTAATTGTGGCAGGTGGTGCTTGGTCTACTCAGCTATTAAAAGATTACGCTATACCAAGACAAGTGATTGGTGTTAAAGGTGAGGTATTATTAGTTGAACAACCTTCACTTAAATTAAATCATACTGTGTTCATGACGAATGGTTGCTATATCGTTCCAAAGGAAAAACATCGCTACTTAATTGGAGCGACAAGTGAATTCAATAATTACAGTGTTGGTAATAGTGACCTAGGTATTTCATGGCTACTCAATCATGCTCAACAACGTATACCTGGACTATCGAATGGCCATATTCTAAAACAATGGTCAGGCATAAGACCTTATACAGAACATGAATTACCTATCATGGATCAAATCGATGACGGCTTGTTTATCATCACTGGTCATTATCGTAACGGTATACTGTTATCGCCTAAAATCGGTCAAGATATTGCCAACTGGCTATTATCCGGAATTAAACCAGTAAGCTATTCAGCATTTAGTTTATCAAGGAGTGAGCAAAATGAAGTGCATCATTAACGGAGATTTATTTACCTTTGAACAAGAAGATTCGATTACAAGCATATTAGAATCATTAGAATTAGACCCACAACGTGTCGTAGTTGAGCATAACCAATCTTTAATTAAGCAAGATGATTTTGACAATCAAATAGTCAGAGAAGATGATCGTTTAGAATTATTAGAATTTGTAGGAGGCGGATAAAATGTTAAAAATAGGTCAATTAGAATTGAAATCTCGTTTATTATTAGGTACTGGTAAATTCGAGGATGAACAAACTCAATCTGAAGCAATTAAAGCAGCTGAAACAAACGTATTAACATTTGCAGTAAGACGTATGAATTTATATGATAAAAATCTTCCAAACCCACTAGCTAATGTGAACTTAAAAGATTTCATTACATTTCCTAACACTGCAGGTGCTAAAACTGCTGATGAAGCCATCCGTATCGCAGAAATTGCAAATCACGCTGGTGTATGCGACATGATTAAAGTTGAAGTCATTGGTGATGATGAAACCTTATTACCTGACCCGTTTGAAACGTATGAAGCTTGTAAAGTGCTATTAGAAAAAGGGTATATCGTCTGTCCTTATATCTCTAATGATCTTGTATTAGCTAAAAAGTTAGAAGCCCTAGGTGTCCATGCGGTGATGCCATTAGCATCACCTATTGGTACAGGTAGGGGTATTAATAATCCACTTAATTTAAGTTATATTATTCAAAATGCTAACGTCCCTGTCATTGTAGATGCCGGTATTGGTTCTCCTAAGGATGCCTGTCAAGCAATGGAATTGGGTGCTGATGCAATATTATTAAATACTGCTATCTCTGCAGCTAAAGATCCTGTCAAAATGGCCGAAGCAATGAAGTTAGGTATTCAAGCCGGAAGATTGTCATATGAAGCTGGTCGTATTCCCGTAAAATATACAGCACAAGCATCAAGTCCTACAGAAGGCTTAGGCTTCTTATAATGTCACGTTATGAAAGACAAACACGCTTTCAACCTTTTGGCGAAACAGGACAAGCTCAATTAGAACAAACCAAAATCATGGTACTTGGTGCTGGTGCATTAGGCAGTCATATAATAGACCAATTAGCACGCATGGGTGCTCATCATTTAGCCATCGTTGATATGGATATTGTAGAATTATCCAATTTACATCGACAAACTTTGTATGATGAGCAAGATGCACAACTTATGACATCTAAAGTTGAGGCACTTAAACAGAAAATCCATACTATTAATCAACAAGTACATTTAAAGACCTATCATCAAGAGTTGTTATCTACAAATATCGAAGACATCATTAAAGACTTTCAACCAGACATTATTTTAGATGGTATGGACCATTTTAAAATACGTTATTTGATTAATGAAGTCTGTCATAAATTAAATATTCCTTGGATTTATGGTGCAGCTGTCGGTAGCAAAGGCACCGTTTATGGTATTGATTTTACTGGACCATGCCTTAAATGTTTATTACAGCAAATTCCTCAAACTGGTGAAAGTTGTGCTATCAATGGGGTCTTGCCACCTATCGTTTCGATTGTAGCGAGTTACGAAGTGGCTGAAGCTATACGTTATATTAGTGGATATGGGTTTTCCCAACAATTAATCACATTAGATGCATTTAACATTCAACATCAATCATTACATATACGTCAATTAAAGGATGATCAATGTCCAGTATGTCATTTCCAACAATATGACGTATTAAATAATAAACAGAATCATACAATCGAACCATTGTGTGGAGATACAGTCAGATTTAGATTGCCTGCCCATAGTTTCGATTATGCATCAGATTTCCCAGGACATATGATTAAATCCACACCATTTGCTAAATTAATCCAACACAAGGATTTGGCATTCACACTATTCAAAGATGGCCGTATGAATGTACACGGTATTACAGAAGAGACAGATGTTCATGCACTTTATCATCAACTCTTAAAAGCAATAAAATGATAAACTGACTCCCCTTTTACAAGCATTTACGTATTATTTTTATTATAATGGTTTTACCAAACTATATTACTTAAGTAATATGCTTCAATGCATAAAGGAGTCTATTCATATAAATGGAACAAATTATTACGAATTTTATTAGTCAGTGGGGATACACGGCTATCTTCATTCTCATCTTGTTAGAGAATGTATTACCTGTAGTCCCTTCCGAAATTATTTTAACCTTTGCAGGTTTACTGTCAGTTAAATCTCATTTATCCATTTGGACATTATTAATCATTGCGACGATCGCGTCATTTATCGGATTATTAATTCTATATTATATTTGCCGTCTTATTTCAGAAGAAAAGCTATATCGTTTTGTCGATCGTCATGGTAAATGGATGAAATTAAAAAGTAGCGATTTAAAACGTGCTAATGACTGGTTTAAACGCTACGGTGCATGGGCAGTCTTACTTTGCCGCTTCATACCGGTATTACGTGTATTAATTACTATCCCTGCAGGTATTAACCGTATGAATATTGTGAAGTTCACATCACTTTCACTTCTTGGTACAACAATTTGGAACTTCGCATTAATTTTACTAGGTCGTCTTTTAAGTGATAGCTTTGGCGCCTTAATGAATGGTATCCATACGTATTCTAGAATTATGTATGTCATTATCATCATTGCCGTTATTTACTTCGTCATCAGATACTTTGTCAAACGTAAACGCGTAAAATAATGAATTAAAGCTATCCCAAGCCAACATTGTGCACTCACTTTGTTGGCTTTTTTGTGTTCTCCTCTTTTTAATTCACAAAGCTTATTTTTTACAAGTTTAATCACATCTATTAGAAATGGGTGTTATTGCTATTTCTCATTGTTTGAAATGATAACGATATTTCTAAATTTAAAAATATCTTTTCAATTAATGCTTTGCTATTGAAAATTGTTAAATTTTTATTGATAATCAAATGTAAGCGCATTAATAATTGCAATAACTGGCTTTGAACGGAATTAAAAAATAGGAGTGACAAGACATGACACATATTACTGAAAATGAACTAAAGAAAAAATACTTAGACTTACTATCTCAACGATTTGATAGTGCTGAAAAGTTAGCAACTGAAATCATTAATTTAGAGTCAATCCTAGAACTTCCAAAAGGTACTGAACACTTTGTAAGTGATTTACACGGTGAATATGAATCATTCCAACACGTTTTAAGAAATGGCTCTGGTAATGTAAGAGCTAAAATTAATGATATATTTGGCGAAACGCTTAGTGAAAAAGAAATTAATGATTTAGCCGCCCTTGTCTACTATCCAGAAGATAAACTAAAACTTGTTAAAAACCAATTCAATGCCAAAGGGCAACTTAACATTTGGTATATTACAACCATCGAACGTTTAGTTGAATTAATCAAATATTGTTCTTCTAAATATACACGTTCTAAACTTCGCAAAGCTTTACCAGAACAATTCGTCTATATTATTGAAGAATTACTTTATAAAAATAATGAATATCAAAATAAAAAGACGTATTATGAAACATTAGTCAATCAAGTCATCGAGTTAGAACAATCAGATGATTTAATCATTGGTCTCTCTTACACAGTACAACGCCTCGTTGTCGATCATTTACATGTTGTTGGTGATATTTATGATCGTGGTCCTAAACCCGATAAAATCATGGATACATTAATCAATTATCACTCTGTAGATATTCAATGGGGAAACCATGATGTGCTATGGATTGGTGCTTATGCTGGCTCTAAAGTATGCCTTGCTAATTTACTTAGAATCTGTGCGCGTTACGACAACTTAGATATTATTGAAGATGCATATGGCATCAACTTAAGACCGTTACTCACTTTAGCTGAGAAATATTATAGTGGCGATAACCCTGCTTTCAAACCTAAGAAGCGTCCAGATAAAGAAGCAAGTTTGACACAACGTGAAGAACATCAAATTACTAAGATCCATCAAGCCATTGCGATGATTCAATTCAAACTTGAAATGCCAATCATTAAACGTCGACCTTCATTTGAAATGGAAGAACGTTTGGTGCTAGAAAAAATCGATTTTGACAACAATGAAATCACTGTTTACGGTAAAACATATCCATTGAAAGATACATGTTTCCAAACGATTGATCGCCAACATCCTGAAGTCTTACTGGAAGAAGAACAAGAAGTCATCGACAAATTACTATTATCATTCCAACAATCTGAGAAATTACGTCGTCACATGTCATTCTTAATGCGAGAAGGTAAATTATATTTACCATACAATGGCAATTTACTTATACATGGTTGTATCCCTGTAGATGAAAATGGTGAAATGGAATCATTTGAAATTGACGGGGAAATGCATAGTGGACGTGAGCTATTAGATGTCTTTGAATATCATGTAAGAAAAGCTTTCGATGACAAAGAAGTCACTGATGATTTATCAACAGATTTAGTGTGGTATCTATGGACGGGTAAATATTCTTCATTATTTGGTAAACGAGCTATGACAACATTTGAACGTTACTTTATTGAAGATAAAGCATCTCACAAAGAAGTAAAAAATCCATACTACTATCTTCGTGAAGATGTAGATATGATTCGTAAAATGTTAAGTGACTTTGGTTTGAATCCAGACGAAGGCCGTATCATTAATGGACATACGCCAGTAAAAGAAATTGATGGTGAAGACCCAATCAAGGCGGATGGTAAAATGTTAGTTATTGACGGTGGTTTTTCAAAAGCATATCAATCAACCACTGGCATAGCAGGCTATACATTATTATATAATTCCTTTGGTATGCAATTGGTAGCGCACCAAGAATTCAATACAAAAGAAAAAGTACTATCAGATGGTACTGATGAATTATCAGTCAAACGTGTTGTAGATGAAGAACTCACACGTAAAAAAATCAAAGATACGAATGTTGGTCAGGAGTTACAATCACAAATAGATATTCTCAAAATATTAATGCATGACCGCTATTTAAAATAAAAACAACACAAATGATTACACATAAACACCCCCCTTACTACGAGTTCTAGTGAGGGGGGTGTTGTTGATATTCGAGATAATCCTAATCATAAATTAGCATTTTTATTTATCATATACATTTTTCAAGATACCATAAACACCGTGATCTTCTTTTGGTAATGTGCGTTGACTGCGTTTAAATGTCACTTTTTTACTATCACTAATATAATAAATCAACATATCTTTATGCGTAATTTCATCATATCTTTCTGCTGGCACTTCAATTATATTATGTTGTGTTATATATTGGTCAAACCATCTTGGTGTATGGTTCTCATCAAATAATATATGGTTTCGAATTGGACCATTCATATTATTGCGGGCTTGTTCATCATTGAATGATACAGGCATCATATCAACGTTATTCAAACCAAACTCTGGTACAAGCTCATTGAATGCTAAACTATTAAAAATAAAAGATTTAGTCATTAAGATACATTTGTTATATCTCAACAAATCTGAATAAATTCGATCATTACTGGATAATAAGTTGCCTTTAAAGACTTCAAATCCCTCTTGATGGGCTTTGTCAGATGTATTCTCAAATAAGTTAAACATCATAACTGGGATACCATGTTCTTTAAGCATACTACCTATGTGGAATGAAAATTCACTTTCTCCAACGATAATCACACCAGGTGGTTCATTACTGGCAACACCTAATAATTTACTTAATGGTGTAAAGCTAAATCCATAAATCACAACGGTAATAAATACGAGTCCAAATGTTACTGGCGTGATATATTGCGCCATTTTAACGCCATCATCCATGAATAAACTTGAGAAGAATTGTGCTACTGTTAAAACAACAATCCCTCTTGGTGCCATTAACGCTACACTTGCACGCTCCCGTTTTGATATTTCGGTTCTAAATGTAGAGACAATGACGGATATCGGTCTTACAAGTAAAATCATTACAATACTAAACACCACAAGTTGCCATGAAAGTACATTTAATAAAACATCTTTCGTTAAGGATGATGTAATAAGAATAAATACAGTTGATACTAGTATAGTTGATGCATTCTCAATGAAATGATCTGATTCTTTAAACATTAAGTCATGACGTTTATTTCGAGCCATCATCAGTCCAAAAATAGTGACTGAAAGTAATCCAGATTCCGCTAAGATTTCATCACAAATACTAAAAATTAATAAAATAAATACGAGTTGAATCGGTGGCATTAAACTTTGTGGAATTAAATCATGTTTTATTAACCAATTGAATAGGAAAGATGCGCCAAATCCAATAACAATGACACATACAATTTTCAAGAAGAATTGTACAATCACTAAAAAACTAATACCATCATCGATAATTTGGAACACATAAAAGGCAGTTAATGCCAACATTGGCCCTATCGGATCTAAAATAATACTCTCCCACCGTAATATCGAATCAACATTCTTCTTCACTTTAGCTTGTTTTAATAGTGGTTGAATGACAGTTGGACCTGTAATTAAAAATAAACCACCCATTACTAAAGATACTGATAGTGGGAAGTCTAAGATGTAATGTAAGGCAACTGCACCTAGAACCCATGCAATTGCTGCCCCTACTGTAATCATTCTAATAACCGCTTTAGAGATACCTCTAAGTTCCCTAAAGTCTAGGTTACTACTTCCTTCAAATAAAATAATCGCTACAGCGAGCGATACGATAGGACTAAAGACATCTGATCCCATCGCTTCTTTCGGATTTGCAATGCCTAGCACTGGACCTACTAATAGTCCTACTATAGCCATCACGACAATCGATGGCCATTTAATTTTATTGGCTAACCATTGACTAAAAATACCTAACGCTAAAAATACAACAATCATTAACATTAAAGGTAAATCAAAAATCATAACTACACCTTCTTCAATTATTACACTTACTTCACTTTCAAAAATTCAATATTTGATAATACTATCAAAGTATTTGTACGAATGCATTACCCTTATTTAAAATTCTATAGTTTATCATTTATCTTTGCTACCGCTTCGCTTTAGTTTTATAATCTTTGTCACAATATTAGTACACCATGTTCATACAATCGTCCATATAAGATGTACTGAGGTGTTTATTTTTTATGTTAATTCGTCTAAAATAAAAAGATACGCATTTTCATGATAAAAAAATTTAAAATTATAATAAAATCAATTTCGACATGAAGGGATAAGAACGACAATGAATATTTTTAAAGAATCCATCATCGTGGCATTTGCATTTGTAGGCGTCGTCGTAGGTGCAGGATTTGCGACTGGTCAGGAAATCTTTCAATTCTTTACGAGTCATGGCATATATAGTCTTGGTGGTATTGCCATCACAGGCGCTATCATCACAGTTGGCGGTATTTTAGTCTTAAAAACAGGATATCGGTTACAATCAGGTAATCATTCTGAATCCGTCCATTATTACCTACATCCAACAATTGCTAAAGTATTTGACTTAATATTAACTATCTTTTTATTTTCTTTAGCGATTATTATGACAGCAGGTGGTGCGTCCACGATACATGAAAGCTTTGGACTACCTTATTGGCTAAGTTCACTGTTACTTGTCATATTAATACTATTAACATTATTTTTAAAATTTGATCGTTTAATTGCAGTCCTAGGTGGTGTCACACCATTTCTCGTTGCAGTCGTGACTATGATTGCAATTTATTACTTTGCATCAGGACACCTTAACTTTGAAGCAGCTAATCATTATGCACATCATCATCCATCCATGTCACCAGGTTGGTGGTTTGATGGTATCAATTATGCTAGCTTACAAATAGCTGCTGCATTTAGTTTCTTCTCAGTGATGGGGGGCAGATTAAAATATCGTCAATCTGCCACGTACGGTGGTTTAATAGGCGGTTTAATCATTACATTTTTACTATTAATGATTAATTTAGGTTTAGTTACAGAATTTGATCAAATTAAGGATGTCGCACTCCCTTCTTTATTATTAGCTAAAAATATTTCACCTTCGATTGGCCTTATCATGTCAGTTATCATGATTTTAGTGATATACAATACCGTTGTTGGTCTTATGTATGCTTTTGCTGCTCGATTTAGTACGCCTTTTTCAAAGAGATACTTTATATTGATTATTTCGATGGCTATCGTGACTTTCATATGTACCTTTGTAGGTTTCATTTCACTTATTGGTAAAGTCTTCCCTATCATGGGATTATTTGGTTTTATTCTATTGGTTCCTATATTTTATAAAGGATTTAAAAAACATTAAATTCAGAAATGACAGGTTGGCATATTTCCATGCCGACCTTTTTTTATATTTAATCATCGTTAGTTTAGGGAATATAAATTATGGAGGTGTTTGAGATGACGAATCAATTATTTATTAATAACGAATTTATTGAAAGTAACTCGAATGAAACTATGGATGTGATTAATCCAGCTACTGGAGAAAAGATAGATACTATCACATTCGCGACAAAGGATGAAGTCAATCAAGCTATCGAAAAATCGAAACAAGCACAATGAGAATGGGAAAAAATCCCACAACCTACCCGTGCCGAACATGTTAAATTGCTTATTCCTCTATTTGAACAAAATAAAGATGAGCTAGCTCAATTATACGTTAAAGAACAGGGTAAAACATTAGCTGAAGCTCAAGGCGAAATCGATAAATCCATACAATTTATTGACTATATGACTAGTTTAAGTATGAGTAATAAGGGAGAAGTATTACAAAATAGTGTAGAGAATGAAACAATTCAACTCACTAAAAAGCCTATTGGTGTCACAGCTGGCATTGTGCCTTGGAATGCACCTATTTTAGTATTATTACGTAAAGTGATTCCTGCTATCGTAACAGGTTGTTCTGTAGTTATTAAACCAAGCGAAGAAACAACGTTACTCACATTACGTCTAGCTCAACTATTCAAGGCATCTACCATTCCTGCAGGACTCGTTCAAATTGTACCAGGCACAGGCGAAACAGTAGGTACGCAATTAGCACAACATAAAGATATCCAACTTATTTCATTAACTGGTAGTATGCGTGCTGGTAAAGCAGTATTCGAAAATGCAGCAAGTACAGTTAAAAAAGTCAATTTAGAACTTGGTGGCAATGCACCAGTGATTGTTACACCTAATGCTAATATAGATAAAGCCGTAGATTATATTGTCACTGCACGTATTAAAAATGCAGGTCAAGTATGTACATGCCCGGAACGCATTTTTGTGCATGAAGATATCCATGATACATTTGTAGATAAAGTCACAGAAAAAATGAAATCTCTTACAGTCGGAGATCCATTAGACGATAAAACTGACTTCGGTGCGATTATCAATAAAACCCAATTAAATAGTATTGATGATAAAGTACAAGCAGCAGTACAAAATGGTGCTGTACTTTTATTAGGTGGTCATATACTAGATCGTCCTGGTTACTTCTATGCACCAACAGTACTTGATCATGTTAAACAAACAGACGCTGTCTTTAAAGAAGAAATATTCGGACCTGTTTTAGCTATCACAACTTATCAAAACTTTGAGCAAGTCATTGATGACGCTAATGACACTAATGCAGGACTATCTTCATATATCTTTTCTAATGATTTATCAGAAGTCATGACAGCTACGGAACGACTCAAATTTGGTGAAGTATATGCCAATTGTGAAGCAGAAGAAGTCGTGAATGGCTATCATGCCGGTTGGAGAGAATCTGGCCTTGGTGGTGCCGATGGTATTCATGGTTTCGAGGAATATTACAACACGACAGTTTCTTATATTAGATATCAATAATAGTTCATGAGCACATCAATATGTGCTCTTTTTTATTGCTTAATATACATTTAAATAACTTTATCCTTTGCAATTTGCATAGGTCTAATACCTGTAATAAGATTTAAAATAAAGGTATAATGTAATTATATTAATTATCACAACAAACAAATCAAACAAATGATCTATAAATCAATTACCTGTCTCTCTCAAATAAAATATTGAGAGAGGCTTATTTAAAACGAATCTTAACATTTTCAATTCATCTAAAAGGAGGTCCTACATGGAGTTATTACATTTAAAATATTTTACTTATGTTGCCGAATATTTAAACTATACTGTAGCAGCACAAAAGTTATACATTAGCCAACCAGCACTTAGTATGACCATTAAAAAATTAGAAAATGAATTAAATACGCAATTATTTATTAAAAAAGGACGTAGCATTCAATTAACAGAAAGTGGTCAACTTCTACTTGAGTCGGCACATACTATTTTTAATGAATTAAGCCAAGTCACTGATGTCATTAATGAGAATGAAGCAATGCGTCTACATACCGTTCGTTTTGCAACATCTAGTAGTCGTTTTATGATGACTATATTTGACCAATTTATCGATCAATATCCAGATAATAACTTTAACATTGATATTATTAGTAACAGTGAAATGATTCAAAAATTATTATTTCAACACATTCACTTTACATTAAATACTATGGCGCTGACACATCCTCAAATTCATTGTAAACAAATTATTACTGAAGATATTGTACTCACATATCCTAAATATTTAGATGGTCAACACATTGATTTACGGGATTCTAATTTGTATAAATCATTTTTATTTTCTTCTCAAAATACAGAATTTAATCGTATGTTTAAAGAAATCTTATCTTATAAACATATAACCGTTGATAATGAAAATTATGTAGATGACCACTTCATATCCTCAGTATTATCAAAACGAAATAACTTTTCCTTTCTACCTATTTCATCATGTAGAGACCTCAACTTGCCTTATATCGAAGATGAAGAGTTTATTTTCAATCAACCTATTTATCTTTCAACTTTAAAAGATACGACCCTCAATCCGGCAAACGAAGCCTTTTTCAAGTTTATTGAAAACTATTTAATCAAACATGAACGCTACTTTAAAATATAATAAAAAGGGTAAATTGAAACAAACTGCTTCATGCCTGTTTCAATTCACCCTTTTATTATTTATCTTCTTTTACAGTGATATAACCTTCTATAATTGTATTTGATTGCCCTCCTATTTTTAAAGGTTGTTCTTGTTTTACATTAATTTTTCCATTTCTACCGATACAACAACCTTGAGTATTGGTATATTCATCGTCTTTTACTAAATCATATCGTTCAACCATCACTGCGACACAACCATTCCCACTGCCACATACTGGATCTTCATTCACTCCTTCATTAGGTGCAAAAGAACGAACTTCAAATTGAACGTCGTCTTCAGAGTCATATGAACCAAAAACTGTAACACCTGTCGTACCAGGGTAAATAAACTTACTCATTAATTCAAAATTAGGCTGTAAATCCCTTACACTTTGTGCATCTTTCAACTGAAAAGTTAACCATTCAGCACCGATATTCACTTTTTCAGCTCTTTCAATATCTTGTTTTGTAAGGTCTAAACTTTTAATAATACCGTCTAATTGTTTCACTTCTATTTGGGAAACTTTTGGTTCAGGAAGACTAAAGAATGTTTTATCTTGATCTATATCTATTTTCACTAAACCAACGCCACTCTCTTGGATTAAATAATGCTCATTTTTAGGTATCGTACCATTTTGTAATACCGCAAATGATGCCCCTACTGTGGGATGTCCTGCAAATGGTAGTTCATTATTAGGCGTAAAAATACGCAAACGATAATCTGCCAATTCATTGTCTGGCTGACACACAAATGTCGTTTCAGATAAATTCGTCCATCGTGCAATATCTTTCATTTGTTGATCCGTTAAATGATCCGCTCCAAATACAACTGCTACAGGATTTCCTTTATAAAATTCATTCGCAAATACATCCACTTGCATATATTTTAACTGTGTCATAACATCCCCACCTTAGTCATTTAATTAAATTTAGATTAGCAATTTTATTTAATGATGTAAATGATCAACAATCGTGCTTTATGTCCTAAACCGTATTGTAATATGTTTATCTTTTCCATTTAGTGATAAATATATACTATATATTCAAAAAGGAGCGATGCCTCATGGCTGAAGAAATTAAACAAGGCAATCAACGATTTTATGTTGGTGAAGATGAAAACAATGCACAAGCAGTTATTACTTTTAAATCTGTAGATAATAACGAAATTGATATTAATCATACTGGTGTTGCCGATGAACTTGGTGGTCAAGGCTTAGGTAAAAAATTAGTATATAAAGTTGTAGATTACGCACGTGAAAATAATTTAAAAATCATTGCATCTTGCCCATTTGCTAAAGCAGTTCTTGAAAAAGATGAGCAAGTACAAGATGTATATTTAGGTTAATTTTAAAGAATACTCAAATAGATGTGGGATAATGGCACCATTTACATTATTCCACATCTTTTTTTGAAAGTTTTACTTGAATATACTTTTTATACCTGTTATAATAAATATATTACAAAAGAGAAAAGCGGGGATTTAAAATGGCATTTCATGACACTACTGCAACACAAATTACAAATATCAATTTAAACGTTAAAGACTTAGATACAATGATCACTTACTATACAAATATTCTTGGATTTACAGTATTATCACAAACAGAAGATAAAGCAATTCTAGGTATTGGCAACAGTGGCCATACACTTACGATGAATGTACTTAAAGATGGTAGACAACCTGCCGTTTCAGAAGCTGGTTTATTCCATATTGCTTATTTATTACCAACAGATACAGATTTAGCAAATTTCTTATACTTCGTAGCAAATAAAGGTATGCGCATCGGTGCTGGCGATCATCTAGTGAGCCAAGCCTTTTATTTCAATGATCCAGAAGGTAATGGTATTGAAGTATATAGCGACCGCCCAAGTGACGGTTGGACTTGGAATGATGGCTTCGTTAAAATGGATACACTTGAAGTTGACGGTCCTAAATTATTATTAGAAAGAACTGAAGATGGTTGGGACGGTGCGCCTGATAATGCTAAAATTGGTCATCTTCACTTAAAAACACATAATATTGAAGAAGCTAAAGATTTTTATATTAACCAAATTGGTTTTCAACATGTATCTAAATTACCTCAAGCTTTGTTTATGTCTACAAATCAATATCATCATCATTTAGCAACTAACACTTGGCAATCAAGTAAAAAACGCGAAGATAATGAAAATAGTTACGGTTTAACTGGCTTTGATATTTATAAACCAAATCAAACTGAAGAGACTTTAACTTCACCAGAGGGCTTGACTGTACACTTGCACTCAGATCAAACTAAAGTACCTCAAGCATAATAAAAAGGTAGGACACTTTGTCCTACCTTTTTTGTTATGCTTTATTGATTTTGATTAAATTGTTGTTCTGTTACTTCTTCATTTGCCCCTTGATTAAAGTGCTGTTGTCCGTTTTGCGGTTGCGCTTGATTAAATTGACCTTGTTGTGCATATTGGTCTTGGTATGGATTATAGTTGTGATTTGAATTGTGATTCATCATTGATACTTCTTCTGTCGCATGTCGTCTAACCTTTTCCTTATTTTCCTCAATCATCCCCGGAATAAGACAAGCATCAATAATGAGCCAGATAATGGTTGGAATACCGAATGTAAACCATGCTGTCGTTAATGTTAAAATTAATAATCCTACTGCTGAGCCAGTCTTACCTAGATAAAAACGATGTCCCCCTAATCCACCTAAGAAAAACCATAAAATATACGCTACACTCATTTGCTTAGACCGATTGGTCACTTGATTCTCGATATAATTTTTTTCTTCTAAATTCATAAATGTAATCTCCCATTAATTAGTATATTGCCTTTTAATTACTTCTAAACGATTCACAAATTGATCGATTAACTGTTGTGGTCCTAACATTCTTGCTAGCGGAGCTAATTGATAGGATATGTAAAATGCATCTAAATCGGTACAATTCACTTCTACGATTAATGTATCTTCACGTTCTTCAATCATGTTTTGAATTGAAAATTGTTGCTTAAATTGTTCCCAAATTTGTTTATTAATTTCAAATGTGATAGGTGTCTTCGTATGAACATGATTAAAATGTGATTCTAATACATTGATATCGCTTATCGAACGTACAGAAATTGTTGATACTTCCTTCTTATATTCGTACGTTAACCAATAGTCATAATGCATGTACATTAGAGATAATGGTTTGATTACAATTTTGTCGTTTTGACCCTCGATTTGAAATCTAACATTGCGTTGTTGTGTAATCGCCCTTTGTAAAGTCATTAATTGATATCCTGGCAATGATTCTTCCCTTAAATTAAAATGATTTAACACTGACTTCAACACTTTCTGATTTTCTACATTTTGGCTATTAATTTCCCTCTCGAATAAGTTAAAAATTTCCTTGTGTAGTGTTGGTGTTAAACTTTTAATCTTAATCAATAAACTTATGAGTCGTAAGCTTTTTTGATTATATGCGTCATTAATTAACTGATATCCATTAAGACGTCGATTATAAATCACTTTTGTTTGTTGAAATCTCCAAAAATCACTTTCATAAAAAAATAAATTGATCGTATTTATATCTCTTTGAATGGATTTTGAACTCACATCTGTTAAGTCTGTTAAATCTGAGGTAAGCACAACATTTTCATTTATTAATCGAGTAAATAAATTGAGTACTCGGGTCGCTTTATCCAAAACAATCAACTCCTAGTAAAATTATAAGAAATGCCATGGACACATATTGTCTTTTTGTTCTTTATTTCTAAAAAATGATATAAAAATGAGAGGAAAGTCGTGATACTTGATTCTTTAAGAACAAAGTATTGCGACCATTCCTCTACATCATTTCAAATATTTCAATGATTGAAGCGATAATACTTATGCTTGTTGCTTAAATTTGCGGCTAATCAATAACACGGCACTACCGATGACGCCTAAAATACTACTTAATATAACACCGCTATTTGAAGTTTGTTGTCCAGTTTCAGGTAATACAGTTGCTTGGCTTGATTGCTCCGGCTGTTGCTGAGCATTAGCCACAGTTTGTGGTGTTGATGATTGATGATTCATGTTTGTATTATTTTGATTAGGTTGTTGTATGTTGTTTTGTTCAGCGTCTTTAGGATACACATATTTAATTGGTAATCCAGAATGTTCGGCATTATATTGACCTGCTTTAACACGTTGTAAATACTGTTGGTACGTTTCATTACCCATTACCACGCCTACATCTGAACCTGGTCCCCCACCAAATCCTTCAGTTTCACCTGTTCTATGTTCATTAAATTGCTTTTCCGTAAACACATAAATCGGTTGTTTTTGTTCTGCAGCATGTGCTTGTCCAGTTAACACACCTGTCGCTAAAACTGTTCCTGCTAGTGTTGTTGCAATTAATCCTTTTTTCATCATCCATGACCTCCATTTGTTTAATACGCTTACAGTTTAATCAATGCAGTGGTCATGTAATGTCCTTTTGCTAAAATTTAATTACTATCTATTTTCTGTCTATATTCTCTCACTTTATCAAAGTCTTTATCATGTGCTTTTTCATAGCCTTCATGTCCATAAATTTCACTTATTACTTTTTTACCTTTATTGGTTTCACTAATATGCATAAACGCATTACTAATTTTGTCTTTCCAAGATGGGCTCATGTCACTTCTAGTAGAAATAGTATCATTAGGAATTTTATCACTACGATAAATGACTTTGGTATCTTGATATATTTGAGGATAATCTTTTTTCAAGTCTGCACGCGCATCTTGGTATGTAGCAACTGCATCCACATCATTATTTAATAAAGCAATTAAAGCTTGATCGTAACCTTTAATTTGTTTCGTGTGAATATCATTAAGTGAGATGCCTTTATCTTTTAAGCTTGCCAAAGGATAAATATAGCCCGATGTTGATTCAACATCCTGTAGACCTACCTTTTTATGTTTTAAATCTTTTAAATCCTTAATATCACTATCTTTCTTTACTACAATTTGTGAGCGATAGTAGTCAACAAGCTTTTTCGTTTTATTACCTTCTTTGTCTACCAAGTAACCCTTTGATTTTAAAAGTACATCGGCAGCACCTTGATCATGTGCAATAGTATAAGACACAGGTGATATAAAGGCGACATCAACTTTTTTCGATTTTAATGCTTCAACCATGGTATTATAGTTCGTTGAAATATGTACTTTTACTGGAATACCTAATTCTTTAGAGAGTAATTTTTGTAATGGTTTCACTTTTGCATTGAGTGTCTCGCTATGTTGAGATGGAACAAATTCTACGTTTAACACTTCCGGTTTATAATCTTTCTTTTGCGTTTGTTGTTTAGAATGACTACAACCAATCAGTATTAGCATTAACGACATAAACATTAATACTAATATAATCATTTTTTTCATTTTCACTTTACTCCATAATTCATATTAATATATAAATATATTAATTGCATTATACATTATTATTAATTAAATATGTGCCTTTCTCAAAAATTTAATATTCGTTGTTATTATCATTTTAAAAATATAAATAACCCTTTCATCTACTTTGATGAAAGGGTTATCGCATGATTGATACTATGTCCTATTAATAAAGACCTTTTGTTTCGTTTGAAGTATCAATATAGATATTTTTAACTTGTTGATAGTTTTTAATGGCATCTTTGTACACTTCACGACCAATACCAGATTTTTTATATCCACCAAATGGCGCGCCTGCTGGAATTTGGTTGTACGTATTAATCCAGATACGTCCTGTTCGAATCGCTTTAGCAACATTTAATGCGCGGTTTAGATTCGTTGTAAAGATACCACCTGCTAATCCATATTCAGAATCATTGGCAATTTGAATAGCCTCTTGTTCGTCTTCAAATTTCTCAACAACAACAACTGGTCCAAAAATTTCTTCTTGTGCTAGCTGATGGCTATTGTCATTTAATTCAATAATCGTTGGCTCGAAGAAGAAGCCTTTATCTCGACCATTATCAGTAAGTCTGTGACCACCTGTAAGAATTGTTGCATTTGGATCATCTTCAGCTAATTTTACATAGCTTTGAATTTTTTCCATTTGTTCTCCACCAGTTTGACTTCCCATTTTAATATCATCTGCAAATGGATCGCCAACTTTAATGTTTTCAAAAGCTTCTTTTAATTTTGGGAGTAATTTGTCATAAACTGATGATTGAACGAGCAATCTAGAACCGGCACTACATACCTCACCTTGGTTGAATAAAATACCTAATTGCACACCTTCAATCACTTGATCAATATTTGCATCGTCAAAGATAATATTGGCACTCTTACCACCAAGTTCTAATGTTGTAGGAACAATGCGTTCTGCACCTGCTTTTGCTACACCATAACCTACATCTGTAGAACCAGTGAATGACAATTTATCGACACCTTCATGATTGAAAATCGCGTCTCCTGATTCAGAACCTTTACCAGTTAATACATTAACAACACCTTTTGGTAATACTTCTTGGAAGATTTTAGCTAATTCAATTAGTGTTAATGGTGTTGATGATGATGGTTGAATCACAACAGTATTACCTGCTGCAAGTGCAGGACCTAACTTCCAAGAAGCTAATAAAATTGGGAAGTTCCATGCCACAACAGCACCTACAACACCTACAGGTTCATGTACAACTAAACTCATCGTATTGTGATCAATTTCATTTACTGAACCTTCATCAGTTGTTAACACACTTGCAAAATATTTAAATTGATTTGCTGCCATTGGTACATCAATTGTAGATGTTTCTCTATATGGTTTACCATTTTGTAATGATTCAATTGTCGCGAATCGTTCTGCATTCTCATGAATTTTACGGCTAATTTCTAGTAAATAGTCTGCGCGTTCTTCTTTAGAAATTTTACTCCAACTATCAAATGCGTTTGTAGCCGCTTCAACTGCTTTATCCACGTCTTTTTGACTTGCTTTTGCGACTTCCGCTAATTCTTCACTATTCGCTGGGTTAGTCACTGTCAGTGTTTCTCCAGTTTCACTTTGTTGGAATTCATTGTTAATAAATAATCCGTATCGTTCATCGATATAATCTCTTACGTTAATATTTGCCATAGTATCCCTTCCTTTTTAATTTTATTTGAAATACTTTCGGAAATGTAAACGTTTACTTTTTCTTATTAACATTGTAACGACTTCAATTATGAAAATAAAACAAGATGCTCATTGTTTCAAAATTTGAATCAAAAAAGACTTCTTATACTATATAAATCATAGTTTAAGAAGCCATGTGTATTTTTAGTTAATCCATTTAACTACATCATCTTGTGTTTGACGAACTTTACCATGAGGCGGTTCACCTGCACGATAACCAAATGCTGCCATAACTGAAATGCCGAAGTTTTCAGTATCTAAAATACCTTCATCTGATAAGATTTGAGTCACTGTATCTACATCAAACCCTTCAATTGGACATGAATCTATACCTAATAAAGCTGCACTTGTCATCATATTACCCAAGGCAATATATGTTTGTTTACAAGCCCAGTCATATAATGTACGTTCGTTATCATTGATATGGAATTCTGTTTGGAAGTCATCATACTTTTTATACACTGCAGGGATTGTACTCTCTTCATATCCTTTAACATTTTTCACTAAATTTTGTACATATGGTGATTGGGATGTTACATTTTTACGTGCAAAAATAAGCATGAAATGACTAGCGGAATCTAATTGTTTTTGAGCACCCCAACTATATGGTTTTAACTTATCTCGAAGCGTTTTACTTTGAACTACTACAAATTTCCAAGGTTCTAAACCTAGTGAACTTGGAGATAATCTACCTGCTTCTAGTATTGTTTCAAAATCTTCGTTTGAAATAGTTTTAGATGCATCAAATTGTTTTGTTGCATGTCTAAAATGAAACGCATCAATGATTGTTTGATTCATATCGCTCATTTATATTGCCTCCTATTCATTTCTTTATACTATAAATTATAGCTTAGTTGACCTTTCTGAAAAAATATTTGAACTGAACCCATGTGTCTTAATAATTGATTAATTAAAAAAATGTAACATCTTAATCCTTAATTTATCTTATTTAAAAGAAAAATTAATATTTCTCTTGATTTGTGAAAAGTTTCACAATATAATGTGATTGTAAGTTTCAGTCTTACTTATATATTTTATATTATTAGTTATTTTTAGTTTTCTTATATTTGAGAAATGAGGTAAACAATGATGACAAGAATTATGTTTTTCGGTACAAGAGAATATGAAAAGGATATGGCGTTAAACTGGGGTAAAAAGAATAATATTGAAGTTACTACGTCACCTGAGTTATTAAGTAAAGAAACCGTTGATCAACTTAAAGATTATGACGGTGTTACTACAATGCAATTCGGTAAACTTGAAGAGGAAGTTTATCCTAAACTAGAGGAATATGGCATTAAACAAATTGCACAACGAACTGCTGGCTTTGATATGTACGATTTAGAATTGGCTAAAAAGCACAATATTATTATTTCAAACGTGCCTAGCTATTCACCTGAAACTATTGCGGAATATGCTGTATCTATCGCATTACAATTAGTACGTAAATTCCCTGCAATTGAAAAACGTGTACAAGATCATAATTTTACTTGGGCTGCGCCTATTATGTCACGTCCAGTTAAAAATATGACTGTAGCCATTATAGGGACTGGTAGAATCGGCGCTGCAACAGCTAAAATTTATGCTGGCTTTGGTGCTAAAGTTGTGGGTTATGATGCATATCCAAATGAATCATTAGATTTCATTGAATATCAATCATCTGTTGAAGAAGCTATTAATGGTGCTGATATCATTTCATTACATATACCTGCTAATAAAGAAAGTTATCACTTGTTCGACAAAGCGATGTTTTCTCAAGTCAAAGAAGGTGCAGTACTAGTAAACGCCGCTCGTGGTGCTGTGATCAACACACCAGATTTGATTGATGCTGTTAATCACGGTCCATTATATGGTGCGGCTATTGATACTTATGAATTTGAAGCACCTTATTTCACATTTGATTGGACAAATAAAGAAATTGAAGATGACACATTATTAGAACTCATCGACAATGAAAATATTTTAGTTACACCGCATATTGCATTTTTCTCTGATGAAGCTGTACAAAACCTTGTTGAGGGCGGTTTAAATGCATCACTATCTGTAATTAACACAGGTACTTGTGAGACACGTTTAAACTAAAATCACATATCAAAGACGCGTTGTAGTGATCTAAACCGATGATCAACACAACGCGTCTTTGATTATTTAAGATTAAGTACTACATTTTCAATTGTAGTTAATACCCCTTGGTCATCATTACTTGGCGCGACGTCATAAGCTATATCAAACAACGTTTTATCCTGACTATTTTTCATCACATAACTATATTGAGCTAACTCTAACATATCCTTGTCATTATTCGCATCACCAAATGCCATCAATTCTGAAGGTTGCATTTCCCAAACGTCCAATAGTCTGGCCAATGCTTGTCCTTTCGTCATATTGGGCATAATGATATCGATACTATCATGCCCACTCGATACTAACTTAATTGTATTTGGAAAACGTACTTTTAGTTCTTCATCTAAATGTGGATGTGTCTGCCTATTAATATTTAACGCGATTTTTACAAATTCATCTTCAGGTAAATCTTCTAATTGCGTAATTTCATTTAATTGATGATAGTAGAATCGTGTATCTTCTTTAAATGCTTCCGGTGTATCTTCTAAAATATAAGCACTTTCTAATCCACATATTACCATTTGATCAATCTGTCTATCTTTATGTAGATAATCAATCACATCTTGGTAATCTTGATGATTAAAACTGCGATATTGATATAATGCATTGCCTTTATAAATAACAGCACCATTTTCTGAGATAAAGAACATATCCCTTTCACCAAATATTGACTTCAATTTAGCATATTGGTTTCCACTCGCAGCTATAAATTCAATGCCTTGTTCCTTCAACGCTTTAAATACACGTTCGAATCTTTCATGATCATATTGTTTATTTGAGTCTAAAAATGTCCCATCCATATCAACTGCAATTGCCTTAATCACGTTTAATCCCCCTCATCCAATCTTTACGTTCATTATAGACAACAATTCAATAGTGATGAAGATTCACGGCACATCCTGAAACTATATTCAGACTTTGAAATTTCTTTCAAGACAGAAAAAATATAAAAACTGAGACACCATTTGTTGATGTCCCAGTCTATACTAATTGGATTAATTAATCTGTTTAGCTACAAATATTTTACGTTTTTCCCAAACGCCTGTATTTTTGTTGTAATTATCACAAGTAATTAATGTTAATTGATTTTTCTCGCCTTTATGTTCGTCTAAGACTTTAACATCAGATGGATCAACATCACGGATACTTGTCATTTTATATTTTCGAGTCTCATTTCCTACTTTGAAATACACTTTGCTGCCTTTTTTAGCTGCTTTTAAATTTGTAAACTGATAATGTGGGCGATCGGTAAATGTATGTCCTGCAATAGAAATGTTTTGATCTGTTAATGATTCGTTACCTTCAGCAAAACTTACACCACGATTTAATTGTTCAGGTGTAGCAGGTCCTGGGTAAACAGGTTCCTCAATTTCTGCATCTGGCACTTTAATATAACCTGCCATCTTTGATTTATCTTTAGGGATTTCGGGTGCTTTATCCTTAGATTGACTACTATCGTTACTTTCTTTTTTATCATAATTTTCGATTTTATCGTTATTATCCTTTTCATGTAGATAATTATCGATATGAGGTTTAGCAAATAAGTAAATTGCTACTAATATTAATACAACACCAACTATAGTCAGTAATCGATTGGTCCATTTCTTCATATATGTTACTCCTTTAGTTAAATACAATGAAAATCATTTCAGATTTAGCTATTTCTATATTTTGATATCAGTATATCATTAAATATTCATATTACATAATCTTTGAATAAAGTATTCAATTCATTGAATGATGTAAAATCCATTAAATATTCTTATAAGGATGTCATTACGTATGTCTTGTTTTTAGTTTTAAATTAGTATCTAATAGTTATTGAGGTGACGAACATGATAAGACAAGCACAACAATCGGATTTAACTTCAATACTAGATATTTATAATGACGCTATTATCAATACGACTGCAGTATACACGTATCATCCAACTACTATAGAGGAAAGACAGGCATGGTTTAAACATAAACAACAAAACGGTGATCCTATTTTTGTATTTGAAAAAGAGGGTATCGTACAAGGTTTTGCAACTTATGGCCCTTTTAGAAATTGGCCTGCTTATTTATATACCATCGAACATTCTATTTACATTCATCCAGAATATAGACATCATGGTATTGCATCACAATTGTTATCAAAACTGATTGATGAAGCTAAAGACAATGATTACCGCATACTAGTAGCAGGTATTGATTCCTCTAATAAAGGTAGTATTAAATTGCATGATAAATTTGGCTTCATTCACTCTGGCACAATTAAACATGCTGGGTATAAATTTGACCAATGGCTCGACCTTGCATTTTACCAACTTGATTTGTACAACGTAAAAAGAGATTAAGTAGGAATTGACTTCCATGACTTAATCTCATTGATTACCTCTGTTTTCAATAACAAAACGAATATAGTAAAACATGAACACAATGATCATACTTAGCGATAATGATTTGAATAATAAATTCACCCAAGTTCCCTCTGTCGTCCACAAATACGTTATCGTTGTGTTAATGATGAATGCTATAAAAATTAATGTTAATCGTAGCATTGCATCAGCCCCTTTTAAATTATTTTAGTGATAGGGCTGAACTTTTGCAATGAATTTTTTTAATTTTTAGAAAAATAAATTTATTACTTTCCTGCTCATTAACTCTATTATATGAAAAAAGCACTCAAGAGCTTATGTACTCTTAAGTGCTTAATGATACAAAATATTATTTGTTTTTCACCATATCTTCAGCTTCGCCAAAGATTTTACGTTTAATTTCTTCACCAGTTGGCGTACCTGCTAGACCACCTAAACCAGTTTCACGTAATGATGCTGGTAAGTTTCTACCAATTTTATCCATAGCACTGATAACTTCATCAACTGGAATTCTACTTTCTACTCCTGCTAATGCAAGGTCTGCTGAAATCAATGCATTGCCTGAACCAATGGCATTACGCATCACACATGGGATTTCAACTAAACCTGCAACTGGGTCACATACTAGACCAAGTAAATTACTAATTGCTAAAGCCATAGCATGGCCTGAAGATTCCGGTGAACCACCGAAAATTGATACTGCTGCAGCTGCGGCCATTGCAGATGCTGAACCAACTTCTGCTTGGCAACCACCTGTTGCTCCTGCCACACTTGCATTATTAGCTACGACTCTTCCGAATAATGCAGCTGTGAATAAGAAATCAATCATTTGATCTTCTGTAATATCATGTGTTTTTTCTAATTTAAATAATACACCTGGGATAGTACCCGAGGAACCAGCTGTAGGTGTCGCACAAATAATACCCATTGCTGCGTTAACTTCATTTGTAGCAACTGCACCTTTAACCGCTTCAATCATTTCATGTCCCGATAGTGCATGATTATTTTCATTATAGTCACGAAGTTTTGCTGCGTCATGTCCTGTGTAGCCAGTTACACTTTCTACACCTTCGCCCGTAGTACCTTTAACAACAGCATCTCTCATAACATCTAAGTTTTGTTTCATGTTGGCACGCACTTCATCACGAGTAAGACCTTTAAGTTCCATTTCTTCTTGGATCATGATATCTGCAAATGCCATATCTTTTTCTACTGCATAATCTATTGTTTCTCTAATTGAATCAAACATCTTGAATCCCCCTTAATTAATATAGGAAACGTTAAAATCACTGTATTTTTCTCTAATTGTGTCTAATGTTGATTCTTTGATTGATTTATTCAATGGCAGAACCACTAAACTTTTATCATCATTAACTTGTGTTAATTCATCTTTGTATTCAATTTCCATATCGTTTAAGTCATTAATCAAATGATTAATTTGTGCTTTATCAGCAGGACCATCAACTTCTAAAATAGGTAACCCGTGGTTCATTTCTACTTCTAGTCCATTCACAT
The DNA here is from genome assembly GCF_979255425.1 of Staphylococcus sp. AC872. NCBI lineage: Bacteria > Bacillati > Bacillota > Bacilli > Caryophanales > Staphylococcaceae > Staphylococcus > Staphylococcus sp. AC872. The sequence continues at coordinate 364,110 of NZ_CEEDKW010000001.1, forward strand.
GGATACCTTTAAGCTTGATTGTTCCGCCACCAATTGAAATACCAATGACTTCGATATGACGTCCATTTGCATCATCAGCTTTAATGTAGGCACAGTTTGGATGTTGTCCAATACTTTCACCTTCATCTTCAATAATTTCAACAGCGATGCCTTCGTCTTTAGCGATGTCTAATGCTGATTTAATTCTGTTATCAAATGTACTGTAGCCCATTGCACCGCCAACTACAGCTACGTCTGTTCCGTGTCCTTGATGTGTTTTAGCAAAAGATTCATAATAACGAATTTCTAAGCTTTTAGGCACATCACCTAAAACAGCTCTTGCTGAGTTACCGATTTTTACTGCTCCGGCTGTATGAGAACTTGACGGTCCCATCATAACTGGACCAATAATATCGAATGCACTTTGATAATCATAGCTTTTAGCCATCATTAAACACTCTCCTTAACTTGGTTCTTTCTGCTCGGTACATTTAAACTTAAATTCATTAAGTTAAATTTCTTGATAATTGTACTCATGATTAATGCCAATATGATACTTACGATTGCAACAATGACAATTGTAATAATTGCTTTCATTGGTTCATTAAATCCAAATAAGACAATCGCGCCGGCAATTGGTGTGGCCATACCTTTTACGCCGATCACTACGCCCATAAATGTTACGATACAAGCATTTACCATTCCAATTAATGCATTCGTTCCATATAGTTGTACTGGATATTGAGCAATTAAATCAATTTGTGTTAATGGTTCGATACCTACTGCAAATGCTTTAGATTTACCACCAATGTGTAATCGACTAAATAAGACATAATTGACGAATGAACTTCCCATACATGTCATTGCACCGATTGCCATTGGTACTCCTGTTAAACCTAATAAGCTTGTTAATACCATTGAACTTAATGGTGTCATACCTGTAACCGGTATAACTAGTCCTAAAATGATTGCTAGTGCATAAGGGTTATTGTCGCCAACTGAAGTAACCGCACTACCAATTTGTTTAAGTGTTGCCATAACTCCTGGTGTGATCACGCTTGCTAAACCAAATGTAATTGCTGGAGCCAATAAAATAACAACAATTAAATCTAGTCCTTCTGGAACTTTTTTCTCTATTAATTTAATTCCAAAAGCTACAATATACGCTGCAATAAATGCTGGTAATAGTTTAAAATCATGTAACACTAAACCAACGATAACTGCAAACACTGGAGATACGCCTAAGTTTAAACAAGTAAGTATCCCTACTGCTATACCACTTAAACTTCCTGCTAAATCACCGATTTCTTGTAAAAATTTGATGTGGAATACGCCACCAATTGCATAACTTAAAAACGCTTGAGGTAAAAACGTTGCACATGCAGCCCCCGATAAAGCTTGCAATCCTTGTTTACCGTAAGGTGCAAATTTTAAGAATAGCGTCATGATGATAAGTACTAGTACAAGTGTACCCACTCCTAAGATAATATTCATTTCCCCAAAACCTCACTTTTTTATTTTTAGGCCATAGTTATCGTACACCCTTAAGAAAGCGATTTCAATAATTAAAAAGATTTAAATAAGACTAAATTGTGAAATGTTTCACGAATTAATTGTATAATTCATATTTAAAATGCAAATATACACTTTATCAGTAATTTCCCTTGTATGTTGCATTCTACATGAAAAATCCCGGCGATGTAAACTTACTCTTTTCAACTATATTCTCTCAATTATTTTGACGACCTTTCTATTCTAACGCTTATACACTTATTTTGTAACAAATCGCTCACAATTTTTTAGGGTTTCTTACCATAAATTTGTGTAAGAAACCCATAAATATGAATGTTATAAATTTGAGTGAGTTTTTACATCAATTAAACTTGATGTTTTTGAGTTTATTCAATTACTGTAATCCCTTAACTATGTCAAGATTGTCATTAACTGGTGGCCCTCTTCCCCTTTTTATATCATACGTCATATTCGGATGCTCCTCTCTGGCAAATTAAGGATCCTTTTGTAGAAGATTAAGGATAGTGGTTGTTGGAATAGCATTTAAAAATTTCAGATTTAAATTTAAAGATGTGAATGTCTATTAGATAGCTTGAGTAGAAAGGATAAGTTTTTAAATGTGGATAGAAAATTGTTACTGTATTAAAAATGAGTGGTGTAAAGCAATCATAATACTGAAGTTGTAAGTGATAAAAAGGAGTCTATTTAAGTTGATTGATACGATTTTCGAGGAATAATGTAGTTTTAAAATAAAACGAAGTATTTTTATATGTATATTAAACGATTTTAAATTAATTTTGTCAATATAAAATTTCAGATTTTTCTAATAATTACACAACACGCTTCTTTAGTATAAAAAATAGTAGATTGGAAGCCGTCTATTTATTCCAATCTACCTCACATTTATTTAATAAGTTTAGCCGTCATATCTTTAGTATGCTTGTACATATCTTTATAAATATTATGGTAATACTCGTATTGTTGATGCTTATCCGTATTAGGTTTAAATACATTTTCTACCTGAATGAAATCATTAACGCACTCTTCAAATGTTTGATACCAACCTAGACCATATGCCGCAATGATAACTGCCCCCATGCTAGGCCCTTCTTCATGTTTTAGCTTCTTAACTGACGTATTAAAAACATCTGCTTGTAATTGTAACCAAAAATCACTTTTCGCGCCGCCTCCAATAGAGATGACGGTATTAATTTCATTGCCTGCTTGTCGAATAAGTTGTATAGAGTCATATAATGAATACGTGATACCTTCAATCACTGCTCTAACGAAATCTGCCTTAGTATGTTGACCACTTATCCCTATGAAACTACCGCGAATCGTTGCATCACCATGAGGTGTACGTTCACCTGCTAAGTATGGTGCAAATAGTAAGCCGTTCGCGCCTATCGTAGATTGACTTGCCAACTGTATTAGTTGATCAAAACTTTCTTCTTCAAAAAAGGTATGTTTTAACCAATTTAAGCTATATCCAGCAGCTAAAGTTACACCCATTGCATAGTAAGTTTGCGGTATCGCATGATTAAAGAAATGTAGATTATTATCATATTCTGTTACGCTTTGATGTTCGACATTTAAAATCACACCGGATGTCCCAATACTACATAAGGTCTCTTTATCATGTATCACACCAGCACCTATGGCTCCACATGCATTATCACCACCACCTGCAAATGTGGCTACATCTTCATTTAAACCAAGCTCCTCAGCAATTGTAGGTAAAACGTTACCTGTAAATGCATGTGAATCAACAAGTGGCGGATATATATCACCAATTTCAAAAGTATCTCCTAAATCTTTAGTCCATTGATTCGTCTTTGGACTCAATAATAATGTACTTGCAGCATCACTATATTCCATGTGTATGTTCCCTGTGAGACGATAACGCAAATAATCTTTTGGTAACATAAAGTAATCTACATTTTTCCATATGTTAGGCTCATGTTGTTGTACCCAAAGTATTTTAGGTAAAGTAAATCCTTCTAAAACAGGGTTTTCATTAACTCTATGACCAAATTTGTCTATGATTTGTCGACATTGTTCAGAGTTTCTAGTGTCATTCCACAGAATTGCATTACGCAAGACGTATCCCTCTTTATCAACAATGACTAAACCATGCATTTGACCTGAAAATGACATTCCTTTGACAACATAACCTTCCATTTTAGATGATGACATTAATGCTAAAATCGCTTTTTTAGTTGCTTGGAACCAAGCTTCAGGATCTTGCTCACTATATCCACTTTGCTCTTGGATTAATGATAATGGCGCATTCTCAGACTCAATGACGTCCCCTTGTTGATTAACAGCTATTACTTTGATTGAACTTGTTCCTAAATCGATACCTAATACAACTTCTTTCAAATGGCACACTTCCTTTATCTATAATCATTTGTCCATTATGATATTCATCAACATATGTCGGTCTTATAACTATCTTATTCCAGTACTCATCACTATCTTAATATACACCTTTCATACTGTCTATTTTAGCTTTTTTATGATTAATTCTTTATATAAAGGGGTAATTTTGTAATTATTAAATAATTAAAGGGATGAATTATAATGACCAATCAATATAAAGATAATCAATCACAACCATATAATCAATTACACCAAATTGCTCAAGGACTTTATGCAACGCCAACAACTCAATTACCTTTTGATCCTCGTTTTGAATTTAAATCATTTATTTTAGAACGTGAAGGTGACAATATAGTCATTTATCACTCTGGTCATTTAAAAGACGTTCAACCAGACATTCAACAATTGGGAGGCGCTGCTAAAGTTTTAATGAATCATGATCATGAATCTTTAGGCGGTCCTAACCAACTTGATATGCCGTATATCATACACCAAGATGATGCCAAGGCACTCACGCGCTCAATAACAATTCAGGATTATTTCAATGAACGCCAAATGTTATATGATGATTTAGAAGTGATTCCTACACCAGGACATACACCTGGTACGACGATGTTTCTATGGGATAACGGTGAGCATCGTTACTTATTTACTGGCGACTTCTTATGTTTCGAAGGTGACTCATGGCGTACTGTTATATTAGGCTCTAGTGATAGAGAACGCTCGATTCAAAGCCTTGAATTGATTAAAACGTTAGACTTTGATGTGCTCGTACCTTGGGTTTCTATTAAAGAAGGTCCATTTGCTTATTTTGTTGAAAATGAAGAGGAAAAGCAACAACAAATTCAAAATATTATTGACCGTGTCCGTAATGGAGAAAATAGTTAATATTAAAAAAAGACGTGGGGCCTTTGCCTCACGTCTTTTTTAATAGTATTGCCTTATCTGTTACCAACGTCAGATCCGACATCTACCTTTTTGTTTTTCTTATCATACACAGCGCCTTGAACACTACCAAAGTTTGGATCGTTACGCTTTTCTTTCACAGCATATCCCATACTCTTGAAGATGTCTAAATCTTTATCATCAATCGCATTTTCATAGTAAATCGTGCCACCATCATTATAGAAACGTGGTTTATCTACTGCTTCTTGTAACGTACCGTCACCTCTTAAATAATCGACTATGACTTCATTTAACATCGTTGGAATCTTGTTACCACCTGGTGTACCGATACCCATATAGAAATCTGTACCAACGATGATAGATGGTGAAATAAATGAACGTGGTGCTTTATGCTTTTCACCATAGTTTGGACTTGATGGTGATTTAGAGAAGTCGCCTAATGAGTTATTCATATAGAATCCTTCTTTCATAAAGTCACCAGAACCAAAGTAACTTGATAACGTGTTTGTTGTACTTGCAACTTTACCTTGTTTATCAATCACAACAAAGTGTGTTGTACTAGTGTTATCTGTTTGGATAGGGTTGAAATCACTACCACCTTCGCCTGCTGTACCAACATTGACCTTATTAAGTTCACCTAATAAGTAGTCATCAGATAAATGTTCTTCACTACTTGGCTCTGCGCCATTAACAACATCACGGTTACTATACATGATATCTCTGGATTCCAAGATACCTTTAATATAGCTATTTCGATCAGCGGTATCTTGATTTTCCTTTTCATCAATTTTCAGACCTTGTAGTGTTAATGTCCCACCTAGTGGATTAGAAGCTGAATAAACTTTGTTACCTAAATAATCTGTACTTACTGGTTCTTTCTTTTCAGTCTTAAATGTCGTAAAGTCTTTTTCAGTTAGTTTATTATCTAGTTGTTTAGAAACGCTTTTACCTACATCTTTGTAGAAGTAATCGGGACCTTTGTCACGTATTTTAGTTAAAGTATCTGCTAGTTTTTCCTGTTTTACTACATCGCCTTCACGCACTGTTTGTTTACCTTTAAAGAATGGTGAATTTCGATCAATTTTAGAACCATATATTTTCAAGCTACGCTCTAACTCTGAATCGACTTCAAATCCATCTTTAGCAAGTGGAATAACGTAATCAAAGAGTTTCTTCTCATCCATCTTACCTTCTTTTTCATGCATATCATGCATCCCTCTTACAAACCCAGGGGTACCGATTTTATCACCTTGTTTAAAGTTATAAGAAGAATATGTTTTATATTCGTATAAGTTTGGTACTTGGCCATCTTTACCATCGTACGTTAGCGTTGCGCCACCGCCACCTAATCCAGATGAATGCGGCTCAGTCACTGCTAATGCATAAGAGACTGCAAATGCTGCGTCTGTTGCATTACCGCCATCTTCTATTACCTTTTCACCTATTTTTGTAGCAATTGCATTATTGGATGCAACACCATAATTTTTAGTTCCTGGCTTTTTATGATTAGCTATTTTATTTTCATATAGCTTATCTTTATCTACCTTTTCATCTGAGGTGAAGTAATAAAAGACGAACGAAATAATAATGGTAATAATTAAAATGACAGTCAAGGTTGCTTTATTGTATATGTTCATTCCTAACTGGCCCCTTTTGAAAGATATTGCTGTTCTCCATTTTTCAGTTCTTGTTGTTCATAACTATCTAAACCTTCATTCGCTCTTGCAAATATGACGAGTAGGAAAATGATGACGACTATAATAACGACAGTAATGGGTAGCCAATGTTTTTTAATATTCAAATGTATAACCTCCATCGTCAGCTTTTTTAAGATTGATTGACTGATCTTTAATATTATTATGGAAACGTTTATGATCCATCTTATTCATATCATCTTGTGAGATTTTACCGTCTTTAGATTGTATTGGTGTAAGATGGAACTTATGTTTTTTACCTTTCCAATCATCTTGAACAACCATACCTTTTTGGTTTTTAGATAGGAAATCATCTGAAGTCGTATTTCCTAGGCTATAAAAAATAGGTGTGTTTTTATATTTTTCAACTTTTTGAATAACTGAATTATGACCGATAATGACATCAGCACCTGCTTTTGATAACGCATGTGCATATTCTCTTTGACGATCTGTAACATTTCTTTCATTAGGAATGCCCCAGTCGACATTAACAACGACGTAATCATTATTCTCTTTTAACTTTTTGATTAACGGATAAAAAATATCAGGATCTAAACTAATAGACGTCGTATTTTTTAGTGGCTCTGCATAATTGGATTCAACATCTGTAAAGGATACATTCGCAATTTTCTTACCTTTAATATTTTGTTGAATTGTTTTACTGTTGATTGGGTTTGAACCATTACCCGTTAAGAAGTTGTATCCTGCTTGCGATTCTACTTTCTCCATTAAGTCTCTAGCTGTAACATTGTCGGCTGTTTGGTTAATTAAATTGACACTTTTAATATTTTGTTTCTTTAAGAACATGATATTTTCTAAATTCTTTTCAATTTCTTTCTTAGGATCATTTGAAAAGTCATTAACTAATAGCGATGCTGTTGAGAAATCACTATTTTTCAACGGATCTTGCAAACCAGAAAAGACACTATTGAGATTATTTTGGCGAATATGTTTATTTAACGTAATATTGCCTAAATATGTCATTCGGATACTGCTAGGATCTTTCGCATCACTCTTAACTGGTACTACTTTGACCGCGCGAATAGCGAAGACTATTAATACTAAAGCGATAAGTAGGACGATGGCTGTATACAACGTATTTCTACGCTTATGTCGTTTAGATTGTTTGAGCAACCATTCGCTTGGCGTTAATCGTTTTTTCTTTTTCATTGTTATTACGCGCTCCTTGTTCTTGATTAATTAATAAAACTGTATAAGAACAAGATGACATATGTAATACATGTTAATAACATAGTAGATGATAATGTTATTACAACACCTTGTTTTTGAATTGTGTTAGCGATGATACCAGGAATTACTACCCCAATACCGGACACTTCGACCATTTCAAATGGCGTCAATGGATAAATCAAATCAAATATAAACTTCAATACCATACCTGTTAGAATCATGGCTGCGAACTTTCTTCTACCATATAAAATAACCCATTTACTAATACCATTATTTACAATGAAGAATGTTAAACAACTAATAATAAGTACTGATAACAGCATGATGGGTTGATCAAAAATTAAAGCTAAATAACCTGGTACAACCAGTCCTGCAGGGTTAATACCAAATTTCTCAGCAAAAATAAGACTGAGAACGACACCTACAAATAAGGAGAAATATAATTCTGAACCTATCATTTTATTCTATCCCTTCTATGAATTCCGCTATTCTTCCACCTGGGCCGTGGATATTACCTACACAAAAGACAAGTGCATTGTCCGATTCTTTCATAATAGCTTTTTCAATTTCTGTAAAATCTTGTCCTTCAAAGTTCAAATATCTTTTGTCTGGTAAACGATGCATTAAATCTGATACCATCTGTGTACTTTTTCCGGTACAAATCAACGTATCGTAATCAATATCTTCTAAGAAATTATCAACAAATAGTTGTGTTCTATCGATTCTGTCAGATCGACAATTTAAAATGACCACTTTTTTCGTATAAGGATAATTGTATGATTCCACCTTATTTAAAATAGCTTTAGTGGATTGTGGTTCGTTGGCAGCAAACGCATTAACAAATACATTTTTAGTGTTATTGGCATGGAAGTATTTAATTCTTACAGCACCTGGATCCGCTGGCGCATTTAACATACCTTCTAAGGCTGTCTCACTATCAATGCCAACTGCTTGAGCAATACCTAATACGATAGCTACATTATCTGGAAAAACTAAATAATCAAACTTTCTTAAGTAAGACTCTGGTATTTGCTCTTTGTCCACAACGATTAATTCTGTTTTACGCTTTTTGGCTTCTTTAGCGAAAAATTCTGTAAATTCATCTTTCATTACTACTAATTTACCTTTATATGGAATAGTTGCCGTGAATGATTGAGCAACATCTTGTAATGTTGGACCTAACACATCCATGTGGTCTTCCATAACATTGACAATAACGCCAATATTCGCTTTTACTAAATCCTTTTGGAAAGTAATTTGATAATCTGGATTAACAGCCATACATTCGTTAACAAGTGCATTCGCCTTTTGTTTAACAACTTTACGAATGATATCACGTTGCTCACCAATATTGGCGCCTTGAGGTTTTCTAATCACTGGGTACTCTTTTTGGGTAAACCAGTACATCATTCTTGCGTCAGTTCCTGTTGTCTTCCCTATGACTCTATAGTGGTCTTCTCTAAGCACACTATACGCCATTCGAGTTATTGTTGATTTACCTCGAATACCATTAATGTTGATACGTATAGGGATTTTCTTAAGTCGATTCGCATGGCGGTTTTTCTCCTTAATGCCTAGCCATAGAATCAACACGACACATACTATTATGAGAATCACGCTGTAATCCCTCTCTTTTCTATGTATATTGAATTATAAATGGAACAATACATGTAGATTTACATTTAAATAAAATAAGATAAATACAAATTATTCAAACGTTTCCATCACTATAAAGTCTATAAAAGTTATTAATTAAAAGTCAATATATTTTAAATATTAGCTTAAAATTCTTTGTCGAAAATGCTTAATCTACTACTTACTAGTAGTAGCCTATCATTTGGTTATTGACTCAGTTTTAATTCTATTAATCAAAGATTAAAAATATGTAAAGGAATGTAAAGGTATAGTTCGTGATTTAACAGATAAGCTTACATTATTAGCAATATCAATAGATGCACGTGTTTGTGCCAACATTTGCTTAAGTTATATATTTTTTACTAGGAATTTACACTATCTTAAAAATTAAGTGTTACATTAAGAGTGTAGTTACTCAGACCTTAGGAGGAGAAGAATGCAAAAGTCAGTTAAATTCGCTATCGGTATTTATTTGGCGATTATCTTAATTGTGACAACTTTATACTTATCATTCATTCTAATTGGGAGTTTACAAGGGAAAGACATGACTAATTCTGTATTAGATACAGATCATACGAAGATAAACAATAAAACTCGTAATAGCGATGAAGCCGTCAACACTTCTCTAAAAAATGAAGAAGCTTCATCAAAATCTCATTCATATACAGCAACAAATTATAAAAATGTAGATACAAATGACAATAGTAAGCATCAAAATGAACATATAGATAACAAAACAGCGAATTCAAATTATCAAACATACTGATAAATGAATTCGCTGTTATATTCCAAACAAACCCTAGCAAAAGTAATTTGGCATAGGGTTATTTTTTTATGATTTCTTGAAGTTGCTTTAAGAAACGCTCGCGTTCTGGTAGCGGAAAAATAGGATAAATATGAAACAGATTATAGCCTTGTATAAAGTCATGTGCAATGCCTTTGTCATTGAGCATATGAGAGAGTTTGAGTGCATCAGGATACAACGTTTCTTTTGTACCTATCACAATCGTAATATGACCGAGTCCTTCTATCTCCCCATTAATAGGTGAGATTCTATAATCCTCTAAAGGCGTATCGCCTGCCCATAATGTAGCTAAATATTTACTACCTTCTATACCTAACATAGGGTCTTCCTGTTCATACTTCTTGGCTTCTGGATTACTAAATGTAGCATCTAGTACTGGTGATAAAAGAACAATGTGTCCTGGTTGAGGTAATTGTTTTTCTTTTAAAGACTGTGCAAATGATAAAGCAATTTGACCACCTGCAGAATCTCCCATTATCACTATTTGTTCAACATCATCAACTTTTTGCAGTATGTTTTGGTATAAATGATGCAACAATACATCTGTTGTCACATAATCTCTATGCGGCACTTTCGGATAGACCGGCATTACCACTTTGGCATTTAACGTTCCGGCAAGTAAATCGATAAATTCGAAGTGATATGGCAATGGATCTTGGAACCAAGCACCTCCGTGTATATACAATACCGTTTCTTGCTTACGGTCGCTTTGATCATTAACAATATAAACAAGTGAACCATAATAATCTCTTATCTTCACATGATGTTTAAATTCATACGGTGTACCACCGTATTTACCAGCCGTTTCTTCTTTAGTTCGTTCAAGTGCTTTTTTCGCACCTTCAACATTATCGAATGACTTTTTCATACCATTCAATCGCATCATTTTCTCCTGCACAAAACTACGGTAACTTCTTTTTTCTTTAACTTTAGCAAATAATATACTTCCTAAAACAGTTGAGCTAATTACAGCAAGTGCTCTTTTAAACAATGACATGCACCTCCTATATTCTTTACTACTATCATATAACAATTTCTTGTGATTGGTCTTAAAAACGCTCATCACGTCCTATTATTTGATATTCATAAAGCCGTTACCTAAAACATCTCTAACATCATGGATAACTAAAAAGGCTTGGTCGTCATAACGATTGACAATCTTTTTAACTGTCGCTATTTGTGTTTGAGATACTACCGCGTATAATATATCGGTATTATCAAGTTGATAAGCGCCTTTACCATCTAATAATGTTGAACCTCTGCCAGTCGCTTGGTATATTTCAGAACTAATCTCTTTATTGTGATCAGAAATAACGGTTACCGCTTTTTTAGGATTGAAACCTTCAACGACAAATGCCATTGCTTTCTCGACAATGAACAACATCACAATCGTATACAGCACATTAGTCACTGGTAATACGATTAAGAATGATAATACGACAAGTGCATCTAGAATAAATAACGCTTGCGATGTTTTTACTTCGGAATATTTACTAATAATTCGTGCAATAACCGATGTACCACCTAGCGTACTTCTAGAAGCGATGACTAGTCCTGAACCTACGCCAATAAATACACCTGCAAATACCGCATTAATAAAGTTTTCATCGATTCCTAAACTTAAAGACTTTGTTAAATCCAAGAAAATGGAACTTGCAGTAATAGTAATGACTGTATATATGGCTGTTGTTTTACTTAAATACTTCCAACCGATAATTATTAAAAAGGCGTTGATGACGAAAGATGTTAGTGCCGGTGATAAACCAAGTGTATACTTCAGCACTAAAGACATACCGATAGCACCACCTTCACCTAAATTCCCTGGAATAACAAAACAGTTAACTCCAAGTGCAATTAACAATGTACCTAATAAGCAAAAAATAGTATTTTTAATATGATAACTACGAGAATGTTTTTCCATTTGAGCCTCCTTATTACACAAAAAATATTTAAAAGCATATTAATAGGCGCTGAAAAGTATACATAGGTGCCATAAACTTTTTAATCACGATTGTTTTTCTTTTATTAAATGTTAGCTTTAAACATGTTAAATAATGATTAATAACGCCATATCATAATACTATCTAAAATTTTCACACGTTTTTTATCATAACATTTATCATATCTATGCCCCAACAACTCGGGCTAAATTCATATTGGTTTTCCATAAAAAAGAGCCCCAAATTGAGTCATCAATTTGAGGCACCTTCATCATTTTCTTATTTAATCATCTATTTGTTCATACATTATAGCTAATTGTCTTTCGAATGACTGCATATCAATAAATCTACCTTGTCTATGCATTTCTTTGTCATTCATAAATATTAAATCAACAGGTACTGTAAAAATAGTTAGCTCTCCTGCAATCTCGGGTACTTCACTTTGGTTTATAATTGCCAATGTCACTTTTGGATATGACGTGTCTAATATATCCTTCAATTGTGGTAAAACAGCATGACAAACACTACAATGTTCTCTCATTACATGTATCACTACTAAAGGTTTTGTATTAATTAATGTTTTAAATTGGGCTACATCACGAATTGATTCAACCATACCATACACCCTCTTGCCTTAAAATTGGTATATATCATAAGGTATGCAGTTCACTCTCGTCAATCAACTTCCACTCTATTTTAAGATATCTTGGAAAACTTGTGGCAATTTTGTTATCTTTTGTTTTTCTAAATCATAAAAGCCACCCGTTTGATAGCCAATACAGTGAACTTTTTCGTTAGTTGCGATTTCAAATTTAAAAATCCATTTCATTTTACTCGCTTTGATCATCCAACAACGTGCTCTTGGACGATCATGTATCGTCACAGGTACTTTATAATCTACTTCTGTTTTCATTAATATAGGCGAAATACCTTGTGTCATCATTTCAGAATAATTCATATATTGATTGATAAAAATCGTACGTAAGTCTTCAAACCATTTAATAAAAACGATATTGCTCACAATCCCCATTGCATCAATATCGTAGCCATTGACTTCTATTTCAGTATCTACCACTAATTTCCCTTCATTTGTATCCATTACTCATAACTCCTTTATATCTATGTTCAATTCTATTTTACGCTATTTAATCTATAATTTCATTGTTTAAAAACTTTGAAGTTTATAAATAATTGTGCATTTATAGGTAAAGAGTTTTATAATTTTCCTTCTATATTTTTTGATATTAAATTATTATTCTTTATTTTGTGGTATAATATTTGTGAAATAATTCACAATATCATTGGAGGGATTTATATGAAAGCCTATAACTATGCAAAGCCTGGTGTGGCACAATTAATCGATAAGGAAAAACCTGTTATTACAGAAAGTACTGACGCCATTATTCGTATGGTTAAAACGACAATTTGCGGTACTGACTTACACATTATTAAAGGAGATACACCTGAAGTACCTGAAAATACTACACTAGGTCATGAAGGTATTGGTATTGTAGAATCAGTAGGATCTAATGTGAACAATTTTAAAGTTGGCGATAAGGTTATTGTTTCTGCCGTTTCTTCTTGTGGTAAATGCTACTATTGTAAAAAAGGCATTTATGCGCATTGTGAGAACGATGGTGGATGGATTTTAGGCCACTTAATTGATGGTACACAAGCTGAATATGTCAAAGTACCATTTGCTGATAACTCTTTATATCACGCGCCTCAATCATTACCTGATGAAGCACTTGTAATGCTTTCAGATATTTTACCTACTGGATACGAAATTGGTGTGTTAAAAGGAAAAGTAAAACCTGGTAGTACAGTGGCCATTGTGGGTGCTGGACCAGTCGGATTAGCGACATTATTAACTGCTCAATTCTATTCACCTTCTAAAATTATTATGATTGATTTAGATGACAACCGTTTAGAAACTGCTAAATCATTAGGTGCTACACATACGATTAATTCAAGTAACGTTGAACAAGCGATTCAAAAAGTATACAAACTTAATCATCGTGGTGTTGATGTAGCAATCGAAGCTGTTGGTATTCCACAAACATTTGATTTATGTCAAAAACTCATTGGCGTTGACGGTACAATCGCTAATGTAGGTGTTCATGGTTTACCTGTTCAATTTGATATCGACAAATTATGGATTAAAAACATCAACGTTTCAACTGGATTAGTTTCTGGTAATACTACAGAAGAACTTTTAGAAGCACTTAAAAGTAAAATCATCCAACCAGAACAATTAGTGACACATTATAGTAAATTAAGCGATATTGAAAATGCATATGATTTATTTAGAAATGCTACAGATCATAAAGCGATTAAATTATTAATCGAAAATGATATCACAGAAGCTTAATTATATTTGATGAATTTAAAAAACCTGACTGTATCTAAAACAGTCAGGTTTTTAATATATTTATTTAACTTTCATAATGCGTTGGCTTGGTTCAACACTGCTTGTCTTTTCAACTGTTAATGTTTGATCACCTAAATTAGTAATTACTAATGGTGTTACAACACTTGGTGCATGTTCTTTAAGATATGCTAAGTTCACTTTCATTAACGGTTGTCCTTGTGTTACTTTATCATCTGCTTTAACTAAACTTTCGAAACCTTCTCCATCTAGTTTAACTGTATCAATACCGATATGAATCAATAATTCAATACCTGTATCTGATTCTAAACCAATTGCATGTTTTGTTGGGAAGATTGTTTTAACAGTACCATCGAATGGTGCTACAATTTCTCCTTTTTCAGGAATAAATCCAACACCGTCGCCCATCATTTTTTCTGAAAATACTTTATCAGGTACGTCAGATAATGGAAAAATTTGACCAACACCTGGTGCGTAAATTTCTGTTTCTTTAATATCTTCTACATGAACTGGCTCTTCAGAGTCTTCCTCTGTCACAGTCGTTTCACTTGGTTTAGTGATTTCACCATTCATAATTTTCGCCATATCATGTTTAATTTGGTCTGATTTTGGACCAAAAATCGCTTGCATGTTATTACCAACTTCAAGTACACCAGAAGCACCTAAAGCTTTTAATCCTGGAACATCTACTTTAGCTTTATCATTTACTTCAACTCTTAAACGTGTAATACATGCGTCTAAATGTTTGATATTATCTTTACCACCCATTGCGTCTAACACATCAAATGGTAATTTAGCGACACTTGAATCTCTGACCTCTTGTTCTTTATCTTCTCTACCCGGTGTTTTTAAGTTAAATTTACGGATAGCAAAGTCGAATAAGAAGTAATACACGACCGCGTACACGATACCAACTGGAATCACAAGTAATGCATGCGTTCTGTCCCAGTTTAATAAACCGAATAATACATAGTCGATAAATCCACCTGAGAATGTCATACCGATTTTTACGTCTAATAAATGCATGATTAAGAATGAAGATCCTGCTAATACGACATGAATCGCATATAATAATGGTGCTACAAATAAGAATGAGAACTCAAGCGGTTCTGTTATACCTGTTAAAAATGCTGTTAAACCTGCTGATAGCATTAAACCACCAACGATTTTTTTACGTTCTGGACGTGCATTTTTATAAATTGCAAATGCAGCAGCCGGTAAACCAAACATCATGAATGGATATTTACCAGTTGTAAATGTTCCTGCAGTAAATGGTACGCCATCTTTTAATTGCGCCATCCAAATACGTTGGTCACCACGTACAAGTTCTCCAGCATGGTTTGTATAATGGCCAAACTCGAACCAGAATGGTGCATAAAAAATATGATGCAATCCAAATGGAATTAATGAACGTTCTATAACCCCGAAAATAAATGTTGTTAATACTAAGTTCTTCGTTAGTAAGAAGTTAGATAAGTCATTTAATCCCGTTTGAATAGGTGGCCATATCCAACTTAATACAATACCTACAATAATTGCAGCTACTGATGTTGCGATTGGTACGAAACGTTTACCTGCAAAGAATCCTAAAAATGCTGGCAATGTAATATTATAATACTTGTTATAACACCATGCGGCTACTGCCCCCATGATAATACCGCCAAACACACCCGTTTGTAAGGTTGGAATACCTAACACAAGTGCATATTCAGGTTGTTTTGCTGCTTGACTTAATTCTTTAGCGCCTTTTGCATAAGAGAAGATATCATCAATTGTAATATTTAAATATTTACCCATTGTTGCGTTCATAATTAAATATCCAACTAGCGCTGCTAACGCTGCTACGCCATCTCCTCCAGCTAATCCAAGTGCTGTTCCGACTGCAAATAATAATGGTAAATTATCAAAGATAACTTGCCCTGCTGCTTCCATGATAGAAGAAATCATGACAAATACATGGTTTGTTAACCATGGTGCAATTTTGACTAACTGTTCATTATGCATTGCATTCCCAAATGCAAGTAAAATCCCAGCTGCCGGTAAAATTGCGACAGGTAGCATTAATGCTTTACCTATACGTTGCAATTGCCCAAAGAGCTTTTTAAACATGTAAAAACATTCCTCTCATATTGTAATCACTCGCATGCACATAAAAAATGGCATGAACAAACAAGACCATATTAAATGATCACCTGTTTGCTCATGCCTGCTTAACCAGTAACACGCAAATGTTTTATTAAATTTAAATATAGTATACACATTTGTTTAAGCGTTTACAATAGGAATTCCAAAAAAACTCAGCCAAGTTATTTTGGCTGAGTTTATGAACTTTGCTTCTATTTATATTATAAGAAACGTTTAGTTGCTACTGAGATTGGTGGGATTTGATCTAAGTCTAAGTGTTTATCTTCAGTGATAGATCTGTATGCCCATTTACCATAACCAAGTGCTTCTGCGTTAACAATTTTACCTGGTAATGGTGCAGCGTTAGGGTCTACATGTACGTCAACGATAGTTGGTACGTCTTGTGACATAGCTTCTTCTACAATATCATCTAAACGACTAACGTCTCTAACTGTATAACCTTTACCGCCTGCAGCTTCAGCGAATTTAGCGTGATCCATATCAGAGAAATCAATGGCATATTCTAATTCACCAGCAGCTTGTTGTTCATATTTAATGAACGCTAATTGTTTATTGTTTAATACGAAAATTGTTAATGGTAAATCGTATTGAACTGCTGTTGCAAAGTCTTGCATAACCATTTGGAATGCACCGTCACCAGCAATAGCTACAGCTTGACGATTTGGGTATGCAATTTTAGATGCCATAGCACCTGGAAGTGCACAACCCATTGTACCTAACCAACTTGAGATGATGAATTTATTATTAACACCTAAGTTTAAGTAACGTGTTGACCATACAGTTGATGTACCAACATCTGCAGATACAATTGCATCTTCTTTTAAGTTATCATTGATTGCTTTCATTAAACGTTCTGGACGTAATGGTGAGTTATTGTTGTTTAAGTCTTGTTCCATCCATTTATCCCAAACAGCTTTACGATCTAATGCTTTGTCTAAGAATGGACGTTTAGCAACATGTTTAATATTTTCAGTTAATTGTTGTAACGCAATTTTACTGTCGCCTAAGATACCAACATTGATGTCGAAACGGTGACTGATGTTTTCTTCTTTAGTATCTATTTGGATCGCTTTAATATTTTTCTTAGGTAAATATTTAACGAATGGGAAGTTAGTACCAATCATGATTAATAAATCTGCATCTTGAATTGTTTGATAAGATGCTTTAGTACCAATTTGACCTAGGTTACCTAAGTTATATGGGTGATCATCAGCAATAATTGCTTTTGCTGGTAATGTGTGAATAACTGGGATTTTAGCCATTTCTACAAATTCGCGTAATTCATCTTTCGCATGTTGTGCACCAACACCGAAAAGTACAACTGGTTTTTTACTTTTATTGATTAATTTAGCAGCTTTTTTGATGTTTTTGAATTTAGGTGCAATTGCTTTTAGTTTAGTTGTGTTAACTGGTTTATCAGTTGTATCTTTAATGTTTTGAGTTAAAAGATCGTTAGGGCAGATAACAACAGCTACACCTTTTTTCTCATAAGCAGTACGGATTGCTTCGTTAACAACCTCAAATACATTGTCGCCTTTTTGAATTTGGTGATTGTAAACCGCTACATCTTCACATAACTTAGATAAGTTAGTTTCTTGGAACGCACCTGTACCTAAAAGACTATCGTTTGTTTGACCAGAAATAATCAATTGAGGAACGCTATCCATTTTAGCGTCATACATACCATTTAATAAGTGAACTAAACCAGGACCACCAATACTTAATGCTACCCCAATTTTACCTGTGATTTTTGTATAACTACCAGCAGCTAAACTTGCTACTTCTTCGTGACGTACGTGATAGAATTTGAATTGATCTCTAACTGTACGTAAAGAGTCTACTACTGCGTCGATTGAATCTCCTGGGATTCCGTATAAGTGATCGATGTCCCATGCTTGTAATGCTTTAACTAATGCTTCATTTGCTTTGATTTTTGCCATTTTTTCAAATAGCCTCCCTTTCTATTTATATGAGTTTCTTCCCTTTAATAGAACAATAAAATAAGAATTGGTATTAAAATCGAACTGATTACTGCAGTTAATATCATACCAATAGAACTAAATGCGCCTGATTCTATATCTAATTCTAGTGCTTTTGCCGTACCGAAAGCATGAGAAGCGTTACCATATGTTAAGCCTCTCGCGATAGATGACTGAAAGCCTCCCATACGCAATAGCATTGAACCTAGAATGCTGCCTATTAACCCTGTAGCTATTATAAAGAGCACTGTAATCGTATCTGTACCACCAAGTTCATTGGATACTTCTATCCCTACGGCTGCCGTAATAGACCTTGGTAGCATTGTTACAATGGTTTCTTTGGAATAGCCAAAGATTTTCAACGTTACGTATACTAACATAAAATTAAGTACTACACCAGTTAACACGCTCGTGAAAATCACAAATAGATATTTCTTTATCTTCTGTCTATTTTGATAGAGGGGATAAGCCAAACAAACGACTGTTGCGTTTAAAATATGGTTTATCCATTCCCCACCTTTCATGTAACCTTTATAACTAACGCCAAACATAAGCAGAATCGCTATAATGAGTATCGATGAAATTAATGCAGGGTTCAGAAAAGGATTGTTGTATCGATCTTGTAGTCTTCTAGCTATGATATATACCACAATCGTCAGCAGAATCATGATAGTAGCTTGTAATATATTCGTCATAACTCATCCGTTCCTTTTCCAACATCATCTCTTTTCACTAGCGTTTCAGCAATATAGCCTGAAGATAATGCCACTAAACATGTTCCTAAAATAATAATTAAGAAGAACAATATGTAGTTTAGTGTAATATCTGATGCTACATTCATCACGCCAACTACAGACGGGATAAAGAAAAACACCATTGTTTTTAATAGAAAGTTTGCACCTTCGTCTACCCATGATACAGGAATGATTTTAAACTGTAACAATAGATAAAACATGAGTAGGCCAACAATACTACCTGCTAAAGGAATGTGTAATAAGCGCTGCACTTCGGTACCGATGTATGAAATAAGTAATATAAGAATGATTTGTACAAAAAGTTGTAGTAAATCTCTCACCTTATGCATGCGATCTATCCCTTCTAAAAAATTTGTCCAAATTGTTACAACAATTTTTTAGTGATACTTGTAATTATAGTCTCCATCTTTCTATTATTAAAATACATTTTTCGAATATTAAACATTCCTTAAATCTATGGAAGCGCTATCTTAAAAGTAATGTAAAAAGTCCCCCCGCGTTAACGGGAGAACTCTACGCTATCTTTGTATTTCAACTTTCATAAAATTGATATCATTGGAACTTTATTACGCTCTTACCCTAAGCGTTCTCTTAAATAATCAATCCATTTATTTGCTGCATAACTTAATCGTTTCCCTTTATTCCAAACAATACCTAACTCCCAGTCTACATACGCATCTTCAATATTTAGCACACGTACATTTTCATTCATGAGTTGCGTAATAGAATAAGGTAATATAGCGATGCCAAGTTGATTACTGATTAAATTTTCAATGACGTTCCATTGCGAAATTTGAGAGACCATATTGGGTATAAAACCTGCATTTTTAGCTATTTCCATAATTTTATCATTTAAATAGAAATCATCGTTAAATAATATGAAGTCCTCTTGAATTAATTCTTTCATTTTCACAGATTGGTGTTGTGCTAAAGGATGTTCATGATGGATAACTACACATAACGATTCTTTATTTAAAGCAATGGCTTCAAATCGTTGTTGATCAACAGGTAATGTTGTAATACCAAAATCCAATTCATCATTTAATAGTTGCTGTTCAATGTATTTTCCACCGTTCTCCACAAAGTTAAATGTTACATTGGGAAAATGTTGATGAAAATCACCAATCATATCAATTAAAGTCTGCATGTTCATGACTGCTGAAAGCCCTATATCCATATGACCTGTTTCCAATCCATATAAACTATTGATTTCAGATGGCAAGTTTTCATAAAGTGCAATGATTTCCTTACATTTATTAAAGAAGATCTGGCCTGCATCTGTTAATACAAGTTGCCTCTTCTCTCTATCAAACAACGGTACTGCCATCTCACCTTCAATATCTTTAATTGCCTTACTAATAGTAGGTTGAGCTATGAATAAAGACTTCGATGCATTAGTCATTCCGCCTTGCCTCACAACTTCAACAAAATATTTCATATGTTTAATATCCACGCAACTCACCCATTCAAAAACTGTTTCTTTTATTATACAATATCACTTATTTTTATATGTATGAAACATTAGTATACACATTACTGTATTTTTATTTAGCCATTTATCGCATGTCACTCTGTTAACTATGTTATAATTTAATCTGGCTCAAATTGATTATTCGAGGTGAGGAATTGAGCTTTTACGAATTTATGCAAAATTTTCTTGGTGATGACACACCATTAGGCGAATTGGTTGATTGGATTAATCAAGATAACAATTTTCCTAGACAAGTGAAGAGCCAAAGTGAAATATTGTCATATTTTCGAACTAATCCGTGTCCTGAAGACTTATCAATGACGATTGTTAAAAGAGCATTGTCAGTCTTCAACCAATTCACTAATGTATGATCTATGTTAATTGTTATTTAGCATTCATCTAACATAATGAATACATGGAGTCTATCATCTCGAAAACGTCTTAAATGACGTCGAACGCTGCTAATAAAGTTTCGTACTTTATTGGCAGTTTTTTTATACTTATAAATCTAATGTAAAATGATGAAAATTGCATACAAATATAAATATTATTACAAATACCCTATTTTTATTTCAGTAGCGTTACAGTTACTTGTATAATTCGTTTCTAATGTTGTATTCTATCTTTTTTACATCTATTATGAATACGGTTACTAAATAAAAAAACGATTTTTGGGAGAAAACAATGAAACTAAAACAATTATTATCTCGTGTCATAATCGCTACTGGAATCTTGTTAACTGGAACTATTGCTTATCAAACAGCTGAACAGACACACGTGTCAGAAGCAGCTTCATATAAAAATTATTACAACAAAGGTCAATGTACATGGTGGGCTTATCAACGTCGTGCACAATTAGGTAAACCTGTTTCTAATCGATGGGGAAATGCGAAAAATTGGTATTACAACGCAAGACGTTCTGGGTATGCTACTGGTCATACACCAAGACGATATGCTGTTATGCAATCAACAGCAGGTTATTACGGACATGTTGCCGTAGTAGAAAGAATATATAATAACGGCAATATCAAAATATCAGAATACAATTATAATCGTCCATATGGGTATGGGACGCGAATTATAAGTAAAGCATCTGCTCGTAATTATAACTACATTTATTAAAGATATAAAAAGGACATTGGTACTGCAATTGAGTTTGCAAACAATGTCCTTTTATTTATATTTATTGATCTTGTCTTATTTGTTCTAAAATGGCTTTTGCTTTTGCTGAATTGGCTTTGTCTTCTTGTTTAAGTGCATCTGCTACTTGTGCAATTTCATCACCTTTTGCACCTACGATAATAGCTAATGATTTATACTGCAAACTCATATGACCTTGTTGAATCCCTTCCGATACAAGGGCTCTGCATGCTGAGAAGTTTTGTGCCAAACCAACTGCTGCCACAACATGATCTAATTCTTGTGCAGACTTAACATTCAATAAATCAAGTGATGCTTTAGCTATTGGTAATACTTTCGTACCGCCGCCCACTATTGCAAGTGTCATTGGTACTTCAATTGTACCGATAAGACGTTGACGTTCTTGATCATATTTCCAAGTCGCAATGCCTCTATATTGACCATCTCGACTTGCATATGCATGTGCACTGGCTTCTGCACCACGTGTATCATTACCTGTTGCTAAAACGACTGCATGTATACCATTCATTACACCTTTATTATGTGTTGCCGCTCTGTGGATATCTACTTGTGCTAATACTGAAGCGCGTTCCATTCTACGAGCGACCGCTTCACCATCACGTCCACCTTTATTAAGATCTTTGATGTCTATTTCACCTTGCACCTTAACTACTGACGCAGTAGCATGATTTGATAATATGCTCATTAATACATCTTTATCTGGGAATTCATTTTTTAGGTGTGCTGTAATCGCTTCTAAAATTGTATTTAACATATTAGCACCCATCGCATCTTTAGTATCAACATATACTTTAAGTGATAGCAATTGCTGTTTTGGGAATGAATCTATTTCAATCTTTTGATAACCGCCACCTCTAGCTTTAATAGATGGGTATGCTTCATCTGCTATTTGATGGATTTGTGCTTCTTTATCTTGAATGGCTTGTGATAGATTTTCCGTATCTGTCACGCCATCAAATACAATTTGTCCAATCATTAATCGTTGACTTGAAACAGTTTTAAATCCACCAGTATTGTTTACTAATTTAGCCCCGTAACTTGCAGCTGCTACTACGGATGGTTCTTCTACCATCATTGGTACCACATAAGGTTGATCATCAACTATAATTTCGGGTAATAATCCCACCGGTAAAGTACCTTGTCCAATTACATTTTCTATTAAACTATTTGCAATATCTTCATCTATCAGTGGATGATTTAAAAGAATGTCATGATTGTCACTAGATAACCAACCATATGACTCTAATTGTTCTAATTTATCTTCTCGTGAAAGATGTCGGAACCCTTTGTCTAACTTTTTCATTTGTGCTTCTCCTTTATTTAACATTTTTAGTTATCATCGCTACTCGCATTCAAACGTGTTTACATTCATCTAAAAACTTGAAATATATGATCCATAAAGGCGTCAGCGTTTTTAGATGATACTGTCTATATGTTTCCTCAATCTTATAAAACATTCTAAAATTTTTAAATTATAACAACATTGCTCACTATGTTTTTTAATTTCTACTTGATTCAATAAGCTATTTAAAGCAATTATTAAAACGCTTACATAACTGTTATACATTGAGATTAAAATCTGTTATATTCATTGTATATCACTAAATTATTTTGGTATGATACTAATGCTACTTTTAAAACTGAAAGGATGTACGCCTTATGAACATAGGTATAGATAAAATTAACTTTTATGTACCCAAATTTTATGTAGACATGGCAAAGCTTGCAGAAGCACGCCAAGTTGACCCAAATAAATTTTTAATTGGCATTGGCCAAACGGAAATGGCTGTAAGTCCAGTCAATCAAGACATCGTATCAATGGGAGCAAATGCTGCTAAAGATATTATAACAGACGAAGATAAAAAGAAAATCGGTATGGTTATTGTTGCAACTGAATCTGCAATTGATTCAGCTAAAGCTGCAGCCGTTCAAGTGCATCATTTACTAGGTATTCAACCTTTTGCACGTTGCTTTGAGATGAAAGAAGCTTGTTATGCTGCTACACCTGCCATTCAATTAGCTAAAGATTATCTTGCAAATCGTCCAGAAGAAAAGGTATTAGTTATTGCAAGTGATACTGCACGTTATGGCTTACAATCTGGTGGGGAACCTACACAAGGCGCTGGTGCCGTAGCCATGATGATTTCACACAATCCTAGCATCTTACAACTTAATGACGATGCTGTCGCTTATACAGAAGACGTCTATGACTTCTGGAGACCAACAGGCCATGCTTATCCATTAGTTGATGGCGCATTATCTAAAGATGCTTATATACGCTCATTCCAACATAGTTGGAACGAATATGCTAAACGCGAAAATAAATCATTAGCTGATTTCGAATCATTATGTTTCCATGTACCATTTACAAAAATGGGTAAAAAAGCATTAGAATCAATTATTGATGACGCTGATGAAACAACTCAAGAACGTTTAAGAGCAGGTTATGAAGATGCGGTTTATTACAATCGCTATGTAGGTAATATTTACACTGGTTCATTATATTTAAGTCTTATTTCATTATTAGAAAATCATAAGCTTTCAAGTGGACAAACGATTGGACTATTTAGTTACGGTTCAGGTTCAGTAGGTGAATTCTTTAGCGCTAATGTAGTAGATGGTTATCAAAATCACTTAGATATAGAAGGTCATCAATCTGCGTTAAAACAACGCAATGAAGTGTCAGTTGAAGACTACGAAACATTCTTTAAACGTTTTGATGAATTAGAATTTGATGAACAACAAGATAAAGTTGAAAATGATCAATCGATCTTCTATTTAAAAGCAATCAATGACAATATTCGTGAATATCACGTTCCAGAATAAACTTTATCAGAAATATCACATCGTTTTTTAATATAAATAAGCCTAGATGTATCGGACCATCATCATTGATGTCCACATCTAGGCTTTTTATTATGGCTTTGTTGTGTGTTTCGGTGTAAATAAATGCGTCATGTCTATATTTTCTATTTCTAATAATTTGATTTTATTAGGCAACGTCCCACCATACCCTGTCAAGCTACCATTTTTTCCAACTACGCGATGACATGGGATAATAATTGATATCGGATTACTACCTACAGCACCACCTACTGCTTGTGCTGACATCTTATCTTTATTCATTTTCTTAGCAATACGTTGAGCTATATCACCATACGTCGTTAATTCACCATATTCTATTTGGTTCAATTCTTCCCACACATATTGTTGGAATGCTGTTCCTGATGGTTGAACAGGAATAGTTTCTTGTGGACGTTCTCCCTTAAAATACGTATCTAGCCAGGATCTTGCTTGTTTAAATATTGGTAACGATGCTTTGTTTACTCTTTCAGTTGGTTGTTGTTGATTACTAAATAATAATTGAGTTAAATTTTGACCATCACTGACCAATTCTAATTGGCCAACTGGGGATTGATAAAAGCAATTATATTCCATTATGATCACTCCAAATTCCGTCTATTTCTATTTCAAGTTGTTTGAAAATGACTACCATTATATAATCAATTGGGGGTGATGATTGTGAAAAAGCATCCTAATGATGTTGATTTACATTTCAATACAAATAACCAACTTAATAGCAAAGCCACTGAAGCACATGCGAATCAAATCACTAACTTTTATAAAGCCATTTATCAAGTTAATGATATCGTATTAGGACTTGTCTTTTTAGTTGGTAGTTTCTTATTCTTTAGCGATAAAACCGTAACAATTGGAACAGTTCTCTTTGTTATTGGTAGTATACAAATGACGATAAGACCTGTCATCTCTTTCGTCCATGATTTGAAACTCGCCAACTTTTATCATAAACAATATTTAAAAGACTTGAATCAAAATACTAACAATAAAGACTAAAGGTTCTGTCACCTTTAGTCTTTATTCATTCCATCGCTTGATATTCTGAATTCTACTAATTATTGAAAATTGTATAACTTCATATTTTCTTGTTTCGCATATTCTAAAGCTAAAATTTCTAAAATATTAATAAATGCTGGTTCATCTTTGACTTTAATATATTGGAAAGTTAATCCGTATTCTTCTGCAGTTACACCTTTTAAATCTGATGTATCTTTTTTCTTACTTTTCGCAAGTTCTCGTCTAAATTTGGTTGTGCCACTATCAGATTTAGAATTATATTGCGCTAATTTGCTATTTAAATCCTTTTGAATCGGTTTATATCCAGTTGAATAACCACCAGTTTGGCCTACAAAGACAGGTTTTTTGCCATCGAATATCACATATATACCAAACTGATCCTCGACTTTTTCTCTATCTTCTTTCGTGAATGACAATGCCTCTTTCTTATCATATTTAAATAATTTCTTTAACTTCTTCTCATTGTCTTCTAATAACTGATTTAATTTCTTACTACCTTTCATGATTAAAATCCCCCAATAGTTTTTTAATTTTCTGCTTATTGACTATATATCACTATTTAAAAGTTTTAATCATTTTTCTAGTAAATTAATATTTAATCAATCATTTCTTAATATATTAAAAATCAGATATTGAACTTTTTCATTTAAAAATTTTACTTTGGGTGCTTTTAATTTGATCATCACAATGACATTTAGAACTACATGAGCCGCATTGTCCAGACTTGGATTGTTTGAAGTGTTTAATTAATACATATACTGTATAGCCGAATATTGCTAAAAATATCAAAATATTAATGATAATTGTCATTACGCCACTTCCTTAAACGATTAATCTAGCAATTTGATAAAATGCTAGTGCTAGAATATAAGCTGTTGCTAATGGATAAATCATTGAAAATAATGTCCATTTAATTGAATATGTTTCTTTACGAATCGTCGCTACTGTTGATAGGCATGGAATATATAATAATATAAAAATCATAAAGGCATACGCTGATAAAGGTGTGAATTGTTGTTGTAAAACATGTACGAGACCACCTTCACTTGATGAATAAATGATTGCCATTGAACTAACAATGACTTCTTTAGCTAAAAACCCTGGAACGAGTGTTGCACCTGCTTGCCAAGTGCCAAATCCTAATGGATGTAGAACAGTAGCTACAATCGAACCTACAATATGTAAGAAGCTTTGATCGATACTGACATTAAATCCACCTGGACCTGCATAACTTAGAAGCCAAATCACGACTGACCCACCAAAAATAAATGTACCTGCTTTTTTAACAAAGCCTTTTGCCTTTTCCCATGTACTTCTCCATAATGTTTTAATTGATGGAATTCGATACGTAGGTAACTCGATAATAAATAATGAATGCTTATTTTTAAGGACGGTCTTAGTTAAAATAGTACTTGCAATAAGAGCAATGACAATACCTAACACATATAGACTGAGTACCACTAAAGATTGATGTTCTTTAAAGAATACCCCTACAAACAAAGCATAGACGGGTAGTCTTGCTGAGCATGACATAAATGGCGCAATTAATATTGTCGATAATCTTTCTTTCTCATTTTCTATACTACGTGCAGCCATAATACTGGGCACATTACATCCAAAACCAATGATCATTGGTATAAATGCTTTACCACTTAAGCCAAAATGTTCCATTAATTTATCCATTAATACGGCGATTCTAGCCATATACCCTGAATCTTCAAGCAATGAAATAAAGAAGAACAATACGATAATTTGTGGTACAAATACAAGTACTGAACCTACGCCTGCAATGATTCCATCTGTAATTAAATCTTGCAAAAATGGTACGACGCCTATTTGATGCATGCCCGCTTTAACCCAATCGGTTAAAGTACCTCCGATAAAATCATCTAATTGATCAGATAGTGGTGTACCAATCCAGGTAAAAGTAATTTGAAATATCAACCACATAATACCTAGGAAAATAGGCATACCTATATATTTATTAATTAGTATTTTATCTAATTTTGATGAGAAGAATTGCTTTTCTTCATCTGGATATGTCACGACGTCTGTTAGTATTTGTTCTATATATTGATTACGTTTTTGTTCTATATCATCACGGATAGATAATGTGAGTTGTTGTGAAAGTGCTGATTTAATTGGTTCTAATTGTTGAATCAATGTCTGATTTAACGTTTGACAAATTTGCGCATTATCTAACAAATATTGAATTGCGATAAAACGCATTTGCTGCGACATATAATGAGTACCGTCTTTTAAACATGCACAAATATCTTTGATAGCTTTTTCTATTTCTGTTCCATAGTTTAATTTGAAGTGTGGCACTTGAGCTTGATCTAAATATTGTAACTCTTCAAGCATATGCGCTGTACCCTTACCATTACGTGCAATGACTGGTAATACTGGTACTCTTAAACGACGCATCAGTTTATCATGATCAATCATAATACCTCGTTTGGCAGATACATCGATCATATTTAAACCAATCATCACTGGCACATTCAGTTCTAATAATTGAATTGTTAGCTGCAAATTCCGTTTGAGTTGGCTCGCATCAACAATATTAATCATTCCTGTATAATCATTTTGCAATAAATACTTTGTCACAACTGTTTCGTCTTTAGATATTGGAGATAAATCATACGTCCCTGGTAAATCAACGAGGGTTCCTAATTCTTGCTTTAATTTCCCAACTTTCTTTTCAACAGTGACACCGCTCCAGTTACCTACATACTCATAAGAACCTGTTAAATTATTAAAGAGGGAGGTCTTACCGACATTGGGATTACCTAAAATACAATAACTTTGACTCATGATCCTATTCCTCCAAAGCTATCTGACAAGCATCGCAATGTCTAATGCTCACTTGTTGTCCGCTAATCTCAATCACACATGGTCCATTGAACATACAACGTTGTTTCACTTTAATATCTGAACCTACTCGAATACCAAATGCATTCAATCTATAAATCATGTCCTTATTATTGATATCAATTTGTTTAATCTTATATTTTTTATTTTTTAGTGCTGATTTAATATTTAACATTTACCTCACGCTTCCCCAAATAATATTGATAATCATTATTAATTAAAGTAAGCGTATACTTATATCCTTTGATATTCAATATCATTTAATCCAATATTATTAACAATTTATGACAACTTAATTTCTCACTCAATTTTTACGAAAAACAAAAACGTTGTTTAAGTCATAAAGCGACTCAAACAACGTTTCTTATCTTTTAATTACTATATGAATTAGAACATTTCAGAAACGACTTTTTGTTCTAAGAAGTTTAATAAGTAATCTGGGCTACCTGTTTTGGCATCTGTACCTGACATTTTGAATCCACCGAATGGGTGATAACCAACGACTGCAGCTGTACAACCACGATTTAAATATAGGTTACCTACATCGTATTCATTAACAGCTTTAATCCAATGTTCACGGTTATTTGTAATCACTGCACCTGTTAGACCATATTCAGTATCATTAGCAACATCGATAGCTTCATCAAAGTCTTTCACTTTAACAAATCCAACAACTGGTCCGAAGATTTCTTCTTGCATGATACGATCTGAAGATTTTAATCCAGAGAAAATAGTAGGTTCAATGAAGTATCCAGTAGAATCATCAGTGCCGCCACCTTGTTCTAATTTACCTTCTTCTTTACCAATTTCAATGTAATTTTTAATTTTATCAAATTGTTTTTGGTTAATCACTGGTCCCATGAACGTGTTGCCAGTTGTATCACCTAATGATAATGCTTTCGTTAATTTAACTGCTTTTTCTAAAACTTCATCGTACACATCTTTATGAACAATAGCTCTAGAACAAGCTGAACATTTCTGTCCTGAGAAACCAAATGCTGAGGTAACAATGGCTTCTGCTGCTAAATCCGTATCGATATTTTCATCGACAACAATCGCATCTTTACCACCCATTTCAGCAATAACACGTTTTAAGAATGTTTGTCCTTCTTGAACTACTGCACTTCTTTCATAGATTCGCGTACCTGTCGCTCTTGATCCAGTGAATGTCACAAAATGCGTATCTTTATGATCAACTAAGTAGTCACCAATTTCTTTTGGATCGCCCGGTACAAAGTTAACTACACCTTTAGGTAATCCTGCTTCTTCTAAAATTTCCATTAATTTATATGCTGTTAATGGTGTATCTTCTGCTGGTTTTAATAATACTGTATTCCCTGCTACTACTGGCGCTAATGTTGTACCAGCCATAATTGCGAATGGGAAGTTCCAAGGTGGAATTGTAACGCCTGTACCAATTGATTTATAGAAGTATTTGTTATGTTCTCCTTCTCTATCTAATACTGGTTTACCATCAGCTAAATCCATCATTGAACGTGCATAATATTCAATAAAGTCAATACCTTCAGCTGCATCGCCAACTGCTTCATCCCAAGGTTTACCCGCTTCGTAAACCATTACTGCAGAAATCTCTTCTTTACGACGACGAATAATTGCAGCAACACGTAACATTAATTCAGCACGATCTTTATGAGACCATTTTTTCCATGTTTGGTATGCTTCGTTAGCAGATTGAAATGCTTTTTCTACATCTTCTTTTGTTGCTTTTGAGACTTTAGCAATAGTTTGAGATGTTTTGGCTGGATTGATAGATTCAAATTGATCTTTTTTGCTAATTTTTTTACCATCAATCACTAATGGAATATCTTGACCAAGTTGTCCTTCAACCTTTTTTAAAGTCTCTTTAAATTTATCTACATTCTCTTGAACCGTAAAATCAATACCTGGTTCATTTTTAAAATCTACTACCATTATTGCGTACCCCCTATGAAATATTAAAGTGAGTTCTTCAAACCCTTTGTTTAATGATATTGAGGTCTAGATAAATGCCTATTGATGTTACTGTCTTTCAGTGTCATTTTATCTCAACCTTTCTTACATTCTACTATGTACTGTTACACTTTTGCAATCGCTTTCATTTAAAAATCTTAATATTTCAAAAATTTAATATGCGGATTATTCAAACCTTAATATTTTTTTGATTCTGAAAGTTAAATCGCCAACCTCAACTCGAAATAAAATAAGTCCACAAGAAGCAAACGCATTGAACCACTTTTACTTCTTATGGACAACTATGTGATTAATTATCAATTTGACGTATGACTTTACATGGATTTCCTACTGCTAAACTATTAGGCGGGATATCTTTCGTTACAACACTACCTGCACCTATCACACTACCTTCGCCGATAGTAACACCTGGTAATACCACTACATTACCACCAAACCACGTATTACTACCAACACTAATAGGCTCAGCTAATTCTAATCCCTTATTTCTATCTTCATATTTCAATGGATGTGTCGCTGTATAAAAGCCACAATTGGGACCTACAAATACATTATCACCAAATGTAATACCTCCACCATCCATTAAATAACAATTTGTATTAAGAAATACATTTTCACCAAAGGTCACATTCCATCCGTAATCAGTATCAAATGGAATGGCAATATCTATATTTTCAGGATTTGATTGGAACAGTGACTTTAATATTTCATTTCTTTCGTCTTCATGACTTGGTTTTGTATGATTATAGTCAAAGCATAAATCTTTAGCTTTTTTCCTATCATTGATTAATTCCGAATCGAAATTGGCATCATACCATTGATGTGCTAACATTTTTTCTTTTTCTGTCATTTATTACGTCATCCTATCATTTAATTCGTTTAACTATTTGTTAAGTGGTCATGAAGTCTCCACCATTAACATGAATCACCTGTCCAGTGATATATGAGCTATCTGCAGGTGTTGCTAAAAATACATATGATGGTGCTAGTTCAGCTGGTTGACCACGACGCCCCATTGGTGTACCACCGCCTTGATTTTCAACTTTCTCTTCATCAAATGTTGCAGGAATCAACGGTGTATAAATGGGGCCTGGTGCTACTGCATTCACACGAATATTTTTCTCCATTAATGTCGTAGCTAATGAACGTGTAAATGATACGATAGCACCTTTTGTCGCTGAATAATCAATCAAGTGACCTGATCCTCTATATGCTGTCACACTTGTCGTATTAATAATTGAATCTCCATCATTTAAATACGGTACTGCTGCTTGAGATAAAAATATCATTCCGAAAATATTTGTCTGGAATGTCTCTTTCACTTGTTCCGGTGTAATCTCTTCAAAATGATCTCGAGGAAATTGCACGCCACCATTATTAACTAGGATATTAAGTCCACCAAAATCATCGACAACATCTTTCACAAGTTGCTGCGATTGTGTCTCGTCTTTTAAATCATGTGCATATGCTTTAGCCTTAACACCTAATTCTTCTAAACGACGAACTGTATCTTTAGCGTCTTGATGCTCATTATAGTAACCAATGGCTACATTGGCACCTTCTTTAGCAAATAATATCGCAACTGCACGTCCAATGCCTGAATCACCACCAGTTATTAGTGCAACTTTGTCTTTTAATTTTCCTGCAGCTTGATATGTGTTTAACTCAGCTATTGGCTTAGGTTTCATTTCCGCTTCAATACCAGGTTGATTACTTTGCGTATAACCTTTAATTTGTTGATGAAATTCTAATAAATTCATAACATGTCCCCTTTCCTAATCAATATTCAACTTCCCTATAAAGCTGCTTTCAAAACGATTTAAATACTTTTTCCATGCCTATTTTTAAACATCATACTGAAGTACGAGGTAACATCAATACCATAGCCCCATGTATTCAAGTACTTTATTTTCTATAATAAATAGTATCAAAACCAAAAGGAGCCGATAATAATGAAAAGGATATTAAAAACTGTTATTGCAGTCCTAATCCTCTTAGGTGTCGTTAAAACAGTTCAAACACATGATGTCATTAACGAAGCCGACCAATACTATCAACAAATGAAAAATGGACAACTTTTAGAGAACTTTTCCAATTATGATATTAACCAACTTAAAGATATTGATATCAAACAATTCTCTCCATCAGATTTCTTCTAGATACTTAATAAACCAATGACTCATATAAATGACAATACCAGCGAATCAGCTGTTAATATAGATGATTAAAGTACAATTCTCATGTCTTACGCATGGTTGGATTGTACTTTTTGTTATTCTTACCTATTTACTGACAATACCTCAGTTCATACGATTGACTTAAATACCTATAGGGGGTATATTAAAAGTGAATAGAAACGGAGGATTTCGCATGGATAAAAACAAAATAACAACTTTAGACATCACTGGCATGACATGCGCTGCGTGTTCCAATAGAATTGAAAAGAAATTAAACAAACTGGATGATGTTAAAGCTCAAGTTAACGTTACAACTGAGCAAGCCACTATTGATGATTTTAAAGGACAATACCGAACTAATGACTATGTCAACGAAATCCAGCATTTGGGATACGATGTAGTAAAAGACAGTATTGAATTAACTATTTCTGGTATGACATGTGCAGCATGTTCAAATCGTATAGAGAAAGTCCTTAATAAAATGGATGGTGTCGTTCAAGCGACGGTTAACTTGACTACAGAACAAGCAACTGTGACATATTATCGTGGCGTCGTTAATAGTGATGATTTTATTTCTAAAATCCAGAATTTAGGTTATGACGCTGAAGTTAAAGAAGGACAACAACAATATTCAAATAAAGATAAACAACTGAAGAAACAGTTCCATAAATTAATCTTTTCTATCGTATTATCAGTACCACTACTGATGACAATGTTGGTTCATTTATTCCATTTACCTTTGCCCTCCCTATTGATGAATCCCTGGTTCCAATTCATATTGGCTACACCAGTACAATTTATAATTGGTTGGCAGTTTTATAAAGGTGCTTATAAAAATCTAAAAAATGGCTCTGCCAACATGGATGTATTAGTCGCTTTAGGTACAAGCGCAGCTTATTTTTATAGCATTTATGAAATGTTTAAATGGCTCAATCATTCAACGCATATGCCACACCTTTATTTTGAAACGAGTGCTGTATTAATTACGCTTATTTTATTTGGTAAATATTTGGAAACAAAAGCTAAAACACAAACGACCAATGCCCTAGGTGAATTATTAAGTTTACAAGCTAAGGAAGCGCGCATTGTTAAAGATGGTATAGAAAAAATGGTTCCCATTAAAGATGTTCTAGTTGGCGACCATATTATTATTAAACCTGGTGAAAAAATCCCAGTTGATGGTGTCATTATTAAAGGTATAACGTCTATAGACGAATCTATGTTAACTGGGGAATCTATCCCAGTAGATAAAAATGTGGATGACAAAGTTATTGGCGCAACGATTAATCAAAATGGCTCAATCATTATGGAAGCAACACAAGTCGGTAATGATACAGCATTAGCTAATATCATTAAGGTTGTCGAACAAGCACAAGGGTCCAAAGCGCCTATTCAACGATTAGCTGACCAAATATCTGGTTATTTTGTGCCAACCGTTGTCGGTATTGCATTACTTACGTTTATGATATGGATTACAGTGATTCATGTCGGAGAATTCGAACCCGCGCTTATGGCAGCTATTTCAGTACTTGTAATCGCTTGTCCATGTTCATTAGGATTAGCTACACCTACATCTATCATGGTGGGAACAGGACGCGCTGCTGAAAAAGGTATTTTATTTAAGGGTGGTCAGTACGTTGAACAAACACAACACATTGATACTATTGTTTTGGATAAAACGGGGACCATTACTAATGGGAAGCCTGTAGTAACTGATTTTGACGGTGATACACGTACACTACAATTACTCGCTAGTGCAGAGAACGCTTCCGAACATCCATTAGCAAAAGCCATTGTAGACTATGCTAAAGGAAAAAATCTCGAATTAGTGGATACGGATGAATTTAATGCTATGCCAGGACATGGTATATCCGCAACTGTTGACCATTCAACGATTTTAGTTGGTAATCGTCAATTAATGACAAAACATCAAATTCCTTTGAATTCTCATATAGATGAAAAAATGACTCAGTGGGAACTCGATGGTAAAACGGTCATGCTAATTGCCATCGATGATATATATCAAGGTATGATCGCTGTGGCAGACACTATTAAAGATAATGCTATTGAATCAATACAGAAACTACACAAAATGAATATTGATGTCGTGATGTTGACCGGTGATAATAATAATACCGCCCGAGCGATAGCACAACAAGTCGGTATTGATCATGTCATTGCCAATGTACTTCCAGACGAAAAGTCCGACAACATCACACGTCTACAAAAAGAAGGTCGACAAGTAGCTATGGTTGGTGATGGTGTCAATGATGCCCCTGCACTTGTTACTGCAGATATCGGTATTGCCATGGGTACTGGTACCGAAGTTGCGATTGAAGCAGCCGATATTACAATATTAGGTGGTGATTTATCATTACTATCTCAAACAATCAATATCAGCCAACTAACAATGCGCAATATCCGTCAAAATCTCATTTGGGCTTTTGGCTATAATATCGCAGGTATACCTATCGCCGCTTTAGGTCTACTTGCACCATGGATTGCAGGCGCTGCGATGGCATTAAGTTCTGTTAGCGTTGTAACCAATGCATTAAGATTGAAACGAATCATTAAATAAAACAATCCAATTAAGTTGTATCAATTACTTTTAAGTCATACAACTTAGTTATAAAATGAAGATAAGATATTAAATAAAAT
This sequence comes from Staphylococcus sp. AC872, assembly GCF_979255425.1. Lineage (NCBI taxonomy): Bacteria > Bacillati > Bacillota > Bacilli > Caryophanales > Staphylococcaceae > Staphylococcus > Staphylococcus sp. AC872. Next base: position 399,610 of record NZ_CEEDKW010000001.1, read on the forward strand.
GAGGTGAATTAAAATGGGACAAGAAATTATTAATGTAGAAGGCATGAGTTGTGATCATTGTAAAAATGCTGTTGAATCTGCTTTAGCTAAAATAAACGGTGTTTCAGCTGCAGAAGTTGATTTAGAAAAAGGACAAGTACGAGTGGATTATAACGAAGATAAAGTTCAACTTTCTGACATGAAAGATGCGATTGAAGATCAAGGCTATGATGTTAAATAAAAATTAAAACGGGAGCGACCTTAATGGGTATCGCTCCCGTTTTTTAATTTACTCGCAAATGAGTTGTTCCTGTTTGAATAACCTCCATTGTTGCATCTAACGCATCAACGATTAAATTTTCCACTGCTGCTTCTGTATAAAATGCAATATGTGGTGTTATGATGATATCTTCTCTATCAATCAGTTGTTGAAGTAACGTATCATTCATCTTTTTATCTCGTTGATCACTAGGGAATAAGCCACGTTCAAATTCATAGGTGTTCAGAGCAGCACCTTTAATTTGACCACTATCTATACATGATAGTAACGCATGTGTATCGACTAAAGTGCCTCGTGCACAATTGACAAATACTGAACCTTTTTTAAAATGATTAAATGTATATTGATCAAATAAATGATGGTTATATTTAGTTGCTGGGACATGCAAAGTAACAATATCTGCACCTTCAATAGCTTCTTGTAAAGTGGTTTGATATGACACTATATCTTTAATATGCGCATCAGGAAAAGGATCGTATGCGACTACCTCGCATCCATAACCATTAGCAAAAATTTTAGCTACAATACTTCCTATTCTTCCAGTACCTATGACTGCCACTTTCAAATCACTGATTGATTGTGACAGTATTGATGGTTCCCATCTAAAATCATGTAATTTCATTTTAGTTTGAATAGCATTAAAATGTCTGACAACATTAATAGCTTGTGTTACTGCAAATTCTGCAATTGAACTTGGTGAGTACGAAGACACATTAGAGACGATAATGTCATATTTTGATGCTAACTCTAAATCGTATGTATCAAATCCCGCACTTCTTTGAGCAATTTGTTTAATACCGAATGATTTTAATTTAGCAAACACCGCTTCTGAAATAGGTAGTTGTTGTGATAATGATAACCCATCAAATCCTTTAACCTTATCGACATTATCCTCTGTCAATGGTGACTTAGTTAACTCATATTCCACATTGTTTTCCTTAGCCCATGATTCAATATATACAATATCCTCGTCACAAACACTCATTATTTTAATTTTAGTCATAATAACTTCATCCCCTATGTACTATTTTCCATATAAATTTGCTAAAGTTGCTAATCGTTCTGCTGCTGTTTCAAGTTGTTCATCTGGTAGTGCTAAAGATAGCCTTACATAGTTTCTACCATTTTCACCGAACGGGATACCAGGTGCCACTAAAATGGAATATTCTTTTAATAAGAACTGTTCAAATGATTCACTCTCATATCCGGGTGGTGTCTTTAACCAACAATAAATACCACCTTTAGAATGTACAAATGGCAACCCTGCTTCACTTAATTTACGCTCAAACATATCTCGTCTTCGCTTGAATGTGTCATTTTGTTGTTCTAAAAATTCGTCATAATGATTTAACGCATAGGTTGCTGCGTCTTGTAAGGCACCAAACATACCTGCATTCGTATGTGTTTGATACTTTTTCAAGGCCTGAATCATGTCACGATTTCCTACTGCAAAGCCTACCCTAAATCCTGACATATTGTATCCCTTTGATAATGAGAATATTTCAACAGCTACATCTTTTCCATTCTCTGATGATAAAATACTTGGATTTTTAGCATCAAAACCGAATGCACTATAAGCGAAATCATGAATAATTTTAGTATTAGTATCTTTAAATCTTTGAATCGCTTCATCAAACACTGCTTTGGTAGCAGTAGAGCCTGTTGGATTATTTGGATATGTTAAATAAATTAGCTTTGTATTATTTAATATATTTTTATCTACTTTATCCCAATCTGGTAGATAGTGCGGTGGTTCTAAATTTAATGAGACAGGGCGCGCATCCGCAAGCATGACCCCCGCTAAATAATCTGTATAACCTGGATCCGGTAATAGCACATTTTCCCCAGGATTAACGAGACAAGTTGGAAGTGCAACAAGTCCATTTTTCGTACCGTATAATATACAAACTTCATCTTCTGCATCTAATTCAACATCATAATGTCTCTGATAAAAATCAACGATGGCTTGTTTAAATGATGCTTTACCATGAAAAGCACCATATTTTTGATTCTCAGGTACGTTCAATCTTTTAGCAAAATGATGAATAATACCTTGTGGTGTTTCACCATCCGGAATACCAACAGCCATATTAATTAAAGGAAGAGGCCCATATTCTATTTTTCTCCCCATAGTTTTGCCAAAATAACTTTCAGGAATTGCCGCCAATCTCTCTGACATTTTCAAGTCTCATGCCTCCTTAATCTCCAATGTTCTATGTCATGTTTAGATATTATCATTCTATCAAGCGGATTAATATTGTCAATATTAACAATATTCTGATTTTTATAATTGTGTTAAGTATCCAATATAAATAAAACGTGAGAATTCGTATTGATATGAAAGTCATAGCAATTCTATCTCACGCTCTACGCTAACGAATTATATATGATTGTTAATATCTTTGATGATTTCATCAACGGTGATTTTAGCACTTGTTAAAACAATAGGTACACCTGCACCTGGATGTGTACTCGCACCAGCAAAGTATAAATCTTTATAATCTCTAGATACGTTCGGAGGTCTATAATAATTACTTTGTGCTAGCGTGGGCATTAACCCAAATGCTGTACCAAACTTAGCATTAAACGTTTGTTCAAAATCTTTAGGTGTAAAAATCGTTTCGGAAATAACATAATCTTGAACATGTTCAAGTGCAGGTATAGTAGCTAATTTACGATAAATATGTTCTTTAACACTTTTTATGAACTGTGGATTTTCCCATTCTAGAGGGCCTGTTTTAAGCTCTGGTGTTGGCATTAAAACATATAATCCTGTCTGTCCCTCAGGCGCTAACGTGGCATCTCCTACTTTAGGTACATATAAATACAACGATGGATCTTCGGAAATATCCCCATTAAATATTTCATCTATATTTTGTCTGAAATGATTTGAAAATAAGACATTATGCAACAATACATCTTCCGTAATATCTTTATCAATGCCTATATACATCATAAAAGCTGAACATGAATAATCTAATTGGTCTATTTTTTGAGGAGGATATTTTTTAACGGGTGCATGTTGTGGCATTAATTGTTGCGCAGCATATGGAAAGTCTGCCGTACAAAGTACCTTATCAAATCGTTTAACTAGGCCATTCACTCTTACGCCGTCTGCTTGCTTATACTTAGGATCAATAATAATTTCTTCTATATTAGCATTACATTGTATATCCACACCTAGCTTTAGGTTTAGTTGTTCTAAACCTTTCGCCATACCATACATACCACCTTTAATAAAATGAACACCAAACATCATTTCAATCATTGGAATAATTGAGTATAATGAAGGGCCTTGTTTAGGATCAATGCCTATATACAACATTTGAAATGCTAACATTTTTTGAACTTTTTCATTTTGGACATATTGACCAATTAAGTTATCCGCATGATTTAGTGTTTTTAATTTATAACCTTGAATCAGTGATGTTAAATTATAAAAGTCTGATGGTTTTCTATATGTTCGTTCTAAAAAATATTTTCTAGCAATCTCATATCTTCCATATACATCTGCTAAAAATTTCATAAATCCATGTGTCGTTCCAGGTTCAATTTGTTCTAAAGCGTCATGTAACTCAGCTAAATCGGTAGGCACTCTCACTTTATCATCTTTATTAAAATAGACATCATAGATATATGGTAATTGTTTCATTTCTACGTAATCTTCAAAGCGTTCACCACATTCTTCAAACACGGCTTTATAAACTTCAGGCACCATAACTATTGTAGGTCCCATATCAAAGGTAAAGCCATCTTTCGTAAATTGGTTCATACGTCCACCAATCTGTTCATTCTTTTCATATAATGTTACTTGATGACCATGTGCAGCAAGCCTAGCTGCAGAAGCTAAACCTGTCACACCCGCACCTATTACAGCAATATTCAATTGACATTCCACCTATTTATTATATTTAGCTTTAACTTGTCTGTATATGTTTAACTTATCCAACCTTGAGACATATACTCTTCGATGTAATGGATAACCATGTACACGAACTTCATCTATAATACCTTTATAAATACGTGCCGCTAGTTCGATAATTAATCTTGCTTCAGGTTTAAAAACATTTAAATGATCTAATGCAAATTGATAATCCTTTTCTGCAATTTGAGCATAATGTTCCCATAAATTAATATAATTATCGGTTAACTGCTGTTGATAAACGTCTTCAATATTTACATCATATTGATTTAACATCTCTCGACTAAAATAAATACGACCTTTTTCAAAGTCTTCGCCTACATCGCGTAAGATATTAGTTAATTGCAATGCTTCTCCTAATTCTCGAGCCACTTCATATGTTTCATGACTTGGCTGTTCAGTCAAAATAGGTGATAGTACTTCTCCAACTGTCCCAGCTACACCATAACAATATCTCATTAATTCCTCGTCTTTAACGAACATTTCAAAATGTTCATCTTCAAATACAGATTCTATCAAATTATAGAAAGATTGATACTCCATTTTGTAATTTTGAGATGTATCGTAAAAAGCTAACATAATACGTTGATTACTCTTGAATTGAACCGTTGAATCAACTTGTTGTGACTCAATCAGTTGAATATCTTCTTTAATAGCTTGTAATTTTTGAGGATTTTGTTCTTCATCAATACTATAATCTATAATTCTACAAACCGCGTATACTGCCCAAACAGCACGCCTCTCACTTTCTGGTAATAAGTCAAACGCATAAGAAAAACTTTTAGAATGCTTTTTCATTATTTGATGACAATATTTATAACTCTCATTGACCGTTGTCATTCATGGACCTCCTGTTACTCATAACCTTTTATACGTTAATATCAATTCTAGACGTATAGAATGATATTTATGTAATGAATATATAGAACTTTCTACCGTACTTAGCCTATATCTATATCATTTGAATTGAATGTTTCGTCACCCAATTCAATTGATTAAAAAACTGAATGATATGCTATATATAGTTTTTCTTAAATTCCCGTATTTAATGGTAATCAAACACTTTACACGAAATATAAATATATTCTAATCGTTCATTTTTACGCATAAAAAAAAGAGGATGACATTGTCATCCTCTTAATCATTTATAACTCGAAGGGCTTTCCAGTTATAAATTAAATCCTACCACCAACCGTGGCTTTGACGGAAAGCAATTGCATTGCTTAATGAACCGTAACGGCTATTAGCATAGTTAAGCATACCTTTAGTTTGGCTAGCTACTGAACCAGTTCCCCATGATTCCATAGTTTGTCCTAAACCTCTGTAACCAGCTGGGTTTACTGCGTTAGGGTTACCACCTGATTCTGGCATAACGATAGCGTTCCAAGCTTCTTCAGTACCACCATTAGCTAAGAATTGTGCTTTAGTTGATCCACCTGTTGAAGCACTTGAAGTTGATGGTGCTGAGTATGAAGTTGTTTTAGTGCTGTAGTTGTGGCTTGAACCATTGTTTGATGTAGTTGGAGCTGAAACAGCTTCTACATTAGTGTTGCTTGATTGTTGGTTAGAGCTTACTGATTGAGTACCAGCTTCTTGATTGTAAGAAGTTGTGTAGTCAGCTGATTGAACAGCAGTGTTTGATGTTTGAGCTGAAGTAGAACTAGCTTCTTGGTAGTTCCAAGAGAAGTTAGTACCATCTGAAGTGAAGTTATATTCGAATCCACCACTTACAAAGTGAATGTCATAAGCGCCTTCTTGAACTGGTGCAGCGTTTAATTGTTCTGGGTGGTTATGAGCTAAGTCTACTAAGTGTGCTTGATCTACGTTAGTAGTTTCTGAAGCGTGTGCTTCGTGTCCTGATACTGCGTAACCTGCTGCGCCTAATGTTAATGCTAAAGTTGATGCGATAAATGTCTTCTTCATAATTGAAAAATCCTCCAAAAAGTTTTTTGTTTTTTATATGTTTTAAAGTATTAAATTTCGTTGTGCAATATTGAAAATGTTTTTGTTTAACTTTCGACGGTATTCACTATACCACAAAAATCCGCTTTGTATATTACACGTTCCTTACAAAACATTACAAACAAAATCAAGTTTTGTAACTTTGAAATATTACTGACGTCCTTGTAACATTAATTTTTGCATGATTTGGTTTAATTTTTCATCATAAAGCCTTATATTACATTGAATTCCTTTAAGTTTCACTCAACTTTTACATCCATCGTAATATTACAGATTGCAATGTAGTTACATAATTGTAATAGTTCTAAAAATTTTAAAAAGATCTAAATACACGAAAAAAGATGGATATATTCAAATTTTTGACAATAATTTGATATATAACCACCTTTAATTTTTACTATTTAAGATATATTCAAGATGCTAATAATCTTTGACACCCCATAATACCTTCTCACACTGTCTAATGATATATTTTAAAACTTCAATCCTTGCTGTCTTTTTATGATCGGCTGGAACTATAAGCCAAGGTGCATGTATTGTATCTGTTTTTTCTATTATATCGTGACTTGCTTCTAAGTATAAATCCCATTTTTCACGATTGCGCCAATCTTCATCTGTGATTTTCCATTGCTTATTTATATCTTGTTCTCTATCTTTAAATCGTTTAAGTTGTTCTTCTTTGTCTAAACATAAGAAGAATTTTAATAATATTGCTCCTTCATCTGTCCACATTTTTTCGAAATGATTGATTTCATCATAAGCACGTTGCCACTCATCTTTATTTGCAAATCCTTCTACTCTTTCTACTAACACTCTGCCATACCAACTACGATCAAATATTTCAATGTGCCCGCTTTTTGGCATTTCTTTCGCAAAACGCCAAAGGTAGTGATGTGCCAGTTCAACGTCTGTCGGCGCACTTATACCATTCACTTCATAACCGGTTGGATCTAATTTCTCACGAATACGTTTGATATTACCACCTTTACCCGCTGCATCCATGCCTTCAAATGTTAAGATAAGCGGAATTTTTCGTTCATATAATGCAAATTGAATTTCCCTCATCCGTTTTTGTAAAGGTTCTATCAGTTCTTTATATTCTTTTTTAGATACTTCATCTAATGTTACATCAAATTTAGTAGTTGAAAAATCTTTAGTAAATGCCCCGTCTTTATTACCTTTTGATTGATTTGATTTTTGGATAGCTTGTTCTAATCTTTCTATAATATGTTTATACATCTTTTCAAATGCAACTTCTCGTTGTGTATAGTCTATAACTTCCCATTGTTTATCAGAATGCGTGAACTTTCTCATTTCTTTCAAATAGATATCTTTAGGTATGATTTGTTCATACTCTTGTACTTTCCAACTCATTAATGGATTATCTTTGGTTTGTTGAATATGCTCTTGTCGTTTTTCTTCACTGACTTCAATATAGAATTTAATTAGCTCATAACTATCATTCTGAAGCATCTCTTCAAAATGTTTGATTTGATTCACGAGTTTATCATCGTTTTTGTAATAATCTTGCTTAATATTATTTTGTTTATAATCCAAAAAGTGAGAATACCAACTTCTAAAATAGATATTGATATTTCCTTTTTGAGGCAGTGTATTCCAATATTTTTGTAAAAATTGATATCTTAAGTCTTCGGCATCCGGTGTTTTTGTTGATATAAATTGTGTGTATTTCGCATCAAACGTAAGTAATAGTTCATTGGACAAGCGCGTCTTACCTGAGGCAGGTACACCTTCAAACACGATCATGACCGGTATACCTAAATCATGTGTTTGTCGTGTTAAACTTGCCGCTTTTAGTTTTAATTGTTCTATCTTTTTATTCATCTTACCCACCCTTTATAGATAGAGATTTTAATAAAGTATAGCATAATAAAATATAGACGCCTCACTTATATGTAAGACGTCTATATTCTATTTAGCTTTACGCTAAAAATTTAAAAATATCGTTCGTATATATTTTAAAGACCTTTCTTAGAAGAATATCTAAAATCCATGCAACGAAGAAAGGCACAATGAAGAATGCGATGATAATCAATAATAAACTCAACCAAGCTGAGTCAATACCCATAAATTTAAATGCATTAATTGGTCCTACCATTCCTATAAAACCAAATCCTGCAGATTCTTTTGTACCTGCGATACCGACAATGCCGGATGCAATGCCTGAAACTGCAGCTGTAATCAATATAGGCATCATGATAATAGGATAGCGAACCATATTAGGCATCATCATTTTAACTCCACCAAAGAAGATTGAGATTGGTACGCCTGCTCTATTAACTTGGCTCGTACCAATTAACAACACCGCTTCTATAGCTGCTATACCGATTGAAGCTGAACCAGCTGCAATACCGGAAATACCAATTGCAATCGCAATGGCAACAGTTGATAGTGGCGATATGATAATAAAGCTAAATACCATCGAAATAAGCATACTCATTAAAACAGGTTGTAACTCTGTAAAACTATTGATCATATTACCAATACCAGTAGTAATCATATGTACGTATGGAAGTATCAACACACCTATAGTCGCTGAAATACCACCTACAATAGTTGGATATACAATTAAAGCCATACTTCCTACGCGATGTTCTATTAATAAAATCAATAATACGGCAATCGATGCTGTGATCATTGTATTAATTAAATCCCCAATTCCAGCTATAACCCATGTGCCATTTTTAAATTGTGCAGCACCACTACCAACATACGAAGCGCTTGCAACTACTGCCATCGCTAAAGGTGTCAGATTAAATTTCAATGCTATCAAAGCACCAACAAGTGCCGGCACCGTAAATTGAATTGCTTGAACAACACCTAGTAATGTTTTAAAAATGGGATGAAACTGCATTAAATATTTAAATATCTCCCCTAATATCGCATTGGGTACTAATCCTGCGACAATACCAACTGCTACACCAGATAGCACTCTAAAAATAAATTCTTTCGGTCTAATTTTACTCAATGTTGTCATTTCTAGCGCCTCCAATATCTAAATACGATAAATCAAACATAAATAAATAGCCTTAATTGAACTAACTATACACATGATGAAATCTAAGGTGTGTTGGTAATTCGTTGATGCAATCATTTGTTGTGTAAAGTTGGGCCAATTAAGACTATGGAGAATAGTATATCACATTATTAGAATTTTCAGATAAATATATTTGTAAAGTCATTAATTTTACAAATTTTCTTTTAACACGACTGCTATTTAAAAAGCACCGCCAACAAAGCTTTCTTGTTGGCGATGCACATTCATTTATTCATCTGGAATCTCTGCTTTTCTAGATTCTTTTTTATATCTTAAATACATTAATCCTAAAATCCCCATCCAGAATGGTGCAATGATTACTGCAAGTCTCGTACTTGGATTAATCAGTAATACCACAAAGATAAATATAAAGAATAGTACAATAGCATATGCCATCCATTTGCCACCTGGCATTTTATATTGACTCGCTTTATGAAGTTCTGGATTATGTTTTAAATATCCTAAATAAGCAATCATGATGATTGACCAAATCACTATATTTAAAACTGTTGATACTGTCGTAATATATACAAACACTTGAGTCGCATCTTTAAAGATGGCATTTAGTATCACAGAAATACTTAATAGTGCACATGTCACTAATATCGCATAATATGGAACGCCATTGCGATTAGTTTTACCAAGAATAGGTGGTGCTTGTTTACGTTGAGATAAACCAAACATCGTTCTACTATTGGCAAACACACCACTGTTACACGCAGATGCCGCAGCTGTTAATACTACAAAGTTGATTAAACCTGCTGCAAATGGAATACCAATTAAACCAAACAATTTCACATAAGGACTATCTGAAGGATTTAATTGATTCCATGGCACCGCCGCCATAATGACTGCAAGTGATCCAATGTAAAATATCAAAATGCGATATGGTACATTATTAATCGCTTGAGGTATCGTTTTATGAGGATTTTTAGTTTCTCCTGCAGTAATACCAATTAATTCAATTCCTATAAATGAAAAAATGGCCATTTGGAAGGACATGAAAAATCCTGAAGCACCATGCGGGAATATACCACCATGACTCCATATTTGAGATACGCTAGCAGTGCCATAAGGTGTCTTCATTGCAAAGACAATCATAATAATACCCACAATTATTAAAGCTAGTATTGTTAATACCTTTATAATCGCAAACCAAAATTCTAATTCTCCAAATAACTTTGCACTAAATAAATTGAGTGTCATTAATACTAACAATGTAAATAAAGCTGTTAACCAATTAGGCATTGCTGGATACCAATATTCTATGTATTTAGCAACTGCCGTAATTTCTGCCATTCCTGAAATAATCCACGTTAACCAATAAGTCCATCCAACCACAAAGCCTGCTAATGGCCCTATATGTTTATGAGCGATATCTGCAAATGATTTGAATCCAAGGTTAGATAACAACATTTCCCCCATTGCTCTCATAAACATAAATAATACAAAACCTACTATAATATAAGTCAACAATATCGATGGTCCTGCCAGATGAATTGATTCACCTGCGCCTAAAAACAATCCTGTACCAATAGCACCACCAATAGCAATTAATTGTATGTGTCTATTGCTTAATTCACGTTGCAGTTTATCTGCCATATCCGTCTCCCCGTTCTGTTTCTTTAACAGTTTCTCCCCTAAAAAGATTACAAACTTTGTTTGAAAGTAAATTCACTTTCTATAAAACTATATTTACCCATAATTTAAATTTACAATCACTATTAAATTAGTTCATAGACACTATTTTTGACATATATGACATTTAGCAAGATAATTTATATTAAGATAAACAACACTTGTTAGGTAGGTGCAAACATAATTGACTGACAAAATTGATCCCCGTGTCACACGAACAAGACAACTACTTGTTGACGCATTTCAAAAAGTATCAAAAGAAAAGAAATTAAGCCAATTAACAGTCAAGAATATTACTGATGAAGCAACTGTTAATAGAGCTACGTTCTATGCACATTTCACAGATAAATACGACATACTCGATTATTCTTTAGATGTCACTATTCTTAAAGATTTAAATGACACACTCAACATTTCAAATATTATCAATGAAATCGTCTTAAAAAATATATTCATCACAATGACTCAATATATGGAACAAGTACAAGCATCTTGTGAAATGAACCAAGATGTATTTTGTGAACAAGCGCACAAGAGAATTAATAACGAATTAGAGGATATTTTTTCTATCATGTTAGAAAATAGTTATTCAGATATTGATAGAGACATCTTGGTAAGTAGTGCTAGTTTTCTTGCGGCAGGTATGAGTGGTCTGTGTAATCATTGGCTTTCTACAAATCATGATACAGCTGAAAACTTTATAGACAAAAATCTTCCATTCTTAATTCATCACATCGCGCACATATAAAGATTCCACCATTTTATTATCTAAAACAAATGATGACCCTATGTACATTAATAAAATAATGATGCATAGGGTCATATTTTTTATTTATACAACAAACTGATCAATATGTTGCATAGACAACATATGAATTGAGCATGTCTATTGCTATATCATGCATATGCGAGTATATTATGTTTATACAACAAGTGTTGTTTAGTAAATATTTGTTGGAAATATAAATTGGAGGTTGCGATGATGCAAATTTTAGACAGAATTAACGAATTAGCAAATAAAGAAAAAGTACAAACATTGAGTGTAGAAGAAAAACAAGAACAACAAGCACTCAGACAAGACTATTTAAAAATGATACGAGGACAAGTACTTCATACATTTTCTACTATGAAAGTTGTTGATCCACTTGGCCAAGATGTTACACCAGAAAAAGTTTATGATTTGAGAAAAGAATATGGAAATATTTAAGTTGATCTTAAATCCAAATTAAAAGGCACTCAGCATCCAAACTTGGAAACTGAGTGCCTTATTGTATTTAACAAACTAAAAAGTTAAATTTATGTCCATCTGGATCAGCAAACATAGCACCATAATAGCCTTGTTTAACTGTCGGTTGTTCTAAAATATGACCGCCTGACGCTTCAACTTGTTTAACAAGTTGATCAACTTCTTCATTCGTCTTTACACCTAGAGAAATAATCGTTTCATTAGCACTTGCATGAACTTTATCCTGAGTGACCGCTTCAAAATGTTTATTTTCAATTAAGATGACAATGGTCGATCCTATTTTAATTCCTACCATTTTGTCAAGCATGTCAGGATTATGATTAATTTCAAATCCTAAAGATTGGTAAAACTGCTCACTTCTTTTTAAATCTTTAACATGTAAATTAAACCACATCGACTGAATCATAACTATCTCTCCTTATTAACATAGACCATTACTAAAATTGTACTTTCTCAATCCATTGGGCTAATGATAGTTTATCTGGATTAATTTGATTCATTAAATCAAAATCGACAACATACCCTTTTTCTTCTAGCCAATTTCTTTCGGCTGTACCACTTACAAATTCACCTTTAATTTCTGTTGGCATGCCAGTAACAGTAGCAAATGTTTTAACGACTTCATTAAGTGTTAACTCATCTGAAGCAATTTCAATCGCTTGATGATTATATTGTTCAGGGGCTTTAAATAAATTTGCAGCAATTCTAGCAATATCAATTGAAGAAATCATCGCAAATTTAACATCTGGACTAATAAATTCAGGTATTACAATTTGTTGATTTTCTTTTTTAGCTATTCTAAGGAAGTTATCCATAAAGAATGAAGGTTTGATAATTGCAAAATTCAATGATGACGCTTTAAGTGTATTTTCAATATCTGCTAAGGCTTCAAAGTGTGGTCCTTTTCTATCTCTATTTACACCACCAGCTGTACTATAAACCACAAATTCAATGTTTTGCTTTTCAGCAAGTTGAACAATCATTTTTCCCTGTCTTAATTCTTCAGCAATATCATCTTTAACAATAGGTTGAACACTGTACAATCCGTATTGTCCTTGCATTGCTTGTTCTAAACTATGTTGATCGCTTAAGTCACCTTCTACAATTTCAAGTTTGTCACTATCAATAGACGTTAACTTTTCATTATTCTTATTACGTGTTAGTGCACGTACATGCCATCCATCTGATAAAAGTTGCTTAACTACGGCATTACCTTGTTTACCTGTAGAACCGATTACTAAAATACTTTTCATTGATATTCTCTCCTTCATTACTGTTGTAAAAACCAATAATCTTCCTTTTCACCTTTTAAATATGTATATTCTTTTGGTGATTTACCAGTATGCCAGATATTTTCATTCATTAGGTCTCGAACGTCCCAAACTAAATGTATAAATTGTTGCAAATGATTTCCAAATAATTTATTTGGCGCTTTCATTTGTAATACATGTGACACATCATTGATTGAAATGTTCAATTCGTCTGCTATATTTTTTAAACTTAACGTTGTTTCGTCAAAATGCTCTTGTAGTTCTTTAGCTGTGATTTGTCTTTGCTCTTTATTTAATGACACTTATATCACTCATCCTTCTTATTTAAACATCTATATCACTCTATTTGTCTTTTTGTATGATAGGCTTTATAATAAACGGATAGTTGTCCGTTTGTCAACAAACTTATTTTAAGAAGGTGATGTATTTGCGACGAGATGCCCTCGAGAACCGGCAGCGCATTGAGAATAAAGCGATTGAACTCTTTAACCAACTTGGTGTTCAACAAGTGAGTATGAATCGCATCGCAAAAGAATTAAATATTGGAATGGGAACTTTGTATCGTCATTTTAATGATAAGAGCGCCTTGTGTGCGACGATTATCGAACATGACTTTACTGACATTATCAACCAAATGTACGAAGTGAAAGAAAAACATCACGATACTAAAGTAGTCATGGCAAAGTCGCTTGATATCTTTTTAGATTTCAAAACCACTAACAGTGACTTACTTCACTGTATTGAAGAAACAACAGATAAAAATGACTTTTACCATAGTGATATTTATTTACAGTTATTTAAGTTTTATAGTGAAATTCTTGGCAATAATAAAAGTACAACATGGACAACTTTCAAAGTAGATATGTTCTTGAAATCATTATCTACTAAATCTTTCGAATTACAAAAAGACGAACGCGGACTATCAAATGAAACAATCAGAGATTATATAATCAAACTATATTTTGATAAAGAGGAGTAATATCATGACTAAAATTACATTAATTACAGGTGGCAATAAAGGCTTAGGCTTCGAAACTGCCAAAGCACTCATCAACGAAGGACATAAAGTCTACATTGGTTCTAGAAATGAATCACGTGGACAAGAAGCAGCTAAAGAAATTGGTGCACAAAGTGTACAATTAGACGTTACTGATGAGACATCTGTACAACATGCTTTCAACTACATTAAAGATCAAGAAGGTCGCTTAGATGTACTTGTTAACAATGCTGGTATCTCAGGACAATTTGCAAAACCTGCAGATATTACTGTTGAAGACATGGATAAAGTCTATCAAACAAACGTATACGGTATTGTAAGAATGATGAACACATTCATTCCATTACTAGAACAATCAGAACAACCTGTCGTTGTTAATGTAACAAGTGGTTTAGGTTCATTTGGTATGGTAACAAATCCTGAGTCAGAAGAATTTCATGTTAATTCATTAGCTTATTGTTCTTCTAAATCAGCTGTCACTATGCTAACAGTTCAATACGCTAAAGGTTTACCTCAAATGCAAATCAATGCTGCAGATCCAGGTTCTACAAATACAGACTTAGTTGGTGACTTTAGCAATAATTCTAAACCAGCAACTGAAGGCATCAAACCTATTGTAGAATTAGCAACAATTGATGCTGATGGACCAACAGGTACGTTCATTAATGGTGACGGCAAAATGCCTTGGTAATTTCCAATAATTATTGAGTAGTATTCCCACTATATAAATAAAAACGCACTATGATGGAGGATTTAAAATGAAAAGTATTACTTTCGAAGAACATTATGTGATAGATGACATTCAAAAAGAAACAATGAGTCAAGCTTCTGCTGACCCAAATGGTGTACCCATGAAAGTCATGTTAGAAGGACTAGAGAAAAAATCAGGTTTTACTGACGCTGATGAGATCTCTCATCATGATAAACGTATTAAATTCATGGATGAACAAAATGTACAAATGCAAGTATTATCATATGGTAATGGTGCACCTTCTAATCTTGAAGGTCAAAAAGCCATCGATTTATGTAAAAAAGCTAATGATCAATTAGCTGACTATATCAAACAATATCCAGATCGTTTTGTAGGATTTGCTACATTACCAATTAACGAACCTGAAGCGGCTGTTGAAGAATTCAAACGTTGTGTCAACGAGTTAGGGTTTAAAGGTGCACTCATTATGGGTCGTACAAAAGATGGTTTCTTAGATCAAGATCAATTCGACGGTATTTTTGCAACTGCTGAAGAATTAAATGTACCTATTTATTTACATCCCGCACCCGTAAATAGTGATGTATACCAAGCTTACTATAAAGGAAATTATCCAGAAATCACTGCTGCTACATTCGCTTGTTTCGGTTATGGTTGGCACATCGATGTTGGTATTCATGCAATCCATTTGGTACTATCAGGTATCTTTGATCGTTACCCTAATCTAAATATGATTATCGGACACTGGGGTGAATTCATTCCATTCTTCTTAGAACGTATGGATGAAACTTTATTTGCTGATCATTTAAAACACCCTGTTAGTTATTACTTTAAAAATAATTTCTATATGACACCAAGTGGTATGTTAACTAAACCACAATTTGATTTAGTTAAAAAAGAAATGGGAATTGACCGAATTTTATATGCGGCAGACTATCCTTATATCGAACCAGAACGTTTAGGCGTATTTTTAGATGAACTTGGTTTAACTGATGAAGAAAAAGAGAAAGTAAGTTATAGAAATGGCGCTAAATTACTTGGCTTAGAATAATATTATTTATAAATCATGCTTTAACTCAATGGAGGTATTTTATATGAATACAATAGAATTAAAAGGTGCTAAATTACGTTATCATCAAATTGGACAAGGTCCGGTATTAATATTCATCCCAGGTGCCAATGGGACTGGCGACATCTTTATGCCATTAGCACAACAGTTAAAAGATCACTTCACTGTAGTTGCAGTGGATCGTCGTGACTATGGTGAAAGTGAGTTAACAGAACCACTACCAGAATCAGCAACAAATCCAGACGACGATTACCGTGTAAAACGTGACGCAAAAGATATTGCTGAATTAGCACAATCACTTAGTGATAAACCTGTTTATATTTTAGGTTCAAGTTCTGGTTCAATCGTTGCTATGCATGTACTCAAAGAACACCCTGAAGTGGTTAAACAAATTGCTTTCCACGAACCACCAATCAATACATTCTTACCAGATAGTAAATACTGGAAAGATAAAAATGATGAAATTGTAAACCAAATCCTTACAGAAGGTTTAGAAAAAGGTATGAAAACATTTGCTGAAACACTTAATATTGCACCGATAGATGCTAAAATGATGTCTCAGCCTGCAGAAACAGAAGAAGCTCAAAAAGAACAATATCAACGTGTAATGTTCTGGTCTGAATACGAAATTCGCCAATATACACATTCAGATATTACTTTAGAGGACTTTAAAAAGCATGAAGATCAAATCACATTACTAAATGGTACTGATTCTAAAGGATCATTCCCACAAGATGTTAACTTCTATATTAATGAACAAATTGGTTTACCAATCTTTGATATTCCTGGCGGTCATTTAGGTTATGTACAAAAACCTGAAGGCTTTGCCGAAGTATTATTAAAAATGTGGCATCAATAAGTTGATTAAAAAAGCACGCGTTGAAAAATAATTCAACGCGTGCTTTTCTTTACCCTAATATTGTTTCCATTGAACGATTAACACTACTCGCATACATTCCACCGAATTTTAATAAATGTATCATCAATAAATATAATCTATAAAATTCTAACCGTTCATACGCACCCTTAGCCAACGGGTAATGCTTTTCATATTCATCATAAAATTCTTGAGTAAAACCACCAAATACGGTTGTAATACCTAAATCAAATTCACGATCACCGTACAACGGTGCTGGATCAAATAAAGCTGGACGACCATCTGTTAAAAACATATAATTACCACCCCATAAGTCACCATGCAATAACGATGGCTTACTTTGGTGTTGGTCTAATGCATCCAGCATCACCGCTCTCACCTGTTCATATACTTTATTATCTTCTTCATTCCATAGTTGTTTACGTAATAATTCATCTCGAATATGATCCATACGGCGATAAATAAAAATGTCTTTCCAATTGTCCGTCCATGAATTATCAAATGAAATATCGCCACCTTCATGTGGCAGTCTGAATCCAAATTGACCATCTTCTTGTTGTTGACTATGCATTTTAGCAACTAATTGTCCCAAGTCTTTTTGGCTGCCAGTTGTTCCTTCCTCAAGATAACTTAAAATTAAATAAGCATCCCCATTTATCTCACCACTTGCAATGACTTTAGGAGCAGTAATACCTGCATTTTCGAATTCATTTAGTCCTGCTATTTCTGCAGCATAAAATGATTCATCTCGATTACGTTGTACTAATAAGAAGAACGTATCATCTTGCTGCGTGGTTACTTTAAATGCTTCATTCACATCTCCACCACTGACTGGCGTAATCTCTTTAATGTAATCTAGCGGTAAATGTTCTTTCCAATCTATAGCCATGATGTCACCTTCCCTATATTACTGAATACTATTTATATTACCTCATTTCCAATCGCTTAATCGTTAAAGACGGTATCAATATGTAGTCCTACTTTATAAAAGTTCGTCTATTTTTTTAATTTTTATAATTTAACTAGGAAATTGCAAATGAAAATGCTAGTCTATTAAAAGGAAAAGTTTCAAATATATTAAGTTGAGGATAGTAAGCCTCAAATATAATGAACTAGGAGCGTTAACATGTATAAATTAATTAAACCCCTTTTATTTAAAATTGAACCTGAAAAAGCACACGGATTAACTATCGACGCATTAAAAATTGCACAAAAGCAATCCTATGTATTACCGATTATGAAAAAATTATTCGATTACCAAAATCCAATGTTATCTCAAGATATTCACGGTATTACATTTGAAAATCCAATCGGCCTTGCAGCTGGTTATGATAAATCTTGCGAAGTACCTAAAGCTTTAGAAAATCTTGGTTTCGGCGCATTAGAACTTGGTGGTATCACACCAAAACCACAACCAGGTAATCCACAACCTCGTATGTATCGCTTATTAGAAGATGATGCCTTAATTAATCGCATGGGCTTTAATAATATCGGTATGAACAAAGCACTTAGTCATTTGCGCCGCTACGCTTACCATACACCTATAGGTCTAAACGTAGGTGTTAATAAAATGACTTCTTATGACGAGCGATATCAAGATTATATTAAAGTCATTGATACATTCAAAAATGATGTTAATTTCTTCACTGTCAATATAAGTTCACCTAATACTGAAAACTTACAAAATTTTCACGATAAAGATGAATTTTCAATGTTATGCAATGCGTTAGAAACGTTTAAAGCAAGCAATGAAATCAATGTACCTATTTTCTTAAAATTGACCTCTGATATGGATGAAGAAGGTTTGAAATCTCTATTACCAACTATTCAGACACACTTCGATGGTGTCATCCTTGCAAATACGACACGTAAACGTGATGGCTTAAAATCAGCTAACCGTGTTGAAGATGGGGGGTTAAGCGGACGTCCATTATTTGAACGTAATTTAAAACTTGTTAAATTAGCCTATCAAGAAACTAAGGGAGAACTCTTAATTATTGGTACAGGCGGCATCTTTAATGCTGAGGATGCTATCCAAATGTTACGTAATGGAGCCTCTTTATTACAAATATACTCTTCATTAGTTATGGAAGGTCCAGGATTAACAAAAAAAATAAATAAAGATATTGTTCAATATTTAAACCAAAACGGTTATCATCATATTAGCGATATTATTGGATTAGATGTAAAATAATTAAAAAGCAAGTTAACGATGAATCAATGACTTTACATCAAGTATAATCATTAAAAGTATGTGTCATGAATATAGGAGGCATTATACAATGCGAGAAGATATCAAAGATAAAGAAATGAATCAGTCCACACAACAAGACACAACAGAAAACAGTAAATCACATCCTTCAAATGATGAAGATGAAAGAAAAGGCCTAAATGGCTATCGAAAAACAGATCTCGATTTAGAAATCGAACGTGAATTACAAGAAATGATGCAAAATGAAGACAAAGAAATTAAAAAAGAAAATAAACGATTTAAATTCTTTTCTTTTGCAGCAATGCTCGTCATAGCTATTATGGCTATCGTACGTTTCATTCATAGAATGATTTAATTAATATGATGACCCAGAGTAAAAGATATAACATCTTCGCTCTGGGTCATTTTTAAAATTGCTTTAAAAATTCATTGGCTTCTTTATTAATTTCTTTAAAATCAATCCCTTGTTTCATTGCGGCAAACACACACCCACAGTAACACTGTCTAAAAATATGATAATCTTTACACATTTCAATGGAACGCTCATATCCCCTATTTTTCTTGAAATCACTTGGTAAATATTTAATATTATAAATTTGTTGAACATCCATACCAAGTTGATTAATTAATTGCGCATTCTTCTTTGGCGATAACGTGATTGCACTACCAAAGTAATCATAACCATATTTAACAGCTGCTTCGGCAACCATCTCAAGCCTCATTTCAAAACAAGCTGTACATCGAAGACCACCTTCTTTTTCTTCAGTAAGTCCTCTTGATTTAGCCATTTTCATAAATTCATGTGGTTGATAAGCTGCTTCAATATATTTTACATTAGCTCCTGTCTGTTCATTAAAATCATTGACAAACATTTCTTGAACTTTAGCGCGTCTTAAATATTCACTCTTAGGGTGAATATTGGGATTGGCAAAATATATCGCGATATCAGCATATTGTGCTAAAAATTCTAAAGTATAGGTACTACAAGGTGCACAACAACTATGTAATAAAATTTTAGGTCGTTCCCCGTTTTGTTCCCATTGTTGAATCATTTTCCTTAAAACTTTGTCATAATTGATTTTTTGGTTCTTCATTTTCTTTAAAATTTCGCCCGCTTCAATCAAAAGAAACCCCTCCCTTTTAATGCATAATATAATTTATGAATATTATACAATAAACGATACATAAAAAGTATATTTCTAGTTTCCTAATATATCCATATAAACGATACAATTGAAAACTAAGTCTTATTTCCATTATTAATAAACTAATCATACATAATTCTATTCTTTTTACATAAAACATTGTATGATGTGGTTAGCAATAAAATAAAAATAACAAGGGGTATTTTATGACTCAATTATCACCATATTTAGCTTTTCCAAATACAAAAGAAGCACTTAAATATTATGAAGAGGTTTTTGGCGCTACAAATATTAAACGTTTAGAGGTTGGCGAAGATCAAGCTGAACATTTTGGTATGACTAAAGAGCAAGCCAAAGAGGCAACAATGCATTCTGAATTTGAAATTGTTGGGGTAAAAATCTTAGGCGCGGATTCATTCAGCCGAATCCAACCTATCAATAACGGCATTTCATTATTAATTGATTTTGATATTAATGATCAAGCTGATGTAGAAAGAGTCGAAGCTTTCTATGATAAAATTAAAGACCATGATTCTATCGACGTTGAATTACCATTATCAGAGCAATTCTGGGGCGGTAAAATGGGCGTATTTACAGATAAATACGGCGTAAGATGGATGTTACACGGTCAAGATTACAACGCAATGCCACAGTCATAATTTATATAATAAGGTTGAGACATAAAGTTTGTGTCCCAACCTTTTGCTTTTATTCTCCTCTTCTAATTATCGTAGCTGGTCCATTGTTAACAATATCGTAAAAATGCTGTATCAAATCATCTTTAGCAATGCGATTGGGATCCTCGACCCAATGTCGGATAAATGATAACCCAGCACCTGATACATAACTCATAAAATAAGAAAACGGTATATCATCTATTTTATTGTTTTCATTTTTAAAATGATTTAAATGACCTGTGATTAATTCATATAACTTTTCATGTAAATTCGAATCTTTCCCCATCGTAAACATTAATTGATAAAATTCCATATTCTTTTCTATATTTCCTATTAAAAATTCCATAATCGTGCGGATACTTTCAGCAGAGAATGTTTGATTTTTATATACATCTCCCTCTTCAATAAACGTTCTTATTATTTCTACTTGTTCATCTTCCATCTTTTCTAATAAATCATATTTATCTATGTAATGAGTATAAAAAGTACTACGATTCACATCTGCCAAATCTGATATTTGCTGAACCGTGATTTGTTCTAAGTCATATTTATGGAGTAAATCGATAAAAGCATGTCTAATTGCTGCTTGTGATTTTCTAACACGCCGGTCTTGTGGCATTATGTCACTTCCTTATAGCTTTCTTTCCAACAATTATAAGGTGTTTGTTGGTTAACATACAAATCATCTACATTGATGATTGGAATTAACCACATAACCCTTTACGATAAAAGTGTAAAGAAAACAAACCAAAAAAAGGGTGATTCATATGACAAGAAATTTATTAGGTAATCCTCAATTAACTGTCACAGATGTTAACGATGTTAAAGAAGGTCTTAATCATATCGTTGTAGATAGTGTACAATTTGGTAATCAAGAAATGATTATGGAAAAAGATGTGGCTGTAGATATGAAAGATGGCGAAAAATTATACGTCAATATTTTCCGTCCGAATAAAGAAGGTCAATTTCCTGTTGTCATGTCAGCCGACACTTATGGTAAAGATAATAAACCTAAAATCACTAACATGGGCGCACAATGGCCTACATTAGGTCCTATTCCAACTTCTAGTTTCACACCAGAAGAATCACCAGATCCAGGATTCTGGGTACCTCAAGATTATGTCGTAGTTAAACTTGCTTTAAGAGGTAGTTCTAAATCAAATGGTGTTCTATCACCTTGGTCAAAACGTGAAGCTGAAGACTACTATGAAGTCATCGAATGGGCTGCAAAACAAGAATGGAGTAATGGTAATGTGGGTACCAATGGTGTATCTTATCTAGCTGTTACTCAGTGGTGGGTTGCTTCATTAAATCCTCCTCATTTAAAAGCTATGATTCCTTGGGAAGGACTCAATGATATGTATCGTGAAGTAGCCTTCCATGGCGGTATTCCTGATACAGGTTTCTTCCGTTTCTGGGTTCAAGGTATTTTTGCAAGATGGACTGATAATCCAAATATTGAAGATTTAGTTCAAGCTCAAAAAGACCATCCATTATTCGATGATTATTGGAAACAACGTCAAGCACCATTGCATCAAATTAAAACACCATTACTAGCTTGTGCAAGTTGGTCAACACAAGGTTTACACAATCGTGGTTCTTTTGAAGGCTTTAAACAAGCAAGTTCAGAAGACAAATGGTTATATATCCATGGTCGTAAAGAATGGGAAAGCTATTATGCTCGAGAAAACCTTGAACGCCAAAAAGCCTTCTTCGATTATTACCTTAAAGAAGAAGATAATGATTGGAAAGAAACACCAACTGTTACTTATGAAGTAAGAGATCAATTCTATAAAGGTGAATTCAAAACAGCAACAGCATTCCCATTACCAAATACAAACTACACACCTTTATATCTAAATGCTAAAGACTTAACTTTAAATCAAAATGCTGTCAATGAAGAAAGTTCAACTCAATACGATTCTGAAAATGAACAAGATGATGTGCGTTTTAGCTATACATTCGATCATGACACAGAATTAGTAGGAAATATGAACTTAAAACTTTGGGTAAGTACAGATGATGCAGACGATATGGACTTATTCGCAGGTATTAAGAAACTAGATCGTCGTGGTAACGAAGTGCACTTCCCAGACTTCAACCACATTGAACAAGGTCAAGTAGCTACAGGTTGGTTACGTGCATCTCATCGTGAGTTAGACCAAGACAAATCAACTATCGCTCAACCTTGGCATAAACATGAACAAGAGCTCAAACTTAATAAAGGTGACATTGTTCCTGTTGAAATCGAATTATTACCATCTGGCACACGTTTCAAACAAGGTGAAACATTAGTCGTTATTGTCAAAGGTAGTGAAATAGTTAAAGGTAATAGTACGCCTGGTATGAAAACACGCTATGAACATGAAGAACGCGTTAACAAAGGTCTTCATCATATTCATACAGGTGGACAATATGATTCTCAACTTATCGTTCCAGTTACAAAATAATGTTATATATATTTAAGAAAGGACCACTCATCAGAGTGGCCCTTTCTTTTGTTTAACTAGAATATTAAAATGATAACTTTAAATCATGGTAATCTTAGTAACCTGAACCGACCTTTTCGCCGTCTTCATCATATTCTGTTACATAGCCATCATCTGTGTCAACTGTATATGACCCGGCTAAGTCTCCATCTTTATCTTCAAATGAGAAGCCCCATTTGCCGTCATCCGTTTTTTCAGGTTCTTTATACGTATACGTATCTGTATCTAATTTATGACCTTCATATGATTCTACTTTGTCGATAACATTACTTCTTGTCACTTCACCTGAGTCGCTACTGTCACTGTCATCGTCTTCATCCATTTTTTTATCATATGCGTCATCAATCGCGTCTTCATCAAATTTCAATGTAACTTCAGATACGCCATCATCTTCATTACTTGCACTTGAGACATTCACTGAACTTGATTTAAATGACTGACCATCTAATGTACCTTGTGCATAAACAATTACCTCTTCATCAGGATCATATGGACCATACGTTTTTGATTCATCTCCTGAATTTTTATCGTTCACATAGATTTTAATATCATCTAACATTGAGCCGCCTTCAGTTGTCACAGTGAAACGCTTTTGTTTAAATGATTCCTTGGCAGTAGCTTTATCTTCACTCATACTAATGTCAAGCGCACCATTAAACGTTTTGCCATCCATCTTCTTAGATGCTTTTAGGTTATAGTCGCCTATTGGGAACGCGCCTAACGTTTTTTCTTCTTCTTTCTCAACAGAAATATGGTGTTTCTCTCCATTAAAAGTATAAGTAATGTCACCACTATCATTAGGATAAATGGATACCGTTTGTTGCGGAATATTAAAGTTGTACTTATCGAAGAATAAATATTTTTTACCATTCTTCTCAATATTCAAGACATTATTATCATTCGCATTGACTGATAAACTTTTATACTTACCTTGCTTGATTTCTTTAGTATTATTTTTAATTTGATTGGCAACGTTAGTTAAATCGTCTTCAGCTTTAATGTAATTTAAATATGCTCTTGCTTCTTCTTCACTCAATTTATGATTAGCTGATGTTACTTGTTTTGCAAGACCTTTAGCATCATCTTTTTTCACTGCATGTGCGATATTGTCCGCTTGACTTTCAGGTGAAAATTGATGTTTCAAGATTGCAAAAATGGCAATTAACATAGCCAATACCACCGCAATAATCAAAATAATTAAGATGACCTTTTTCTTACTTTTCTTAGGTTGTGGTTCATACTGTTGATGCATATTCGCATTATTATAACCTTGTTGTCGTTGTGCATTTCCTTGACTTTGAGTTGATTGTGATGTACTTGATGATCCATTAACTGGTGCACCACAATTTGTACATATCTTTACGTCTGGGCGTAAAGGATTACCGCAATTACTACAATATTTCATTAAAACGTACTACCCCCACCAAATAAGCTGTCAAATAATGAATCTTTTGTTTCATTGAATGATTCTAAGATACTTGAGAATGTTACTTCACCAAATATTCTCATTAAAATGAAAATAACAATTAAATAAATAATAATGCCGTAAAAGCTAGAAAATCTAGTGTGATTAATACCACTATATTTAGCAATAAGATAAACACCTGACGTAACAAGTATAACGAAAGATAAGATAAGAACGACTGTACCAAACGTATATGCTTCCATTATTAATAAAATAATTGATAGTAATAATGTTGCTACTGTTACACTGTTTATAAATACAAAATCTGAAAGTACTTTTTTAAATGGTATCGCTTGGACTACAACTAATCTAGTAATAGCAAACGTTGCACCTACAATTGCAGCTAATAAAATAATTAAGCTAAAAATGATAGAAAAAACAATTTTAGATTCTGAAGTAAATAAAGATACTTCTTCTGGAATAGCTAAGAATAAAATAATCGCTATTAAAATTAATCCAATTGCTAAAAGTGACCCTAATAATTTGAAACTAAATGTATGTATACTTTTAATTTCTCTGTCTGGATCTACAAAGGCACTTTTGAAAAACCCTTTACTTTCAGCTGTAACCTCTTTAGCTTGTTCACTAAATTGGTTAGGTTGCTTTTGATAACCATGTGGTGGTTGTTGATATTGCTGATTTTGGAATTGTTGATGTTGTTGCTGATATTGCTGGTTTTGGAATTGCTGTTGATGAGTATTGTTTGACGCTTGTTGCTGTTGACTATGATTGAAGTTTGAGTTTGAACTACTTTCTGTAGATCCAGTATGTTGATTCATAGAATTAAATGAAGCATCTTGGTTCATAGATTGTGATTGTTCATGTGAGGCATTGCTAGTTGAATTGATCGTGTGGTGACTAGATGGTTGTGTTGAATGATGAGACTGTGTATTAGAGTCTGCTTTTTGAATATCATTTTCAGCGGCTGTGACTGCTTTAGATTGACGGTCTAATTTAGTACCACATTCTCCACAAAAAACGTCATCTTGTTCGACTTGATGACCACAATTTGGACATTTCATAATGTTACCCCCAATTTCTATTTTTAATCTTTGCAAAGTATAACATTATATTTATGTTGTTTTCTATGGATTTTTGAAATATTTATAAAAATCTTTATTAAAGTTAGTTATATTTTTAGATAGACCAAATACCTTTATAGATATTTTTACTAAAATTATTTTATTTTAATATCTATCAAAAACCTTCTATCGTTATCAAATCAATAAAAAAAGAGAAGTGCTTATCGCCTTCTCTTTTTTATCAATATGATTTAATTTTTTGGTATTCCACGGTTATCTTTATTTCGAGTCTGATTAAAGACTTCTGACTCATTAAATTTAAGTACGACGTTAACTGGACTTTCATCGCTGTTAATTGAAGGCACATTCACTTCATTGGATTTGAATGATTGATTCCCTATATAACCTAATCCATATACAAGTAAATCTTCTTCTCCACTATACGGTCCATATGTGATGTAATCTTTAACGCTACCCATATGCTTATCGTTTAATACTAACTCTACTTTTTTAAACATATAACTATTTTTAGTTGTTACTTTAAATCGCTTTTCACTAAAATCTTCTTTAGCCATTGTGCCGTACTGCTTTAAACTTAATATGATATCGCCATCATAGGTACGATTACCCACTTTTTTAGTTGCTTTTAATTTATATTCACCTAATGGTACTGCTTCAAGACTCACTATATGACCTTTCACTAAACGTATTTCATGCTTATTATCATTTAATTGATATGTCAATTTACCATTATCTTTAGCATCTAATATAAAACGAAATTGTGGTATTTCAAATTGAAATTCTTTGATATAACCATATAATTGCGTTTTCTTTTTAATTGTTAAAATTGTCACACCATCAATGTTAATATCTTGTGATGTAGCTTCACTCTGATCTAGATGGCGGATAGCAGATTTGATTTGTTTCATATATCTATCCGAACCACCCATTGTTTGAATTAAAGAAAAATATGCTGACGCTTCATCATCTGTCAATGATTGATGATTTGTTGTATAATCATATGCCCTAATAAATAAACCATTACCATCATGACAAATTGGTAAATGATAATGCCATATATACTCGCAATTTTTGTAGGATAGACACTGCTATATTTTACTAATATATACGTTGGGGAAATCATATATAATAGAACAAATGCTAATAATATGATAATCAATGCTAATTTAAAGATAGATAAAATACCTAAGACTAGACCCATCAATAATGCTAATACTGAAAATGTATTAATTACGATATAATCTGAAAATACTTTATGAAATTCTATCGCTGTGGTTAAAGTATATTTCACAATACAATATAAAATACTCACTGATAAAGCCAAACTACCTAGAATGATAACTATCATGTAAAAAATAGCTTTGAATGGTGAACTTTCTGGAAATAATAAAAATATATCAGATGATAAAATAATAACTAATAACGTACTTAAAAATAATCCAGCGCACATTAACGTCACTAATAATCGATAACTATATATCACATCGTTTTGATCCGATAATTTAAATGCATGGTTAAAAAACTGTTTACTTTCGTCTTTTAAATCCTTCATTTTATGTTCAAAAGATGCCGTTTTGTCTTTCATAATTTCTTCAAAATGCGCATCGTTTTCACCTAGCGTAGATAACTTTCTCTTTGTGCTATTTGATGTTGTACCTTGTTTAAATTTTTCTTTATCCCTTCTACTT
The DNA here is from genome assembly GCF_979255425.1 of Staphylococcus sp. AC872. NCBI lineage: Bacteria > Bacillati > Bacillota > Bacilli > Caryophanales > Staphylococcaceae > Staphylococcus > Staphylococcus sp. AC872. The sequence goes on from NZ_CEEDKW010000001.1 coordinate 427,337, forward strand.
TCCGTATTTTTACCGTTAGTTTTCATAGAATAATGTTGAGTCTCTTTCATTGTAGATGCTGTTGTACTAGTTGTTGTATGGTCATTTTGACGTGTTAATTGGTAACCGCAATGACTACAACATTGATCTTCTTGTTGATAATTCTGACCACAATTTGGACATTTCATGTCTATTCAATTCCTCCGCTATACTTACTTAGCTAAATTATATCCCATTTGACCATCCTATTCTATATTATTTTTATTTTATTCATTAAAATTTAAAAGTCCTAATAAAACGCATCTTGCGATTTACTAGGACTTTATTTTCATATTGAGTTATACGACTTATAAAACAACCGTATTTTCTTTTTCATGTATCATCTCAATGATTTCATTATGTTCATTCATCACTGCAACTTTAGGTGCATGATACTTTAATTCTTCTTCATTTAATTGTGCATAGGTCATAATTATGACTATATCGTCTACTTCTACTAATCTTGCGGCGGCACCATTCAAACAAATTTTGCCACTACCTCTTTCGCCCGCGATGACGTATGTTTCAAAACGTGCACCATTATTGTTGTTAACGATTGCTACTTTCTCATTAGGTAGTATATCAACGGCTTCTAAAATATCAGAATCAATCGTGATGCTTCCAACATAATTCAAGTTGGATTCCGTCACTCTTGCTCTATGAATTTTAGAATTCATCATTGTTCTAATCAACTTATTCAGCTCCAATTATTATATTATCTATCAAACGTGCTTTAGAAAATTTAACCGCTAATGAAATAAAGATTTGGCCTTGAATTTTAGATTGCTCTTCTAATTCTGGGTAACTATAAATGGCTACTTCATCAACTTGACCACTTGTATAATCTAATAAATACTGTGTAATTTCATCTATTATAACAGAACTATTGCGTTCACCATTATTATATAAATCACGTGCTAATTTCAAACTTTTACTTAAATGAACAGCTTCCTGACGTTCCTCTTCTGTTAAATATACATTTCGTGAACTTTTAGCTAGTCCATCTTTTTCACGAACAATATCAACTCCAATGATTTCAATTGGATGATTGAAGTCTTTAACCATTTTTTCAACGATAGCCAATTGTTGTGCATCTTTTTTACCGAAGTAAGCATAGTCTGGACTAATAATATTAAACAATTTATTTACTACAGTTACAACACCTTCAAAATGTCCTGGTCGTTGAGCACCTTCTAATACATGGGCTAATTTACCCACCTTCAACGTTACGCCTAATTCATCAGGGTACATTTCTTCTACACTTGGATAAAAGACATAATCCACATCAATTTCTTCCATCATTTCAACATCTTTATTAATTTGACGTGGATACGCATCGAAGTCTTCATTTGGACCGAATTGTAAAGGATTAACAAATATACTTACTACAGTTATATCGTTAAATTCTGACGATAATTCCATCATTTTTAAATGCCCTTCATGTAATGCACCCATAGTTGGTACAAAACCAATCGTTTGACCATGTCTCTTGTATTCTTTAGCAATACTTTGCATTTCACTTACCGTTGTAATCACTTTAGTCATTTTTATTTACCTCGCTCATAATTTTTTTCTTATACGTGTGTGCTTCGGATGGAAATGCGCCTGATTTTACTTCTTCATTATATTGTTTTAAACCATTAATACCTATTGAAAAATCACTATATTGCTTAACAAATTTGGCATGACGATCGACACCATAATTTAACATGTCATGATAAACCAATACTTGTCCGTCAGTATCTTTCCCTGCGCCAATACCTATCACTGGAATTGATAGCTGTTGACTAATCTCTTGCGCCAGATCACTAGGAATCGCTTCGAGTACAAGTGCAATTGCACCAGCTTCTTCTACATGATGCGCATCTTTAATTAACTGTAATGCAGCTTCTTTTGTACTACCCTGCAATTTATATCCCATAACGCCAACACTTTGTGGTGTTAACCCTAAGTGTGCAACAACAGGAATGCCTATTTGAGTGGCTTTACGAATAAATGATGTTAAATGTGCACCTTCTGCTTTAATAGCGTTTGCTTCTGTTTGTTGATATAACGTTAATGCATTTTTCAAATCTAATTCATCACTGATGCCCACCGCACCGATAGGCATATCTACGACTACAAATGTATCGGGCGCACCACGTCGAACTGCTTTCCCATGATGAATCATATCTTCTATTGTAACTTGAACTGTACTTTCATAACCTAACACAGTCATTCCTAAGGAATCTCCTACTAAAATCATATCTATATCTGCTTGTTGTGCTTGCTTTGCACTAGGAAAATCATAAGCAGTAACCATTGAAATTTTATTGCTTTGTTCTTTCATTTCTACTAACTGAGCTATAGTTTTCAATTCAATTCATCCTCAATTTCCTATATTATTAAGCAATAGTATAATGAATCTATCCCAGAAAGGAAAGAATAATATTATGACAATTGGTGTTATTGGTCCAGGTGCCGTTGGAACAACGATTGCTATTGAACTACAGCAAGCATATCCTGACACTTTACTTATTGGAAAACAAAAAAACACATTAAATTATTTCCCAGAAAATGGACATCAACCTAAAACAATCTCTGTAACGCCTTATCAAGATATAACACAACCCCTTGATATTGTATTTATTGCGGTTAAAACATATCAATTAGAATCAGTTATTACTCAATTATCGCCTATTATTCATGAAGAGACTATAATCATTCTCGCTCAAAATGGCTATGGACAATTAGAACATATACCTTATCCAAATTCATATCAAGCTGTTGTCTATATTAGTGGTCAGAAAAACAACAATGATGTCACTCATTTTAGAGACTATCGCCTTCACTTGAAAGATACACCAAGGACTCGAAAATTACAAAAGTTAACTGACCAAACGAATATTGAAATCATACTCGAAGAGAATATAGAAGAAATAATATGGTATAAACTATTAGTTAATTTAGGTATCAATTCAATTACTGCGTTGGGTCGAGATACTGCTAAATTATTACATTCATCACATATTCGGGACATTTGTCGTGGAATCATTTCAGAGGGAATTGCCGTAGCACGTGCTGAAGGACTCAATTTCGATGTGAATACACTCGACTCTATTATGACTATATATGAGGGGTACCCTGATCAAATGGGAACAAGTATGTACTATGATATCACATCTGGAAGACCTTTAGAAATGGAGGCTATCCAAGGATACATTTATAGGAAGGCTCAAGAATATCATATAATGACACCTTACCTTAATACGGTTTATGCATTTTTATCAGCCTATCAATCTCAATTTTAATAACTTTTCTAATAATTTAACAAAGCCTGAGGCAAGACATCACTTACCTCAGGCTTCATTTATAATTATTCGGCTTCTCTTATTTCTTCCGCAATATCTTTATAATCAATAGTAGCATTATTAAATGTTTCATCATGAGCTGGAAAATGTTGTTCGAAAGTTTCAAAGTTCTGAATCTCAACTTTAACATCTTCAACTTCAAAATCTAATACATGGCCACCAAAGTTGCGATCATCATTAGCAAAGTGCACATGGAATCCTGCTGAACCTACACCATGGAAAAGTTCCGGTGTGAAGAATCCAACTACAGATCCTTTGATATATGTTTCGGTTTGTTCAGGCTGTCTGCGTGCTGAATCGATTAAACGAGTGTATGGTGGTTCTTGACCAGGCATCATACGTACATGCATCATTTTAAACAATCCAGAAATTTTCACTGCTGAAAATAAATTTTCACTAAGCATTTTTTCCTTCACTTCATCAAAAACAGCTTCAGAAGTTTTATCTTTAGTTTGGTATGTTGTATCTGCTGTGAATTTTGTCACCGTTGCATAAGGTGTTAATTCATCACCTTTGAGTTCAACGAATTCTTTATGTTCGTTGGCATGATAAGCTTTGCCATCTACAAATATCACTTCTCCATTAGAACCTGTTAGCGTCGCAATACCTAAATCACCATGTTCTAATAGTTCATTAATTGATGCAGTACCTTTTAATAAACCTGCCATCAATGTTCCTAATGTTCCGTGTTGATATAAGACATTAGTCATAAACGATTTCACTCCTACTTTGTGTTCATCTTTATTAGTTAAATGCATCAGGTAACATGTTTGTTGAAAGCTTCATGTTATCTTTATAGTTAACTGGAATATCTATCAATACTGGGCCTTCTGTTTCATAGCCTTCTTTGATAGCCGCTTCTAATTCTTCTTGATTTGTGACACGCATACCTTTTGCTCCAAAAGCTTCTGCATATTTCACATAATCAACTGAACCAAAATCTACACCTGATGAACGTTCATATTTCATTTCTTCTTGGAACTCAACCATATTATACTTACCATCATTCCAAATTAATTGTATGATATTTAGATTTTTTCGAACAGCTGTTTCTAAATCCTGTGCTGAAAATAGGAATCCTCCATCACCAGCCACTGAGACAACTTGTGTATTTGGACGTACAAGTGCTGCAGAAATCGCCCATGGTAATGCAACACCTAATGTTTGCATACCATTACTAAATAATAAATGTCTTGGATTATAACTTCTGAATTTACGCGCCATCCAAATATAATGACTTCCAACATCAACAGTAACTGTTGTGTCGTCAGTTAACATCTTCTGCATAGATTCGATAATCTCGATTGGATGTAATACACCCTCTTCATGAGTTGCTTTAATACCTGTTTCTTCAATGATATGTGCTCTTAACTGCTCTAATTCATCTAAATGTTGTTGGTTAATAAATGGTTCATCTACTTTGTCAGATATCATTTCAATAGTTCCTGCAATATTACCAATTAATTCTTTAGTAGGTTGCATATAATTTGTAATTTCTGCTGGAACTTCGTCAATATTGATCACTTTCGTGTCTAATTCCTTATTCCAATTGCTTGCTTCATACTCAATTGGATCATAACCAATTGTAACAACTAAATCACTTTTACGAAGTAATTCGTCACCTACTTGGTTACGGAACAATCCTACACGGCCAAAGAAGTGATTTTCTAATTCGCGACTAATGACACCAGCACCTTGGAATGTTTCTACTACTGGTAAGTTTGTTCTTTCAACTAATTTACGGATAGCATTTGTTTCATTTGCACTTGAACTTCTCATACCAGCAAGTAAAACAGGGAATGCTGCATTTTTAATTGCATCAATCACATCATTAATATCTTGCTCACTAGGAACACCTAAATTAGGCTTTTGACATAGTGCTATTGCTTTTGATTCTACTGGTGCTGAAATCACATCTTGTGGAATACTTATAAAGCTTGCACCATTTTTACCTGATGTTGCTGTTCTCATAGCATTAGTCATGACTTCTGATAAAGATTCAGGATCTTGTACTTCTTCACTGTATTTTGTTGAGTACTTTAATAAAGCCGCGTTGTCTATACTTTGATGTGTTAAACGTAATAAATCATTACGCTTAACTTGTCCTCCTAAAGCTAATACGGGATCTCCTTCAGATGTTGCTGTTAATAGTCCAGTCGTTAAGTTACTTACACCTGGACCACTCGTTACAAGTGCGACACCAGGTTTACCAGTTAGTCGTCCTATACCTTGGGCCATCATTGCTGCGTTTTGCTCGTGACGCGTAACAATAAGTTCAGGTCCATCGTCTTCAAGTGCGTTAAATAAATAGTCAATTTTTGCACCTGGAATACCAAATACGTACTCTACACCATTATTTTTTAACGTGTCTATGACCATATCGGCTGCAGTATATTTTTTGTCTGCCATTATATTCATTTCCTTCCAATGCTCACATTTTATTTTATCTTGACGATAACATCAGTGTGAAAACAATTCCCCGTTGCTCATTTATACATTAAAGATTATTATTCATGTTCTATTGGTCTAAAAGATGTTTCACTGAATCATATGAAGCTTCTAATGCCTCAACAGATTGTTTAAACAATTCTTTTTCGTGATCGCTTAATGGTGTTTCATAAATTTTACTTGCACCATTTTCGTTAATTAATGTTGGTACACCAATGTATACATCTTTAAATCCATATTCTCCATTTAATTGTGAAGAAACTGTTAAAATTGTGTTTTCGTTGTTTAATAAAGCTTTTGAAATTCTTAATAAGGCTAATGCAATACCGTAGTATGTTGAACCTTTAGCTTGAATAATTTCATAAGCAGCGTCTCTAGTTTTTTCATAAATTTCTTGTGCTTTAGCTTCACTACCTGTTTGCTCTTTAAGCGTATCGAATACTGAAATACCAGCGATATTTGCTTTAGACCATACTGCTAATTCTGAGTCACCGTGTTCACCAATGATTGCAGCATGCACACTTGCAGGAGCTACATTTAACTCATTACTGATTAAATATCTAAGTCTTGCAGAGTCTAATACTGTACCTGAACCGATAACACGTTCAGCTGGTAAACCAGTTAATTCTTTAACATAACGAGTTAAGATATCTACTGGATTTGCCGCAATTAGGAAGTAACCATCAAAACCACTATCCATAATACTTGTCACAATGCTATGCATAATTTTTGTGTTTTTCTCTACTAATTGTAAACGTGTTTCACCTGGTTTTTGTGGTGCTCCAGCAGTAATAACTACTAAATCAGCATCTTTACAATCGCTATATTCTCCAGCTTTAACAACAACTGGTGAATCACTGTGAAGTGCACCGTGGTTTAAATCTTGAACGTCTGCATTCACTTTATCTTTAGCAATATCAATAATTACAAATTCATCTGCAATACCTTGTGTGACCATTGCAAAAGCATAACTAGAGCCTACAGAGCCATCCCCAACTAAAACAACTTTTTTACCAAATTTTTTCATATTGAAAAACTCCTTCACTTTGAAGAGATAAAGATTAAAGTTTACGTTTTTATCTCATTCATTTATAATAAATTACAATTAAATCCGACTTCATTTTAAATATACTTTATTAAATTTTATGTGTAAACATACAAGGGGGTGAATGATGTTAACGTCACCAATTTGTTGGTTTTATGTGCCTTACATCATTCATTATAGCCTCTCTCGAAGTATTAATAAAATACATATTTTCGATTAATTACATTCCTAAAAGGAATACATTATATATAGAAAAAAGTAATAAAAAATACTTTGATGCGCTTTGACATCAAAGTATTTTTAAATTTAAGCATTCCTTTTGATATTTAAGGATGACTACTTCTCTCTTAAATCCCTTATAAATTGTATCCATTCGCGCGTTACAAAGTTAAGGTATGCATCTCTTCTCCAGATTAAACCTAAATGCCATGATAACTCTGCATTTTCTAGTTTCAATGCCTTCACATTATCTCCCATTAAATGTACTAAACTTTCTGGTACGACACTAATACCAATGCCTTGACTAATCATATTCGCGATAAAACTAATCTGAGATATATTCGCTACAGTTTTCGGATAAAATCCTAATCGTTTACAGTTCTCGATAATTTGATCTTTTAAGTAATAATCATCATGAAATAGCACAAACTCTTCTTCTTTTAGTTCAGCTAAATCTACTTTTTCTTGTTGTGCCAAAGCATGGTCTTTACTCACAACAAGTAATAGCTCTTCATTATACAATGGTACCGAATGAAATAAAGTCGCATCAACAGGTAATGTCGTGATACCTATATCTACTTCATCTGTTTCTGTGAGGTTTTCTACTATTTTACCTCCACCCTCCATTACCTCATACGTGACTTTCGGATAGAGTTGATGAAATTGATTTAAACTGTCTGTAAATAATTGAACATTCATCATGGGCGATAGGGCTATTCTAATATGACCTTTTTGTACATTCATCACATCGTTCATTTCTAGTGATAGTTTCTCGAACAATGCTAAAAATTCTAAGCTGTTATCATAAAATGTCTGACCGATGTCTGTCAGTTTAATTTGCTTTTGTGAACGGTCAAATAATGTAATATCATATTCGTTTTCTATACTTTTGATTGCTTTACTGATCGTTGACTGTGCAATATATAAATGTTCTGATGCCTGCGTCATGCCACCACGTCGAACAGTTTCAACAAAATATTTGATCTGTTTTATTTCCATAGCGCTAACCTCTTAATTTGAATTTTGAAAGTTATTCCACCGTATGCTCTCTTCTATAAATTAAAATACTATAAAAGATAAATATCACTATTAGAATCATTGCTGCAACTAATATGGCATAAGTGCCTATATATTTTTGAACTTCTGCTGAAATAATAGCTCCAATAATAAAACTTAATACTATTCTAATGTAAAGTTTAGCCTTTCTCAATTGGGCAGTATCGCCATTTAATATATATTCACTCAGTGCTATCACACCATTTTTAAGGTTCCCCGTTGAAAAGGTATTGTTATAACCTTCCCCTTCTATTTTACTGAATGAGGTTGTAAGCATTGCCATACCAAATGCTAGCGGTGGTAAAATATACAAATTAGGTATACTCATTGGTAAAAATCCTACAACAAGACAACTTATTGTAATAGGCAATAATGAGACTAATCTCCAATACCGTGTTGCCATTTGATGATGAATTAAAGACACAAACATTACGCCAATCATAAAGGATACAACTGAAGCAATCTTCAACATACCACCAGTTAAATCTCTATGTGATACCTCTGAAGCAAGAAATATAATATTTCCTGTTTGACCTGCTGCTAGTGTGCCTCCTCGACTTAAAAAGGTATAAGCATCAATATATCCACCAACAAAGGTTAAGAGTATAGCCATTTCCTTACTCTGATATATATTTCTTCGCATAAATTTTTCTAAAGCCATCGTTATCGCCTCAACGTTTTTTATTATAGTAATATGGAACATATAGTCCATTGGTATGTTTATATACCTTCATTGTATAGAATATGTTGTAAAAAGCTAAAATATCGTTCACATTTATAAAAAAATACTTCTTATCCCGATATTTTCTGTTATAATCAAGTTTATCCTTTTAAATTTGAGCGTGAAACAGAAATAACTGCTAACTTTATTTCTTAGAGTCACCTCGGCAAGGATAGCTCTAATTGTAATACTTTATTTCAAAGTATATACAATTTGGATAGCTACTGCCATTTTGTAGACATATTACATAATGTTAATTTATGTCACGTATAACAGAATTGAATAAGAAAGTTTTGATTTTTCAGAATTTTTAGACAAAACATGCGTTTTTTATGCTATGATATAAATTATTAAAATGACAGTTAAATATAACTCATTGATATACGGAGGTTTATTATGTCTAGTTTTTTTAAACGATTAACACAAAAAGAAGATCCATCCATCTATCAAAGTAAAGATGGCCATTTAAAAAGAACTTTACGTGTTCGCGATTTTCTTGCTTTAGGTGTAGGTACTATTGTTTCTACGTCTATATTTACTTTACCTGGTGTTGTAGCAGCTGAGCATGCTGGACCAGCGGTTGCACTATCATTCTTACTTGCAGCCATTGTGGCAGGATTAGTTGCCTTTACATATGCTGAAATGGCTTCCACTATGCCATTTGCAGGTTCTGCTTATTCTTGGATTAACGTACTATTTGGTGAATTTTTTGGTTGGGTTGCCGGTTGGGCGCTATTAGCTGAATACTTTATTGCCGTCGCCTTTGTGGCCTCTGGTTTTTCCGCTAACTTACGAGGATTAGTTAAACCCTTAGGCATTGAATTACCAAAAGCATTATCCAATCCATTTGGTAGTGATGGTGGCGTCATTGATATTGTAGCAGCCATTGTTATTATCTTAACTGCTTTACTATTATCACGTGGTATGAGTGAAGCTGCACGTATGGAAAATATTTTAGTTATTTTAAAAGTATTAGCAATTATCTTATTCGTCATTGTAGGACTAACAGCTATCAACTTTAGTAACTATGTACCATTTATTCCAGAACACAAGGTGACAGATGCAGGTGACTTTGGTGGTTGGCAAGGTATTTATGCTGGTGTTTCTATGATTTTCTTAGCATATATCGGATTTGACTCTATCGCTGCCAACTCTGCTGAAGCAATTAATCCTCAAAAAACAATGCCAAGAGGAATTTTAGGATCATTATTAGTCGCTATAGTATTATTTGTTGCAGTTGCTTTAGTATTAGTAGGTATGTTCCATTACAGTCAATATGCTGACAACGCTGAACCAGTAGGTTGGGCATTACGCGAAAGTGGTCACGGTATTGTTGCAGCAGTTGTGCAAGCTATCTCAGTTATCGGTATGTTTACTGCCTTAATTGGTATGATGCTTGCTGGATCAAGACTGTTATACTCATTTGGTCGTGACGGTTTATTACCATCATGGTTAGGTAAATTAAATAACAAACATTTACCTAATAGAGCATTAGTTATTTTAACAGTAATTGGTGTCTTAATCGGATCAATGTTCCCATTTGCTTTCTTAGCTCAATTAATTTCAGCAGGAACATTAGTAGCATTTATGTTTGTTTCATTAGCAATGTATCAACTTAGAAAACGTGAAGGTAAAGACTTACCTATCCCATCTTTCAAACTGCCATTATACCCAGTATTACCCGCAGTCACTTTCATACTAGTTCTATTAGTATTCTGGGGATTAAGTTTTGAAGCCAAATTATATACACTCATTTGGTTCATTGTAGGTATATTTATCTATTTACTTTACGGCATGAGACATTCTAAAAAAGATCGTGATGATGCCTACAAATCTCCAAAAAAATCTTAATAAAAACATATATATAGCCGTTCCACAATGAATATCGTTTGTGGAACGGCTCTTTTATTTATATTCTACAATCTATTTACCAGCCTTGACCTTCTATTTCATATTGATCTAATTCCCCTCGATTTAACGCTCGAATCGCATCTTCAAGCGTCGACAATGCATAATCTAACTGTTCATAGGAAATGACTAGTGGGGGTTGAAATCTTAACACATTCCCTGCTACCGCTATGATAACTACGCCTTTATCAAAGCAATAGTTACAGATTTTTAATGCTGCTTCAGGATCACGAGTCTTTTGAATGTAATCAGATACTACATCGATACCAATTGATAATCCTTTACCACGGACATCGCCAATACATTCATAATCAGTGACCCATCTATCCATTGTTTGACGTACATATTTACCTTTTTCTAGACTTGCTTCGAGTAACTGTTCTTCTTCAAGCATCTCAAGTGTAGCTAAGGCCGCTTCACAACTAACTGGATTCGCACCAGTAGTAAATAGATGTGCTGGTGCTTCTAACGTCTCCATGATTTCTTTACGTCCGACGATAGCTGACATAGGCAATCCCCCGGCAAGCGACTTACCAAACGTAATTAAATCTGGTGTAAAGTTGAAGTGCTCTACTGAACTCCATTTTCCAGTACGTCCTAATCCTTGTTGAATATCATCAACCGCAATTAAAATGCCATGTTCTCTACAAATACCTTCTAAAGCTTCAAAGTACCCTGGTACAGGTTCTAATAGACCACCATCCCCTTGTATCGTTTCTAATACAATACATGCTACCTCGTCAGCCGGAACATATTTGTCAAACATTTCTTTAAGCGGTGCTAAATATTCATCTACAGTATTCGCATTAGGTTGTTCAAATAGACCTCTATAATTGTCAGGAAACGGTATATGATAAAAGCCATTCAAAAGCGGACCGTATTTTTTCCTCATATTCAAACTTATTGCGGACATAGAAAGTGAACCAAATGTTGAACCATGATACGCATTTGTAAAACTAATGATATAAGGTCGTCCTGTATATGCACGAGCAAACTTAATAATACCATCATTGGCATCTGAACCACTCAACCCATATGTCACTCTTTTTTCATAGTCACCGGGTGAAATATCACATAACTTTTTAGATAAGCGAATTAATGGCTCGTGATACATATACGCTGGCGTATAGTGGACAAACTTGTCAACTTGCTTTTTAATCGCTTCGGTTACTTTTTTAGGCGCATGACCCACGTTTTGTGAACTTGCACTGGCTAATAAGTCGATGTACTCTTTTCCATCAACATCTACTAGCGTTGCACCGTAGCCATGATCAATGGCTAAAGGATAATATTTGATTCTTCCAGATTTAGCAAAATATTGCTCATCTTCTTTTATTAAGTCTTGTGCTTTACTCATGATCAAATCATCCTTTCTTAATTAAACTTCACTTCATTACTGACGATTAAAAAGATGATTCATATGCTTCAGTTATAAAATGATTTCGATTTGATGATAGTACTCAATATACTAATAATTTTCAGATTTGTAAATATTTTCCGAAAATTCTAACTAAATAAAATAGATATCTTTTTTGTATGTATATGTTATCCGTATTAGGGAATAAAATATACATCAAACGTGGACTAGGAGGGGTATTATTCTAAGACTGACTTACCACTTTTTAAGTGCTGTTGCTTCATCCTTTGTATTATTACTCAGTACTATGATTTTAGATGTTCTCATACAGCATACTCATCTAACACAGCTATTATTAAATATAGATTTTCTAGTTAACCCTAAACTTGTACCAACATGGATGGAAGTCATCATACATCTGTCTATAGGTTTGATGATTTATCTCATCTTCATGGTACTTTACAATATATCAAAACTACTCTATCACTTAGCCTATCTACCTTTATTAGTGATATTTATCGGTATGTATCCTTTCCTCATTGCCATCGCTCAAAGATCATTCTTTGTATTTAATGCGACAGAATGGATTTGGTGGCTCATTGCACATATGATCTTTGTAGTATTCATGTATTTCTGTATCTTTGCTATTTCAAAATTACATTTATAAAACAATGGAGTGGGACAGAAATAATAAAGAACCACTAATCATTGATTATGTAGTGGTTCTTACGCATTAGCCACAGCTAATGTGTACTTTAAATTTAGAAATACATGAGTGAAACTCATGCATAAGAAATACTACTTTCTAAAGAAAAAGAATGACTTTACAGTCAACTACGACCTAAATATGAATGTAACTTGAAATATATATTTATATCCTAGCCTATCGCTAATTGAATGATGATTATTCTTCGTCACCATTTTCATCGTATTTCGTTACATTTCCATCTTCATCAATAATATAAGAGCCTGCTAAGTTACCGTCTTTATCTGTGAATGAGAATCCCCATTCTCCATCGCTATTTTTCTCAGGTTCTTTATACGTATATGTTGATGTATCCAATTTATGACCTTCATAGTCTTCAACTATATCAATAACATTATCACGAGTCACTGTTGTATCACTAGAATCTGAAGACGTGTCATCATCTGAATCGTCAGATGAATCGTTTGATACATCATCATCAGTCGCGGGCACTGAATCTGATTCATTAAAGTAACCTTTAACTTTATCAATTTCATCTTGACTCGCATCATATAACTTAATCGTATTAGCATTATCTAAAATACGTTTTGTTTCAGATTTTGTATAATCATCTTCCATCCAACGACGGTCTTGGAAATGAGATGGCGTGCCATAAGTCGTTATTGTACCATCCCCATTATTTTTATATATAACATGACCAGCAGCTGTTGGTGTACCACTTATAATTTGAACGCCATCTGGATATTTTTCTGATGCCTCTTTATTGTATGGGTTAATTGCTTCACCACTAACATCAGTATGAGACATAGCTGATATATGATTCTCTACTTCACCACTTCCACGGTAGTCTTTAAATACTGTAAGCCAAACTTTAGCATAATAATCTTGGGTATTGGTATTTTCTTGTTGTGCTTTTGAACTCTTTGAAGATGATTGACTTGAACTTTGATTCGATTGTGATGAGTGATTATCTTTATTATCACTGCTTTGATGACTCTTACTTGTTGAATCATCAGATACTTTAGAACTTCCTTTATCATTGTCATTATTCCCTAACCCACAACCTGCTAATACTATAGATGCTGTTAGTAATGTGCCAGCTAATTTTTTCATTAAAGAATCCCCTTTATTTATATTTTGTATATACATTACATTATAAATTTATTATAAACTATCTTATTTCAAAAACATATATCTAATTACACAATAATTGTAAATAAGTAATTTGTTTATCTTCTAATCTATTGGGTTTATCTATAACATTTAATATCCATTTCTAAATCATTTATTAAGTTCTTTAAATTAGCTTTAAGTTTGAGTATTGATTCATTTAAAAAGGCTTATTCAGAAAAAAATGGTGGTACACTATTAATGTAAAAGGAATTAAATCATTCTCTAATTGGAAATGGGGTTTTCATTGTGAAGAAACGCTCTATAATAGCAACAACTGTTTTAGCTAGCACTGTTTTATTTTCAGCATCTTTCGTAAGTGAGGCCAAAGCTGAAGAAGTCACTGCAGACAATGCCATCAATGTTGCACAACAAGCTATGAAAAATAGCGGCGGTAATCCCGACTTACAAAATTTCAACAACGTCAAAGATAAAGGATCTTATTTTATCATTAATATTAATAATAAGTCTGGTGCCGGCGTTGGTGCATATAAAGTTTACAAAAATGGAGAAGTTCAATATAAAAGTGGTAATTTCGGAGATTATAGTTCTTTAAATTCATCAGATAACTATACAGGCCAAGGTATCAGTGCCAAAAGCTATGAAGAAAATAATGAAAGCCAACAAGAGAATGCCTCAGTAGATAGCACTAAAGAGTTAAATGCGTATTATGTTGGTAAAGTGAAATCTAACGAATTACCAGAGTCAGGTAAGGATGACACAAGATCTACTGATGCATTAGCAGTGCTGTCCCTAGTAGCAGGCATAGCTTTCATTAGCCAAAGACCATTAAGAAAAATTTCATAATTCATATATTCAAAAAAGAGGTTGAGATATAAAGTTTTTGTGCTCTAGGAAACCGATTAACGGCATCCCGAAAGCAGGATTATCGGCAGAAGGGACCCAACATAGAGAAATTGGTATTCCAATTTCTGCAAACAATGCAAGTTGGGCAAACGCTCACGATTCGACAAAATTTGGAAAACAATTCAAATGAACAAACTCAACTATTGAGTTTGTAAGAACTACTAACCTATGAATAAGGAAGTAGTTCTTTATCATCGTTCGGTTCTGTTCATATCCTAAACACTTTTGTCCTGACCTCTTTTTTATGTTTTCAAAACCGTTAATCATGACAAATTTTTGAACATTGCCTCTAATTGCCGATTATGTGAATAAAAAATAAATATAGTGGTAAACATAATTTGTAGACGAAATAAAATTATTTTCATGATTATAAACCATTCTAATAGGAGGTAATAGAATGAAATACATTATTGTTGGTACATCTCATGCTGGATATGAGGTCATCCAAACACTACTTAAAGAAGACAAAGACGCTGATATACATGTATATGAAAGTGGTGACAAACCTTCTTTCCTATCTTGTGGTATACAAAGTTACTTAGAAGATGTATCACCATCTCTAGATTCATTACACTATGCGAATGAACAATCATATAAAGATCAAGGTGTTAACATTCATGTTAATAGCACCGTTACTGATATAGATACTGAACAAAAAGTCATTACAGTTGATCAAAATGGTAATACTGAGCAAGTAAATTACGACAAACTCTTCTTAAGTCCAGGAGGAAAACCGGTCACACCTCCAGTTGAAGGTATCGATCAATACAATCATGTTTTATTCATGCGTGGCAGAGATTGGGCTAATCAAGTAAAATCACGTATGTCAAACGCCAAAAAAGCAGTTGTCGTTGGTGGTGGCTATATCGGTATCGAAGCAGCAGAAGCCTTCGCTAAAGCTGGTATTCAAACGAAAGTTATTGATGTCGCGGATCGTATTTTAAGTACGTATTTAGACCAAGAATTTACTGATATTCTTGAGGATAACGCTAAAGAACACGGATTAGAATTTATAGGTGGCGAAACAGTTCAATCCTTAAACGGTGATGAACAAGGAAATGTAACTAAAGTCATCACAGATAAAAACGAGTACGAAGCAGATACAGTACTATTTGCCGTAGGTGTCCAACCAGCAACAGATTGGTTAGAAGGTAAAATAGATTTAGGCAAAAAAGGCGTCATTAATATTAATCATCAACAACAAACATCTGCTAAAGATGTCTATGCTGGTGGCGATGCAACACTTGTTCCATTTGCACCAGTTGAAGAAAATCGATATATTGCTTTAGCAACCAATTCACGTCGACAAGGTGTAACAGCAGCTAAAAATATGTTAGGCCATGATATGACAATGCCTCGCGTTTCTGGTACATCTGGTTTACAATTGTTTGATTATAAATTTGGTCAAACAGGTGTTCATGGTACAGAACAAGATCATTATAATGGAAACTTAGGACAAAAATATGTCAAAGAACTTATTCGTCCAAAATTCATGCAAGATGAAATCCCTGTACACATGAAAATTATCTATGATGAAGATAGTCATAAAATTTTAGGCGCACAACTTATGTCTAAAGATAATATTACTGAATCAATCAACACCATGTCCATTGCCATTTCAGCTGGTTATACTTTAGAACAACTCGCAGTACAAGACTTCTTCTTCCAACCTGACTACGACAGACCTTGGAATTACTTAAACGTACTTGCTCAGCAAGCATTAAATGACACATTTGGTAGCGATCAAATGCTATTTTAAATTAAATACTTTGAAAGAAACACCTCTAGTGCATCGTATGCATTAGAGGTGTTTTTAATTAACTATTTATCTTTTTTCTCTTTTTGGTAATCTTTATCTTGATTCTTTCCTTTTTCAGGATTGAAGTTGGCACCTTTAGTATAGTCATTGCCAGCATTCCATAATAAGAATTCGTTAACGCCATTATCTTTTAAAGCCTGTACTTGATCAGATAATGCTTTTGCATCATATTCTTTATAGTTACCTTCTCCAAGATATGAAGCAGTAAAGTCTTGAATCCATGGACGAGAAATTGGTTTTTGTTTACCTAATGAATCTAATATACTATTTTCTTTTTGGATATATCTATTAACCGTTTTATATGGTTCAGTATCAGGTGCTTCTAATCCAAAATCTCCTGGACTCCAATGTGATGGATAAATCATAGAAGAAATAGCATCTACGTTTTTAGAGATTTTAGGGAAGCTTTGACCAATACCTGGTGCATTTTTCACTAATGCGGAATACCCAAAGACATCTGCTGATATTTTCACATTGTATGGTTTTAATTCTTTACGTGCATATTCTAAATAACTTGTAACAGCATCTACACGCTGATCGCCTTTACTTAATTTACTATTTTTATAATCACCTTTATCGTAATCTAATTGATCAGCTTCATTTTCAAATCCTTCTGGGAATCTAACATAGTCATACTGAATATCTTGGAAACCAGCTTTGGCTGCTTCTTTAGAAATACTTACATTATATTTCCAAACATCTTTAACAAATGGGTTTACAAAACTATCCCCTTTACCATTTTGCCAAACAGAACCATCTTTCTCTTTATATGACCATTCTGGATGTTCTTTAGCTAGTTTAGTATCTTTAAATGTAACGATTCTTGCGATAGGATAAATGTCATTATCTTTTAACTTTTTCAATAATGGTTTAGCATCTGCAATATCCATAGTATTTTTATCGATTAATTTATTTCCAGTATTAAATTTCATAGTGACATTACCTTCGTCATCTTTGACATCGATAACCATTGCATTTAATTTGGCATCTTTCACGTATTTAATTAATTGGTCAATTTTATCTCCTTGTGTTGAATTACTTGTAACGTAGATGCCTTTCACACCATCTTTAGGATAAGCGACTTTATTTCTTTGGTTAGCCGTTTGTTCTGCTTTATTATCTTTTGATTTATCATTCTCATGACCGGAACTACAACCAGTAATTATTAATGCACTTGCTGCTAATGTAATCCAAATTTTCTTTTGCTTCATCCTTAATCCCCTTTTATGTATTGAAAATGATTTTTACAGACAATTTATGTAGTGGTACAAAATTTTAAAAATCATTAATCTTTTCTTATATTATATATTATCATATTTCATACATAGCATGTACATTACATATATTTAATCTCTTTATTTGATAATCCATAATTTCTCTGGGTACTTACGTTGTAACTTCTTTATTTGTTCATTATTAATCTTTGGAAAATCCCAAATAAATTTTAAAAACGCTAGACTCATTGTTTTAGGATTCTTTCCAATCGTTTGCTTACAAATGACATGTAGGAAATATCGTTTTAGTACTCTCCATATACACGTCACTCTTTTTTCTTGTAACCAAATAACAACTTCAGCATGACTTACTCTCAGTTCTAATGTGTCTATATAATTACCATCAATAATCCAATATTGTTGTATCAAGATATCTTTGATTTCGTTAATCAATTCATCTTGTTCTATGGTCTGATTATCATCTTTCCAATTGATTTGATCCAAATGATAAAGAGGCAAGCTCATATATTTAGACAAATGAGTACTTAACGCAGATTTACCGCTCCCTGGACTACCTATAACTAGAACTTTGTTATACATTGTTATCCTCCTTCAAATCATCACATTATAAGGCGATTTTTTGACTTTATACTATTATAGTGTAATTTTCTAGGTAATTATAAGTTGAATCGCTTGAGAATAACAATATTTTTTATCATACTGTAGATGAAAGTTAAGTTAAGGAGTGGAAAGTATGAATAAAGAACAATTAGAAAAAATGAAGAATGGTAAAGGATTTATCGCTGCATTAGACCAAAGTGGCGGTAGTACCCCTAAAGCACTTAAAGAATATGGTGTAAACGAAGATGAATATAGCAATGACGATGAAATGTTCAAACTTGTGCATGACATGCGTACTCGCGTGGTAACTTCACCATCATTCTCAGCTGATAAAATCCTAGGTGCAATTCTTTTCGAACAAACAATGGACCGTGAAGTTGAAGGTAAATATACTGGAGACTATTTAGCTGATAAAGGCGTTGTTCCTTTCTTAAAAGTTGATAAAGGTTTAGCTGAAGAACAAAACGGTGTTCAATTAATGAAACCAATTGACGATTTAGACGAGACATTAGATCGTGCTAATGAACGTCATATTTTTGGTACTAAAATGCGTTCAAACATTTTAGAATTAAACGAACAAGGTATCAAAGATGTTGTTGAACAACAATTTGAATTCGCTAAAAAAATTATTGCAAAAGGTTTAGTACCAATTATTGAACCTGAAGTAAATATCAATGCTAAAGATAAAGCTGAAATTGAAAATGTCTTAAAAGATGAACTTAAAAAAGGTTTAGATAGTTTAGACAGTGATCAATTAGTAATGCTTAAATTAACTATCCCAACTCAACCTAACTTATATAAAGAATTAGCTCAACATCCAAATGTTGTACGTGTTGTAGTACTTTCTGGTGGTTACAGCAGAGATGAAGCTAACAAATTATTAAAAGATAACGATGAACTTATCGCAAGCTTCTCACGTGCATTAGCTAGTGACTTAAGAGCTAGCCAATCTCAAGAAGAATTCGATAAAGCATTAGGTGACGCTGTAGATTCAATCTACGATGCATCAGTTAATAAAAACTAATTTCCACATTAAAAAAAGGTCGTGCAGGAAAACTGCACGACCTTTCTTTATATCATTTTTATTTTTTATGCTTCATCAAAAGCTTGGTTGAAAAAATCACCAAATTTTTGTGTACTATTTTGACTAAACATTAATTCTCCTGGACCTGCACCGATAATTCCTATTCTTTGTTTTTTATTGAATAGACCTTCTACAGTACAACTATATCTCTATTTAGATAATTGTTCTAATTTCTCTTTTGTCTCTTTTATAATCTTATCTAACTGTTCTTTTTTATCATTGTCTTGCATAGATTCTTTTGATGCTTTCATAAATAAATGGAATAAATCGTGTAACTTTTCGCGTGATTGTTTCATTTCTTCAAAGTCTACATTTTCAAATTGCGCCATGCGTTCTGAAAAATCACTATTTTCTTTGTTTTCATCAACAAATTGTTGACCTTCTTCTGTAATTGAATACACTTTTTTATTGCCATCTTTAGTGATTGTGACAAAGTCTCTATCTTCTAACATTTGTAAAATAGGATACACTGAACCTGGACTTGGAGAATAAAAACCTTTAAATTTTTCTTCTAAATCTTTAATAATTTGGTAACCATGTCTTGGTTCCTCTTTTAACATTTCTAAAATTACAAATTGTAAATTTCCTTTTTTGAAGAATCTATCTCTACCATTCATTTGTCTAAAGTCTCCAAACTGACCTGGCCCTCTACCTTGGCCTCTGTTCATATCAAATCCTTCAAAATGTCTCATACCTCTATTTATACGATTATTATTTCTATTAAACATGTTAATCACCTTTCTTTTTTCGATATATCGATATATTAAACGATATATCGAAATTAGTCAACGATATATCGTTAATTATTTTAAAATAAAAAATGGCACTATGATTTTTCCTTTCATAGCGCCATTTGTATTAATTAATCTTCTTCTATAGGACTAGTTATTTCAATATTTTCTGGCTTACCAAACATAGGTGTCCATTGCTCTATCGTATAATCTGCCACTAATCCTTCTTTCCAAAACGGATCAGCTTTGAGTAAAGACATTAATTGGTCTTCATTATTTGCTTTAAGTACTAAATACGCCTCCAATTTACTTTTATCCTCATTTTCGACTGGACCTGATACTAATAAGTCACCAGATTCAACGAGCTGATATAAATAAATAGCATGATCACGTATGTGCTGTTGCCAGCCTTTCATATCTGTATGAACAAATTTCACTAAATAATAAGACATAGTATACTCCCTTTTTATTAATACATTATTGATACTCTTATAACCGTTCTCCATTAGATTCAATCACATTTCTATACCATTCAAAAGAATCTTTTTTCGTGCGTTCGAGTGTACCTTGTCCTCTATTATCTCTATCAACATGGATTAAACCATATCGTTTTTTCATTTCTCCAGTAGTGAAAGATACAATATCTATAATACCCCAAGGTGTATAACCCATTAAGTCAACACCATCCTGGTCGACTGCATCAATTGCGGCTTCAATATGTTCTTTTAAATATTGAATACCGTAGTCATCATGTATATTTCCTTTTTCATCCATTTCATCAACTGCACCAAATCCATTTTCGACTATAAACAATGGAATTTGATAACGATTATATAATACATTCAATGTGAATCTTAAACCTACCGGATCAATTGCCCAACCCCAATCACTAGTTTGAATATAAGGATTTTCAACTGAATTAGGTAAGCCACCGTTCACTACGTTATCTTCTACACTACTATTACTATCATGTTTAACTACTGTAGACATATAATAGCTAAATCCAATGTAATCGACTGTACCTTCTTGTAAAATTTGGTCGTCTCCTTCAAGCCAACCTATGTTAATATTTTCTCTTTCAAACATTTTCGTAGCATAACCTGGGTAATACCCTCTAACCTGCACATCTGGGAAGAAGAAACGCATTCTACCTGCAATTTCCGCTTCCATCATATCTTTAGGATTACAACTATATGGATAAATAGGTACATGTGAAATCATTGCGCCTATTTCAAATTCAGGATTAATGTCTTTACCAATTTTAACAGCTTTGGCACTTGCGATGAGTTCATTATGTGCGACTTGATATAAAACCTCTTCTTTATTATCTTCTTCGGATAATAACACACCAGAGTTTGTCCATAAAAAGATAGGGTTATTCAAATCCATCTGGTTATTAATTTCATTGAATGTCATCCAATATTTCACTTTATCTTTATAACGTTGAAATACTGTTTCAGCAAAATGCGCAAAGAAATCTGCTACTTTTCTATTTTTAAACCCACCATATTCTCTAGCAAGATGTAATGGCATTTCAAAATGTGATAACGTAATGACCGGTTGAATACCATATTTTAATAATTCATCAAATAAGTCATCATAAAATTTTAGTCCTTCTTCATTAGGTTCTTCTTCATCTCCATTAGGGAAAATACGTGTCCAAGCAATAGAAGTACGGAGACATTTTAATCCCATTTCACTAAATAATTTCACATCTTCTTTATAACGATGATAGAAGTCAATACCTTCGTGATTAGGATAATACTTGTCTGCTTCTACTTCTTGAGTGATTTCACGTGCTTTCCCATGTTCACCTGCTGTCATCACATCAATCACACTTAGTACTTTTCCACCTTGATCATAGCCACCTTCAAATTGGTTAGCCGCTAATGCGCCACCCCATAAAAAATCATTAGGTAATTTAGACATACTACAACCCCTCATTTCTTTATCTGTTACATTCATTATATCAATTAAAAGTTCAAACTTTATAACAAAACAAAAAAACTCAACCAAAGTTCATTTACACTTTGGTTGAGTTAATTTTAATTATTTTTCTCCATAGAAACCTAATTTAAGGTCTTTTGAAGTTTGTTTACGGATTTTTCTCATTAATTGTTCATCTTCAATTAATGATTCTCCATATGATGGAATCATTTTCTTAATTAATGGTTTCCATTCGTCAGCATATTCAGCGAAGTTTTTCTCAAGAACTTCTAATGCTACAGATACTGAAGTTGAAGCCCCTGGTGATTCACCTAATAATGCAATCACTGAGTGGTCTTGTGAATTCACTACTTCAGTACCGAACTGAATGTAACCTTTACCATGTTCTTCTGTATCTTTAATAACTTGTACACGTTTACCTGCTGTATAAACTTGCCAATCTTCATCACGTGCTTCTGGATAGAATGTACGTAAATGATTCATACAACCTTCTTTAGTCATAATCACTTGGTCAAATGAATATTTAATTAATGGTAAGTTTTTAACCGCAGATGCTAGTAAAGTTGTAATATTGTATGGTTTTACAGATTTGAATAAATCTAAGTTTGAACCATTCTTAAGGAATTTAGGACCTACGTTCGCAAATGGTCCGAATAATAATGTTCTTTCACCATCAATATAACGTGTATCTAAATGAGGTACAGTCATTGGTGGTTTGCCAGGTGGTTCTTTACCATACACTTTGGCATCGTGTTGTTTGATGACTTCTGGGTTTGTACATGCAATGAATTGTCCACTGATTGGGAATCCACCTAAATGTTTACTTTCAGGGATACCTGTTTTTTGTAATAGTGGAATTGCGCCACCACCAGCACCAATAAATACATAGTCCGTTTCTTGTTCAAACACGTCACCTGTGTTACGGTTTTTAATTTTTACTGACCATTTACCATTTGATAAACGTGTAAAATCAACCACTTCATGATTGTATTTTACTTCTACATTATCAGTTTCTTGAAGGTGTTGTGCCATCTTACGTGTTAATTCACCGTAGTTTACATCTGTACCTTCATCAATTTTACTTGCTGCCATGTAGCCACCATCATTTTGGCGACCTTTCATCATTAATGGAATCCACTTTCTCATTACTTCGATATCTTCAGTGTATTCGATATTATCGAACATTGGGAAAGCTTTCATTTTTTCATAACGATCTTTTAAGAATTTAACGTTATTTTTACCTCTTACAAAACTAATATGAGGTAATGGATTAATAAATGCGCGTGGGTCTTCAATATTTCCTGATTTAACTAAATGACCCCAAAATTGTTTAGAAATCTCAAACTGTTCGTTGATTTCTTTCGCTTTTTCGATATCAATTGAACCATCAGGTTGTTGAACAGTATAGTTCAATTCACAAAGTGCAGCATGACCTGTACCTGCATTGTTACGTTCGTTAGAACTTTCAATACCAGGACGGTCTAAGCGTTCATACAAATGAATATTCCAGTCTGGCGCAATTTCTTTTAACATTGATCCGAAAGTTGTACTAAGTACACCGGCACCAATTAAAATCACGTCTTTTTTGTCAGACTTTGCCATGTTGTTCACCTCTCCAAAATAAATACTTACACCAGTCCACTAAAATTGCATTTTATTGACTAAATCAGGATTTAATACAATTTTTCTAACATTTCATCTCATAAACTAGTCTTCTATTCTTATGTTAAATCAACCATTGATAAAAGTAAATTATTATTCTTTATAATAATAGAAATTGATTTAGAAGGTGATTATATTTTATCCATAAATACATGAAATCGTATATATGTCACATTAAGTCACTATAAAATAACATTTAATATGATTATGTTTTAATCGTTTTGTTGTAAAAACTTTTCAATATAAAATGCTGATTCTTCTATAGATTTATATTCTGTGTTAATCACGGTTGCATTTAATTTATTGAATATTTCTTCGGCATAGGATAATTCTTTTTTAATTCTGTCTAAACTGTTGTATGTTGACGTTTTTGAAATACCTAACGCCTCAGCACGATTTTTTCTAATATTAGCGATATAATTGGGACTTGCTGTTAAACCGAATACCTTTAGTCCTTTATGTTGAAATACACTTTCAGGAATCGTCACTTCTGGCACTAATGGTATATTCGCTATTTTATAACCTTTATTGGCTAAATACATACTCAATGGTGTTTTAGACGTTCGAGATACGCCAACAATTAAGGCGTCCGCTTCTCCAATATCCGTGAAGTGTTTACCATCATCATATTTAACCGAATATTCTATAGCTTCAATACGTTTGAAATATTCTGTGTTCATTTTTCGTAATGCGCCACTTTCCATCAGTGGTGTAAATTGCGTATGTTGCTCAATCATCGTGATTAATTCCGACATATAATCTATATATGATATTTGGTGTTCCTGTGCATATTGATGACCAAGTGCATTGAAAGATTCACTAACCAGTGTTGTAACCACTATCGCGTTTTTTTCATGCGCTAATTCTAATACATTAAGAAATTCATTTTCATCCTTAATATATGGGAACTTCTTAATTTCTATTTGTGTTAAATCTGGAAATTGGGTCAGTGTCGCATGTATCATCCGTTGTGCCGTTTCCCCTATAGAGTCAGAAACGATGTAAATCGTTAATTGTTGTGCTTGTTGTTCTTTCACATTATCTCTCACTTTCTTCAGCTTGACTCTGAGCTGTAGCTAGGATTGCTCCAGGTACACGGAATGGTGAACATGAAACATAATCAATGTCCAATTGGTTAAATCTACGTATTGATTTTGCATCTCCACCTAATTCTCCACAAACACCTATTTTTATGGACGAATTAACGCGCTTAGCATTTGTGACCGCTATCTCTATCAGTTGACCTACGCCATCATGATCTAACGTTTGGAAAGGGTCAAGCTGTAATATATTACTTTCAGTATACACATTTATAAATTTACCTGCATCATCTCTTGAGAACCCATATGTTAATTGCGTCAAATCGTTCGTTCCAAAGCTAAAGAAGTCACATTGTTGTGCCAATTGGTCCGCAGTCAAACATGCTCTTGGCGTTTCTATCATAGTGCCAATCAAATAATGTACTTTATCTTTCATATCATTTTCTAAATCCTGAATCGTTGATACTAATTGTGATTTTAATGTTGTAAATTCTTCAACTGTAGATACAAGTGGAATCATGATTTCTGGTTGAGATGTAATACCTTCTTTTTTAAGGTTAAACACGCTAGTCATGATTGCCTCAACTTGCATTTCATAAAGTTCAGGGTAAGTAATAGCTAGGCGACATCCTCTATGTCCTAACATTGGGTTAACTTCATTCAAATCATTGATTCTTCGTTTTAGATGTGCTGTAGAAACATTTAATTGGTCTGCAACCATAGCAATATCTTCTTCCGTTGATGGTAAGAACTCATGTAATGGTGGATCTAATAAGCGGACAATTGTTGGTCGCCCAGATGACAATTTAAATATAGCTTCAAAGTCTTCGATTTGATATGTCTTGATTTTATTTAATGCTTCTACACGTTCATCATAATTAGAAGCTAATATAAATCGACGCATTTCCACAAGGCGTTCCGCACCGAAAAACATATGCTCTGTACGCACTAAGCCAATACCTTTAGCATTAAATTGATAACCTGCTTGTATATCTTGTGGTGTTTCTGCGTTCATTCGTACCTGTAATCGTGCAATTTCTTCTGACCATTGCATAAATTGTTCGAACTCATCACTATGTTCAGCGCTAACTGTTTCAATTTCTCCAAGATATAAATCTCCAGCGCTACCATCGACAGAAATGATATCTCCTTCATGTAACATATCACCATTAGGGTAATGTACTGTTTTGTTTACTGTATCAATTTCGACATCAGAACAACCTGTCACACAACATTTCCCCATCCCTCTAGCGACAACTGCAGCATGTGATGTCATTCCTCCATGTGTAGTTACAATAGCTTCACTCGCCACCATACCTTCGATATCTTCCGGAGATGTTTCAGGTCTCATTAAAATAACACTGTCACCATTCTCTGCTTGAACTTTAGCTTCTTCAGCTGAAAATACAACTTTTCCTGTCGCTGCACCTGGACTTGCAGGTAGCCCCATTTTCGAAATAACCGTCGCTTGTTTTAATGCTTCTTCTTTAAAATTAGGATGTAATAATGTCTCGATTGATTTTACATCAACTTGTGTCACAGCTTCTTCTTTAGTAATGAGCCCTTCATTAACCAAATCAACAGCCACTTTAATAGCTGCTCGAGCCGTACGCTTACCATTACGCGTTTGTAATAAATACAGTTTTCCATTTTCAATCGTAAATTCAATGTCTTGTAAATCTTTATAATGCGTTTCTAATTGTTTCGTCACATTGACAAATTGTTGATGCACATCTGGCATTTGTTCCTTCAATGTATCAATATCCTTGGGTGTACGAATACCTGCTACGACATCTTCACCTTGAGCATTTAATAGATATTCTCCAAATAATTGATTCTCTCCTGTCACAGGGTTTCTAGTAAATGCCACGCCTGTACCACTTCGTTCACCACTATTACCAAATACCATTTCCTGAATGTTCACAGCTGTACCAATATCATGTGGAATATCATTTAAATCTCTATAGACACGAGCACGATCATTATCCCAAGACTTAAATACAGCTTCAATGGATTCTTCTAATTGTTGAAGCGGATCTTGAGGGAAGGGTTTATGACCATGTTCTAAATAAATCTCTTTATATTGTTCACAAATTTCTTTTAATCCTTCAGCAGTAATATCAGCATCAGAGTTATATTGATGCGCTTTTTTATATTGTTCAAAATATGTATCAAAATGAGTCATTGGTACGCCATAAACAACATCACCAAACATTTGTAATAAACGTCGATAGCAATCATATGCAAATCGAGCATCATCTGTTTTAGTGGCAAGTTTTTCTACATTCTCATCATTTAATCCTAAATTTAATATGGTATCCATCATACCTGGCATAGATATTTTCGCACCACTTCGTACTGATACAAGTAATAAATGATCCTGAGATGAAAAAGATTTGCCTGTTCTATTTGAAAAAGCAGTTAAGTGGTCATGTAATTGTGACTTTACTTCGTCTGATAAACGTTCACCTTGCTTTAAGTAATCTATACAAGCTTCTGTCGTAATCGTAAAACCGTCTGGAACAGGTAAACCCAATCGTTTCATTTCCGATAAATTGGCACCCTTCCCCCCCAATAAGTCTTTCATAGATTTTTGTCCTTCATCAAATGCATAAATCAATTTTGTCATAAGTAAGCACCTCTTTTTATTATGTCATACTAATTAATTTTGAGTATGTCATAATAAAAAGAAAAATACAAGTATGATATGAAAACGATTACGCAAAGTTTTTATTATTGTCACAATTCATCTAATATTTGTACTAAAAATCTATAGTTGTTTTAGCCATCTTTTTACAAACAATGTGTCATACTAATAAAAAGGGAGTGGGACAGAAATAATATTTGATTAAAATTTATTTCGATGTCCCACCCCGGCAAGGTTGACTAGAAATGAAAAAGCTTGGTACAAGGGCATTTTCATTTCAGTCAACTACTGCCTAAATATGAATGTAACTTGAAATATATATTTATGTCCCAGCCTGTTTTCTCACTTTATATTTTATTAATGTTCTTGGTTATATTTTTCTACTTCTGCATCTCTTAATTCAACACGTCTAATTTTACCTGAATTTGTTTTTGGTAATTCTTCTACAAATTCTATTGCACGTGGATATTTATATGGTGCAACTTCATTTTTTGTAAAGGTTTGAAGTTCTTTAATTAGCTCGTCATCACCTGTGTATCCATTTTGAAGAATTATAAATGCTTTAACAATATTACCTCTTAATTCATGTGGACTTGCTACGACAGCACATTCTTTAACAGCAGGATGATTTGTCAATGCATCTTCTACTTCAAATGGTCCAATCGTATAACCAGAACTAATAATGATGTCATCTTTACGACCTTCAAACCAGAAATAACCATCTTCGTCTTGATGAGCTAAATCTCCAGTCACATAATAATCGCCTAATCTTGCAGCTGCAGTTCGTTCTGGTTCTTTGAAATACCCTTTAAATAACGCTGGTAAGTCTAACGGCACAGCAATATTACCTTTGACGTTAGGTTCCACTTCATTTCCATCGTCATCAATAATAGTTGTATAACTACCTGGAATAGATTTACCCATCGCACCTGGACGAGATGCTGTATCTTTTAAGAAACCAATTAATAATGTACTTTCTGTTTGACCATAGCCGTCTCTCACTGTGATATCAAAATACTTTTTAAATTGTTCAACGACTTCCCTATTTAATGGTTCACCCGCTGACACTGCACTATGCAGATGTTCTAAATGATAATCATCTAAATTTTGTAATTTAGCCATCATACGATATTCTGTCGGCGTACAACATAATACATTGATTTGATATTCTTGTAATAATTCTAAATATGTTTCTGGTTTAAAACGACCGTTATATACAAACGCTGTTGCCCCTGAACCTAAACTTGATAAAAATGGACTCCATACCCATTTTTGCCAACCTGGCGCTGCAGTCGCCCAAACAAGATCATCTTCTTTAATACATAACCAATGTTTAGGTGCCATTTGTAAATGCGCATAACCCCAACCATGTGTATGAGTAACAGCTTTTGGATTACCAGTAGTACCAGACGTGTATGATAAAATCGCAACATCTTCTCGAGAAGTATCAGTCACTTCTAGTTCATCACTTGCATTGGGTTTCTCTTCTTCAATTGAAATCCAATCTGGATGTGTATCACCAACAATAAATTTAGTAAGGTTTTGATATTCTTTTAACCCTTCAAATTCCTTAATAAATTTCCCAAATGAAATAACCGCATCAATTTCACCGTGGCTTACTCGATATTGTAAGTCTTTGGTACGTAACATTCCAGAACTTGGAATGATGGCAATCCCTAATTTTAATGCTGCAATATATAATTCATATGTAGCTATAGCTCTTGGCATCATAATTAATACTTTGTCTCCATGTTTCAAGCCATGCTTTTTGAAAATATTACCTACTTTATTCGCATTTTTTATCAATTCTTGATAAGTCACTTCAATATGATCATGTTCTGAATCTTTGTAAATAATTGCTTTTTTAGTTGCATCTGTAGCATATTGTTCTATTGCTGATGTAATATTATACTTTTCAGGTGCAAGTAAATCTGTTTTTTGCATATTTTTACTCCCTTTCCATGTCATTCATTTCAATTTTATCAAATGTATTATCACATTGATATATTTTACTCTTTATTGACAGACGACCAAACTAATATGACTTTCATATTCATCAAAAAACGGTACAGAAATAATTTCTGTACCGTTTCTTTATATATTAGAATATATCTTCATAATTTAGAAACTGATTGGCCATATCTTCAAGTTCTATTCTAATATTATATGACAAATCACGATTGACAATTAGGTTATCAACGCCACGTTTTGTTCCACGTTTGCGATGTGTTTGTGCGTATGCTGATGACTTTTGCCAATCATAAAAGGCTTGTCTCGATTGCCATAAAGTCACTATAATATAATGTTTATGTTTAGTTTGAGGTCTAAGAAAACGTAACGCTTTAAATCCTGGTACATCTTGCAAATGCTTTTGACGTCCTAAAAATTTATCTTCAAATTGAGTTTCTTTATCTTCATTGACATATAAATGATTGAGCACACAAAATGTATCATTTGATAGCTCATTAATCGATTCTAAGATGTCATAATACTGAGCATCATTATTTTTCTCGATCATAAATGTATCGTCTGATTCACTCATCTTATATGTTTTATAGTAATCATTTAATAACATGTTATTCCTTCATCCTAATTCATTTTTACTTTTCTTTATACAGCTTGTTCGTATAATGAGAGTGATCTTTTAACTATTTCTAATATTTCATCGTCTAAATTAGTCACTTGCTTAAAATATAATAATATATTATCAGCTAGTTTTTCTTCTTTTGGAAATTGTATATCCTTATCTACCCATGCCGCAAGTTCGCCTAGAGGTGTCTGGTCCCCCGTAAAACTTTGTATAAATTCATAAAACGTCACGCTATCACCTCATCTTACTTATTGCTACTATACTATCACGAAACGCGCAATAAAACATCACTATCAATCAAATAGCATTAAACTTTTTTTCATTTTCAAAATTATATCAATTCACATGTAAGTCGTTTTACATGATTGATATTATTTTGAGCGACGTGATAATTTGGGCAAAGCTACACAAACTACTAAAAATGAACTTAATGCCATTAAAGCATTAAACCAGAAGCTTATCATAGCACCAGTAGCAATAGAAGATGTACTTGCCATTACACTATAAATCGTACCGGCTAAAGTAATACCAAATGCACCACCTAAAGATGAGGCCATTTTATATATACCTGCTGCCACACCTACTTCTGATTCTGAACAATTGGAAATGGCAGTATCTGTGGATGGTGTTGCAAACAAACCTAATCCCAATCCAAATAACAAATAACCTAATACACAAACTACAATGTAACTTGTAACCGAGAGCATAGTCATCGACATGAATAACACGCCTAACATGGTTGAAAACGTACCAAGTAACATTGGTTGTCTGGGTCCCACTTTTCTTAAAAACATTTCGCCAACTCTTATCATAGAAAGCACAGCAACTAAATATGTGATTGATAACATACCTGCTTTAAAAGCAGAAAATCCTAAACCTTGTTGTACAAACGTATTCGCAACAATGAGTGTTCCTGCCACTGTATTTAGTAAAAAGTTAGCTAATGTTGCAACCGAATATAATCTATTATTAAAAAGATTAAAATCTATTAATGGATACGATGATTTTCTTTCAAAGTAATAAAATATGATAGCCATCGTAATAAAAAAACATATCAAACATATGATAAATATAGAAAGCCATCCCATCTTTGACCCTTGCGTAATAATAATATTGATACTGAGCATAATTAAAACAAGCAACCCTACACCTATAACATCAAAGCGTTTCTTCTCTTTGCCTTGGTATGCAGTTGTTTCTGGTGTGCCTTTAATAAGCAACAACGCAATAAGCGACGCGATAATAGAAAATATAAATATATATTTCCATCCTAAAAATGTAGTCATTACACCACCAAATATAGATGCTAAACCTGAGCCACCCCAAGAGCCTATGGACCAAAAACTCAATGCGCGTTGTCTATCTTTACCGTGATAGTATGTTTTCACTATTGCTAAAGTCGCCGGCATAATGGCTGCTGCGGATAAACCTTGAATTGCTCTTCCTATTAATAGTAATGGCACAAAAGATGTAGCAATAACAAGTAATGATCCTATGATATTAAGCCACAAACCGATATTCGTTAATTTGACACGCCCATATGTATCAGCAAGACCGCCAGCACCTACAACAAACATTCCACAAAAGAGTGCTGTTAGACTGACGGCTATACTGATTGTCTCTAAACGACTATGAAATGCTTGCGTCAATGTTGGAATCACGTTAACTAATGACGTCGCAAATAGCCAAAATGTTAACACCGATAAAACAATACCAATTAATAATCTATTATTACCTTTAAATTCTTGTTGTTGATTCATAGTTGTATTAATCTCCTTTAATTCAAGTAATCTAGCACAACAGTACCCACTGCTTCAGCTGCAACTAACATAGAAGATTCGCTAATATTAAATTTAGGGTGATGATGCGGATAAATCTCACCGTCTTCAGGTGCAGCACCTGAGTAAATAAATGTACTTGGTAATTCTACTGCATAAAACGCAAAGTCTTCAGACGGTGGTTGTGGTTCACATTCTTCAACACCTTTAATATCATTGTCTCCTGCATTTTTAATTGTGTCAGCAACGTAAGATGTAAATTCTGGGTTATTGTATAATGCAGGATAGTCTTTATTAAATTCAAAATCACATGTCACACCGAATGTACTTTCTAATCCTTCTACGAGACGCGTTAATTCTTTTTCAATTGTATCTCTAGTATCATCTGTTAATGCGCGCACGTCACCTTCAATTTCAATACTATCTTTAATAACATTAAATTGACCTTTACCGTCAAATGAACCAATAGTTACAACACCTGTTTCAAATGGACTTAAGCGTCTAGACACTACAGTTTGTGCTGTTGTCACAAAGTTAGCCCCCGCAACGATCGCATCGTTTGCCATGTGGGGTGATGACCCATGACCACCTTTACCATGAACAGTAAGTTTGAAATACGCACGTCCTGTTTGAACAAATCCTTCTTTATAAAAGACTTTACCAGCTTCCATCGTACTCATGACGTGTGCGCCTAGTACATGATCAACACCTTCTAAGACACCGTCTTTAATCATACCTTGCGCACCACCTGGAGGCATTTCTTCAGCTGGCTGATGAATAACAATAACTTTACCTTTAAATTGGTCTTTCATTTCGATAAGTGTTTCAGCCAAAATTAACATATAAGCAGTATGTGCATCGTGTCCACACGCATGCATAACACCTTCATTCTCAGAGGCGAATGGCAACCCAGTTTCTTCTTTAATTGGCAACGCATCAAAATCAGCACGAATTGCAAGTGTTTTACCAGGTTTACCACTATCAATCGTTACTTTTACACCATTTTGTCCTACATTCGTTTCTACTTTACAATCTTTATCTTTGTAAAAGTTAGCGATGTATTTAGGTGTTTCTACTTCTTTAAATGACAATTCAGGATGTTGGTGAAGATATCTTCTAATCTCAATCATTCTATCTTCTTTTTCACGTAGACGTTCAACTAAAGTATTACTCATAAAATCCTCTCCTTTTATCTATATTATAATACGTTATTCCCATTTATTGTTGTGTCACACTTTACATTGTTAAAGACATCGTTATGAAAATATAAAAAATCACTTCGATATGAATATGTCATACCGAAGTGATTAATTGAAAAGATTTAATGTTTATAAAATGGATCGTTTTCTTTAGCGCCAGCCATTTCATCATGAACACCATGTTTATAATAATCAACATATTGAGGTTCTAATGGCTTTCTACCACGAATAATATCAGCAGCTTTTTCTGCTAACATTAGAACTGGTGCATGAATATTTCCGTTTGTTGTTCTAGGCATTGCTGAGGCATCAACAACACGTAAATTTTCCATACCATGAACTTTCATTGTAAGTGGGTCTACAACTGCCATTGGATCTGATGCAGGTCCCATTTTCGCACTGCATGATGGATGTAACGCTGTTTCACCGTCTTTACGTACCCAATCTAAAATTTCTTCATCTGTTTGAACAGATGGTCCTGGTGAAATTTCTCCAGCATTAAATGGGTCCATTGCTTTTTGAGATAAAATGTTTCTTGCAACTCGAATAGCTTCTACCCATTCACGCTCATCTTCTTTGGTTGATAAATAGTTAAAGACGATACTTGGTTTTTCAAATGGATCTTTAGATTTAATTTTTAAGCTACCGCGTGAATTTGAATACATTGGTCCAACGTGAACTTGGTAACCATGTGCGACAGGTGCTTTTTGACCATCGTAACGTACTGCAATTGGTAAGAAGTGGAACATTAAGTTAGGATAATCTACTTCATTATTTGAACGTACGAAACCGCCACCCTCGAAGTGGTTAGAAGCTGCAGCACCTTTACGTGCGAAAATCCATTGTAAACCGATAAATGGCATGCGTTTAACATCTAAACTAGGTTGTAATGACACAGGTTCTTTACATTCATGTTGAATATACACTTCTAAGTGGTCTTCAAAGTTTTCACCAACACCAGGTAAATGAACACGAGGTTCGATACCTTTAGATTTCAAGAATTCTGAATCACCAATACCAGAAAGTTGTAATAATTGTGGTGTATTGAAAGCACCACCTGATAAAATAACTTCTTTGGCATTAATTGTTCTTTCTTTACCATTTTTCTTGTAAGTAACACCCGTTGCTCTTCTACCATCGAAATTAATTTTAGTTACAAATGCTCTTGTTTCTACATCTAAATTTTTACGTTTCATAGCTGGTCTTAAATAAGCTCTTGATGCTGACATACGGCGTCCATGGTGTACTTGACTATCGAATGGACCGAAACCTTCTTGACGGAAACCATTCACGTCAGGGGTTTTATGATATCCTGCTTCAACACCTGCATCAAAGAAAGATTTGAATAATGGATTGGTTGCTGGACCACGTTTTAGTTTGATTGGGCCATCATGTCCTCTATATTTATCATATGGCGCTGAACCATAAGTTGTTTCTAATTTTTTAAAGTATGGTAAACAATGTGCAAAGTCCCAAGTTTCCATACCTTCAGGTTCTGCCCAACCTTCATAGTCCATTGGGTTACCTCTTTGATAAATCATACCGTTAATTGAACTTGAACCACCTAATACTTTACCTCTTGCGTGGTCTACTTTACGTCCCATATGTGGTTCTTCTTCTGTTTGATAAATCCAATCATATAATGGATTACCAGATGGGAACATTAACGCAGCTGGCATTTGAATAAATAAATCCCAGAAATAGTCACTACGTCCTGCCTCTAATACTAATACATTTTTATCTTTATCTTCACTTAGTCTTGCACCTAATACTGATCCTGCGCTACCGCCACCAATAATGATGTAATCGTATGAATCATGTTTTCTACTCATCACGTATAACCTCCGAAATCAATTTTTATTTGTATGCATCTCTTTCATTGTTATCTTGAATCATACTGAAATATGTAAGAGGTTGAGTAACTCATGTCGCTTGCGTCACTCGAACCTCTGTTTCATTACTATGTTTTATTTACTGAAAAAGTTAACTGGTTCTGGATTAGTATTTGTTAAGATGTGTTTTGAAGTTAAATACTCTTCTAATCCTTCTTTACCAAGTTCTCTACCGATACCTGATTGTTTATATCCACCCCATGGTGCTTGTGCGAAATATGGATGGAAATCATTAATCCAAACAGTACCTAGTTTTAATTTGTTAGCAACACGTTGTGCTTTTCCGATATCTTTACTAAATACCGCACCTGCTAATCCATAAATAGAATCGTTAGCTAAGCGAATAGCTTCTGCTTCATCAGAAAATCCTTCTACTGTAACAACTGGTCCAAATACCTCTTCTTGTACAATACGCATTGATGTATCACAATTCGAAATAACAGTTGGTTCGAAGAATAAACCGGCTTGTAAATCTTCTCTTTCAGGACGTTTACCGCCAATAGCTATTGTAGCGCCTTCTTCTTTGGCAACTTCCATATATTTCTCAATTTTATCTCTATGTTCTTGTGAAATGACTGGACCCATTTCTGTATCATCATCAAATCCATTACCTAGTTTAATTTTGCTAACACGGTTGATAAGTGCCTTTTCAAAGTCTTCTTTAATATCGTTATGCACTAATATTCTTGAACCTGCTGAGCATACTTGTCCAGCGTGGAAGTAACCACCATTCAATGCTTGGTCAACTGCTAATTCAAAATCTGCGTCATCAAAAATGATGTTTGGATTCTTACCACCAAGCTCTAAAGCTACGTTAGTCACATGATCTGCTGCTTGTTTCATGATATGTTTACCTGTCTTGATACCACCTGTAAATGAAACAAGATCCACTTCTTCGTGACCTGACATAACATCACCAATTTCTGAACCGGCACCTAAAACTAAGTTAATTGTACCTTTAGGGAAACCTACTTCTTCCATCAATTCGAATACTCGAATCGTTGTTAGTGGTGTAATTTCACTAGGCTTCATAACCAATGAACATCCAGTTGCTAATGCTGGTGCGATTTTCCAAGACGCTTGTAATAAAGGATAGTTCCAAGGTGTAATTTGTGTCACCACACCGACTGGTTCTTTAACGACTTTACTTTCTGAATTAGGAATTGGTGTATTAATTATTTCGCCACCGTCTTTATCA
Organism: Staphylococcus sp. AC872; assembly: GCF_979255425.1. NCBI lineage: Bacteria > Bacillati > Bacillota > Bacilli > Caryophanales > Staphylococcaceae > Staphylococcus > Staphylococcus sp. AC872. The sequence continues at coordinate 463,624 of NZ_CEEDKW010000001.1, forward strand.
GCTAATCCTGCAAAATACATAAATACATTATGAATATCATCCATATCTGCATAAGATTCTTCTAATGTTTTACCTGTATCTAATGTTTCTAATTTTGCTAATTCTTCACGATGTTCTTTGATTTTATCTGCAATGGCTCTGACTTTTTGACCTCTGACTTCACTTGTTTCTGAGGACAACTCACCATCTTCAAATGATTGTCTTGCCGCTAAAATAGCACGTTCTACATCTTCTTTTGTACCTTCAGCTACCGTGAAAATAACTTCTTGATTATAAGGATTGATTATATCTCTCGTGTTTTTATTTGAGCTATCTACCCATTCACCATCAATGAATTGACGGTTTGACAAGCGCTTTACAAGTTCCATCAAAATACCTCCGTTAAGTTTGTTAAATTTTTATTTAACGAATTTTACAGAAATATGTTAGCATATAAAACGAAAACATGTCAAAAGGTCTGAAGAAAAGCGCTTAGGATTTGAACTAATTCGAACGATAAATAAAATTGCTTTTCAAATTTTATGCATCGTGAGTATTTCAGCCGAAAATCCTGCTTTTCGGAAGCCGTCAAAAGGTCTGGAAAATAAAGAATCACTCTTAATTTTATTAAGCTAGTGATTCTTACGCACTAGCTTTAGCTAGGGTGTTCCTTTTGAGCTGAATCGAATGGCTCTAGTACAACGAGATAAAGCAAAATATTTTCACCTAATATTTTTCTAAAACCTTGCTTTTCATCTTTTTAAATAAAATTATATAATTGATTAGCATATAAAAGATGAAATCATGTTAACTTTATGTTGAGACGTGGTAAAATGAAATAATTCTTTTTGGAGGTACAGTCATGACACGTGCAGAAAACTACACATCTCAAGTCGAAGAAGCCAAAGACTTGGTAATTAATTCCATTGGCGAAACAATGGATTTGTATGGCATTAATCGTAGTGTTGGTAACTTATACGGCATCATGGTGTTTGAGGGAAGCATGACACTAGATGAAATGAGACAACAACTGCAAATGAGTAAACCTAGCATGAGTGCAGGTGTAAAGAAACTACAAGAATATGATATTGTTAAACAACAATTTACAAGAGGTAGCAGAAAACAACATTTCATTGCTGAAAAAGACTTCTTTACTTTCTTCCGCAATTTTTTCACTAAGAAATGGGAACGAGAAATCGATACAAATATGGAAGCAGTCAAAGATGCTGAAGCTATTATTAACCCTATCTTAAATAACAATGATTTAACTGATGAAGAACGACAAGATATTGATAAAGTGAAAGCTCAACTCGATCATTCAAAGGTGTATTACGAATGGTTAGCACAACTTAGCGAAGCTTTAGAAACAGGAGAAATCTTTAAGTACTTCCCTATTCCAGAACACGAAGATAAGTAAAAGGCTAAAGGATATCAATCCTTTAGCCTTTTTAATATGTTATAAATTATCATCTTGTTCTTCTTCTTTCACTTGAACAATTCGAAGTGAACGTCTTTCAACCTCTTTTAATTTCTCAGCACGTGTTTCCAATTTGATTCGATCTCGTCCTAAGGTAATCAAGAATGAGACCATCATAAATATGAATATGACGATTAATGGTACACTCGCAAGTATCGATGCAGTCTTAAGTACATCTAGTGCTCGTTCTCCACCTACTAACATGAGTGAGAATGGTAGTAAACATAACGCAAATGCCCAGAATAATCTGTTCGCTCTTAATGGCTCCCCAATCACTTTCTTTTGAGAAGCAGCCGCTAAAATATAAGAACCAGAATCAAATGTTGTCGCTAAGAATAAGAATGCTGAAATTAAGAATAGGACAATCGTTATAGTTGGGAATGGTAAATGATGCATTACCTCAATGATAGTAGCCTCTGTACTGTGATGATTTAAGAAATCAACCACATTAAATTGACCAGAAATTTGTAAATAAACAGCATAGTTACCGAATATACCAAAGAATAATGCACAACCTAACGTACCATATATCATCGTACCAAGAACGACTTCTTTTAAAGTTCTACCTTTTGAAATTCGAGCAATAAATAAACCGATAAATGGTGCATAAACTAACCACCATGACCAATAGAATATCGTCCAATCTTGTGGGAAATGTGTCTCTTTACGGTGACCTATACCACCAAATGGCTCAACCCAAGTTGCCATATGGAAGAAATCTCGCATCATGTTCCCTAAACCAGTCACTGTAGTTTCCATAATAAATACAGTTGGTCCAATAATGAAGACAAAGGCTAATAAGATGAATGATAACCATACATTGACGTCACTCAACTTTTGAATACCTTTTTTCAATCCTGTATATGAACTAATGGCGAATATAACTGTGATAGTTAACAAAATGATTGAACGCATAACCATATTCTCACCATTTAAACCTGTAAGTCTTTCAATACCTGCTGATATTAAAGGTACACCTAAGGCAAGTGATGTTGCCGCACCACCTAATAATCCAAAGATAAATAGGATATCAACAAGTTTACCTACAAACTTATCTGTTTGTCCTTTTAATATAGGTCTACACGCTTGGCTAATTTTATATATAGGTTGTTTTTTAACGAACACTAAATAACCAATTGGTAATGCTGGCAATACATAAATCGCCCATGCAATCGGACCCCAGTGGAACATTCCGTATTGCGTCGCATACTGTAGTGCTTCATCGGACATACTTTTAGCGCCATTAGGTGGCACTTGATAATAGAATGCCCACTCAATTACACCCCAATATAGAATATCTGAACCAATACCTGCACAGAATAACATGGCTGCCCAAGTAAATGTGTTAAATTCCGGCTTGTCACTCGCTCTACCTAGAGTAACATTACCGTATTTACCAAATGCTATGTATAAAACGAAACAAAAAATAGCTAATCCTAAGAATAAATAAACAGAACCAATCGAGTTAGAAATTGCACTATTGATATCTGTAATAATTGTCTCACTTGCTTTCGGGAAAACCATCATAGGTATAACAGCTAAAAGTAACACTATGACTACACCTATAAAGGTCGTCCAGTCCATAACTTTTTCTTTTCTCAATCGTGATCCCCCTAATACTAAATGATTTATGAATCTTGATGTTCTTAAGTTCCACGTTCAAATATAATTGATTCACAAAATTGACAATAACGAACATTTAATAATAATGCAAATTACATACAAAGAAATACAAACCCATTATTGAATAATTATATAATTTCTGACGATTATTCTTTCACAATTGATTGTTGTAACAACAGTGTTAAATTTAGATTTAACGAATTAAACAAACTTAACTTCATTAAATATATGAATTTTTATGCATTGAAACAGAATTTTTATTTATTTTACTTTTTTTCATTAATTTTGCTTAATTACAACAAAAAAACTATCTCCCACTTAATTCGTGAAAGATAGTTGATTTCATTACTTGTTAGTATCCTAATAATAATTTTAATGTAAAACCAATTACAACTGAGGTGATTATGACAAAGAATCCCGGAATAATAAAACTCGTAGGCCTTGTTCTGCCTGTTTCGTCCAATTCAACTGCAAATAATAAAGTAGGTTGTGCTGGAATCACAAAGTTAACGTTAAGCGTCTGAACCATGGCGACAAAATATATGGGCGGAATGCCTAGACTCATAACAATTGGCACCATAATTGATGCAGTCGCTGTTTGAGAAATCACAATCATCGCTACTACTGATACGAGAACGATCACTAGCCAAGGTACACTACTAATAGCTTGGCCAATATCATTCTTTAATATTTTCAAATTATTAGGTGCGTTAAAAATAGTAGCGCCTAACCAACCAGGACCTAATACTGCAAACAATGCGCCAAATGCTGATTGAGAAATATGTGACGTTAAAATATCTGACGTATTAATTTTTGATAATAATAGATTAATGGCAGCACTTAAATACATAAAGAATTGAACAATATCTGTCATTTCTACATTGACAGTTTTGCCATTTACATTAAATGATGGCATTAAATGAGGGAATATCCCAAATGTTAATATGCCTAATACACATATTAAGAATGCTAATACACCGAATTTTACATTTTTTGAAAATTCACTAGGTAATGTCTCTTCTGGTAGTTCGACTAACTTTTGTGATGGTATGGGATTATTTTTTCCAACAAATGTACAGAATACACTTAATAAAAGCATACTCATCATCGCAGTTGGTAATACAATACTTAAATATTTTCCCATAGAAATATCGTAACCAGCTAACACCGATATGATATAAGCTGTCGCTGACGCAGCCGGACTACATAAAAGTGCTAAATTCGCAGTAAGTACTGATGCAGTAAGTGCTTTTTTAGGTTGTATGTTTGCTTTTTGAGCTGTCTTAGCAATAATAGGTTCTAATGATAAAGCAATATTAGCAGTACCAATGCCAAAGACAAATACAAACACAATCATTGGTGCAATAAAAATAATTGATTTTGGGAATCTCTCGATGATTTTAGATGCAATATATACAAGGTAGTCTATACCGCCAGTAGCTTGCAACGTACCACCTGCGATTCCTATTGATAGAATAATTAACACTGCTGTGACAGGTGCAGAACCCGGCGGTAATTGAAAACCAAAAATCATAATGAGTTGCGCTACAATAGCAAATATGCCGCAACCAAGTGCACCAGCTGTTCTTAATCCTAATAACACAGCTAAAATCATAATCATAATTTCTATTATAAACAGTAGCAATTTAGGGACTCCTAACTCTCTTGTGATGTTAATTTTTAGTAACATTGATATTTTATCACTTAAACATGTGATAAGTATATATTTTCATATTTGATTACAAAATCAAATGTATTATTTCATCAATATAAATGAGCGTTTAAAGCTGATATATCTAGTATTTAGACATCGTCAACAAATGTTAACAATTACAAATTAGATTAACATTAAAAATAAATGAGCAACACTACACGTTGTAGTGATTGCTCATTCGATTCATTATCTTACTATGATTGTTGTGTTTTACGTGTTTGGCGTCGTTTTTTATAAATCGTTTCTTCAATAATGGATCCTACGATAAGACCAATGGCAATCATCCATTTACCTATTAATAACCACATATTGTCTCACCTTCTCTATATTGAATCTTTGCTCTTAGTATTACATTTCCCTTTTATAACGAGTTATAACATGATTAAAAGCTATTACTCGTTGATGGGCCACTGCAAATGTATTCACTCAATTGTTGTCGTTGTAAAGATGTGGATACATCAATCACTCTTTGATTTAATGACCCTTTGTAAGGTAGATTAGGACGATATAACTGCGTGATAAACATACCATCAACTAACACATCCACAGATTCTAATAATTCAAAACGTAATCCCTTATCTTGTGAAAGATATTCAAATTGGAATCCAGTCCACACCCATATTGTTTTGGTCTGTCCAAATCTTTGTCGAAATGCTTGTACAAGTTTCAATGTCACGTCTAAGTTACAAAAGGGCTCGCCTCCTAAAATACTTAAACCACTAATATAACTCTGTTCACAATATGAGATAATCTCTTGTAATATTTTCTCTGTAAATGGTTCACCATACTTAAAATGTTGCGCCGCTTTGTTATAGCAATCCAGACATTGGAATGGACATCCTGAAACATACACACTACATCGTACACCCTCACCATCTACAAAGCTATGTGTTTCAATCTTAGCTATATATCTCTGTCCATGTTCTATTTCTAATATAGGATTCATTGTCAAGATTCCTTCATATGCTTCACACGCGCACACATTTCTTTATGACGTCCTTCAATAACTGGACGTTGAACTGGATTACCTAAATAACCGCATGTCCGTTTAACAACATCAACCGTTTCAGGGTTATCATTACCACATTGAGGACATTGATAGCCTTGTGGTGTTGATTTAAAATCTCCATCAAATCCACATTCATAACAATGATCTATTGGAATATTGGTACCTAAATACCCTACCTTATCATAAGCATAATCCCATACCGCTTCTAGCGCTTTAATATTATGATTCAATTTAGGGTACTCACAATAGTGGATAAAACCACCACTCGCATAATAGGGATAATCTTTTTCAAAATCTAATTTTTCAAACGGCGTAATATCTTTTCTTACATCATAATGAAATGAATTTTGGTAATAGCCTTTACTTGTAATATCTTGAATATCTCCAAATCGTTCTTGATCTAACCGACAAAAACGATCGGTCAATGATTCACTAGGCGTACTGTATATGCTAAACCAAATGTCATATTGATTTGTCCATTGTTTTTGTAGACGCTGCATTTCTTTTAATATTTCAATTGTAAATGCTTTGGCTTCGTCATTATGTTCCCAATTAGGTCCATAAAATACTGTAGCAGTTTCATATAATCCGATGTATCCCATGGAAATCGTAGCTCTTTTATTCTTAAATAGCGCCATTACATCTTCGTGATCATCGAGTTTATATTTAAATGCACCGCTTTTATATAGGATTGGTGCATTATTTACTGTCGCTTCTTTTAATCGCTCTATTCTATATACTAAAGCATCGTGCATTAACGACATTTTGTTATAAAAAATTTTCCAAAACGTTGTCATGTCACCTTTTGATTCAAGCGCAATTCTTGGTAAATTTAAAGTTACAACACCTAAATTACAACGTCCATTATTCTCAAATTCACCTTGTTCATTACGCCAACTTGGTAAAAACGATCGACATCCCATCGGTGCTTTAAAATCGCCTAATAATTCTACAATTTTATCGTAATTTAATATATCAGGATACATGCGTTTTGTTGAACATTCTAATGCAAGTTGCTTGATATCATAATTCGGATCTTCTTTTTTCAAATTAATACCATCTTTAATAGAAAATACTAACTTAGGAAAAATGGCTGTGACACGATCTTTACCTAATCCTTTAATTCTCGTTTTCAATATCGTCTGCTGTATTTTACGACTTAATGTATCTGTTCCTAAGCCAAATCCTAATGTGACAAATGGTGTTTGACCATTAGAGGTATACAGTGTATTAATCTCATACTCCAAACTTTCAATGGCGTCATTAATATCTTTAGTCACTTGTTGCTCTACATATGTTTCAATCTGTTCATCTTTAACATAAACTTGTGCTATTTCACGATGATGTCGCTCATTATATTGTGCATACTCACTCAATAATTCATCTACACGATCCACTGTACATCCACCGTATTGACTACTAGAGACGTTCGCAATAATTTGTACAAGTTGTGCTGATGCTGTCTGAATTGATTTTGGAGATGTAACATTGGCATTACCTATTTCAAAGCCATTTTTCAGCATGCTTTTTGCATCAATTAAACAACAATTTGTTAATGGTTGAAATAGGTGATAATCTAAATCATGAAAGTGAATATCACCATTTTGATGCGCCTCAGCAATATGTTTAGGCAATAAATAATTTAAAGCATATGATTTTGAAACAATACCTGCCGTTAAATCGCGCATAGTCGAAAAGGTATTGCTATCTTTATTAGCATTCTCATTTACGATAGTTGGATCCTTCTCAATCAAACCAGTTAATGATTGTTCTAGTTGATTCATCTTACCACTCTTTTCTATATATAGTGTTTATTTAAAATTTAAAACACAACATATAGTATTACAATGTATAATCGATGACTTAACTAAACTGTCATAAGTTTATTACTAATTCATGAACAACTATAAAAATAATCATTCAATTTTTGAAATCATTGTTTTGAAAATTGAATGATGTCAAATAATAATAAACTCCCATGGAGGCACGAATTTAATCACAACCCTGACAAATATGTCACACCCATTCAAAATTTAATCCAAAACAAAAAAGAACTCAAAATAATATTTAATATTATTTCGAGTTCTTATTTGAATATAAATCATTATGAAATGTAGTTGTATGAACCAGCTTGGCTAGCTGAAATAGTACGTGTTGAAACGTTACCTGGTCCACCATTATAGTTCATTTCTGAAACTTTGATTGAACCATCACTATTTACATTTTCAACATATGCAACATGACCAAATGCACCTTGTGATGTTTGCATAATTGCACCTTGTTTAGGTGAATTACTTACATTATAACCATCTTGTGCTGCAGCGTTTGCCCAGTTACTTGCGTTACCCCAATTAGAACCGATTTTACCGCCAACTTTGTCATATACATAATAAGTACATTGACCAGCAGTATACGCATTTGAACCAGAGCTTGATTGTCCAGAAAATGCAGTTGAATTATTTGAAGATGGCGCGTTTTGTGTAGTCACTTTGATATTTTTATCTGATGTTGAATAATCAGCACCTAATCCGCCACCTTGATTATTTGTATTATCAGTAGTATAAGATTGTGTATTTTGATTATTGTTTGTAGCATTATTTGAATTGTAGTTTTGAGTAGTTTGGTTACCATATGAATAACTATTGTTATTACCTTGTTGTTGGTTAGGACTCCAATTACCTTTCCAATCATAGTGGTAGTTACCTTGTTGGTCAATTGTATATGTGTATTCATATGAATAAGGATCGTTAGGATTATATCCGTTATTGTTTTCTGCTGCATCTGCATCATGTTGCATTAAACCAAATGTTGCGAAACCTGCTGTTGCAATTGTAGCTGTAGCGATTTTTTTCATTTTAAATATCCTCCTAAGAATGATAAAGCTTTTTTGTTTACTATCTCGTGGCTACCTTCAATTTTCTATAAACATATAAGTTTCTTCTTCGTTAATTAACGACAAGACACACTCTAACAAACAAACAAGCTTTTGTGGGCGATGTTAAGATTTTGTAAATGAATCATAATAATCCAACATTTTTTGTAAAATTGTTGGATTATGGTTGTAATGGCTTTCAAAAGGATAGCTACGCAATTTAATCATTTTGTTAATATCAATTATTACTATGTATGTAATTTATCTGACAATTTTCTACATAAAAAAACTAAGATTATTGCATTTCATTTGGTTTTATTGGGTTTTGTTTAAATAATTCAACATTACTTGTTGATACATATCTGTATAGTCTAAATATCTTGATTTATAAACATATTCATCTGTTTTGTGTGCCATAGTCATATGACCTGGGCCAATAATAGCTAAATCAAAGTCTTCATCTTTATCTACTAATAATTCTGCTGCATCAGTCGCCCCAACTAAACCAGATACTTTAAATTCATTATTATAATCTAAAAAGCTTTGTACTAACGTGTTATCTTTTTGAGAATATACTGTTTGATGATCGACAGTTACTTCTAAAGAAAGTCTGTCACTATCAACTTCTTCTATCGTATCTTTAAATAATTTTTCAATCGCTCGATTATCATATTCTGGTACGGTTCTCACATTAAATTCAGCATACGCTTCTTCCGGAACAGTATTAAATTGTTCTCCACCTCGTATAATCGAATTCACAATAACAAGTCCTGCAGCTACGTCTTCAACTTTTTCTTCCGTCTTATCGTCAACTTGGTCGCCAAAGAATTCATCAATAAATGGGTGCACATCAAGTGCATGTGTACCTTCCTTTTTCTTGATGTCATCATACTTTTCTTTAATTTTTTGAATAAATTCAATGAGGGTATTAATCGCATTATGTCCCAGTGATGGTAATGAGCTATGTGCGGGCACGCCTTTAGATGTTACTTTTAATCCCATGGAGCCTTTTGAGGCGTAAAATACAAAGCCATCTGACGGTTCGGCAATAATTAAACCATCTAAATCATCAACATAGCCTTGTTCTTTAAGTTTCTCTGCCCCTGACATTTCTCTTTCTTCTGCTGTAGTAGCCATTAATCTAATTGAACCTTGTTGTAGATGACCTGACGCTTTAATTTCAATCATAGCAATAACTAATGCTGCTAAACCGCCCTTCATATCAGTCGTACCTCGACCGTACAATTTACCATCTTCTTCTGTTAATTTAAATGGATCATGCTTCCATTCATTATGATCCCCAGCATCAACAACATCCATATGCCCTGAGATACCTAGTTTCGGTGACCCTTCACCAATTTCGGCAATTAAATTCGCTCGATTATCGTCAACTTCCTGAATCTTAGAGTCTATATCATATTTGCTCAATAATGATTTAAGATATTTATATACTTCAAGTTCATTATCATTTTCAGTATTTATCTCAACCATATCTGACAATATTTGAATTTTATCCTCTTTAGAAAAGACACTCATGTTATCACCTTCATTTTATGTGTATAATTACTTATTTCTTATTTATTATTTCACAATCAGTAGATGTTCAAACATTAATTTAATTTTCAATTCATATTGACAACTATCTTATTTTCAAAAAATAAAGCGTGTATGTATATGAATTAATTCCATTACACGCTTTACCTCGTATTTTTAAATATAACGATGTTCTTTTAAATAGCTTAATATTTGATTAACCGATGACTCAACACTATTATCTTCAGTATTAATGATGATTTCTGGTTCTTCTGGTGGTTCATATGGCGCACTAATACCTGTGAATTCAGGTATTTCACCTGTACGTGCCTTCTTATATAAGCCTTTAGGATCACGTTGCTCACAAGTCTCAATACTGCATTCTGTATAAATTTCGATAAATTCTTGTTCCTCAAATAATTGTCTAACATTATCCCTATCTTGTTTGTACGGTGATATAAAAGCTGTAACTGTAATTGCACCTGAATCTACCATTAGCTTACCTACTTCACCGATGCGTCGAATATTCTCTTGTCTATCTTCAGGAGAAAATCCCAAATTTTTATTTAAACCGTGTCTGACATTATCTCCATCTAAACGATACGTTTGTTTGCCATCTTCAAATAATGCCTTTTCTAAAGCAACCGATACCGTAGATTTACCTGATCCTGATAAACCAGTAAACCAAATTAATACACTTTGATGACCATTACGCGTTTGTCGTTGTGCTTTTGTGACTTCAGATTCGTGCCATGTAATATGTTTTGTTTCACTCATTTAACATCACCCTTTGTCATTTCTCTTTTAATCCTTTGATCAGCACATTTGCCACTTCTGGTCTTGAAAATTTTTCTGGTAATGATTCTCCGTTGCGTAATTTTTCTCTTACTTTTGTACCACTTAAATGTAAATGATTCGAAGCATCGTGTGGACAAGTTTTAGCTGTAGCCATATTGCCACATGCTTCACAGTAAAAGGCATGCTCAAATTTTAAAATTTGTATATCTAATTCATTTTCAAATTGAGAAATAAATTCCTGTGCTTCATAAGTGCCATAATAGTCACCAACACCTGCATGGTCTCTACCAACAATAAAGTGTGTGCAACCATAGTTTTGTCTTACTAGCGCATGTAAAATGGCTTCTCTTGGACCTGCATATCTCATCGCAGCTGGATAAATGACTAAACGTGCTCGATTTTCTGGGAAATAGTTTTTAAGTATGGCTTGATAACTTTCCATTCTTACCTCTGCTGGAATATCATCAGATTTAGTTTCACCTACTAATGGATTTAATAGTAATCCATCTACAATTTCTAATGCTGATTTCTGAATATATTCATGGGCACGATGAACTGGGTTTCTAGTTTGAAATCCTACAACAGTCTTCCAATTCAATTTATTAAATAGCTGTCTCGTTTCTAATGGGTCAAGATGGTAATCTACAAACGCATCATGTTGTGGACGATTAATCAATTGTATTGGCCCCGCTAAGTAATACTCACCTTTTTCGTAAACCTTTTTCACCCCTGGATGTGCATTATCTGTTGTACCATAAACATGTTGTGCTTCCTTGTCTTTATCATAAGTATATTTTTCTTCTAAATCTAACACACCATACAATGTACCATCTTCTCCATATAGTGCTACCTGTTCGCCAATCTCTAAATTGTTAGCCTCTGTTTGACTTACTGGCAATGTAATTGGCACACTCCAAACATGACCATTTTTTAGATGAACATGTTCTACGACACTTTCATAATCAGCTTGATTCATAAAACCAGTTAATGGACTGAACCCACCAATTCCTATTAATTCTAGATCCGATAAGCTCCATTGATTTAATATGATTGAATGTAAAGACTTCGCATTTTCAATCAGTTGTTCTCTTTCTGTACCTTCTACAATACGATTGACCAATGTTCCACCATGTGGGCGAATAGTATCATTTGTAAATGTTTTATGCTCTGACATATTTAAATCTCCTTTTCCAATTAATTATATTTGTTTACTCGGTTTTTCTTGTAAGAAAAACTTAGCATTCTGTTTCTAATGACCTGGATAACAAGTAGACTTAAAATAACAACGATAATGATGACTCTCACAATGTTAGATAGCACCTCATCCTTAACAAAGTAACTAAGCAATGCATTACTATTAGTAAAAATAATTAACCCCCCAACACATATTGCTAAAATATTAATCGGTAAGATTTTAACTAGATATGCGGAAATAGGTGCTGCAATCAGTCCACCTGCACTAAGTGCTATTACAGCTAACCAATTGATATGTGTCATACCTAAGAAAATGATAAAACTTAACGACGCTGATAGTGTAACGAAAAACTCGCTTGCTGAGACTGTACCAATCACGTATCGTGGTTCCATCTTTTTACTAGATAAAAGTAACGGTGTATTAACAGGTCCCCATCCGCCACCGCCTATAGCATCTAAAAAACCTGCGATAGCACCTTGTGTCACCATTCTTATCCGGCCAAATTGACCTGAATAATGATGTTCATCGTTCATATGCTTAAATATAAATTGATATAATATATAAACGCCCATCGACAATAGAAATAAAGCAATCAGTGGCTTAATTGCATTAGCATTAATGCTTGTTAATACTGCTGCACCTAAAAATGCACTGATAGCACCTGGAATAGCTAATTTCAACATCGTTGGATAATGGACATTTTCAAACTTCCAATGTGAGGTCCCTGATGCTGCGGTAGTCGCTATTTCTGAAAAATGAACTGTAGCTGAGACAATAGCGGGTGCCACGCCAAAGGTTAATAGAATGGAGGATGATGACGCCCCAAACCCCATTCCAAGTGATCCATCTACTAATTGTGCTAAAAAGCCTGCTAGCGCAAAAATAAATAATTTCCGCATATTTTACCTTGCCCCCTATCTGGATGAATCCAGTGTTTTCAACCAGTTTATAAAAGACTGCTGTGCGTTGGGATGTTTATATTTTTCAGTTAAAATATCTTGAAGTAAGCTTTGCTTTTCAGATGATGTGAGTGCCTTTTCTTTAATAAGTTGTCTAGATTCATATAAAAAGTCAATGTAGTCTTCATAAGATTCATCATAAGTTTGTGCCAAATTTTGTATGATTTGCTTAGCTAGTTTAGGACTTGCTCCATCTGTTGATACACTTATTGTGAGTTTGCCTCTTCTAAGTTGATTAGGAAATGTGATATTACCCTCTTTTGCATTACCTACATGATTAAATAATGTATGTGGCCCTAGGTGATGTTTAATCTCATCATTCACTTGGTCATTATTTGTAGCAGCAATGACTAAGTCTGCATTTGCCACATCTGAGGGGTCAAATTCTTTTTGATGCCATGTTACCTGTTGTTGTTGGATAAGCCCATTTAAATATTCTGTTATATGAGGGCTTACTACGCGAATGTGGCTAGCATACTCAAGTAGCAATTCGACACGTCGTGTGGCTATTCGACCACCTCCGATAACCACAACATTCATTTGTGATAAATTAATCATGATTGGCATTTGCATGTGCCTCGTCACCTTTCCTATCCAAAATAATTATTTTAATATTCTAATAATTAAGTGTATCTTACTTAGCCAAGTTGACATTTTCTTTAAATGCTTGTTCTTCAAACCAACTGATTTTTTCTCTCATATTCACAACGTCTCCAACTATAATCATCGCCGGATTAATAATTTCCTTTGCCTTATTTGTGATATCTTGCAACGTACCCGTTACTGTATGTTGTGATGTAGCTGTACCCATATGTACAAGTGCCACTGGTGTTTGAGGATTCTTACCAAATTTCACTAGTAATTCACAAATCTCCGGTAATCGTTTGACGCCCATATAAATACATAAGGTTTCAGGGCCTTGCGCTAAATGTTGCCAATACGCTTCCTTATCCATACCAGGTTTATTTACAGCAGTGATAAACGCTACAGATGAACTATAATCTCGATGTGTTACTGGGATACCTGCATATGCTGGTGCCGCTATCCCTGATGTAATTCCCGGAACAATTTCAAATGGAATATGATGTGTCGCCAATTGCTCCGCTTCTTCTCCGCCACGACCAAATACAAATGGATCTCCACCTTTTAACCGTGTGACTGTATGTCCTTTTTTAGCCAACTGTATCATCATACGATTTGTTTCTTCTTGAGGTAACGAATGTCTATATGGGTCCTTGCCACAATAGAAAAACTTAGTGTTTGGCTCAGCATAGTCTAATATGTCTTTATTAATTAACCTGTCATACAAAATGACATCTGCTTCTTTAATTGCTCTAAGCCCTTTGATCGTTAATAATTCTGGATCTCCAGGTCCTGCACCTACTAAATAAACTTTGCCCATAGATACTCAACCCCTAACGCCATTTTTCTTTTAACTATGGAAATCTCTTCCATCATTCACTTTTGCTACCACCCCAGTGCGTATCACAAAATCACCAAAATGTTCATCCGGTAATTTTTCTTTTCCGTACTGTATGAGTAGCGGTCTTAACGTTTGTAAAATTTCGTTTTCATCAATATTTTCTTTATATAATTTATTGAGTCTTTCTCCTTTAAATCCACCACCTAAATACATATTGTATTTTCCTGGCGCTTTACCAATAAATGCGATTTCTGCTAAGGCTGGGCGAGCACACCCATTTGGGCATCCTGTCATTCGAATCGTAATGTCTTCTTCTTGAACCCCCGCTTCATCAAGTAAATTTTCAATTTTTGAAATGAGTGAAGGTAAATAACGTTCTGATTCTGCCATAGCAAGACCGCATGTTGGAAATGCTACACAAGCCATTGAATTACGTCTTAATCCAGTATAATAAGTACCATCTGTAAGTTGATATTTATCTATAATTTGTTGTATGTCGTTTTTCTTTTCTGGAGAAATGTTAGCAATGACCAAATTTTGATTAGGTGACAACCTGAAATCTCCAGTATGTGTCTCTGCAATTTCACGAAGTGCTGTTTTAAGTTGATAATCTTCAGTATCTTTTACACGTCCGTTTTGAATAAATAGCGTATAGTTCCAGTTATTCTCACCCTCTATCCATCCAAGACGATCGCCATTATGGTCAAACTCATAATCTTTTGCAGGTTCAATCTCCCAACCTAAGCGTCGATTTAGCTCTTCATTCACCCAAGTTTCACCTAAACGATCAACTGTATATTTAAAACGTGCATTTTTACGATTTTCTCTATTACCATAATCTCGTTGAATCGTTAATAGTTTTTCACACACATCAACTGCTTTGTCTTTAGGAATGAAACCAATTAATCGACCTAACTGCGGGTATGTCTCTTTATTACCATGCGTCATACCCATACCACCACCAATAGTAATGTTAAAGCCAATTAATTCACCTTGCTCAATGATGGCAATCAAACCAATGTCTTGAGAATAAACGTCAATATCATTAGACGGTGGTACTGCAATACCAATTTTAAACTTACGAGGTAAATAGGTACTTCCATAAATGGGTTCTGATTCTTCACTTGAATCTAATACTTTTTCACCGTCTAACCATATTTCGTGATATGCTCCAGTACTAGGAAGTAAATGATTACTGATAGCTGTAGCATAATCATTTACTTCAGCATGTACTTTAGATTGATATGGATTGGGATTACACATTGTATTTCGGTTAACGTCTCCACAGGCTGCTATCGAATCAAGTACAGATTGATTAATATCTTTCATAGATTGTTTTAAATTTCGTTTTAAAATACCATGAAATTGGAATGCTTGACGCGTTGTCAATTTGATGGTCTGGTTAGCATATTGATTCGAAATATCATCCATGGCTATCCATTGTTCTGGCGTAGCTTTGCCACCTGGTACACGTACACGAATCATAAAACTATAAGCAGGTTCTAATTTCTGTTTACGTCGTTCATCTCTTAAATCTCTATCATCTTGCATATAACTACCATGAAACTTTAATAACTTCGCATCATCTTGAGAAATCGCACCAGTGATAGGATTAGCTAATCCTTGTTCGATGGTACCTCTCAAATACTGGCTATCTGCCTTCAAATATTCCATTTGATCTAAATGATCATCTAATTCATCTGACAGTTTTTGATTTGATTTAACCATGTTTGACACCCTTTCCCGTTAATAGACGTCTCTTTGATATCTTTTCTCTCTCTTCATCTGCTTAAGATACGCTTCAGCATCTTCTTCGGATAAACTTTGTTCATTCATCAATACTTCCTTAATCGTTTGGTGTACATCTTTAGCCATTTGCTTTTCGTCCCCACATACGAAGATAGCTGCTCCATTTTGTATCCATTCATTAAACTGTTTACTATTTTCTAATATACGGTGTTGCACATACACTTTATGCTCAGTATCTCTAGAAAACGCAACATCTAGTTTCGATAAATAACCATTGTCTAACCATTCTTGCCAATCTGTTTGATAAAGAAAATCGGTTGTGAAATGTTGTTCACCGAAGAACAACCAAGTATTTCCTTTAAATCCTAATTCTTCTCTTTCCTGCATATAACTTCTGAAAGGTGCGACGCCTGTACCAGGTCCAATCATGATGACAGGTACTTCGCTTTCTTGTGGAAATTTAAAGTTTGGATTACGTTTTAAATAAATCGGTACCGTATCGCCGGGTTGCACACGTTCTGCAAATTGAACTGAGCAGACACCTGTTCGATCTCGACCATGAGAATGGTATCTTACCGCACCAACTGTAATATGTACTTCATCAGGCGTTGCTTTATAACTACTTGAAATAGAATATTCTCTAGGTGGTAACTTTCTCAATAGTTGATATAGGTTATCGGGTTGAAGTTCAGTCGTATTAAAATCGTTTAATAAATCGATAAGGTCTCGTCCTTCAATATAATTTTGAACCCATTCTTTATCTTGAACTTTTCCTTTTAATTCATCGTTATCAAATAGTGCTGATGCATTCTCTAATAATGGTTTCGTTAGTTTAGTAATTTCAAAATGCGATGTTAATGCCTCTTCAAGGTTTAATGTATCGCCATCTTCATTGATAAGCACTTGTTCTTCATAATCCCATCCTAATGTGCTGATTAATAATTCAACAATAGATGGATCATTTTGTGGTAATACCACAATACAATCGCCTGGTTCGTATTCCTCTCCAAAATTATCTAATAGTAATTCAACATGTCTTGTTTCTTTATTAGATCCTCTACCATTTAAATTAATGTTTTCTAATACTTCTGCTTCATATGGATTGGATTTAGAATATTTACGCTCCTTTGCTGATTTAATCGATTCGCTTACAACTTGCTCACTATCAGTATCTTTGGGTTTGGAGCCTATAGCATTAATGACGTTGGCCATCCATTTTTCGGCATCTTCTTCGTAATCGATATCACAATCTACACGGTCATATAATCGCTCAGCGCCTAATTCGGCTAATTTAAAGTCGAAATCTTTACCAGCTTGACAGAAATATTCGTATGATTGATCACCTAAAGCAAGTACCGAAAATCTCAGACCTTCTAGTTTCGGTGCTTTACGCCCATGTAAGTATTCATGTAATTCAATAGCATTATCAGGTGGATCACCTTCGCCATGTGTCGATGTGATTATAAATAAATCTTCAACTTTTTTAATATCTTTAGGTTTAATGTCTTCCATAGATTTCAAGGTCACATTGTTACCCATATCTACAAGACGTTCTTCAAAGATTTCTGCTAAACTTTGGGCATTTCCTGTCTCTGACCCATATAAAATTGTAATGGCACGTGATTCTGGTGTAACTTCAGGTTCTTTATCAGCAAGCATTGTTTCAGTTTGTTGGTCTTGTTGTGCTATTTGATTCGACGTCACTGATTCATTGGTCTCAGCTTGTTGACTCGCTGTTAAATAACCACTTAACCAAAGCTTTTGTTCAGGTGTTAAAGTTGGTAGTAATTCATTAAGTTGTTTTGCTTGTTCCTCATTGAAAGGACTATTTGTGATGTTAATATTCACTAATTTCCACCTCTTGTCTTCAATCCTAGATTTTGAAAGTCTGGGTATCGTATGCTGTCATCTATCCTAGATTTTGACCTCATCATACTTGTTCAATCCAGTCATCATTTTAACGATGCGCTATTTATATTCTATTAGCTTCATTCATGACGCTTGCACCCAGATCCGATTACTTTAATTATGTACCAAACTGTTAAATGAGTAAACGAAATATGATGTCATTAGCCTCTCTTCAATCCTTATCGGAATACTAGGTTTTATACGTAAAAATTTTAACCCTATTTAAGGTTTGTCAGGAACATGTAATCCGCATTCAGTTTTGTCAAAATTTGACCAACGTCCTGCTCTGGAATCTTCAGAGTCTAATACTGGTGATGTACAAGAAATACAACCTATACTAGGATAATGATGATCATGTAACTCGTTATATGGTAATTGATGTTGTTTGATATATTGCCATACATCGTCTTCTGACCAGTATATTAGTGGGCAAACTTTGATTGAATGAAACCGTTCATCTTTATTAATAAAGTTAGTATGCGCTCTTGTTGGAGATTGTGCACGTCTCAGTCCTGATACCCAAGCTTTCGCCCCAGATAAGACCTCTTCTAGTGGTTTAATCTTTCTGATATAACAACATTGGTTAGGATTATTTTTCCATAACGCAGGATTATATTGATCAGCTTGTTCTTCCAATGTTAAATCAGGTTTCTTCATTTCGATACGTAATTCAGGATATGTTGTTTTTACTTCATCAATTAAGTTATATGTTTCTTGAAAATGCAAGTCAGTATCCAAAAAGACAATTTTGGCATTCGGTTTGATTTGATAAATTAAATCAATCAGCACCATACTTTCTGCACCAAAACTACATGAATAAACTAATTCATCTTCATATTGATCATATGCCCATTTTAATATTTGATATGCGCCCTTAGTGTCGTTATCAATGTTGAGGGAGTGTATAAAAGGGTCGCCCGTAAAATTATCGTATGTCATCGCTTTGACTGACATCTCTATCATCCCCCTATCAATTTTTATCCATTCTCTTTAAAACCTATCTGAATTGTCAGAATAATATGTTAATACATTAACTTTTTTTAATTTTAAAGTCAACCCATTTTATAAAAGTTGTCAGAAAATTAATATTTTAAATAAAAAAACGACCAGTATTAACTGATCGTTTCTTCTCTTTATAATTGGTCTATATTTTCAATTAAAGTAATCTTACCTTTTTTACTGTGAGCTATAACTGAGAAGTCATTATCTTTGTTGCTATCATAAATCAACTCATCACTTTTACGTTCGTCAGGTTCATAGTAGTGATCTAAAAATTCATCTTCAGTCACATTAGAAGGTGCTACACCTACACGATCTACTTTATCTCCAGAATAAAGTACCGCTAAATCACCATATTTTTCATAATATGTTTGACCACCATCAACCTTGCCTGAGGATTTACCAAATTTAGCTTCGACTTCTTTTCTTGTCATATCCTTATAAATGCCTTTATAGCCTTCAGTTGATGCAGATTTCATATACCCTTGATCAAAGTTACTACTAAACACATCAATCTTTGGTGCTTTCTCTGATGAGTTAGCCTCACTAGACGATGACTCTTTTGACTGACTATCATCTTTAGATTTCTTTTGTGTTTCAGTAGTTTGGTTATCACTATCATTGTCTTTAATTACATTATTGTAATAGTAGTAAGCACCATACAGTAATGCACCAATTAATAAAATAAAGATAATTGAAAGTATTATAATCCAAATCGGTTTCTTATCTTTTTTATTTGGTTGAGGGGTATATCGATTACGATCTGGGTATGTTTGCTTTGATTGAGTTGCTTGAGTCTCTTGTTTTCCTTGTGATGACGGTTCCGCTTGTTTGATTTCTTTTTTTAATGTATTACCACACTTGTTACAAAATGCTTGTCCTGGTCTTACTTCATTGCCACAATTGGGACAATATTTCATTTCCCATCATTCCCTTCATAATGATTGTTTCATATTTTTCAGATTCTAAAAATATTGTTAACCAATATTTTAAATTACTTTTTATAAAAAGACTATCTTTTCTAAACAATTTCTAAAATTGATTATTTTAATATTTAAGGAAATAAATAGGAATTGGCTCGGAATAATTGCTTATGACTTACTAGATTATTCTTTTTTTAATATAAAAATAACCTAGGACGTACCAATTGTCCTAGGTTGATATATCATTAAAGATTATTGATTTTGATGTGTATCTTCATATCGAATTCGCTGTCGATATCCATACGTACTTTCTTTGATTAGTTCCTCATCAAGTAAACCTGCACCAATGGCACCTGCTACAGTTGAAATTGATGCTGCAAACCAAGGAATACTTAGATATAAATCAGGGCCGGCTGGTCCTTTAAGACTAATTTGTTGGCCTAAGAAATCGGCTGGTAAAAGCACTAATTCTGCAAATAAAAACATTAAGTACAGGATAATATAATAAATGATAACTGCAATAAATAACGTCATCACCGTGGTTAAATTATATAATAGTGTAATCCTTTTATTACTACTTTGCTTTGTGGACTCCCATAAATCATGTGACATCATAATCCATAGCAACATACCTAGTATCGCTATAATAGAGATGCCAAATAACCGCCACATCGAGAAATTATTAGCCATTTGCCACATGGTTGTAAATATTAAACCAAAGGCACCAGTAGTAAAAGCAATGGCAACAATGTTACTTAAACTCGCCATCATATTTAATGGATTGTTGGCAAATGTCATCCCACTGACTAATCTGAACATGCCTCTTGATCTAGAACTAGATAAATAGCGTATATGTTTTGACTCTGTGTCATCTAAATACACATGTGTCTTGTCTATTTTAGAAAGTGGGAACTGTTGTTTAACACTTTGTTCGATATGATCATTATTATCATAATTACGGTGGTCTTGCTCTGCATGATGAACTTCATTAATGATTGTCACAATCGCGTTTTTAAATCGTTTTTTAACCGGTCTCCAACCAAACGCAGGGTATGAAAAGATAGCTGCACCATTTCTCATATTGATATCCAGTGCCATCACACGTCTATGGTGAAATATCGGTAAATCTGTAATAGCTAATACATAATCCCATTTACGTTCATCATGATACTCTTGAACCTTTGTAAATATTTCTTCTACTCTCTCCGCATAGCCAGTTAGAGGGTCAACAACTAAATCAATTTCCCATTCGACTTGATTATCATGTTGTTCTGATAAAATGTCAGGTATATCTTCCATTAAATTCTCTGCTAACTTTTCAGTAACACCAGGTGCTACAACTAATCCTATGACTTTTCTTTCAGACATTAATAACCCTCCTCTCTATGATCTTGTTTTTTCTCTTCATATTCATCGTCATCACTATCATCACTAGTAGACTGTCTTTCAACCTCTTGTTGTGATGGCTCATGTTGTTGTTCTTGTTCTTCTTTTTCTTCTTGTGCTTCCTTGTAACGATGGTATTGACGATATGAATACGTAATCTTTCTTATTTTCTCTTCATCTTCTACTGTAGATCCCATTGCTCCTGCTAATAAGCCTAGTGATGATACAAACCAAATTAATTTGACGTAATTCATAAATGTAAATTCTGCTTGTGCACTGGTCCAACTATTAAATAAACTTACTGGCACAAACAATGTAATACTCACAATTAATAATAGATACAATATGAAATAATTGATTAGCGTAATCACTATCAGTGTCAACATTGTTGTGGCATTGTATATCCATCTATACGTTCTTTGTGATTTGGCTGTTTTTCTTTCGATTAATTTATGTGCATATAATAACCAACATGCCATACCAACAATAGAAATAATCATTAATATAATAAATCTGATCGGTGAGTAAATGACACTAAGCTCCCACGGCATAGAAAAAATAGACACATATGTCCCTGTAGCAAAGGCAACAGAAATAATTTTTTTGAAGTTAAAAATATTTTTCCATGGTTTATTAGCACGCGTTAAACCACAAATTAACTGAATCCAACCTATAATCATAAATGTATTAATATATCGTCTTTTGGGGGATTCGTCTTCTTCAGGTTCTACCGATTTTAAATGGATGAATGGATGGGTGCTGGTCTTTGATAGTGGTTCGTTATAATATAGTTGTTCAATCATCGTAGTAATACTACTAATTAACTTTCTTTTTAAATCAATCGCACCCAAGGAAGGTAATGATAACATTGCAACTTGCTTTTCATTATTGAAATCACTAACGACAACCTTTTTGCCAGAAATACTAGGAAGGTCTGTGACACATATTGCGAAATCCCAATGTTTTTCATTTTTGATTTGTTCTGCTTTATCAACACTCTCATGTACATCTTCGGCAGAACCAATAATTAAATCCTCTTTAACTTCAAAGTTCCATTGACTATCATCATTAATCCTTTGTGTCAGCAATTGCTTGATTTTGGGAATAATCTTCGTCACATGTTCATGTGCAACGCCAGGTGATGGTACTAATCCTACTGTATACATCGGTGAAACCTCCTTTCTTTAATATAATTAAAATAGCAATACAATGTTCTAATTTTACAATGGATCACATCTTGTCATCTATCTTCGATATATTCAAAATAATTTGCACGCAAATTATATTATAGACTCATAGAGAAATTTCAAACCTTTTCAATAAAAAAATCAATATCAATCCATAATAACGATATTGATTATATTTGACAAATAACATGTATCCATAATTACTTTTTATAAATAATTAATTGTGTATATAGGTTTATTTCTCAAATAAAAAACCTTGAAAGGAACGGATTATTACTCCTTTCAAGGTAAAACACCAATTTTATTTTATATTATTATTTCTTATCATCATTCTTGAATCGACGTGTTACTTTATCGACAAAGTTATCTTTGTTATGTGTTTCATTTTCAAATTGGCTTTGAGAATGTTCTGTATCATGACGGTCTACATCATGATGGTCTGCTCTATGACGTGACGGTCGTCTTCTCTACGATCTGCATCGAATCCGTTACGCGCGTCTCTTCCTTCTACGTTACGATTATCATGTCTGCTTTCTGTATCTTCAAATCGACGGTCTGTGTCTTGGTGATTGGTATCACGACGGTCTACATCATGATGATCTTCTCTGTGGCGGTCGTCTTCTCTACGATCTGCATCGAATCCGTTACGTGCGTCT
>NZ_CEEDKW010000001.1:487113-608555 GCF_979255425.1 Staphylococcus sp. AC872
TCATGATGATCTTCTCTGTGGCGGTCGTCTTCTCTACGATCTGCATCGAATCCGTTACGTGCGTCTCTTCCTTCTACATCACGATCATGTCTATCTTCTACATCGTGATGATGTTTACGATTGTCATCATTTATATGTTCTGCTTTATCATGATGCTTATCCTTTGAATGTTTGTTATGGACGCTGTCTTTATCCTTGATATCATGCTTATCTTTATTTTTTCTAACTAATAACATAATACCTGCAATAATCCAGAATAAAGCCGCGATCCAGTTCATTACTAATGAAAGTACAGCAGCAATGATGAGTAAAACACCTGCTAATTTAGCCTTTTTCTTAATTAATAATGTCGCAATTAGTGCAATTACTAAAATAACTAAACCATAAATAAGTCCAACTTTAAAAATAGATGGTAATAACTCAGACATATGTGATGATGAGTCTACGGCTGGATTTGAAGCTGCCTGCTCTTTAGCTTGTCTTTTAATTTCTTTTTGTACTTCACTCGTACCACCAAACATGGCACCAATGCCTAAACCTAATAATATAAATAATTGAGTAATGATCCCTAACCAAGCAAGAATCCGTTCAATTGTCCTTTTCATTAAATGACACCTCTTTCTTTGTTTCTTTATCATTACCCAATTGAAATACCATGTATGCTTAAATTATAAAATTAAATTGATAATAATTTTATTTTTTCTATTATACCAGTAGTTTATAAGTTTTATTTTTTTAATTGATTTACATATTTTGAGTATAAATAGGACGTCATTTTATACGTCAAGAGGTAAAGAACACTTACCATTATTATCACACTTATAAAACTAGTTATAAATATACCTTTGCTAACTTCTCCAAATAATCCGAGTACATTATATATTATTTTAGAGGCAACCACTGTATGGAATATACTCACAATAAACGGAACGCTAAATAACCAAATTAACTGTTGATCTAATATATGTTTGATATCATCATTATCTAGTCCTAGATGTGCCATCGTAACATAATGATCAACATCTTCTTGCGCTTCTGATACTTGCTTATAGTAAATGATCAAGAATATACCAATCACTAAAACGAAAGAAACTAAACTTCCCACAAATATTAAACCGCCATTGAAGTTATAAAACATCTTAATAAATGATTCATAGCTAGTAATATTGATATGATGTTTTTGTTCAAGTTTATGAATATCAGGCGTGTCTTTCCCTTTTAAATCGTACGCATTAAATTCAATCATCGTTTGTGTGACTTGATCGTCAGCTTTGGATGAATTTTTAGTATAATATTGGATGATTTGGTCACGTTCTTTGTCATTTTTAACAATTAAATTAATGTTTTCGCTGAATCTTATAGAATTCACATTGGTTTCTTCAACAGGTTTAATATTAAAGGATTTTCCTCTTAGTACTAAATTGTCATTCAAATCTAGCATTTGCATGCTCGTGTTCACACCGATTTCATTTGATTTTAAATGTAGCGGACGATTAAATTGGTTATAATCATTCAATGTCATAATCGTAATAAATACATTTTTAGTACTCCAAGGATCAATATTGAACTCGTTTGGTGAATCACTTGGTTTGAGTAAACGTCGATAATCTGAACGATTGTCTAAAAGTACATTAAACATGGATTGGGTATATATTTTCGGTGTATCTGAATGTATATTTTGTTTAATATCTTCGGTTACTGCTTTAACCTTTTGAGCTACCTTTTTATCCTGATGAAAATCACCTTCAATACTGGTAAGATATTGATTTTTCCACATATTGCGAACATTCTCACCCATACTTCTGTATGTCGTGACGGTCATCCCTAAGGTAACAATCAAGAACGTACATAATATCGCGATACTTGCTAACCCTACTGCATTCGATTTCATACGTGCTCTTAATCCTGATATCAAAAAGAAACGTTTAGGTCGATAGTAAAACTTAGACAACTTTTGTAACCTTTCAATGAGTAAAACACTCAATGATATAAATAATAAATATGTACCTATAAATACAAAGAATATAGCAACAAATAATGCCAAAATCGACTCTGCTGGCGTATTATTTTGTAAAGCTATACGATAACCATTACCAACACATAACATCCCGATAATTAACAAACTATAATTGAATACCTTTTGAAATCGATAATTACGATACGCTTTCTTATTCATTAATTGCATAGGATTTTGCATAGTGATTTTAAATACATTAATCATTAATAATAATATCATGACGATTGATAATAATAGCAATGTTATCCACATGGCTTTAAAATCAAATGGATAGGCACTTAGGTAACCTTCCCGTCCTGTCGTTACTTTACGAATAAACATAAATAATAGTGCACCGAATAAATATCCTCCAACGATACTCAATAATGCGATAATACAATATTTTACTATGGATTCTATTAATATTATGATGCTAAGATGACGTTTTTCCATACCTAAAATAATATAAAGTGAATAGGTCTTTTGTTGTTGTTTTAAGACAAATTGATTAGCATAAATGATAAAAATGATAGCTAATAATGACATAAATACATTTCCAATTATTGCAAAAACACCTAGTAATTGATGATGTTGTTGAATATATGTATTAGTGGTTAATGATAATAGTATGTATTCAATCGCAAATATCGTACTTGAAGACAAAATAAATGGTATGATGATATGCCGTTGCGTTACAAAATGGCGTTTAACAATTGTCCAAATCATTGTTAGGGGCACGTTAACTACTCCCTTCCATTTATGATTGCTAAACTATCAGCAATACGCTTTTGATATACTATCTGGCTCTCTTCTCCACGGTATATCTCATGATATAAACGACCATCTTTAATAAAAACAACACGATTAGCATACGAAGCATCAATAGTAGAGTGCGTAACCATTAAAATCGTTTGTTGTTGTTGATTGAGGTGTTGAAATAATTGCATTAACTGTTTCGAACTTTTTGAATCAAGCGCCCCCGTTGGTTCGTCTGCTAATAATAGTTGAGGGTGCGTAATAAGCGCACGTGCTATAGCAACGCGTTGTTTTTGTCCACCAGAAATTTGATTTGGAAATTGATTTAAGATGTCACTAATATTAAGTTGTCGACTCACTTTGTCTAGACGTTCTTGCATCGTATGAACAAATTGATTACTTAAGACAAGTGGCATTAAAATATTATCTTTATTTGTCATTGATTCTAAAATATTAAATTCTTGAAAGACAAATCCTAGTTGTTCTCGTCGAAACTGAGCAATATCTCTTTTTTTCAATGACGCTAGGGATTGACCATTCAATTGAATGGTACCTTCCGTTAATTGATCAAATGTAGCAATCAATTGTAATAATGTAGATTTACCAGATCCTGATTCACCCATAATGGCTACAAACTCACCAGTATCAACTAATAAATTCATATCACTTAATGCTTCAGTTCTATTTAAACCCTTTCCAAATACCTTTTTGACATGTTTGACTTCTAGTAACATATGGACGCTCCTTTCTAATACCAACTCTATTTTATATTAAAAAAGGACCAACAACATTTATAATTTCTTACAAATCTTGTTGGCCATCTTACAATTTTGAAAGTTAGCTTTGCGTTGGAAAGCTAATTGTAAATTGTGTACCTTTATTCAAGTCTGATGTTACTTCAACATTTAAATTCAGATGTTGCGCAATATGTTTAACGATAAACAATCCAATGCCGCTTGAGGATTCATTAAGGCTACCATTGTAACCAGAATATCCTTTGTCAAAGATTTTCGGCAAGTCTGCTTGACTAATACCAATCCCGTTATCTTTAATAGATAATTGTTGAGACGTTGAGTCAAAGTCAATCCAAATATCTTTTCCACGTGCATATTTTAATGCGTTATTCAGTATCTGTTCTATCAATATTGAAGTCCATTGTGCATCTGTTAAGATACTATCATCATTAGATTGATAATGAATTTTAGTATGTTGTTCAATAAAGTGAATTCGATATTTCATAATTAAAGGTTTAATTAAATCATCTATGTTCACCTCTGTGATTGTCATATCCGAGGCTTCATTAAGTAATTTTAAGTAACTTAGTGCTAAACGAGTATAGTTATCAATTTGTACAATTTCTTGTCTCACTTGATTGGCAACATTAGGTTCATTACGTTCTAGCAATAGTTGCGATGCAGTGATTGGCGTTTTGATTTGATGTACCCATGTTAAGAAATAACTTTCAACATCTTTACGATATTCAATTTGTTTGTTTTTCATTTCAAATAGTTCTTCTTCGAGTGATACTACTTTTTCTTTAAGTTTTTCTTGTTTTTGAAAACCTAAATAACTGATCCACCAATAAATGCACATAATAAATAAAATAATTGCTACACCAAGCATTAGCGCACTTTGGGGGAGTGAAAACACAAAGAAAATGAGTACAAACAGTAAGGATATAAACGTAACAATCGCTATTTCATTTTTAATTGATTTAATAAACGTTAGTAACATCTTATTTACACCCTATATCCCACATTTTTCTTCGTTTCAATAAAATCTGTTAAGCCAATTTGACTTAATTTTTTTCGCAATCGTGTCATATTTACAGCCAAAGTATTATCATCAATATAATTCTCTGATTCCCAACATTTTTCAATTAAAGCTGTTCGATTTACAAATTTACCTTCATTTTGAAACAACAGTTTAACGATTTGAAGTTCTGTTAAAGACAGTTGTGTCACATCATCTTGAAACATTAACTTAGCCTCATCAACGATAAGTTTACATCCCTTAACATTTAATTCATTATTAGATACAGCTAAATCATAAGTTCGTCGTAATAAAGCTTGTACTTTAGCAACTGTTAACGATAAATTAAATGGTTTCTCAATAAAATCATCGCCACCCATTTGTATCGCCATTATTTGATCCATATTATCTGTCCTTGAACTAATAAATATAATAGGTACGTTTGAGATTTTTCTCATTTCTTGGCACCAATGGAAGCCATTTAAAGTTGGTAAATTAATATCTAGTAGTACTAGGTCAGGTAGATAGTCTTTGAAATCATCTAAAACATGCGAAAACTGTTTTGCCATCTTAACGTCATAGTTCCATTTCTTAAGTTCACTTGCTAAACTTTCTGCAATGACTAAGTCATCTTCTACTATCAAAATCTTCATTGAGATACACCTTTCGTTGCGTTACATTGATTTATCTTGATGTTCGACTTGATTTTCATCAGTTTGAGTGTCATTTGATGCCTTTTTAGCAGCTTCATTTTTCTTTCTTCTTTTTTCTTCATAAATACTTAATGCAATAAAACCTATGATGAATAATGGAGATAACATAACAAATATCATTTTTTTCACCTCGTTTATTTTAAGCATGAGTTTCCATGGTGGCAAAATGGCTTCCAATTTCTCTCTTGCTATATTCTATTTAATATCTATTTTACATGTTTATTATTAAAAGTACATTTGTTAAGAGTCATCCATTAATAAAATCCTCTTTCACCCATGTTTACAATCTATTTACAAGAACCACACATCTAATCAAAATGCCTTGCTTATACTTAAATTGTAATGCATTTATACATATATTAGGGGGCCATTTTAAATGAAATTATTTAATCAATATACTAAATACTTATTGTCAGGTAGTATCATTGCTGCAACATTATTAAGCAGTACGAATGTATCTTTAGCTTCTGGGACAAATACAGAGGACAATAAAAAACCAAGTAATGATGATGCTATTGCTTTCGGTAATACTAAAAACCCTAAAAATGTCATTTTTTTAGTTGGCGATGGAATGGGTCCTTCTTTCAATACTGCTTATCGTTATTATCAAAATGATCCTTCAGCTAAATCGATGAAACCCACTACATTTGATAAATATTTAAAGGGTACTAACCGTACTTATCCTAATGATCCTAAGGAAAACATTACAGATTCTGCGGCAGGCGCTACAGCGTTTAGTTCAGGTCATAAAACGTATAATGGTGCCATTGGTGTCGATGCTAATAAGAAAAATGTTAAAACTGTATTAGAAAGTGCAAAAGAAAAAGGTAAATCTACGGGTCTTGTATCTACAGCAGAAATCACTGATGCAACTCCAGCAGCCTATGCCTCACATGTCGATTCTCGTGATAAAAAAGATGAAATTGCGAAACAGTTTTATAATGATAAAATTAACGGCAAACATAAAGTAGATGTTATTTTAGGTGGCGGTTCTAAATATTTTGGTAAAGATAATGGAAATTTAGATCAAAAATTCAAAAAAGATGGTTACGATGTGGTTTCTAATAAAAATGAACTGAATCAATCGACTAGCAATCAGGTATTAGGTTTATTCTCTGAGAAAGATATGCCACTTCAAATTGATGCACCAGAAAGTAACCCATTATTAGTAGATATGGAAAACAGCGCTTTAAGTAAACTTGAAAAGAACGATAAAGGTTTCTTCTTAATGGTAGAAGGTGCGTCTATCGACAAAGCTGCACATCCAAATGATGTTACGGGTGTAATGTCTGAAATGCAAGGGTTTGATAAAGCTTTCTCAAATGCGATTAACTATGCTAAACAACATAAAGATACACTTGTTGTAGCAACAGCAGATCATTCTACAGGTGGTATGACCATTGGTAAAGGTAAAGATTACAAATGGAATCCTCAATCAA
The DNA here is from genome assembly GCF_979255425.1 of Staphylococcus sp. AC872. Classification (NCBI taxonomy): domain Bacteria; kingdom Bacillati; phylum Bacillota; class Bacilli; order Caryophanales; family Staphylococcaceae; genus Staphylococcus; species Staphylococcus sp. AC872. The sequence goes on from NZ_CEEDKW010000001.1 coordinate 493,770, forward strand.
TCCATCAAATGAAACATTCTGGCATGTATATGACAAAAGAAATTGCTGCTGGTAAAGACCCTGAAAAAGTAATCAACGATGGTTATGGTATTGACTTCCCTAAAGAACAACTTGATAAAGTTAAAAAAGAAGCTAAAAAGCTGAAGAAATTAACAAAATCAGTCAAGGATGAAAAAGATCCAAAAGTTGTCGAACAAACTACACGTCTTCAAGATACAATTCAAAAACCAATCAATGATGCATCACATACAGGTTGGACAACTTACGGTCACACTGGTGAAGATGTAAATACGTATGCATATGGTCCTGGATCTAATCAATTCAAAGGAAATAAAGAAAATACAGATAGTGCAAAAAATATCTTTGATTTCTTTGCTAATGACGTAAAATAAACTTTGATATTAAATAATCCGAGATGAGCGTGACTCATCCCGGATTATTTTAATGTATTCATCTAATTACTTATGATACATATTAATATTCAATATTAGGCGCTTGGTTTACATGGTTTTGATATTTTTTAAATGCATAGTAACCTGCACCGACTAAAGTTAATAATATAGCGAATTTTTTCATCATAAAAACTCCTTCTTCGATTATTCATTTCAACTATCGCTTTGAAATTCTTATGACATAATTATACACTTTTTTTCAACAATTTTAAAAACCTTATTATCAATGTGTTGAAAAAACATAAATTAATTTTAATATACTTCATCGACATTCTTTTTTTCAATAACACACAACACGTCGATTTTAATGTGTTGATGTCTCCGTTGTTTGTGATATTGCTATATGCAATGCATCTGCAAATTGATACATTAATGGGGACCAATTATTTTCATTTTTTCGTGATGTTGTACTCATATCTTGATTAATAAATAATGCTTTTCGTAATGCAGTTGTTAACTCTAATTGCACACCAGTGCTATTTTCATTTTTATTAATAAAATTATCCTCATTTAATCCGCCTAAATATTCAGGCGGCACTTGTACAGCAAAGCCTCTACTTTCCAATTGTGATTGAATCGCATCTCTTAGGTCAGACTTAGCGCCGCCTAAGAATACAATTTGGTCGTCTCCTTTAGCTCCATGAATAGAAATGGTAGCCGCACGTCCTTCAATCATTTGATGTAAAGTTGGATCATCATAATGTGTAGACGTCACATGCAATTGTGTATTGTTAGATGGTCTAGTGGCTTCAAATGAAAAATAATCATAACCGCCTTGTTGTGCAAGTAACTTTGTTAACTCAGACGTACCTTGTTCTATATTACCTCCATGAGGCGCAACGATTAGCACTTGGTTGCCCTGGTCACGAGTTTCCTTCTTCCAATCTATGCCTTCTTTAGTTTCTCGTTCAAGTTGGGTCATTGAAGTGTAATAATCTTTATGCGCACTTTCAACCGGTATGATTGGTTTAGCATCTGAATGAGCACCTGTTGATGATAGGTTAGTGTCTTTCGAACTTGCGCTCGTTTGGGTTTTAGTTGAAGTTGTCGGTGTTACTGGTTTCGTTGAAGAAGCAGTCGTCGTTGATGGTTTAGTACTTGGCAGTGATGTTGATGTCGAAGGTGCTTTGGCAGTACTAGTTGATGTCTTGGATACCGTCTTCGATGTCTGGCTCGGTGGACGCGTCGTTGTAGATGTTTTCGTCGATGTTGTTGATTTTGATGGTGTTGTAGTCGTATGTTGTGTCGCATTCGTTGGTTTAGTTGTTGATGTCTTAGATACCGTTGCTTTTGTTATAGGTGCTTTTGTTGTTGTGGTATGGTTTGTCGATGTCTTAGTCGTTGTTGTACTGCTTTTATGGTGTGTAGATGTAGGTGCCTTAGCAGATGTTGGTTTTTGTGTATGACTCGTGCTTGTCTTAATTGTAGATGTTCGACTTGTTTTAGGAGCTGAAACAGATACCGTTTTCACTGTTTGAGTTGGTTGCTTAATAGTTGCTACTTTCGTCGTTTTCACTGTAGTTGGAGCCTTAACTGTCGTTGTGACATGTTTCACAGGTGTCTTCGTTTGGGATATATGAGGTGCTATCGATGGTGTTCGTGTTTGATTATGAGTGCTCGTGTGGTTGTGAGTCGTTTGTACAGTAGAGGCATGGGCAGTGGCTTGTTGAGTCACGACACTTATCGTTCCTAAACTAATTGACGCAGTGATTAAACCTAACGTTATTTTAACAATTGGTTTAGTTTTTTTAGTTACATATCTTTTCATTCATAAACTCCTTAAAATAAAATACTTTTATCCTATGTTAACTTATCCATTGGAAATAGCAATATTTTTATTTAATATATCATCTATTTATTACATTATTAACAAAAATTTTAAAAATACTATGTAGGAGTTTAATATTTTTAACATCATTACTTAACATTCACCATTACTTCTTTAATATCATAAAAATCCCCTGTTACATCATATGCAACAAGGGCCTCGCAAAAGTATTAGTTACTCTTGTCCTTTTAAATGTTCAATATGTTTGAAGCCATCTCTTTGGTTGGCTAACACTTCCATTATATCGTACCAATTGTTTCCTACTTTTTGTTGAATCGTTTGTAACAAGTGATCTTGTGCGTAATTGAGCTCATTAATTAACGCATTGCCTTTATCCGTAGCAAATAACTGCTTAACACGTCTATCTTTTTCTGATGTTTGCTCAATGATAAGTTCTTTTTCTTTTAGCGTTCTCAGTGTGGCATGAGAACCTTGCTTTGATATTTCCAATGTTTGAAGTAACTCTTTTATTGTAATTCCAGGTAATTTATTGATAAAAAATAAAAAACGGTGATGTTGGCGACTCATACCGTATTGCTCAATAATGTCATCCGCTGTCGTTACAAAGGTTTTATATGCAAAGTAAAATAGCATATGCTCATAATCGTTTTTATTTGTCGACATGTACTTTCTTTCCTTTTCTAATATTTAAGGTTCATTATAATAAAGTTTCCTTTTTTCGTCATGTTAAACTTTCTTTAAAAGGTCAAGTTAATTGACTTTCTTTTTACAAAAAGTTATCTTTTAATTGTAAAATGCAAATACATAAACAAAGGTGGAATGCATAATGAAACAACGTGTAGGACAATATTTAATGGATGCAGTTAATGCTGCTGGGGTAGATAAAATATTCGGTGTTCCTGGCGATTTCAATTTAGCCTTTTTAGACGATATTATTTCTCATGACCAAGTAGAGTGGATTGGTAATACTAACGAATTAAATGCTAGCTACGCCGCTGATGGCTATGCTCGAATTAATGGATTAGGTGCATTAGTTACTACGTTTGGTGTTGGAGAATTAAGTGCTGTTAACGGCATTGCCGGTTCTTATGCTGAACGTGTACCAGTCATTGCGATTACTGGTGCACCTACTCGTGCTGTTGAGTCAGCTGGAAAATATGTTCATCATTCTTTAGGTGAAGGTACATTTGATGATTATAGAAAAATGTTTGAACCTATAACAACCGCCCAAGGATATATTACGCCAGAGAATGCAACGACTGAAATTCCTAGACTTATACAAGCAGCGATCAACGAACGTCGTCCAGTTCATCTACATTTGCCAATCGATGTTGCAATGACTGAAATCGACGTATCTAAATCTTTCCAACCTGAAGCACGTGATGATCAAGATGTATCTCACTATATTCAAATGATTGAAGATAAATTAAATTCTGCTAAACAACCTGTGATTATTACTGGACATGAAATTAATAGTTTTGGTCTTCATTCTGAATTAGAACAATTTGTAAATCAAACGCATATACCTGTCGCTCAACTTTCTCTTGGTAAAGGAGCTTTTAATGAAGAAAACGAACATTATCTTGGTATCTTTGATGGTAGTATCGCTGAAGAAAATGTTAAAAACTATGTCAATCAAAGTGATGCTATTTTAAATATTGGTGCGAAGTTAACTGACTCAGCGACAGCTGGTTTCTCATTTGAATTTGATATCGATGATGTTGTTATGATTAATCATAACTATTTTAAAATGAATGAAACCATCTCTGAACAAGTTGCACTACCTCATCTTATAAAAGGTTTAATGTCAATTTCTTATAAAAATAAATCAGAATTTCCAAAGTATCAACGACCAAAAGAACATGACTATCAAGTTGATCATGAACCATTAACTCAAGCAACGTATTTCAAGATGATGCAAGATTTCTTACAACTAGACGATATTTTAATCGCTGAACAAGGTTCTTCATTCTTTGGCGCTTATGATTTAGCTTTATATAAAGATAATACCTTTATTGGTCAGCCATTATGGGGGTCTATCGGTTACACTTTACCTGCAACATTAGGTACACAAATCGCTGCACCGCATAGACGTAATGTCTTACTTATCGGAGACGGTTCACTACAACTGACAGTTCAATCGTTATCAACAATGATTAGACAACAATTGAAACCGATTATATTTGTAGTTAACAACGATGGTTATACAGTGGAACGTTTAATTCATGGTATGAAAGAACCGTATAATGATATTCATATGTGGGATTACAAAGCGCTCCCTGCAGTATTTGGCGGAGATAATGTAGTCGTCCATGATGTTAATACATCACATGAACTTAAAGAAACATTTGAAAAGATCAATGCACATAGTGATTGCATGCACTTTGTTGAAGTAAAAATGGCAATTGAAGATGCACCAGCTAAATTAAGTGATATCGCTAAAGCATTTGCTTCACAAAATAAATAATAAATCATAAAAAGAGGTTGAGACATAAAGTTTTAGTACTCTGGGAAACCGATTAACAACGTCCCAAAACAGGATCATCTTCTTCTGGTCCCAGCAGAGAGGTTTTCATTTTGAAAACCTCCCGGCAATGCAAGCTGGGCATGTGACTCTCACGATTAGACTAAAATTGGAAAACAATTTTGTGTATCGTTCGGTTCTGCTCAAATCCTAAACACTTTTGTCTCGACCTCTTCATTTATCTATGATTAATTATCTTTTCAGATTCTAACTTTGCTATAACATCATTAATCGTTTGGTTTTGAATCTCTGCCTTCATATCTTCGTGTATTTCATTTTCTATCATAGGATAGATATGATCAATAATTTGCTTACTCGCTATTTCGCCTATTTCTATTTCATAGTTTTCATAAAGAAATGACTTTAATGCTTTAGAGACTTCTATAATCATGCATAACACCTCATTTGTAATCTCTTATTTTATGCCACCTAAAGTTAATGCCATTATGGCTTTAATAGAATGTAAACGATTTTCTGCTTGTTTAAAAACAATAGAATAAGGACTATGAAAGACCTCATCTGTGATCTCCATTTCTGATAATCCATATTTTTCGTAGACATCTTTGCCTACTTGCGTTTGTGTATTATGGAAAGCTGGTAAACAATGCAGTACTTTCACATCAGGATTTTGTATCTTTTGAATTAATGACATATTGATTTGATAAGGTTGTAATGCCTTAACTCTTTCTTCTATAACATCTGTCGGTTCTCCCATTGAAAACCAAACATCTGTATAAATAGCATCCGTTTGATAAACAGTCTTTTCAATATCACTACTGATTTGAATCGTTGCGCCTGTTTGTTCCGCATAGTCTTTAGCCATCGCTACCACATGCGATTCCGGCAAGCGAGATTCTGGTGCCACAATATTCATATTGACGCCTAATAACGCCCCTGTAACTAATAAGTCATTCGCTACATTATTTCGAGCGTCTCCAATATATGTTAAAGTCTTACCTTTTAACGTCCCCCACTCTTCTTTGAGTGTCATAAAGTCCGCTAACATTTGTGTAGGGTGCCATTCATTAGTTAAACCATTCCAAACAGGTACATTAGCATGTTGTGCTAGTGTTTCAACATCGTTATGATCATGTCCTCTAAATTCGATACCATCATACATACTTCCTAGAACTTTCGCCGTGTCATAGATGCTCTCTTTTTTACCTAAATGAATTTCTCCCTGTCCAAAGTAATCTACTTGAACACCTAAATCATGTGCTGCAACACTAAATGCTGCTCGTGTACGTGTAGATGGTTTTTCAAATATAATAGCTATATTTTTATTTGTTAATAATTGATGTGATTGGTTATTTTTCTTTTCTGCTTTTAATTGTTGTGCCTTATCTATGATGTAATTCAATTCATCTTTAGAATAATCGGTCGACTTTAATAAACATTTACCTTCAAAGTTAAACTTGCTCATGTCATCAACTCCTTGATAACATCTTACAACATGGTAAATATAAATTCAATATATTGTTTATTTATGCATTATATAAAATAACTGTCCTGCATTTTTTACTTGTTTTATCGACATCATAGTGATACAAATCATTCAGTATTGTATACATTCTTAAAATGGTAAATATCATTTACGATGTTTCTCATGAAACATTTAATGATTATGTTGGGGAATACTAGTAGAACATATATAACTTCTAATCATTTTAGAAACTATCATCATCTAAAAACGTTTCGTTAATGACTTCTTTAGTTATTTGTTTTAATCGTAATTGACTCATATCAGAATTCGGGTCATAATATCGGCCATGTTTACGAATTAAGCGTTCATCCATATCCTTTAATGGATAAATTTTAAAGTTTTCTTTACTGTTTTTATTATATACATCACTTAATTCATAATAATTAACCATACTTCGCCATTTAACGTTTTCGATTTTTACTGCTTTAGGCGTTTTCATTATTTTAAATTCTATTCTACCGAGTAGGTCATTACTTTCATTTCCAGTTTCTTGTCCATTCAAGAAATTTCCTAGGGAATAAGCGACTAAGGTACGATGATGATCCTTACCTTTAATCCATTCAACTGGTTGTATAACATGAGGATGTGTACCTAATACTACATCCACCCCTTCATCAGCAAATAACTTTGCATATTTTCGTTGTATTGGATTAGGTTGATGAGATCCTTCATTTCCCCAGTGTGCCGATACAAATATGACATCTGCCACTTCTTTAGCTTGTTGAATATCCTTCTTAATTTGTTTGTCATCAAAATAGTTGATTTCGTATTGATGTTTAGGTTTAATTCCATTCGTACCAAATGTATAACTCAACATAGCTATATTGATACCATTTATCTTTTTGACAGCCACTTGATCATGAGACTTTTGCGAATCGTAAGTACCTGTAAACAACACTTTATTTTTATATTTATTCCATTGTTGAATATGATATTTAAGTCCTTCATCACCTTGATCTAATGCATGATTATTAGATCCATTAATAAAATTAAATCCGGTTTGCACTAAACTATCTGAAATATCACTAGGTGTGTTAAATCTTTTAAACCCATGATAAGGACGATGATCACCACCTATTGGAGATTCTTGATTGATGAATGCAATATCTGCAGATTGAATATCTTTTTTTATATTTTGGTACATAGGATTAAAATTGTATGTATCACCATCTGATTCAAGTGCATCCCTATATATGTTAGGGTGTATTAAATTATCGCCTACTGCTAAAACTTGTGCCTCTTGCTTTAAATCCATCCGATATGCCAACATGCTAACTATCAAAAATAAAATAAAAGACAAAATCGATATTAAATAATACTTTTTCAATGTTGTATCTCCTTATATACAATATACATACAACATTACTATATTCACATAAAAAAACAATATATTTTATTTTAAAATTATGTAAATTATTGTTTTCCAAAATAAAATATGATTAGTCAATTTAAATCGTACACTCTTAACTTTTTAAATTAGCCTGCTCGTTGTCTAACGTTAGACAACCCTAAGTGTTCCCACATAAAACAAGCCTTTCACTGTGCTTATCTCAGTGAAAGGCTAGATAGATTAAACGCCAACATCTTCCCATGATTGATTAACTTGATCTGCTGTGGATTTATCATATAAATCAAGCGCAGCTTGGTGTAATGATTTTTTAGCATCTTCGAAATCTGAATTAGAAGATAGATAATGTGTTAACGTTCTATAATAAATTTGTTCAGCTTTATCTTTACCAATACGTTTGATTGTTAAATAGGCAGCTTTATTAGGGATACCAGAATTGGTATGTACACCACCATTATCCTCTTGTGTTTTAGAGTAATGTTTCATATGTGCAGGTTGATCATATTTTTCAGGATTAGACATACTTCTTAATGCATCACCTTTAACGTTGGGTGTATATATATCCTCACCAATTAAGAAATTATCACTATCAATAAAATAGGCAAAGACATCTGAGAAACTTTCATTCAATGCACCGGGTTGATTTTCGTATACTAAATTGGCTGTTTCCTGAGTTATACCATGTGTAATTTCATGTGCTACCACATCTTTAGCACCAGAGAATGGTAAATAATTGTCATTATCTCCATCTCCATAAATCATTTTGTCACCAATCCAAGCAGCATTGTTACGATTATCTTCATTTTCAAATTGATTCACATGAGTTAATGAATCGATAGGACTTCCCTTATCATCGTATGATTCTCGACCAAATTTATTTTTATAATAATCATACACATCTTTAGCATAATCGTTCGCATCAACAGCAGCATGTTGCGACTTGTCTACAAATTCTTTATCTTTATCTGTCATCAGTTTCGAACTGCCATCCTCATCATTATAGTCATAAGCTGAAATATTACCTTTATGCGTCACATCCTTCAACTCATATCCTTTATCCTTACTATTAATATTAATTTTTTTCGTTTTGTTTAATACGCTTTTTCCCGTACCTTCAGTATGCGCATGTTGGATATTATTTATCTTATCAATGACTTCCCCAGTTTCAGCATCAACTTGAATGTTCCAATGCGATATTTTAGGAGACGTCGTTACAATTTCTACCTGATAAACATATTTGTTATGTTGTCCGCTAATTTGAATTTGATTCTTTTTAATGACATCATTTTTAAAGTTTTTAGCTTTATCTGAAGACATTGAAATAGCTTCAAAAGCTTTATTGATGGCCTCTTTTTTATGGATTTGGACAGTATTACTAGGTTTTATTTCACTACCACCTGTGTCGCCATTGATAAGTACAACCTTACCTTGAGGATTAGTATGTATTTTAACTTCTCTATCAGGAACATATGCATTTTTAAACTTTGGTTGTAGTGTATAGTGCGTGTAGCCTAATTGATCTGTATTGACGTCGACTGTTTTATAGTGCTTAAATTGCTTTTTAGCATTTTTATCATTGGGTAATAATTTTAATGCCTGAAATGCTTTATTCTTATACTTAACTTCTAATTTGTTTTGATTTGCTGAATGATCATTCTTCGCATCCACTTCTTCACTATAAAATGTACTACTTATAGTTATTACTGAAATACCGGAAATGATAGTTTTAGACAATCGATTCATGTTAATCCTCCGTATATGTATAAATTTTAATCTCCCTTCATACTATTTATATTTTTATAAAAAGTAAATGGAAATTACATAAAATTCAATAAATATACGTTGTGTATTGTAATATAATATATAAATTTTATTAAACTATTTTATCGACAAATCGTTTCACCTTTAACGGGCATCCTATTATTTTTAAAATTAATTTTGAGTGATTGTCCTTCTATTAAACTAGGTTGATTACTAACTTGAAAATGAACATGAGGCTCTGACGAATTACCTGAATTTCCACAAAGACCTATCATATCGTTATCTGTTATTTCATCTCCAATGTTCACTTTGACCGAATGCTGTTTTAAATGTCCAATTAAACTAAATTCATTTGTCGAATGCTTTATCACGACATAATTGCCAAGTGGTTGTTTTTGATTCGTTTGTCCTATACGATTATCTTTTATATTATTCTCAATATCGACAACAACACCATTTAATGGTGCATATACTTGAGTACCATAAGCATAATAATGTTCACATCGCATGCCATCATCAATGTAGCTCATTCCAGAGTCTTTATTTATCTTTATAAAATCATATGCATACCTTTGTGTTTCTAAAGGATAATGATAATTGAATAGTTCGTTATCGCCACCCCAATATACAAACCATTCATCATAAAACGGAAATTGATAAGTTAAAGTTGTTCGTTTATCTTTAAAATAATACAAAGGTTTAAATAAAAGTGAAGATATTTGGCCATGAGTGACATGGATTGAAATACCATAGTTTTCAAAAGCATCTAACCATACATTCTCACCATACTTTTCAGTCCCGATGTCTACATAACACTTGTGTTGATGCGCAAATCTATTGTAGTCTTGCATCAACTTTTTTAATGCTTTCTTAGAAATCTGTTTCTTCATTTCTTTAGTAAAGTATGAATAAAGTGTTTTATAATCATTTTGTTCAATCATATTCATAAAGCCGTTATAAATCACTAGACGTAACCTCCTTCGTAGTTATCATTAACTTCAATCTATCATAATTGAACCTATCAAAAAACAGACATCCTCTATACGGACGTCTGTTCATATCGTTCTAACTTATTTAATTTTATTTAATGTTTTATCTTTTTGAATTGCTACTTTAGTTTTTTCATAACCAATGACAACGCGGTCGATTTTACCTTTTGATGCATCGAACCAAACCGCTTCACCATTTTTCTTAGGTTGGTAGTAATAAATTCCTGTTGTATTATTTTTACCATTATCTACTTTTTTCAAATCTTTACCATAAGATTTTTGTAAATCTGTTAGCTTCAATTGCTTTTTCAATGGAATATCGACTAATGAAGCTTTTTTAGATTTTTTATCATACTGACGGAATAATTGATCTGATTTGATTACTGTTTGAGTTGATTGAGTTGGCGCAATTTTAATACCATTAAATGTAACGTTGCCAGCTTTGATTGCATTTTTGAAATTTTTATCTAAAACAAACTTCGCATCATAACCTGCGTTACCTTTATAAGTATAATAAGCAGATTGATGTTCTTGGGTTGTTGCTGCATGTGCCGTATGATTGATTACTGGCGCTACACTCGCTGATGCACCTAATAATGTACCGAAAGCTAATGTAGACGCAATGATTGATTTTGTCTTTTTATTCATAACGTATCCTCTCTTTCTTTACCCATAGCTTCTTTGCTTAATAGGTCTTCTAAATTATACGTCATCAACTAAAGACATACAATTAAAAGTAATAGCCCTTACAGTTTTGTCATATCTAATTTATGCTTAAACTTAATATTTTATATTACACGTCTTATCATTTTTCATTTAAATATGTTAGCAATAATTCAATATAGTAATCGATAAATTTTAAGTAATGATTTTTATTAACACATTCATCAACTTGATGAGGTCCTTGACCTGGCCCTATCATTAAGAATGGAAAGTCTTCGCTTTTACCTTTTAATAAATTAGATGCATCCGTAACGGCCACTGTTGGTGTATCTATCAATGCCGAAGGATCAAAATATGTTTGAGCTAGTTGATGGCCTAATTTAAATAAGTGATTGTCACCCGTTGTGACAACTGGATCAAGATCTAAATATATGTCATGAGTCAAATGTGCTCCTCTTTGATTCGCTTCATCGATATATTTATTAAATAGTGCTTTAACTTTTGTATTATCATATTCTGGAATCGTGCGAACATTAAACGTTGCAGTTGCGTAATCAGGAACAGAATTGACTTGAGAACCACCATTAATCATACTATTGGTCATCACAAGTCCTTGAATTCTAGTTTGAACTTCATCTTTACTAACAAAACTAGGCAATTGATCAGCCATTTGATTGACCATATTGCCATAATCTAAAGCCGTTCCTTTTATTCTTTGTGTTATTTCTTCATATGCTTGATTGATATTTTGAATCAATTCAATAAGTGGTGTAATTGCATTTTCTCCCATAAAAGGTGTAGAACTGTGACTTGAACGCCCCTGAGATGTGATTTTAATATCCATTGATCCTTTGTGAGCATATACAATGCTTGGATAAGATGGTTCTGCGATGACTAGGGCGTCGACATCAGCCATATAACCTTTACGATATAATTGTTCTGATCCTGCTTGTTCCATTTCCTCTCCAGCGGTTGCTAATAATCTAATGGTACCGTGTTTTAACTGTCCGCTCGCTTTAATTTCAATCATTGCAATCACCAGTGCAGCTAATCCCGATTTCATATCAGCAGCACCTCTTCCATATAAATGACCATTTCGTTCAGTCAATTCAAATGGAGGAGATGTCCAATCATCATGGTTCCCTTCATTTACTACATCCATATGTCCTGAAACTGCAACGACTGGTTTACCAGACCCTATGGTAGCAATTAGATTTGCACGTTCTCCTGAAATGTAATCGATGTGTGTGTCAATATCATATCGATTAAGCCATTGCTCTAAATATTGTGCTACTGCTAATTCATTGTCATTGACTGAAGGTATAGCCACTATTTCTGATAAAATTTTTACCTTTTGTTCATTAGTTAATACACCCATATATTTCACTTACTTTCCTATTATTTTAAAATATCATTAAATGTTGTGTTCTTATTCAAAAATTTGATTATAATATAGTTAATAATTATCGTAGTTAATGGAGGACACACTTTTGAAGAAATTATTAGCAAGTATTGTTATTATTGCACTTGTATTAGCTTTAGGATTTTCTGTTTTTGCAGCTTTAACACACCAAAACAAAACATCTCATCATAAAACTGAACACAAAACTGAAGAAAAAGATAAAAAGAAAACGTCAAAAGAGAAAGCGAAAAATAATACAACAGATCAAGAAACTGTTCAAGCTGAACCTACGAATTCACAACAAAATAATGTAAACAATTCCAATCATTCAGCTAATCAACAACCAACTCAAAAATCATCTCAAGCTACTCATCAGACATCACCAAGTCAATCAACTCAAGCTAAACCGTCCAACCAACCAGCACAAAAAAGTAATAATCAACCTGCGCGTTCACAACAATCGGAACCAGCCAATAAACCAAAGGCAAGTACTGAATCATCACAAGGTCAAGGCGGTCAAGGTGGTCAAAGCTCTAATAACAATAATAATGCGAATCGTTCAACTCAGAACAATAGCACTTCAAACAAACAAAACAAATCAGAATAATAAAAAGACAGGATTAAGTCATTCTCATTGGCTCTCACTTGAGCTGAATGTCGTATCCTGTCTTTTTTATTTAACACTCAATGATTCATGAGTCTGATTTGAATCAATTTTTCAAATTTCTTCTAAAACTATTTCACTAATCTAATGGAATCTCATACCACCATCAACGATAATTGTTTGTCCTGTAATATAATCTGAATCACTACCAGCTAAGAAACTAACAACATTAGCAACGTCTTCTGGTTTAGATAAACGTTTTAATGTAATTTGATCTGTAAATTGTTTCCAACCCCATTCTTCAGGTTGATTATTTTCTTTAGCTAATTTAATAGCGATACCTTCCATCATTGGCGTTTCAACAATACCTGGTGCAAATGCATTTACTGTTATACCTTTATCAGCTAAATCACGTGCAGCTACTTGTGTTAAACCTCTAACTGCAAATTTCGAACTACAGTATAGTGATAATCCTTTATTACCTTCTACACCTGCTTGAGACGTTGCATTTATAATCTTTCCACCGTGACCTAACGCTTCAAATTGTTCGAGTGCTGCTTGAATACCCCAGAATACACCACCAACATTTACACCAATAACTTGATTGAATTGCTCAGTTGTTACAGTATCTATAGGTGTCATTGGGCCTAATCCAGCATTATTCACTACTACATTTAATTCTCCAAAGTGTTTAACTACTTGACTAAAAACGTGAAAGACTTCATCACGATTAGCGACATCAGCTTTAAATGCGATAGCTTCTTGGCTATTACCCTTTAATGTGGCAGCCGCTTCTTTCGCACCTTGTTCATTATAATCCACTAATGCAACATTAAAGCCATCATTAAATAGTCGTTTGGCTATTTCAAAACCAATACCTTGTGCTGCTCCTGTTACTATAGCCACTTTATTTTGATGTGTCATTCTACACACGCTCCTTAAATATATTCACTTATTATAATATCACTCAAGAATATATTTTTTGTGTAGAACTCGTGTCTTAATGTATCTTACATAAAAAATTCTAGCACTTGAGGGATACATGTTATGCCCTAAGTGCTAGAAACTCATTCACTTTATTCTGTTACATTACTTTCATCAACTTTAGATGAAACTTTTCTCATCAATGGATCTGTGATTGGTTTTAAAATAACACCAACTATGATAAATCCTAATCCAAATAATGCTAAGATAATCACTTTCGTAATTAATATTTCCGGAACAATACCCCCTACCGTTTCACGTAAAGCATCAATCGCATACGTAAATGGTAAATACGGCGATATCGTTTGGAAAAACTTAGGCGTCGTTTGAATTGGGAAAGTACCGCCACCACCTGCGATTTGTAATACTAAGAAAATAATCGCAATGGCTTTACCAGGGTTTCCTAATAATGATACACAAGTATAAATAATTGAGTTAAATACTAGTGAGCAGAATACTGCTATAGTCACAAATAATACTGGCGACTCGACGGCTGCCTTTAATATAACTAAGTCTCCAATTGATACAATTAATGATTGTACTATACCTAATAGGAAGAAGAAGCCTGCTTTACCCAGGAAGATTTCTCTAGGACTAAGAATTGGTTTTAATGACTGATGTTTGTTATCTACGGATAATAAACTAACCATTAACAATCCGCCGACCCATATAGATAAGGCTGTATAAAACGGCGTCATTCCAGAACCATAATCTTTAACTGGGAACACATCGGTTGTCTTTTTATTTATTGGATGTGCGATGACATCAGCTTGCTTTTTCAAATCATTTTTCAATACATCGATTAAATTATCTACGGCATCGTCTTTATCTAATTGTTTAAATATTTTATTGGCTTTCTTCAGATCTTTCTCAACACCTGGCAATTTATTTTCTGAGAAATCCGCTAAGTTAGACAGGGCTTCTTTAGCTCTTGGTTGGTTCTCATCTAATAAATTCACCGCGTTATCATATTTACTAAATAACGATGGTAAATTATCATTGACTGCTTGAGTAGCATTTGCTAGGCGTTGTTCTAAGCCAGGTAAATCATTACGCACAAAATCTGCCGCTTTGGCTACATCTTTCTTCACAGTTGGGAAGTAATCTTGTGCTGTTTTCATTGCATTCATATACGTTTGTTCTATACCTGGCAATGCTGTTTGAATACGATCAATACGCTTTTTACCACTATCTAATATACTTTGTCCTGACTGAATCACTTGATTAATTGAATTTAATTTAGATTGAACAGTTGATAATGCTTGTTGACCTGATGCCAATTGTGACGTAATATCATTCGAAATGTTTAATAAACTTTGATTTAATTCTTTCTTAACATACGTACGGAATTGACTTAACGTCTTATTCGTGTCATTGATTTTGTTCAATACGTTAATCGCTTCTGATTTACCAGAACTACCGTTTGATAAAGCATCAATTAATTGGTTGGTTGTTTTTAACTGATCATTGAGTTGATTATTAGCTGCTTTTATTTGCTTAATTTCTTTTGATAAATCAACATCTTCATTTTTTTCAAGCTCTGATAATATATCAATAAATTGTTGATTATATTTCGTAGCATTTTCTAAACGAGATGATACATTTTCTAACGGTTCTTTAAACTCAGTCGGTTTGTCTGATGCCAATATACCGTATGAAATATGTTTCAATGCATCCATATCTTTTTGAGATGCCTTGGCCTGAACATCACTTAAATTTGAAAGCGATAATAATGATTCAGTCAATGCTGTATTCATTGATTTAACATCATTTGAACTTACTAGCTCATTTGACTGGTTATTATCTTTATTACCTGAAGTACTTAAAGATTGCGTCTTGATCCCAGTTTGATAACTATGTCCTTCATCACGTTGCTTACTATGAGCACCTTGTTGACTCGTACCTGATTGTTGACGTAAATCTTGGTTAACATCATTATTTACATTTTGGGCACGTCCTGCTGCATCTTGATAATCACCAACTCGATTTTGAACTTGTGTTAAAAATCCTTTAGCATCTGTGAGTTGGTCATTCGCAGCATCAATACCTTGCCCAGCTATAGAGACACCTCTATTGATTTTAGGAAATTGTGCCGGTACATCATTAGCTGCTACATTTAGTACTCTTTCAATATTAGGCATATAATTATTCAGCGCAATTATTAATTTAGCCTTTTCATTTAATGCAGGTATTGATGAATTAACTTGATTTAATCTTTCTTGTGCATCTAAAATATCACCTTTATAATTACCTAAATTTCTAAATTGATTCGCATAGCGATCAAGGTCATCTTGGTGTTCATTTAAATAGATGATTTTATTTTTAAACTTATTAATTTCTGGCAGAGAATTATTTGCTGCATAGACCGCATTTTTGATTTTATTAATTGTTGGCACTTCATCTTCAATTTTCAGACCTACTTTATTCGCCTCTGAAAGTAATGCTTTCGTCACGGTTTGATTAAATTGTTCGTTAGCTTTTTCTACCACTAATGAAGAACCTGTATCCGTTAATTTCGCAGCAACAGCATTAATTTTCTGATTGACTTTGAAATCGACATCCGCCTTTTCAGGGTGCTTCCTTAATGTTCCTGTAATTTGATGTGTAAACTTGCTCGGTATGTATATGCCTGCATAATATTTCCCCATTTTAATTTCATGATCTGCTTTTTCACGGCTAACAAATTGCCAATCAAAGCTATCATTTTTCTTTAGGGTTTGCACCATCTTATTACCTACATTAATCTCTTTCCCTCTAACTTTGTCACCTTTATCTTCATTGACAATCGCTACTTTAATATGGCCCGTATTTCCATATGGATCCCACATTGCCCATAAGTTAAACCATGCATAGAATGAGGGTAATATGGCTAATCCCGCTAATATGATCCAAACTGCTGGCGTTTTAGCAATTTTCTTTAAATCTGTTTTAAACAGCTTTAGTGCGTTTTTCATTGTCACACTCCTAAAAACGATTGATTAACTTTCCTATCTATATTTATATCGCCATCATATTTATACCTATTTTACCAAATGTTAGATTACATTTTTCAAAAACAATTTATTTTTCTGATAAAGGTTAGTATAATTAAATTTACTAGATTGATTCAATTCGTTGATATGTATCAACTATAAATGTCATAAGTTAAATTATAACAAATGTCCAATAAATATCTCAATCATTTTTCAAATTTTTAAGGGAGCTAATCATAGATGTCTAAAGAAAAATTCTTAACATATTTACTTACAACTACATTAATTGTGCCATCTTTCTCAACAGCACCCATAGCTAATGCTGCAGATGACCACTCAACAACACCATCTTCATCACAACAGCGTGATACGCAAAATAACAATGATTCAACAAACAGTGATGATAAAAGTACTAAAATCACGCAAGAAGATGATGAGATTAACACATCAGAACACAAACACGAAAAAACGAAGCAATCATCACACCAAAACACTAAAAAGGAAAAACAAGACAAAGCGCACCAACAAAACCATCATGGAACACAAACATCTGTTACAGATGATAATTATAAAAAATCACATCAATCAACAAATTTAATTAATCAATTTTATGATGGATTATCCACGCATCAATCTGACTTTAATCGATTATGGTCTCCAGACCAATATGACAATAGTTTTAGTTTAACAACTTTAATTCAAAATCTATTTCATTTTGACTCCGATATTTCAGACTATGAACAACCTTCTCATGAAGAAGATGATACAAATACAAACTCTAAAAATAACCAGTCTGATGATAATGATAAGATAACTGACAATGATCAAAATGCAGACAATAGTGGTCATTCTGAAAAGTATCCACAACAAGACGAGGCTAATAAAAGTGATCAATCTATTAATCGTCACGATAAGGAAAATAGTGACCTATCAGACCAAGACAATCATTCACAAAGTGATGAAACTCAAGATCATGAACAAAGCGACAACAATCAACAAGATCATTCTTCAAATCAATCGAATGGTTCGAACAAGAATGACAAATCATCATCTAATCAAAGCATTTCCGACTCAGCCATCGATTCCATTTTAGATGAGTATAGCGAGGATGCAACGAAGACGCAAAAGCAATATCAAACATCTAAAGATAAACACACTCAAGATGATAAACAACATGATACAAAGCAAAACAATACAAAAAAGCAAGACGTCAATCCTCAACTTCCAACACCGAATGAATTAAAACATAAAACAAAGCCTGCACAATCATTTGAAGGTGATTTTAAACAATCGAATACACGTGCCACTGGATTGTTTCAACAATTACCTAAAATAGAAGATGGTGCTCTAACAGATGGCGATATCAATATCGTTGATAGTAAAAGCACGAGAGATTTTATTAAATCGATTGCCAAAGATGCACATCAAATAGGTCAAAAAGAAGACCTCTATGCCTCAGTAATGATGGCACAAGCTATTTTAGAATCTGATTCTGGTAATAGCGCTTTAGCACAAAAACCTAATTTTAATCTATTTGGCATTAAAGGAACTTATCAAGGACAGTCTGTTTCATTTAATACTTTAGAAGCTGATAGTACAAATAACATGTTTAATATTACAGCTGGTTTCCGTAAATATCCTGATACAAAAGCATCACTCGAAGATTACGCACGTTTAATTAAAAAAGGTATAGATGGTAACCCTAACATTTACCGTCCAACATGGAAGAGTGAAGCGTCTACTTACCAGTCAGCAACTTCTCATTTATCACGTACTTATGCGACTGATCCTAATTATGCTAAGAAATTAAATAGTATTATAAAACATTATCATTTAACTGATTTTGATAAGAAAGAAATGCCAAGTTTGGATAAATATAATCATACGATTCATAGCGATGATCAATCACAATCAAGTTTCAAACCATTCGAAGAAAACAAAGGAAGTTCAAGCTATCCACAAGGTCAATGTACATGGTATGTGGATCAGCGTATGAAACAATTTGGTCAATATATTCATAGTAATTTAGGCGACGCACATCATTGGAATAATCGTGCAGCACGGGAAGGTTATCAAGTATCTTCAACACCTAAAAAACATACAGCAGTCGTTTTTGAAGCTGGTCAATTAGGTGCGGACACACAATATGGTCATGTTGCATTCGTAGAAAAAGTTAACGCTGATGGTTCAATTATCATTTCAGAATCAAATGTGAAAGGATTAGGCGTTATCTCATATAGAACGATTGATGCTGATGATGCATCACAATTGGATTATATAACGGGTAAATAAATCACTCGGATTACACCATTAAAAAGAGCGAGACAAAGTTAACTTTGTCTCGCTTGTTTTAATTTATTTTGATCTTTTACGTTGACTAAACCAGATAATACTACCACCAATAATGGCTATAACTAATGCGATAGGCATCCAATGTTGCTTAACTGCCTGACCTGCATCAGGTAATGATAGATTACCATCATCATTAAACAATCCATCTAGGAATCCATCATTAGAACCAAGCGTTAGGCCTTTTTCAGGTGTTGGCGTTGGAATATCAGGAATACTATCCAATAGACTACCACCAGAATTAAGTTGATCTAATAAACGAGAGCCTTGATTGGATTGTTGATTAATTCTATCAAAAATGCTCGGTCTATTTTTGATCGGAGAAACAATATAGTCTAAATCTTTCTTAGCACTGTCCATCTTATGTTGCAATTGCAATAAATCATTAGCCTTACCGTTAATGGCAGACTTGATTAAATCTAAAGCACTTGCTTTATCACTTTGCATACGATTAATGATATCTGCTAGCACTTTTGCTTTTCCTTGTTCAATTCTCGTTGCTAATATAGTTTCAATCGCTTGTCGTTTATCTTTTGCATTATTTAATACATCATTTAAAATGTCATCCGCGCTCACATGTCCTTGTTTATCAATGTGTCGTTTGAGTTGCTCTACAATTTGTTGGTTTGATAATTGTCCATTAGCTAATTGTTTCGCAATACGTTGCGCTTCCTTATCCCCTAATCGTGTAGCAAGGAGTTGTTTAATTAATTGTTGCTTATCTTCAGATTGATCTAACATTGATTTTAAAATATTATCTGATGAAGTATGTGTAAGACTATCTAGCTGTTTATCGATTTGATTGGCAATTTGTTGATCTGTCTTTCCTTTCGTCTTTACGTGTTTCATTGCTTGTTTCGCTTCATGTTGACTCATCACTGTATCCAAAATGGATTGAGCCGCTTTATTTTTATCTTTGGATTGTTGCAACTGATTAAGTATTAAATCATGTTGTTGATTCATACGTTGTTCCGTTTGACGAATGTCTTGTTTTAAAGCTTGTTTACGTTGATTGTTAAAATCGCTTTGTTGATTGACATCCTGTTCTAATGCCTTAAGTGTATCTCTTTTATCATTAATGTAGTGATTGCCGTTCATGTTATTAGAAGATAATTGACTAGAAATCGCTTGATTTATTTTGTCACTACCCTCTAACTCTTTTGTAATCTTTCCAACGTGTCCATCTTGTTTTTGATCTGATTGTTTCACATCCGCTTCGTCAGCAATGTGTTTTAAATCATCTAATGTTTGTTGTTCTTTGGCGTTAGATTGTGGCAGTTCTCTAGTATTAGATTGTGATTGATTTTTAGAATCTTGTTGTCTGTCTTGACGTTGATTAGATGATGAATCGGAACGCTTTTGTTTTTGTGTCGTATCGGCATCTTCATCTAATGATGTATCTTGCTTTATTTTATCTAAATCATCCAACACTGACGTTTGTTTATGATTTAACGTTTGTTGCTTATCGTGTGGCTGAGCTTGTTCCTGTGCCTGACTCGTTTCACCATCTTTTTGTTGATGGTTATCAACATTTTCTGAAGATAAATCCAAATCAGCTAAAATTTTGTCTAAGTCTTTAGTAACATCATCTTTATCTTTCACATTTTCAGCATTCTTTTCACTAGGCGTTTCTTCAGCTGAATCTGTTGAATGCTGCGTTTCTTTGTCTAATGATTTCAATTTGCGATCTTCTTTTTTAGCATCTTCAATTATCTTATCCAATGTTGCATTATCAGATACATCATCTAGTTGTTTGTGGTAATCCTGTCTTGAATCTTCTTTTAAATGTGTAAGTCGATCAATATCATCTTTAGCGTCATCGATTTTATCTTGCAATGACTCATCTTTTGATTCAGATGTATGATGTGAAGTTGAAGTTTCTTTAGCTTGTACTGACATATCACTAGCAGAACCATAACCTATCATTGATCCACTGATTAAAAGCGCTGAACAAGATAATTTCAAACACATGCTGACTTTGTCGAATTGTTTATCTTTCATGTTTTCAATCTCCTTTAATCAATTGCCGTTTTAAAATTCATCTCCATTATATAACAAAGCACTTTAAAATTACACTTTGCATTTTAAATAGAAGCTATTTAATCTATCAGTAAAATGAAATAAACAAATAATTTGTAACTATATGTATATACCTTTATAATTCAATCAAGTTAAATTAGTTAAATTCGCAATATGATTTAACTTAATTTTATATTAAAAGGAGTTTTTAAAATGGCAGAATCAATTTATTCAACTACAATGATTAGTAATGGTGGCCGTGATGGTCGCGTATTTAGTCCAGATAACACGTTTGTTCAAAATTTAGCAACACCAAAAGAAATGGGTGGTCAAGGTGGTAACGATACTAACCCTGAACAATTATTTGCAGCAGGTTATAGTGCATGCTTCAACAGTGCATTATCATTAATTTTATCTCGACATAAAGTTAATGACGCAAACCCTGAAGTTGAAATCACTATTGAGTTAGTGAAAGATACTACCGATAATGGTTTCAAATTAGCAGCAGACATTGAAGTTACGTTAGAAAATGTATCTCAAGAAGAGGCTGAACAGTATGTAGAACAAGCGCATCAATTCTGTCCATATTCTAAAGCAACACGTGGTAATATTGACGTTAACTTAAAAGCCAACGCTCAATAATGAAATTCAATTATTGAACCCTCGCGTTTGATTAATGAACAACTCCTAAATACCTACTAAGTGGTGGTGAGTATCTAACTCTCCCCACTTTTTTTTATAAATTTTTATGTATCGATACACCAATGGGGCTTCATGCCATAGTCATCCCTATTTTGATGTTTTTTATTAAACTTGCGTATCGGTTTCATATTTAACTGAATAAAGGGAATATAACTTATATAAAGCATTTTTTAATTATTTCTTTTCATCTTAGTTTAGCCGTACCACAACTGTAAGGAGGCATCCACATGGCTTTATCTATCATACTTATAATATTAGGCGCTATTTTAATCATTATTTCCAAAATCGTGATGTATGCTGATGAAAAACGCCATGAATTAAAAGAGAAATTTTATTTACCCGGTTTATGCTTAGTATTGATAGGTATTTTAATTCTCGTTGGACATTTTGTCACAAGTTAACAGTTGCTATCACTACTCATAAATCACACTTCTGAGTTATCTTTTCAATAAAATGTCCAACAATTCTTACAATCTGTTTCATTTTTCAACGACTCAATAAAATTAATGGTGTTTCAAGCAGTTGAATCTTGTTAAATTAATAACTGTAACTTTAAAACACCATAGATTTTTCTCAATTAAATTGAGTCCAACTTCATAGTTCCGTCACAAGTTAACGAATAAAAAACAAATAGGAGGAAATGTCTTGGCAAAACTTTTATACAAATTAGGCAAATTCATTGCTGAGCACAAATGGGTCAGTATCATTGCGTGGCTTTTGATTCTAGGCGTTATCATTACACCATTATTAATTAGCGCACCTAAATTTGATAGCAATATTACAATGAATGGTCTTAAATCATTAGATACAAATGACAAGATGTCAAAAGAGTTCCATCAAGATAGTGAAAAGGCATCGATGAAAATTGTAATACATTCTGATAAAAAGGATGGTATTACAGATAAAGACACTAAGAAAGATATTGAAAAAGCACTTGATAATATTAAACAAGATGATGATTACGTACAAAACGTAAGTAATCCATATGAAACAAATCAAGTCAATGATGATAAAGATACTGCAATTGCGACAGTCAATTATGTAGTTAACCAAACATCATTAAAAGATTCTTCTAAGAAAATTATAGATCGTGAAATGAAAGATGTGAAAGATAACCACAATGTTCAAATCGAACAAGCACAAGGTGGTAGCGGTGGTTCTGAACCAGGAGGCAACTCAGAATTAGTAGGTATTGTCACTGCATTTATCATCTTATTAATTACATTTGGTTCATTAATTGCAGCAGGTATGCCAATTGTCAGTGCCCTCATGGGACTTGGTTCAAGTATTGGTATCATTGCATTATTAACAAACGTATTCGATATTCCAAACTTTACATTAACACTAGCCGTAATGATTGGATTAGCTGTTGGTATCGACTATTCTCTATTTATCTTATTTAGATATAAAGAAATTAGGAAAAAAGGTACCCCACCTGTTGAATCAATTGCCTTAGCAGTTGGTACAGCAGGAAGTGCAGTAATATTCGCCGGCTTAACAGTTATGATTGCCGTTTGTGGTCTTTCATTAGTAGGTATTGATTTCTTAGCTGTTATGGGATTCGCATCTGCAATTAGTGTTTTATTCGCGGTACTTGCCGCTTTAACATTATTACCTGCATTAATTAGTGTTTTCCATAAACGTATTAAAATCAAAGACAAACCAGAAAAAAGTAAAGACCCTAAAAATCATCCATGGGCTAAATTTGTAGTTGGTAAACCAGTACTAGCTATTATTATTAGTTTAATTATTTTAATCGCAGCTATCATACCTATTTCTGGAATGCGTTTAGGCATGCCAGACGATAGCTTAAAACCTAACGATTCATCCGCACATAAAGCGTATAATTTAGTTACTGACAACTTTGGTGCCGGATATAACGGTCAAATTGCGATGCTTGTAAATACTAAAGATGGTGGCAGTAAAAAAGACATTGAATCTGATTTAAATAGTATGAGAAAAGATCTTAAAGATATGGATAATGTCGATACTGTCGAAAAACCTCAATTAAATGATAATAATCATTATGCATTAATCTCTATCATTCCTGAAGATGGACCTAATGCGCAATCAACAAGCAATTTAGTTTATGATTTACGTGATTACAATAAACAAGCCAAAGAAAAATACGACTTTAATACAGAAGTAACAGGCCAAAGCGTAATCAACATCGATATGGCTGAAAAATTAAATAATGCTATTCCAGTATTTGCTGGTGTTATCGTATTATTAGCATTTGTATTATTAGTATTTGTATTCCGTTCAATCCTTGTTCCATTAAAAGCCGTTCTCGGTTTCGTATTATCATTAATGGCTACACTCGGATTCACAACCTTAGTCATGCAAGATGGCTTCCTTGGTGGTCTATTCGGCGTAGAAAACACTGGTCCACTATTAGCATTCTTACCAGTTATTACAATCGGTTTACTATTTGGTCTAGCCATTGACTACGAACTATTCTTAATGACGCGTGTACATGAAGAATATAGTAAAACTGGTGACAATGATCACTCTATTAGAGTAGGTATTAAAGAAAGTGGCCCTGTTATTGTAGCAGCTGCATTGATTATGTTCAGTGTGTTTATCGCCTTTGTATTCCAAGACGATATGCAAATCAAATCAATGGGTATCTCTCTAGCATTTGGTGTACTATTTGATGCCTTTGTCGTACGTATGACATTAATTCCAGCATTAACGAAATTATTTGGTAAAGGATCATGGTACTTACCTAAATGGTTAGGCAGCATCCTCCCAGAATTAGATATCGAAGGTAAAGCATTAGAACAAGATTCACATCAAGCTGAATCTCATGCATCTACCGATGAAGATCGTCATGGTGCTTACGCTACTGATCGTCGTGAAAGAGATGACAGAGACTTTGAAAGTGAACACCCTTCCCGTTTAGATCGTCAATATCATCGTGATGAAGATGAACGACGTTATCAAGATGATACACATCGTTCAACTTACACAAGCGAATCACACGTATCACGATTTGCATCCAATGAACCAAACGACGATGTAGATTATGAATCTTTATATAATAAACAAGGTAATGGTCACGATAATTATCCAAGACGTGACGACAGATTAGACGACCATTCTGAGCGCAGTCATTCATACGCACGTCGCTCTCAATCTCGTCCACAAAGTAACGAAGCACGTACAACTGATTTATTCAAACAGTTATCAAATCAAACGAATGATCAAGACATGCTATTTAATGCATTAATGTTATATGCAAGAGAAAATAGTAAAGATGTATACGATCAATATTCAAATCATACTGACAACAAACATCGTACCGATTTCAATCATGACGATGACAGATATTAATTTTAAAAAGGAGGATATGCTGAATGTTTAAAACAAGAGGTTTCAAACTGTTAGGCCTGTTTGCCACTATTGCCTTAGCCATCGTGCTAAGTGCATGTGGTAACGGTGGCGGAAGTTCATCAAAAGATGACAATACTTCCCTAGGCAATAAAGAAATCGAATTACCATATATTGCTAGTGATAACTCAGCGCCACGTACATTAGTCATAGCTGAAGTACTTAAAAAAGCTGGTTATGACGTTACAACTACACCTGTACAAGCAAGCGGTCCATTATATGCATCTGTAGCTGAAAATCCAGATTCATTCCATGCGTCAGGTATTTTCCCATCTACAGATAAAAGTTACTATAATAAATACAAAAGTAAATTATCCGTTTACGACAAAAAGAACCTTGTCGATGATGTTAAAGTAGGCTTAGCCGTACCAAAATATGAACAAAATATCGACTCAATTGCAGACTTAAAAGATAGTAAGAAATTCGATAAAGAAATACAAGGTACAGACGCTAGAAATGATGTCATGAAACAAACTAAAAGTGAACTTGATGAAGATAATCTAGACGGTTATAGCCTTAAAGAATCTTCTGACCAAGATCAATTTAAAGCAGTACAAAAAGCTTATAAACAACAACAACCAATCCTATTTACAGCAATGGATTCTAGTTGGTTCTCTAAAGAATTAGGCGTTAAAATGTTAAAAGATCCTGACAAAATTTATGGTAAAGAAGATCAACATATTAACTTAGTATTTAATAAAGAATTCAAAGCTAATCATCCAGCAGCATACACAATTGCAACACGTATGTCAGACGACTGGAGCAAAAAAGATGAAGATCAATTAGCTAAGAAAATCTTCAAAGACCAGAAAAATCCAGAACAAGTTGCCAAAGACTATGTTGATGACAACGATAATAAAGTAGATGAATGGTTAGAAGGTATTGATCATTAATTCTTCTAGTAAAATCTAATAACTCCGAGTAACAATCATGTATGCAGGACTTGAGAATATACAGCTCAAGTCCTGCTTTTTTGTGTTGTCTTCACAATCCAGTAATGTGTATTTCATGTAAAAAGCATTTATATTTGGTAAAATAACAACGTCTATGATAAATTATCAATCAATATTATCTTAATAAAATGACTATTCGGGGAGTCCTGCTTATGACGACATCTACACAAAAACGTATGATAAAACATATTAATCAAACAGTTTTTGAATTATTAAATGACTATCACTTTGATGAAATCACTGTTCAAAAAATATGTGATGCTGCTGAAATTAATCGCAGTACATTCTATCGATATTTCCAAGATAAATACGACTTACTATATTCATTAACAGAATATATGAAGGAAGCACTCGATTTAGATTCTTTACATCAGCACGGTTCAACAGATGCATTAGAATCATTTATCTCTTTCATCAATACACATAAACCTGTATTTAAACATTTACTTGTCGCATCAAGACAAGACGATGTCTTTCGTAGTTTGACTCAATTCTGTAGTGAGAAAATATTAGAAGGTGCTGAGTGTAATAACGATTTATTAGCACATAAAATTATGAACAGCGATCATCCACAATTAATTGCTGATTTTTATAGTAGTGGACTCATTGAAATTATAAGAAGATGGGTTGAGAATAATTACAGTTACTCAGAAGAAGAAATTTTATCAGCATTACACGATACACTTGATTTTTCTCGCCCTGTCGATCATATTTCTACCAACTAAATCTAGAAATTCGAAAGTCGGTATCCATTGTCATCAATCGCAAATCAACACTTTGACAGCTAGTAGTAAAACTGTTAATTTTAACTAGAATGACTATTCTATTTTTAAATGAGTGATGATAATGTCCAAGAAAAAGCAAGATTTATTAGAAGTAGCAGAACGCTTATTTTACGAATATGGCTTTCGTGGTGTCGGATTAAAGCAAATTATTCAAGAAGCCAATGTAGCTACTATGACACTCTATAACCACTTTGACTCTAAAGAAAAGCTAGTCGAAGCCGTGCTTCAACAACGAGAAATGCGTTACTGGCAATACTTAGAAGACGGTGTTCATCAATCCCCACAACAACCATTCATTGCTGCAGTAGATGCACACTGTAAGTGGTTGAAGGATTATTCGTACACTGGTGATATGTTTATTCGTGCGATTGAAGACTATAGCGATACCGATAATAATATCGAAGCTATCGCACGTGGACATAAAGAACGATTATTAACTTATCTTGAAAATTTAGCCAACCGTTCTAATTTTAAAAATGGACGCGATTTAGCTATTAGATATACCTTGCTAATGGAAGGTACAACCTCTATGACTACCCTTTTAGGTGTCGATGAAGCAACCAAACATGCACGCTACGTTGCCCACCTATTTATCGATGAAGCAACTAAATATAATTAATCCAACGATGAGATTGATAACTAAATCAATCTCTCTCATTTTTAAACTAAAATAGAATGAACGTTCTATATAAAAAGGAGTTGTTACTATATGAATTTCTATAAATTAGTTTTTCCTGGCATTGCCATGATTGCCACCATTTATGGATTAGGTCGATTTAGCTTTGGGCTATTTCTTCCTGATATATCTAATGATTTAAAACTTAGTGCTTCTAGTGCAGGACTCATTTCATCTTTATTCTATTTGTCATATTGTTTTACTATCGTCTATGCAACATTGAGAACTGCCAAAACGGGGCCAAAATACATGATTATGTTAGCTAGTATGTTAGTCATATTAGGTTTATTTATGATAAGCATTTCACCTAATGCCTTAACACTGTCATTAGGTGTTTTACTCGCTGGCGCTAGTTCTGGATTAATCTCTCCACCTTATGGTTACGCCATTTCTTTATGGATTAAATGGGAAGAACAAGGTAAGGCCAATACTTGGATTAATTCTGGTACGAGTTTAGGCTTAGTATTCACTGGTATCACTGCGATGTTAGTATTTATTGATTGGCGAACAACATATTTAATCTATGGTGTGATCGCCATACTCATTACTTTTTGGAATTTTTTCGTTATTCCATCTTTAAAACACAGTTTAAAAATCTATCCAGGTTCTTTAAATATTTTAGATATTAGTGCAAGTAAAAGAATCATTATGGCTTCCACTATATTAGGTTTTTCAACTGCACCATTTTGGACTTTCTCAAAATCATATGTTCAACAAACAGACCATTATTCTCCAATCGCCTTATCAATTTTTTGGATTCTAATCGGTGTAGCTGGCATTTTTGGTGGGATTTCTGGCCATATCATTGATCAATATGGTATTCAATTTGCCTACTTTTTTGGTGTTATCTTAATGTCAGTTGCTTCTATTCTCTTAGCCTTAACACCTATCGTGTGGATAGTGCCTTTCCTTTCATCATTAATCTTTGGTGTGAGTTATATTTTTATTACAGGTGTACTACTCGTTTGGGGTGTGAAGATATTTGTGAAGAACGCCTCATTAGGAATCGGAATACCATTTTTAATGTTAGCTGTTGGGCAAGTGCTAGGATCTATGGTAGCAGGACCATTTATTGAAGATTTAGGTTATACACTGACCTTTATTATATATGGTTTAATTGGTTTAGTCGCTTTATTACTATTTCCAAAAGTTGATGTACAACCTCCAAAAGTAAACATTGATGGCGACTATACAGAACTACAAAAAGTAAATAAAGATTTACTATAGATATAAGGATTTCAAAATCCGATATTAAATATCAAAATTAAAATAGCCAGTCAATGGGGTTCTAACACCACATTAACTGGCTATTATTCAATATTAAATGGTTGATGACTAAAGTGTTTTAAACCTTAGTCCTCATTTTTATTATCGAAGTTTCTACCTTCTAATCCTGCTAATTCTTCTTTAGAAGCATGAGGTGCTTTCATTTCGAATACTTGATCAACAACTGTATAATCATAATATCCTAAACGTGCAATTGGACGAATAGATGGAATATCTAATTTTCCATCTTCAGTGATGACTTTATCATCGATATGCACTTGGGCAACACGCCCAATCACAATATCCACTGTAGATACAGGATCACCAGTTGGTATGCGAATTGTTTGAACATATTCACATTCGAAATGCACTGGAGACTCTTTCACTCTGTAGCCAGGTGCTTCAATACATGATTCTTTAGTAACCCCAGCATAGTCAAATTCATCTTCATCGGGTGCTAATGCTTTAGATGATAAATTAACCGCTTCTCTTAAATCATATGTCGCCATATTCCATACAAACCAACCCGTCTCTTCAGCATTTTTCACAGTATCTTTACGTTCGTGATCACCTAATACTGATTGATTCGCCGCAAACATAACCATAGGTGGGTCCCAAGTTAAATTTTGGTATTGGCTATAAGGTGCTAGATTATCTTTACCATCTTTCGAAACTGTAGATATCCAACCGATAGGTCTTGGTACTGTACTACTTTTAAATGGATCGTGTGGTAATCCATGAGATTTAGTGCCTTGCTTTGGTGAATAATTCATCGTTTCTCACCCCTATTAAATATTTGTATTTCTTCAATCATATAATAGCTATTTGCATAATTCTAATACTAAAAAACGATTTACTTATAGCTATACACTATAAATAAATAGTTTAAATATATATTGTATCTATTAACTAAATCATTCGTTATGCTTTTTATTTAATATACACTTTCATCTTTAGGCATTAATAACGATACAATAAACGAAACAAAACCAATACATGCGATTGAAACAAACATTAAGAAATATTGCGGTAACTTAGCGATATAAATCATTAAAATAGGTGCAATTGCTGTTCCCATGAATAATATGACAGTATTGACTGATAAAAAGAATCCTTGATTATGTTTAACAGTCATACCTACCTTCGATATGACTGATGGAATCGCAAATGCAATACCAGCAACAAATGTAACACTAAATAATGTGATACAAATAATATTTGTCGTGATTCCCATCAATATAAGTGATAACGTACTTGTAAGTAAGGCAAGTGAGATCACACGCTTAATACCTATTCTGCCACTTAAACGGCCTCCTAACAACGATACCAACATCCCTATCACACCAAATAATTTTACTAATGATGCTGTAGACATATCTCCATTTACTTTATCTGATAAAATGTATAAATTTAAAATGGCATACATACTGATAAACATAATTAATAATGTAAATGAGATGAATAAACAATATAAAACTTTTAGATTATCGCGGAAATCTTTAAAGTTATCAAAGAATTTTACTAGTTGTACATCTGAATTTCGACGTGGGCTTTCTGGTACATAGCGGTAAATAACAAATATTAAGCACAAATATAATACAGTTAAAGTGAAATATACCCAATGCCAGTTAAGATGATGAACAATGAGTTCGCTTAAGTTCTGTCCTAATACCCCCGATAACATGAAACTAGTACTAATAAAACTAATTGCAGTAACTCTTTTTTTAGCTGGATATGTTTCCGTCGTATACGTGATTGCTACTGGAGAAAATGTTGCGGCGAATATACCTTGTAATGCCCGCATAATGAGTAATAGTGAAAATGATTGTACAAATCCGATAATAAAACAAATGATGGTCAATCCACTCAAACCTATTAAAATGGTTTTAATTCTTCCATATTTGTCGGAAATCGTTCCATAAAACAAACAACTTATTGAATACATAATTGAAAAAATGACACCATTTAATGTGGCTACCGATTGGGGTATATGAAAGGAATGTGCAAATGCTGCTGTAAGTGGAAGTGCAGTATATAAACTACCCATAACGATAATTCCTGAGAAAAATAGAATCGTAGTGATAAGATTATAATGACGTTGTTCCTCCAATGATACCGATGCTCCCTTCCTATTAATAATAACGTTAACTATTATTACACTTTCATCAACAAAACTAAAGAACCTATTTAATTTTCAAAAAGTTTTAAATTTACCGCAAATTAAATTGCTATCACAAATATGCTTTTTATCCCCGAAAATAACCTCAATAATAAGACGAATAAATAGTATTGACTTTCAAAAACCAACGATATATAATATACCCAGTATAAAAAATATATTGTAGGTGGCAATAATGAAAATTGAATTAGGATTAACTTCATTTGCCGATAATAGTGCGATTCATATGCCGGAAGGATCAGAACTTCCTATCTCAAATGCACAACGAATTAGAAATATCGTAGAAGAAATAGAATTGGCTGATCAACTAGGCTTAGATATCTATGGCTTAGGCGAACATCATCGTAAAGATTACGCTGTGTCAGATCCAGTAACTGTGTTAGCTGCTGCAGCTGCACGTACTTCACATATCAAACTATCATCAGCTGTTACTGTTTTATCATCTGATGACCCAGTCAGAGTATATGAGCGCTTCTCTACATTAGATGCTGTATCTAATGGTCGAGCTGAAGTAATGATAGGTAGAGGATCATTTATTGAATCTTTCCCATTATTTGGTTACAACTTAAATGACTATGAAGATTTATTTAATGAAAAACTTCAAATGCTATTAAAAATTAATAAGCATGAAATCATCAATTGGGAAGGTAAATTACGTCCTAGCGTTGAAAACACAGGTGTTTATCCTAGAATAGAACATGGCGAATTACCGATTTCTATCGCTACAGGTGGTACACCTGAATCATCATTACGAGCAGGTGCATTTGGTTTACCAATCACTTATGCTATTATTGGTGGTAATCCTAAACGGTTCGCACGTAATATAGAAATTTACAAATCTGTTGCTGAATCATATGGACATGATCCATCTCAATTACCAATATCTGTACATTCTTGGGGATATATTGCTGACATTGATGAGCAAGCTAAACGCGAATTCTTCCCTTCATTAAAAGCCCATCAAGATGTACTTGGTAGAGAACGTGGTTGGCCACCTTTCGATGAACAAGCCTTTGAAAGAGAAATTGGAAGTGAAGGTGCGATATACTTAGGTAGCCCTGAAACGGTCGCACAAAAAATTATTGAAACTGTAGAAACTCTAGGTCTTAATCGTTTTATGATTCATACACCAGTTGGATCAATGCCTCATGAAAAAACAATGCATTCCATCCGTCTTTTCGGGGAAAAGGTTAAACCTATAGTAGATAAATATTTTGAAGATAAATAGGAGGAAATATTTTTATGATTTTACGTTATGCTACAAATTTAAAACTTGCTAAAGAACTTTACGATGCATCAAAACCAAAATTACAAGGTGACCAAGGTATGTCAGATACATTCACAAATGTCTTCGGTATGCCTGAAAAATCAGTTAAATTAGCTGGTACGATTGAAGCAGCTGCTGCAGGCTTATTCGCAGTAAGCTTCTTAAGTAAAACTGCTTCACGTTTAGGCTCATTAGCTACAATTTCAGTACTAAGTGTAGCAGCTTACAAACACTTCGAAGCTGGACATGGTAAAAAAGGTGCTCAACATGCATTAGACTTATTAGGCTTAGCAACATTAAGCTTATTCGATACTTTTGACGGTAAACGCAAATAATTAAAACGGAGGTCACATTAAGTGACCTCTTTTATTTATATTTATTTAACATATGCATGGGTATATGACACAAATGATGATCTTCAGGATAATTTTCCAATCTATCTTGATGTTCGGGCGCACTTTTTACATAGTTAGACAGAGGTAAGACTTCCACTACAATATAATCACTATCTTCACGCTCATTAATAAAAGTTTGTGCTTCCTTCAAATGTTGCGTATTTTCACTGTATAATCCTGTTCTATATTTCTTACCTATATCTTGACCTTGTTGATTTAAACTATAAGGATCAATCACTTCAAAAAGATATGCCATAATATTACGAATAGTTAAACTATCCGGATCAAATGTTAACTTTACACATTCGGCATAACCATCGTATTCACCACTCAAATTTGATGTTGTTCCATTAGCTCTTCCCGCTTCAGTTGATACGATACCTGGTATAGTTTTAAAAAAAGCTTGAACGCCCCACAAACAACCGCCAGCTACATATACTATTTCCATCGTTCTCACCTCTTTAAATGTATTCTACATAATATAAAGCCTTATAAAAAGTACTTACTTTGTTAGATAATATTAAGTGTTATTACATGATTGATGATTAGAGTGACAAAACTGTTATTTCATTGACACCTGATTCATAGGGCTTTCAAATGATTTGATGCTATATTTAGATTGTACATAACGAAGTTTTGATAACTAAACATTTAACTTTATGAGTTAACTACAATAACTTAGATAAAATTTCTTTACTGTATAAATAAATATATTCAAGGGGAGATTTTTTTGACTCATCATTCTATCAAATACTTAATCGGCGCAACTATCACTACTTCTGCTTTATTTCTTACATCACATCACGAGGCTTCAGCTGCAACTATAGAAAATAATCAAGTAGACCAAGGTTTTAACCATCAGTCGAATGGTAATGCCATCACTCAAGCTAATCAAACAGATTCAACTTATAATCACGACGAAAATGGTAACCCTATTGCCGTAGACAACAACATTGATAACAATTTTAATCATAATCAGAATGGCGATGCGATCGTTTCTGATGATAATGTGGATGCTAGCTTCAACCATGATGAAGACGGTAATCCTCTAATGACAGCTAATAGCGTAGATAGCGACTTCAATCATGACCAAGATGGCAACCCTATTGCCTTAGACAACAATATCGATAACAACTTTAATCATGATCAAAATGGCGATGCGATCGTTGGTAATGATAATACGGATGCTGGCTTCAACCATGATGAAGACGGTAATCCTTTATTGACAGCTAATAGCGTAGATAGCGACTTTAATCACGACCAAGACGGCAACCCTATTGCTTCTGATAACAGTATCGATAACAACTTTAATCATAACCAAAATGGCGATGCGATTGTTGCTAATAAAAATGCGGATGTTGGCTTTAACCATGATGCAGTTGGACAACCTATTCATGCTAACAACCAAGCAATGATAAGTCGTTCAATGCAACAATCACATGATACTACAACACCGCAATCAGCTATAACAACTCATCACCAATCAAATTCATTACCTGCAACAGGTCAAGACAGAACACGTGCGCCATACATTTGCTTTGTAATCACACTCGTTTTAGGCGTAGCTTTTATTTTATTAAGAAAATCATCTGCTAAAAAATAGGCTTATCATTAAAACACTATTAATTTCATTACAATTGATATAATACTAAGAAGCACCAGCTAATTACTATTTTTATAGTTTTAGTCGGTGCTTTTTATATAGTTAAAATCCATTTTTGTACAATTAAATAATATAAAATTATATTTAATTAAATCTTATAGAAAACATTTAATAAAACATTATTTTCTAAAAAACTTTTTTAATTATTTTATATATTTGTATTGACTTAAAAATTTTTGGTGTTATATTTGTGTTGGAAATATAATTTTTAGGAGGTTTTAAAATGAAAGTTAAGTTTTTTACAGCAAGTTCTTTGTTAATTGCAACTTTGACATCAGCGACATTAATTAATCCGGCACATGCAGAAACGACATCATCAACCGATAATCACCAACAAACCACACAATCTCAACAACAAAAGACACCGAAGATTGATAAAGGTAATAACGTCAAACCTGTTGAAAAGAAAGAACGCGCAAATGTCATACTACCTAACAATGATCGACATCAAATTAATGATACAACGTTAGGTCACTATGCTCCTGTTACTTTCGTTCAAGTTCAATCAAACGAAGGTACATTTATCGCATCAGGCGTTGTTGTAGGTAAAGACAAACTTTTAACTAACAAGCATGTTGTAGATGCGACTCACGGAAATCCACGCGCTTTAAAAGCTTTCCCTTCTGCAGTTAATCAAAATAATTATCCAAATGGCGGTTTTACTGGAGAACAAATCACTAAATATCCAGGTAATGCAGACTTAGCCATCGTTAAATTCTCACCTAATAACCAAAATCAAAATATTGGTGAAGTTGTTACACCAGCCACTTTAAGTGACAATGCGGACACAAGTCAAAATCAACCTATTACTGTAACTGGTTATCCAGGAGATAAACCACTTGCTACTATGTGGGAAAGTAGAGGTAAAATTACTCAAATTCAAGGTGAAGACATGCACTATGACTTAAGTACAACTGGTGGTAATTCAGGTTCACCTGTATTCAATAGCCGTAACGAAGTCATTAGTATTCATTGGGGTGGCGCAGCTAATAGCTATAATGGCGCTGTCTTTATCAACAACAATGTTCAAAACTTCTTAAAACAAAATATTGAAGATATTCATTTCTCAAATAGCGACAATAATGACGACAATGATAACAATAATGGCACAGACGATAATAACAATAATAACAACGATGATGATAATAACTACGATAATCCAGACGCAGCGTAACTTGCCAAACATATTAATATAAAAATTCAGAATAAACAGACAACGTATACTTATAAATCAATCATCAAACATTATCGGAGGTTGTTAAATGCATCATTCATATAAACATATATCGTTTAAATTAATAAGTATTCTCTTATTTGCCATACTCTTATTATCAACCATTGCTTTTACTGACCTTAACAAATCTTATGCTGCACAGAAGTCCAATCAACTAGAAATTAATGTTAAAAATGATAAAGTCCCTCAAAAAGTTCAGAATCTAGCACAACAACAATATAAAGGCTATGCTCAAGCACTAGATAAACAAAAAAATAGCCAAACTGGTGACTATCAATTAGGCGAAGCATTTAAAATCTATAAATTTAATGGTGAAGAAGATAATAGTTATTATTATCCAGTATTAAAAGATGGCAAAATTATTTATACATTAACGATTAGCCCTAAAAATGAAGCTGATTTAAAACAATCTAAAGAAAATGCAAACTATAGTGTTAAAATCTCAAATTTCATCGCTAAAGATTTAGAAGAAATTAAAGACAAACACACAAATATAACGATTTTAACTGATGAAAAAGGCTTCTACTTCGAAGAAAATGGACAAGTTAGATTAGTTAAAGCCACACCGCTTCCTACAAACATCAAAAATAAAGAAAATAGCCAACATATGTCATCTCATCTTAAACAACAACTTAAAGCCACATCTGAGCCAACAAAAATAAATGAAAATCAAGCAGCTGAAGCCAACCAAGACAATCAAGTTCAATATGAAAACACGTTAAAAAACTTCAAAATAAGAGAACAACAATTTGATAATTCATGGTTTGCTGGTTTTAGTATGGCAGCCCTACTGAATGCCACTAAGAATACAGATAAATATAATGCACACGATATTATGAGAACACTATACCCAAATGTTAGCGAAGAAGAATTACCACAATTCTCAACTAACCCACATCAAATGATTAAATACGGTAATTCACAAGGTAGAGACATTCAACATCAAAGTGGCATGCCTTCTTATAATCAAATTGATCAATTAACTAAAGATAATAAAGGCGCTATGATATTAGCTCATAGTGTTGAGAATAATCCTAATGATCCTCATCTTGGTCACGCTATGGCAGTTGTCGGTAATGCTAAAATTAATAATGAAGACAAACTGATTTTCTGGAATCCATGGGATACTGATTTATCTATTCAAGATGCAGACTCTAATTTACTTCATTTATCATTCAACAGAGACTATACATGGGACGACACAATGATAGGTTATTAAACATAATATAGATATTGATTGAAGGCAGGCGACGCTATGTATCAACTCCACTTTATTCATATTAATGACGACGCACTTACACTCACAAAGTCAAAGCAAGACACCATTCACTTATTTTTAGGCAATTGGATTAACCCATCAGCCCAAAAATCTATTAGCATTCAAACTGGCGTTGATACGAATCACAATCAATATCAAATTCTTCAAATTGATACCGAACATCAACGTATTAAACTGACTTCTGAAGAAGATCCTCAACTCGTGTATATTTTAGACTACGAAGATGCAAACCATGTATTCATACAAACATCAGTTAAAAATTCGTATGGCACGTCAAGACCCATAAGATACGAAAAATTCTAATAATACATTTAAAGCGTCGTTCAAAGTCATTGAACGACGCTTCCCTTATGAGTAATTAATCAATTAATAATTGAATCCCTCTAACGATATTAATAATAAAAAGTGCTCCAGATCCTAAGATAAATGCGATACCCAAAATAAACAAAATTACCATTAACACTGTACTTTGATTGTATACTGCAGGTGCCATTGCAAAACAAATAATGGCTAAAACCATACAAACCCAAGACATGACATGGTTTAATAACGCTTTTTTAGAATACGTAGATGCAGGTGGCTCCGCAACGATCCAAACAATAATTGGAAAAAGTACAGGTGCAAAGAATATACTTAAATAACTTAATGCCCCCAACACATTATTTGTTCTGTCATTAACTACTTTTTGATTATCTTCCAACTTTATCACCTCTTCATTTTAAAGGTTAATTCATTTCCCAGGTTATTCATCCATACCTCTCTTCACTTGACCTTACACATTACTTTTACAACTATTGTCTAAATTATTTTCATTATTCATTCAAATTCATTTTTAAAACCATCTTAGAAATCGTCTCATCATCTCCGGCTCACATGGTTTATCCGAATAAACAGCTTCATTGTTCACGATAGCTTTAGCATTTTCAATCATTTCTTCTATTTTATTTCTATAAGGCATTAACTTACGTTCATCAAATAATTGTTTTAATACAAAAGGTCTATGCTCTACAGAATGTGCATCGGATGCTATAAAGTGTGCTAAATGGCATTCAATAAAACGTAATGATAATTTTTGAGCACTTCTTCCGAAATCACCTAACAAAGAACTTGCTGTCAATTGACTCATTGCTCCGTTACTAATCAACTCATACAATAGATACGGATTTTTGGCAATTGCTTTATTACGTTCTGGATGCGCTATGATTGGTATATATCCTAGAGTTTGTAATTCATTACACAGTCGATTAGCATTGTCTGGTACATCGCCAAATGGTAGTTCAATCAATAAATAACGTGATTTATTTAATCCTTGTATGCTACCATATTCAATTTCCTTAATCATTGCTTCTGTTAGCCTTACTTCTTGACCTGGAAATAATTCGATACCTAAGTCTTTAATTTCTGGTACTTTTCTCATTTCTGCTAATGTCAAAGAAACATCTTGAAAGCTATTATTAAATTTAGGGTTTAGATGGTGTGGTGTAGCTATAATGCCTGTGATACCTTCTTTTTTAGCTTGAGTAAGCAACTGAATCATGGCTTGTTTCGTTTTTGGTCCATCATCCATATTAACCAATATATGGTTATGAATATCGATCATGATTTGTCATCTCCATCATTGAATCATATATAATAGTGTTTAAACATTTAGGATACTCGTACAATGCCAAACATATTATATAAAATATTTATTTAATATTATTATACCACGATGACTTGTGAATTTATATTCGATTGCTAACTATATTTTCATCCTTAAAATAAGATTTTCTATAAAAATTGCTTCCTAATAAAAAAAGAGTTTCCCATAATGAGAAACTCTAGCCTATCCGCTTAATTAAACGATGCGTTTACGTATTGCGCCAGAAATCAAATCAACGATTGCTACCATGACTACAAGTCCAATTAATATAATACCTACACGGTCCCAAGAACGAGTTTGAATTGCAAAGATAAGTGGTGTCCCAATACCACCAGCACCTATTAATCCAAGAATCGAAGCAGAACGTAAATTCAATTCAAATCGATAAAGGATTAATGATAAAAATGATGGTAAAATCTGTGGAATAACTGCAAACACTAATGTTTTCATTTTATTAGCACCACTGGCTTTTAATGATTCTACGGCGCTAAAATCCAAACTCTCGATATCTTCTGCCAATAATTTCCCTAACATACCAACTGAATGAATACCGAGTGCCAAAACACCTGAAAATGAACCAGGACCTACCGCTTTAATAAAAATTAATGCCATCACGATTTCTGGAAATACTCGAATAACACTTAATATAAATTTGCTAATGCCTGAAACAGGTCGTAATTTCACCATATTTTGATCACCTAAAAATGCAAGTGGAATACAAATAATAGCTGCTATAAAAGTACCAATGACTGCTATAGCAAATGTTTCTAATAGCCCTCTTAATAAATCTTCACCTTCAGGAATATAAATATATTTTAAATCTGGGTGAAACAAACCGTTAAAAATAGCTTTTAAAATTTCAATAGATTTACTTTTGAGTTCTAAACTTGGCACACCTGAAAAAGCCCAAATAATTATACTCACTACTACAATTGCAATGAGCCATTGTTTAATCAACTTTTTTCGATGATTTTTAGTGTGTAATGGATATTGCGTTTCTTTAGTCGTCATGCGAGTTGTTCCCTCACTTTCGTACTAACG
Organism: Staphylococcus sp. AC872; assembly: GCF_979255425.1. Classification (NCBI taxonomy): domain Bacteria; kingdom Bacillati; phylum Bacillota; class Bacilli; order Caryophanales; family Staphylococcaceae; genus Staphylococcus; species Staphylococcus sp. AC872. The sequence continues at coordinate 533,584 of NZ_CEEDKW010000001.1, forward strand.
TAATCAATGATGACTACGATAACCAACGTGAATAAAATAATGGTAGCGGTTTTCGGATATTGAAATAGACCTAATGTTTGATCGTAAAACAATCCAATGCCACCCGCTCCTACTAAACCTAGCACGACTGAAGCACGTATATTTACTTCGAATGCATAAAGTACATATGAGGCAAATGATGATATCGCTTGTGGCACCACACCATAAACTATCCATGTCACCTTATTTGCACCTACCGCCGTCATCGCTTCCATAGGTCCTGGATCTATCGTTTCTAACGATTCGTATAATAGCTTACCTATGATACAAATCGTTAAAATAAATAACGCTAAAATACCTGGAATTTGACCAATACCAAACACAGCAACAAATATCGCCGCAAGTAGTAAATCTGGAATCGTACAGACAATATTCAATACAAATCGTGCAGGTATATTAATCCATTTCTTCTGTACTATATTACTGGCGCATAATAATGCGACTAGAATAGACACGATGCTTCCTAATACAGTACTGACAATCGACATTCTAATTGTGTCTAACATGGGTTGTGTAATTTGACTTAAGTAGCTCATATCAGGCGGAATCATTTGGGCAAACAAATCACCTATTTGAGGTAAGCCAACCATTAATTCCCCAACATTAAAGCCTGTATAAATAAAACTCCAAACAATTAACGCGATGAGTAATACAAATGTAAAACTTGTCTTGAGCGACATTTTCCGCTTTAAATATGTATCATATTTTTGTTGTACTGGTGCGGTCATATTAATTCACTCCCAGCTTTTCGTCTTCGCTAATTGAGCGTCCATAAATGTCACTAAACACATCATCAGTCGCTTCAGAAGCAGGTCCATCATAGACTACTTCACCATCGCGTAATCCAATAATACGAGTACCATATTCTCTTGCTAAATCGACAAAGTGTAAGTTAATTAAAATCGTAATGCCTAATTCTTGATTGATGTTCTTTAAATCATCCATAACCTGTTTCGTTGTTAATGGGTCTAACGATGCTACAGGTTCATCTGCCAATATGATTTCAGACTCTTGGCATAATGCACGTGCAATTGAAATACGCTGTTGTTGTCCGCCTGAAAGTTCATCCGAACGTTGATCATACTTATCTAAAATATTTACGCGTTCTAGTGCATGCATTGCTTTAATTTTATCTTCTTTAGGAAATAACCCAAGCACCATTTTCCAAGTCGGATGATAGCCCACTCTCCCACTTAATACATTCCTCAAAACACTAGAACGTTTAACTAAATTAAAATGTTGGAAAATCATACCAATGTTACGGCGCATTTCGAGTAATTCTTTTCCTCGTGCTTTCGTTATCGATTGGCCTTGAATGAAAATCTCACCAGATGTAATATCATGGAGACGATTGACTGATCTTAGTAATGTTGATTTACCTGCCCCAGATAAGCCAACTATAACCGCAAATTCTCCCTTTTCTATTTCTAAATTAATATTTTTTAATCCTACATGTCCGTTAGGATAAACCTTACTGACATCTTTAAATTCTATTTGACTCATGTTTGACACCTTTCTTTTACAAAGAAATACTAAGGCGAATTGAATATCAAAATCTCCCAATATTTCATCCAATTCAACACTTAGCATTTCAAAGTCATGTACTTTGTTTAAGTCATTTGAACTTTATTTAAGTAGTTGTTTTTTGCATTACTTCATATCTTTAACTGCTTTTTCATTTTCTCTGACAACATCAAATTTAGAATCATCTGTATCAGTATAACCTTCATGTGAGTATACTTCTTTAATTATTTTATGTCCCTCTTTGGTTTTTGAAATATCTTTAAATGCTTTTTTCAATTTATCTTGGAATTTTTTATCCATATCGGATCTTACAGAAATCGTATCATTAGGAATCGCATCCGTAAGTTTTAAAATTTTAGTATCTTTGAATACATCTGGTTGATCTTTCTTAACAATATTACGTGCATCGTTAAATACGGCTGCTGCATCTACATCACCATTTAATAATGAAATGATTGCTTGGTCATGCCCTTTAACGTTGACGATTTTCATATCTTTAGTTGCATTAATACCCGCTTCTTCTTTTAATGTAGCTAATGGGAATGTGTAACCTGCTGTTGAAGTTACATCTTGTAAGGCAATTTTCTTACCTTTTAAATCTTTTAAGCTTTTAATATCTGAGTCTTTCTTCACTAAAATTTCTGATTTGTAGTCATCCACAAGTTGCTTATTAGGTGAACCATCTTTGTTCACACCATAACGTTGTGCTTGTAATAATAAATCTGCTGCTTTTTGATCATGTGCTAATGTGTAAGCTGTAGGAGGTAAGAAGCCGACATCTACTTTTTTAGATTTCATGGCTTCGACAATTGTATTGTAGTTGGTAGAAACGGATACTTTAACTGGCATATCCAATTCTTTAGACAGAAGTTTTTCAAGTGGCTTCGCTTTCGCTTCTAATTTATCTGCATTTTGTGATGGTACAAATTGTACCGTTAGTTCTTTTGGTTTATAATCTCCAGATTTAGAATCTGAACCTTTGTCAGAACTCTTTTGATTATCTAAAGAGCTTGAATTTCCACATGCTGCCGTAAACATAATGACTGATAAAACAAGAATCAATAAACACTTCAACTTTTTCATCTAATAACTGTCCCTTCTAATACGTATTTGGTGTAATATGTATATAATAAAATTACACTTATAGATTACCACATATTAAAGTTATTTTGTATTATATTAAAATGAATTTTAATAACTTATTTTTAAATACAGTTGAAGGTTTTGTAAATTTTATTTAATAATACACAATGTAACAATATTGTTCTATAATTCATGATGAGTAAAGAGGAGTGATATTTTATGGAACAACTTGCGTTTTACGTAGTGAGCGATATACATGGTTACATATTTCCAACAGATTTCTCCAAAAGAGACCAATACCTACCTATGGGCTTATTGTTGGCTAATCATTTGATTGAAAAAGACCAACAACATTACGCTTATCATATTAAAATAGATAATGGTGATTTTTTACAAGGCTCACCATTTTGTAATTATCTCGTCTCTAATATCAAGAATAGTCAGCCTCTAGTCAATTTCTATAATCGTATGTCCTTTGACTTTGGTACGCTAGGTAATCATGAATTCAATTACGGGTTACCTTATTGGAAAGATACATTGAATCGTCTAAACTATCCGGTGTTATGTGCCAATATCTTTGAGAATGGTGAATTACTCACGCATCAGGGCATTCACTATTTCGATGTTAATGGTAAAACAATTGGCGTGATTGGATTAACGACGCAGTATATCCCTCATTGGGAACAACCTGAACACATCCAGTCACTCACCTTTGAAAGTGCCGTAACAACATTACAACGTTGGCTACCCGAAGTACGGCGCCAATCAGACTTCGTTGTTGTGAGCTATCACGGTGGCTTTGAAAAAGATTTAGAAACTGGAGACGCTACCGAAGCACAAACAGGTGAAAATGAAGGTTATGCAATTTTAGAACACTTCTGTGATGATATTGATATATTCATTACAGGTCATCAACATAGAGATATCGCAACGTTATTCAACCAAACGGCAGTCATCCAACCTGGTACACGAGGTCGATCTATAGGCAAAGTTGTTCTGAATTTGAACGATGACACTCATGAACACATTGCGTCATGTAGTTTATTAACGGTTAGCGATGATGATGACTTTGTTGTTAATGAAGATGATCGCTATTTAAGAAGTCAATTAGAAGACTGGCTCGATACTCAGATTGCTGAACTACCTAATGAAATGATTGTGGATGATGCATTTGAAGCTCGTATAGCACCACATCCATTTATCAATTTTTTAAATTATGTCTTATTAGCTAAGAGTGGTGCCGATATGGCATGTACAGCCTTATTTGATTCAGCAACTGGCTTTACAAAACACGTTACAATGCGTGATGTTATTAACAATTATCCTTTCCCAAATACATTTAAAGTATTACGTGTTAGCGGTGCAGATATTAAAGCTGCAATAGAACGCTCTGCTGAATATTTCGATTTTATTCAAGAAGAAATCACCATCAGTAAAGATTTTATGGAACCGAAACCTCAACATTTTAACTATGATATATTCGCCGGTGTAAGTTACACGATTCAAGCTAGTCAGCCTAGAGGACAACGTGTGTCACATATTCAATTCAATGGTGAACCATTAGACTTTGATCAAATGTATACAATTTGTGTGAATAACTATCGTTCGGTGGGTGGCGGTCAATATGATATGTACGCCAACGCACCAGTTGTTAAAGATATCCAAATTGACGGCGCACAATTAATTATCGATTACCTTCAAGCACATTCAAATTCTCATATTCCTCAGGTCGTCAATTTTAAAGTTAAAAAGTAATGATTAAATATGAGAAACCCTGCTCGATCACGTGTCGAACAGGGTTATTAATTAATTATGAAATTGTATGTGCTTTTTCTCGTAAACATTATTTACTGTATTGAGTATGATACCTAAAATAATAATACCACCAGATATGAATGTAATCGTCATATATGGTAATCCAATTGATAATAATATTGAACCCAGTATAGCACCAATAAAGTTAGCTACATTAAATATAGAAGCAGCTAGCGTACTTGCTAGTAATGGTGCTTCATGTGCACTTAATATAATTTTACTATTTAACAGCGGTGTTGTACCAAATGTTCCAAATCCAAATAAGAAACAAATGAGTAATGCTAATACTGCATAATGAACAAAAGTAACGAATAAGATAATAGTAATAAATAATAAGAGGAACGTATAGAATAAATATTTAGTTAGAGCGTGTTCTGGTACACTACCTGTCACTAAATTACCAATTACACCACCTAGCCCAAATAAGAATAAACATACGGTTAATCCAATTATTTTAAAAGGTGCATAGTCATGAATCATTGGTTCCATAAACGTATAAGTTGTAAACACACCTGAATAACCAAATACGATGATAGAAATCACAATTAAAATGTGTGGGTTCTTAAATACGGTTAATTCTTTAGAAATATTGGCTTCCGCGCTTAATGAAACGTGAGGTGTAAACTTCATCATACCTAACATCGTTATCACTGCTAAGATAATCATGATACCAAATACAACTCTCCAATTAGCCAAGCCACCTAAAAATGATCCGAACGGCACACCAATCATGACTGCTATCGTTAGACCCGCTTGAACTAAGGCAATTGCTTGCGGTTTCTTAGCTGGTGGTGCAACAGCCGCTGCTACACTCATACAAACGCCAAAGAACGGCGCATGCATGGCTGCAGACATTAATCTTGATAATAAGAGCACATTAAAATTAGGCGCTAACATTCCTACTAAGTTACTCACGATAAATATAGCTACAAGCACAGGTAACAAGCGATGCGCATGGACTTTCATCGTAAATATACGCATGAATGGACCAATCACTGCCACACTAATCGCATAGACACTCACAAGCAGTCCCGCGCTTGAAATAGATACATGCATGTCATCAGATATTTGTGTTAGTAATCCTGTGACAACATACTCAGCCATACCAACAGTAAACGTACCTAACATAAAAATAAAAAACATCATTTTATTTTCTCTCATCACTGCTTCCCCCTTTTCGTTTCGTTCAAAAAATCAACATGAGTGATATACTACAAAAGATTTTGAACAACGTGAAGAGGTATATAGAAATTTTTCGAAATCTTCAATACGAGTTTTCATAAGCTTTCATTTCATTTTCATTATATTAAAATTAAGACAATTTTGGATTAGGCATTCTAGAGCACTATCATCTTAATATCATTTCATTGTAAATTGAATGTCTATACATCATCATGCATATGATTAATTTTTGACAATCATGTGACAAACTTGATATTGATTGGGCTAACCCACATAACCCTATTATATTATGATAGATACTAAATGAACGTTATAATGAAATGGAAGAGCAATACGATCATGAATATGGAGGTAGCTACAATGACATCCCAACAAGACCAGAAAGACGAAAAAAGTAATTGCTGAAGATGAAAAACAAACTAAAAACTCATTTTGGGCAGACGTATTTAACTTTTTACCTGAAATGGTAGGTGGTCTTATGCGTCTAATTCGTTCATTGTTTTAATGTGTGCATTTAACTTTTGTTATTATGGTGCTTAATCGGAGGGATAGATTTTGGCAACAAAAAATAAAAATCGTAAAAGAAGTAAAATGGACATTCTAAAAGAGACAACCAATGAAATTTTATTTCAAAGTATACCTGAAATCATTTATGGCTTGATTCGTATAGTTAAAGGATTCATTTAACTATAAAATTAAATTGATTCTTTTAGAATATTGCACGTCTTTACAAATTTTTAATTTTTTAATCCATTTATCTTTACATTTACTATAGATAGTTATATACTGTTCTTTGTTAATTGATTTGGAGGGATACTCAAGTCTGGCTTAAGAGGCCAATCATTTATGATTGGTAGGAGCTTCGTGCTCGCGTTGGTTCAAATCCTTCTCCCTCCGCTACTGAATATTTATTATTGTAACCTGAGGCATTTCTATATGTCTTAGGTTCTTTTTGTTCACCAATAAAGGCGTCCCGCATTGTGCGAGACGCCTTATTATTTATGAATTATTGATGTGGATGGAATGTTTTTCGCGGTGCATGAATAGTCACGTCATATTTATCAGCGATGCGTTGTGTTTCTTTATCCACTAATTGATTATATTCTTTAGTTGATACTTCACTTGCTTTTGGTAATCTCTTTTCTAATTCTGCATATTGTTTCTCTGACATACCCTTAGGTGCAATTCCACCATAAGGACGGTCACCTTGAGTTGTTTGATGTTGGTGTTTGGCAGTTTTATGTACTGAGCTTGCGTCCGCCACACCAGATACACCTGCAACTGCGAGTGTGCCTGCTAATACTGAACCTGCTAACATTGTCATTTTTTTCATTTTTAAAATCTCCTTCCAAAAGTGAATCATTGACACATCTATATCATAACAACTTTTTATAATTAAATAATTTATTTTTATATTTCTTTAAATATTTTTTACTTTTATAAATTTAGATATTTAAATTCAATTGTTTTTTTACATTAAAAAAGTACCTCACATGCTCATAAAGCATGTGAGGTACTTTACTTATATATTACTTAAGTAATTCTTTTAATACTTTGAAGAATGATCCGATTAATTGGAAGAAATCCGCAGTCATAGTGCATGCTCCTTTCTTTATTAAAGATATAGTATCTTAATTATGCTTGTGCTTTTTGCTCTGATGTTAACTTTTCACTTTGTACTAAATCATCTGCTAGACCATGCCAGAATTGTTGTAATTCTTCTCTAGTTCTTACTGTATCAGAACTATCTTGTCCAACAAAGTCAACATGATCCCAATCATGTTTTGTAGGTGTTACTTGCCAAATACCTTTTTGGTTTTTATCTGTTGCTTGTGTATATTTTTGATTAAATGGATGTTGTGAAGAAATCACAGATACAAGTCCATCATTTTCTCTCCATTCTTTTTCGTTAGCTTTACCGATCACATTTCCAGTTAAAATAAATGGTAAGAACATGTTTAAATCTGCTTTTTGTCTACCAAATAGTGATGGATGTGTTGCCTCACCAGTATATGTTTTATATACAATATTTGGATTTAATGATGTTTTACGGTTTAAGTCTGTTGCACCATCTCGAGTTAAATCATAGAAACCATTGTCTTGTGATTTCCATAACTTAGAGTTTTTCACACGTTTAGCATAATCGATATATGATTCATTTGGTTTTTGTTTTAAGCCCCATTGAGATAAACCAAAGTTGACTCTTGAATCTTTATTACCAAATGCTTTACCAATATCATAAACAACCTGTCTTACAACCGCTTCATTACCTAATACATCTGAAGCGTGAGTACCATTATGTGGTGTACCAAGTGTTGTAATTGAAGAAACCATATTATCATTATTACCTTTGAATAATGGTGAAATTGTGCCACCATGTTTCTTCTGATATTCAATTTCCTCTTGGTTACCATTTCTTAAAAGTTCTTCAAGTTGGCGAATCGTTTGTCCACCCATACTATGACCAACTAAGTGCACTTTTTGACCTGGTTTCCAATCTTTATATACACCTTCATATGTTTTACCATATCGCTCATGACCATATTTCGCAGCATGTGCTGCACCGTAATCTACACGACCACCCTTGATATAGTAGTATAGTTCTACCGCTCTGTCATAGTTACTACCGAAGGCACTGATACTTGCTTCATATGATTTGTAGCCGTTTTCTTCTAAATCTTGGCGAATATTCATTTTATCGCCACCCCAATAATGTGATAAAACAGTTGGGTTAATATCATCAGTGAATCCATTAAATCCATGAACGAGAATGATAGGATCATGATTTTTATACTGTTGTTGTTTAGCTTTCTTATTTGTTTGATCTTTATCTGCTACGGCTACTTTATTTTTAGACTGATTATTTAATGTGGCAACTGTATTCGATTTTAGCGCTTGTAAACCGTCTTTTTGTTCTTTATCTTTTTTACTTGGATTATCTTTTGATAATAATGGTGAATCTTTTTCTAATTGATCAAGAGAGACAGGTTGCTTTTGTTTTGATTTTTGAGATGAATCAGTTTGATTCGGAGCTGTTGCTTTTTGTTCAACTGATTGTGCTGTCACTTTTTGTTGGTCTTTTTGATTAATTGTGGCATCTGCTTTTTCTTTATTCACAGTAGCATGAGTCGCTTTTTCTGTAGCATGACGTCGAGAGAAATCTGGATCGACCTGTTGCGCTTTATGATTTTTATTGAACTCTGAATCTACATCCGCTTTCTTTTGCGCTTGCTTATGACTAAATTCTGGATCCACTTGTGAAGCTTTATGTTTGCTATTAAATTCTGGATCTACATCATGTTGATGTGTTTGAGTTGATGATGCTTTATCTTGCGCCTTTGGACTAGGTGTTGGCTTTTCTTCTTTTGTTGCTTTGCCATCAGCTTTGTCCTTTTGATTTGGCGTTGTAGCATCAGATTTTTCAACAGACTTTGTTGCTTGATCTTCTGTTGTTTTTTCTTTAGTTGTTTTAACATCTTGTTGCACTTGATCAGCTGATTGCTCAGTTTCTACTGTTGCATCTTTTGTTTGTTTCTCTTCAGTATTGTCTTGTGACGTTTGTGTAGTATCTTTCTCAGATGTTTCTTTATGTAAGCTTGTTGGTGTTGCATCTTGTTGATTGTCATTTTGTGTTTCAACGCTATCGTTACGTTCTTTTAATTCACTAGATTGATTTGTTTGTTCATTTTTAACATCATTTCCCTGTTGTTCCCCAATAGATTGTGCTTGTTGTGCTTCTGAATCAACATTTCCCTTATCTTGATTTTCAGCTGCTTGAGCAGAACCTCCACCAATAAATAATAATGCTGCAATTAAAATGGAAGATGTTCCTACACTAAATTTACGAATACTATATTTATTTTCTCTATTTTTCATATTCGGCACCTCTATTTTATTTTATTTTTAAATCAATCCTAAATGACTAGATGAATAAATTGACAATTGCACGTGGTAAAAACTCAATTAATTTTGTAAACCAAGCTTTCATAAGAACCATACTTTCTTTTGTTAGTAAGCGCTTACAATAATGTTAAAATAAACAATTTCGACATCATCACTTACACTTACTTTAACTAGTAATTGATTAAAATGTTACGAAAATTTGTCTGAAAAGTCAATAATCAAATCCAATTCTATACAATTTTTATTTTTTGTAATTATACACACTTCATCTTATGGCGAATAAGCGCTATTAAATGACTATTCATAACGAATTGAAAATACATATTAGGGTAATACCGTATTAAGAGGTGAAACACATGTCAGAAATCAAAATCATTGGTGCCAAGCAAAATAATTTAAAAAATATAGATGTAACCATTCCTAAACATCAATTAACTGTTTTTACAGGGCGCTCCGGTTCAGGTAAGTCTTCCCTAGTATTTAATACGCTAGCAGCCGAATCTGAACGTTTACTCAATGAAACTTACTCGAGTTATATCCAGCATCAATTAAGTCAATATTCCAAACCAGAAGTCGATCAAATTCAACATCTACCTGTAGCGATGATTATTAATCAGAAACGTTTAGGTGGTAATTCGCGTTCTACAGTAGGCACGATTTCAGATATTTATGCTTCTGTACGTTTATTATGGTCGCGTATTGGAGAACCATTTGTCGGATACTCCGATGTCTTTTCATTTAATAATACACGAGGCATGTGCGAAACATGTTCAGGATTAGGCTATGTCGAAGATATCGATTTAAATGAACTGCTTGATTTTGATAAGTCCTTAAATGAAGATGCGATTAACTTTCCATCATTTCGTCCTGACAGTTGGAGAGGAAAACGTTATTTATATACAGGTTTATTTGATAATGATAAAAAATTAAAAAATTATACTAAAGAAGAATTAGACACGTTTTTATACACAGAACCAACAAAGCTTAAAAATCCACCAGCAAATTGGCCTAGAACCGCAAAGTTTGAAGGATTAATTCATAGATTTAGACGTTCCTTTTTATTAAATGATAACTTTGAGAAAAAACGCTTTGCGAAAGATATTGAACGTGTTGTAACTAAACATGCTTGTCCGTCATGCCAAGGTAAACGACTTAATGACAAAGTATTAAGTTGTAAAATCAATGGGATGAATGTTGCTGATTTTACCGATTTACAAATCGATGATGCTTTAGCGTTTTTAGAAACGATTGAATCGACCAAAGCACAAGTTATTATCGAACCACTCAAACAACAACTTAAATCATTGAGCTATGTTGGTCTTAACTACCTAACTTTATCACGGGAAACGACATCTTTATCAGGTGGTGAATCACAGCGAATTAAGCTCATCAGACATTTGAATAGTCCACTCAGTGACCTTGTCTATATTATCGATGAACCGAGTGTGGGACTTCATCCTGAGGATATTCAACGGATTAATGACTTAATACAATCTTTAAAAGATAAAGGCAATACAGTACTTGTTGTAGAACATGACCCTGACGTTATCAAGACTGCCGATCATGTTATAGATATTGGACCTTTAGCTGGTAAAGATGGTGGCGAAATTACATTTGAAGGCACTTATAGAGATTTACTCAAATCTCAAACGAGTACCGGCCAAGCACTTCATCGTACGCATACTTTAAAAGATGACATTAGATCAAACAATGATATGTTAGAGATTAATGATATTTCTAAAAATAATTTGCAACATATCACTACTCAATTGCCTAAACATGCAATGACTGTCGTAACAGGCGTAGCAGGTTCAGGTAAAAGTTCATTAATCACATCAGCATTTGAAAAAAATAGCCATGCGATTTTCATAGATCAAAAACCTGCCCACGCATCAAACCGTTCAAACTTACTAACTTATTTAAATATCTTTGATGACGTGCGCGAGTTCTTCAGTCAACAAACTGGGCTTAAGAAAAGTATGTTCAGTTATAATTCTGAAGGTGCATGCCCTGAGTGTCATGGTAAGGGCATAATTAAAACTGAGTTGGCATTTATGCCTGATTTCTCTCAAACATGTGAAATGTGCGGTGGTACAAGGTATCGTCCCGAAATACTTGAAGCCAAAGTTGATGGCTACTCAATTGCTGATATTTTATCATTAACTGTCCAAGAAGCCATCGAAAAATTCAAAAATGATAAGCACATTGTTCAACCATTACAAGCTTTAGCAAATACTGGCTTAAATTACATGACACTAGGACAATCTCTAGATACGCTTTCTGGTGGGGAGATACAACGTGTTAAATTGAGTAAATATTTAACAGAAACCGTACATGATGCAATATTTATTTTTGATGAACCTACGACTGGTCTTCATGAAGACGACCTTCCCATACTCATCGAATGTTTCAATCATTTAATTGATCAAGGTAACACAGTAATCCTAATCGAGCATAACTTAACAATGATGACACAAGCAGATTGGTTTATTGATATCGGTCCCTATGCAGGTGATAAAGGCGGACAACTCCTTTATAGCGGCGAACCACAGGGCTTACTTGATGTTGAACAATCTGTAACCGCCAAACATCTAAGAAGATATATCGAACAATAGTATATTGATGGCAGACGAAACCAGTACGTGAAGACAAAAACGTACTGGTTATTTTTAGCTAACATGATTTAATAACAGCTTAGTCAGTGGGATTGAACTTCATTAATTCTCAATTATTTTTTTCTTTGAAAATGTTAATTTTTCCTCATTATTTTTCATAATTAATGTTATGCTTAATTTGTTTGAAATTATATGTATATTTATTTATAATTATTCACTAATAAAGTATGTATAGGGAGGAGATTGAATGGAAACGGAACACACGATGAACGATGGTCATACATCTTCACCAAAAAGAAAGTTTAAGTTAAAAATGCCTGGTGCATTTGCAATTTTATTCATCTTAACGATTTTAGCTGTTTTAGCAACTTGGATGATTCCTGCAGGTTCTTACTCTAAATTATCTTATGATGATCATGTATTAAAGGTCGAAAGTCCGCAAGGTAAAGTTGAAACACACAAAGCTACACAACATGAATTAGATAAGATGGGTGTCAAAATTGATATTGATCAATTTACTTCAGGTGCGATTAATAAACCTGTATCCATTCCCAATACATATGAGCGCTTAGATCAACACCCTGCTCATTTGTCTGATATTACGAATAGTATGGTAAATGGTACGATTGAAGCTGCTGATATTATGGTATTCATTTTAGTACTCGGTGGTTTAATTGGTGTCGTTCAAGCTAGTGGTGCCTTTGAATCTGGCTTACTGGCGCTAACTAAAAAGACCAAAGGCAGAGAATTTTTATTAATCTTCTTTGTATCTATATTAATGGTTCTTGGTGGTACCTTATGTGGTATTGAGGAAGAAGCTGTAGCTTTCTATCCTATACTTGTCCCTATCTTTTTAGCTATGGGATATGACTCTATTGTTTGTGTGGGTGCTATCTTTTTAGCAAGTTCGATGGGCTCAACATTCTCTACGATCAATCCATTTTCAGTAGTTATCGCATCTAATGCAGCCGGCACTACATTTACTGAAGGTTTGTATTGGCGTATCGCTGGTTGTATTATCGGTGCACTATTTGTTATTGGTTACCTCTATTGGTATAGTAAAAAAATTAAAAAAGACCCTACCGCGTCTTATAGTTACGAAGACAAAGATGAATTTGATCAACAATGGTCTGTGATGCAGCACGATACCACACAACAATCATTTACAATGCGTAAAAAATTAATTTTACTACTCTTTGTGATACCTTTCCCAGTCATGGTATGGGGTGTGATGTCACAAGGTTGGTGGTTCCCAACAATGGCTTCTGCATTCCTTATCTTTACCATTATTATCATGCTACTCACTGCAACTGGTCCTAATGGTTTAGGTGAACAAGGTGTCGTTGATGAATTTGTCAAAGGTGCTTCCAGTTTAGTTGGGGTATCACTCATTATCGGATTAGCACGTGGCATTAACTTAGTATTAAATAATGGTCGCATTTCAGATACGATTTTACATTTTTCTTCTTCACTCGTAGAACATATTCAAGGTCCATTATTTATAATCGCTTTATTATTTATCTTCTTCTTCCTAGGATTTATTATTCCATCATCATCTGGATTAGCTGTGTTAGCGATGCCTATTTTCGCACCACTAGCTGATACAGTTGGTATTCCTAGATATACTATTGTATCTGCATATCAATTTGGACAATATGCAATGCTATTCTTAGCACCAACAGGTCTAGTCATGGCAACATTACAAATGCTTAATATGCGTTATTCTCACTGGTTCCGTTTTGTATGGCCTGTTGTCGTCTTTGTACTTGTATTTGGTGGTGGCATGTTAGTCACACAAGTTTTATTACATTAATCGTTTGATATAAAAATAACCGGGATAAGTGCATAGCTAGCACTATCCCGGTTATCATTTTATTGAGATACATTATGATTTAACCAGTCTACTATTTCCTGGAAAATACTTTGATTATATGAAGCCTCATTAAATATTTCATGTTTCAGTCCATCATAAATATGGATTGATTTATGTTCGGAACTAATGTCATTGAACAATTCAAGTGAATCTTGATAACTCACAAGACCATCTTCCTTACCATGTAATATTAATATAGGATCAGTAAACGATGCTGCTTGTGCTTTTAATAATTCTACGCCATCAAGCAATGTATAAATTAATCCAAAAGAGATATCTTTAGCTACTAAATCGTCTAATTCATACTTTCGAATCGTATCTTCATCTGAACATACACCGTCACCAAGTTCATTCGGTAAATATTTATCTTCTGGTTGACTACGGTCAGGTTCTCCAAATAATTTCAGGTTATACCGTGTCAATGCCCCAGAAGTAATCATACCATCGACAAGACCAGGATGTTTTGTACCATATAATGTGACTGTGTATCCGCCCATGCTATGTCCAATAAGATAGACATTACCTTTGTAGGTTTCTTTCACAAATTGAATCATCGCATCTAAATCTTCTACAATTTCATCTTTATTACTATAAAATACAGGCTTTCCTTCTGAACGACCGTGTCCACGTTGATCGTATCTAATGACGTTAAATTGATTATCATTTAAAAATGTAGTGATATGATCATAACGTTCAAGGTGTTCAGCTAAACCGTGAACAACAATGATATTGGCCTTTGGTTCCGATACCTCGTTGACCTTCGCATATAGGTTAGTACCATCTGCTGATTGAATGTATTTAATATAATTCATTGTCATCCCCCTTTAGTTCACTTATACCCACTTTCGAACAATAATGACATCATTCATCAATTTTATTCGGAATAAATACATGCGCTTCACTATCAGGAGGATAATAATAACAATTTGGTATCGTTTGTAACTCAATTAAGCTTCCCCATGGTGTCTTAACATAAACCGTTAGATTATCTTCCGTATCTTCATACCGTGTATTTAGATGTGGTTCAGATATAGGTTGTCCACCTGCACGTTTGATTTGTGCCAAAGCTTTCTCAAAATAATCTACATAGAATGAAAGATGCGTGAAACCTATATCTTGTAATGATACAGCTTGTTGTTGCGTAGCATCTTTAAATTCAAAAAGTTCAATATTTGGACCATTACCAAAAACCATCATTCGTTTTTTAATAATTTTGGCACCTTTCTCAAGGCCTAATACCTCTTCAACAAATTCGCCCTCTCTAGGACTATCTTTTAGTGTTTGACTGTCATAAGCCACTTTCCCGTCTAATCCTTGTTTGAAAAATTCTGTCGCTACTTCAATGTCTGGAACAGTCAATCCAATATGATTGATACCTCTTGTGATACGCATCTTTGATAACTCCTTTGATTAAAATATTTACCTGTCTTTTTATTTTCTATTCCCAATATGTTTTCATTTGACACATTTAGAAGTTAAATATACTTTTAGAGTAGAAAAGATATAAACTTTTGAAGATTTAATAATAAAAAGTTTGCTTTTCTAAAATGTACGTGGTATATTCTTTATATCAAATATAAATGATATATTTAAAAAGAGAAAACGGAGGAGTTAATTATGACTCAATTTACATTCGATAGCGTACACAGTGCATTAGATTTCCAAATCAAACATTTAATGGTTTCAAAAGTGAAAGGTGCATTCGAAAAATTCGACGTTAACGTTGAAGGCGATATTAACGATTTAAGTACTTTAAAAGCAACTGCAACAATTGATCCTGCTTCAATCAATACTGGTAACGAAGACCGTGACAACCACTTAAAAACAGGCGATTTCTTCGGTACTGATGAATTTGATAAAATCACTTTCGTATCTAAAGAAGTAAGTGAAAATAGTGTTGTTGGCGACTTAACAATCAAAGGCGAAACACACGAAGAAAAATTCGACGTTGAATATAATGGCGTAAGTAAAAATCCTATGAACGGTGAACAAGTAACTGGT
This sequence comes from Staphylococcus sp. AC872, assembly GCF_979255425.1. Lineage (NCBI taxonomy): Bacteria > Bacillati > Bacillota > Bacilli > Caryophanales > Staphylococcaceae > Staphylococcus > Staphylococcus sp. AC872. The sequence goes on from NZ_CEEDKW010000001.1 coordinate 549,619, forward strand.
TTCATCGTAACTGGTAAAATCGATAGAGAAAAATATGGCATTAGCTTTAACCAAGCATTAGAAACTGGTGGCGTAATGTTAGGTAGAGAAGTAAAATTCGAAGTTTCAGCAGAATTTTCAATCCAAGACTAATATATATTAAAAAGCGGTTTTCTACATATACGTAGAAAACCGTTTTTTTCATACTTTTTTTAATGAAATTGGAAACTATGATGACCTTTAGCAAATCCATTTACCGTATATAACATCGATCCGCCACCCATTTCGATGTCATTTGAACAAATAATAAGTTGATTTGTATCAGGAATAAATTGTGGATGCGTAGAGCGTAGCATATGACCTTCATCTCGACCTGGAATTAAAATTTGCCCAATAGGATAGCCTTTTTTATTAAATACTAAGACTCTCCCTTGTCCATACATTGCAACATACAAATTATCATCACTATCAATACAGCAAGAATCTGGACCTTCATGACCAGTAAAATAATAAGGAATCGTCGCGCCGAATGGTGCAATTGTCACACCATCTTCTTCTAATTCAATACGATGTAATCGGTTCGTAGTCGTTTCAGTCACCCAAAGTACACGTTCATCTGTACTTAAGGCCACACCATTTGCGACACTAATATTTTGAATCACAGGTGTCACCTTTTGAAAATCTGGTGATACATAATACACACCGCCTAGAGGATGAGTTGAATAACCTCTAAAATCAGTAAAATAAAAGCCACCTTTACGATCAAATACCATATCGTCAATACAATATTTCGTATTTAATTCTGAAATAATCTCTTCAAATTGGTCCCCTTTGTCAGTTGTAGCAAATATACCACCTGTCGATTTGAAATCACCTAAATAGCATATAAATAATCGACCGTCTTTATGAATTTTAATGGCTGCTGGATTTTCTTTTTTCGATTTAAATGGACGTGTCACTTCTTTAGTGTCTGGGTTAACTTTAAAGATATTACCTTCAAAGACATCAAGTAAGAATAATTGCCCATCACGATCAAAGTTTAAGCCCTCAAGTTGTAATCCTTTATCCGAGATTTCCACCCATGGTTCAGCTGTTATCGTTTGCAATTCACTTTCCGAAACAATCGGCGCCACACTAGCCGATAGCCCCTCATACTTTAATGTTGGTAAACCATTATTTTCCATTTTCATACCCCTTCTTTCATATATAATGATATCATCACTATTTTATCTGAAATTAAATTTAAAGTCATTGAGGGATATAACCAATTTGCTGATTCTGTGACATATGCACATTTTCAAATCATTATTGCCTTATTTTGTCAGTTTTATATCTTAGTAAAATACATTTAAATACTCAGTCACTTGAATGATTTATAAGCTGAGATATTGAATCATTTGCTAATTTTGGTACAATATTATAATGGTGTAAAAATACGTAGACATTAACGAAACGCTTAACAATGCATAAATAATGATGTAAAACACATAGATTAATAGATTAGAGGAGAATAGAAAATGGATTATAGAGTACTTTTATATTACAAATATACAACGATTGAAGACCCCGAAACATTTGCTGCAGAACACTTAGCATTCTGTAAAGAGAATAACTTAAAAGGACGTATCTTAGTATCAACAGAAGGTATCAACGGTACACTATCAGGTACTAAAGAAGATACAGATAAATATATTGAACATATGCATGCAGACGAACGTTTTAAAGACATGACATTCAAAATTGATGAAGCTGAAGGTCACACATTCAAAAAAATGCACGTACGTCCAAGAAAAGAAATCGTTGCACTTGATTTAGAAGAAGATGTAGATCCACGTGAAACAACTGGTAAATACTACTCACCAAAAGAATTTAAAGAAGCACTTGAAGATGAAAATACAATCATCTTAGATGCTAGAAATGATTACGAATTTGATTTAGGTCATTTCCGTGGTGCTGTGCGTCCAGACATTACACGTTTCAGAGACTTGCCAGATTGGATTAGCGACAACAAAGACAAATTAGACGGTAAAAACATTGTCACTTATTGTACAGGTGGTATTCGTTGTGAAAAATTCTCAGGTTGGTTAGTTAAAGAAGGTTTCGAAAACGTTGGTCAATTACACGGCGGTATCGCAACTTATGGTAAAGACCCAGAAACCAAAGGCCAATACTGGGATGGTAAAATGTATGTCTTCGATGAACGTATTAGCGTGGATGTTAACCAAGTTGAGAAAACAGTGGTCGGTAAAGAACATTTCGACGGCACACCTTGCGAACGTTATATCAATTGTGCCAACCCAGAATGTAACAAACAAATCCTTGTTTCAGAAGAAAATGAAGAAAAATATTTAGGCGCATGCTCATACGACTGCGCTAAACATGAACGCAACCGTTACGTTGCAACACATGATATTAGTGATGAAGAATGGGAACGTCGTTTAGAAAACTTCAAAGACGTTCCAGAACATGCACACGCATAATTAAAATATTTAAAACAGGCCGTAAAACGATACGTTTTACGACCTGTTTTTTTATTGAGTCATTGGGTTTATGACTGTTCTACTTTTTTATCTGATTTCCCTTTTAATAATATAGCTACTGTAGCAATAACAACGATAAAGATAATAGCCCCAATGATACCAGTAAACTTGACGATGTTACCAAATACAATTCCAACAGCTAAAAAGTCGGTATCAGAGAATGTTGTTGATGCAAGTCCAAGATCTCCTAAGAAAGGTAAGAATAATAATGGTAAAAATGTTATTAACAAACCATTTAAAGCTGACCCTGCAATTGCACCTTTTATACCACCTCTTGCATTGCCAAATACTGCTGAAGCAGCACCTAAAAAGAAATGTGCAACTACTCCAGGTAAAATAACTACACCACCAAATAAAAACAATACAAACATACCGATAACACCAGTAATAAAGCTTACAAAGAATCCAATTAATACTGCATTTTGTGCGTAAGGAAAAACAATGGGGCAGTCTAATGCAGGTTTAGAGTTAGGCACAATTTTTTCAGAAATCCCTTTAAATGCTGGTACAATCTCTGCTAGTATCAATCTTACTCCTGTTAAGATAATAAATACGCCTGCAGCGAATGTAACACCTTGTATTACAGAAAACACTATAAAATTTTGTCCATCACTTATTTTATTTACATAGTTTACTCCAGCAAATAAAGAAGCAATAAAATATAACAATGCCATTGTAATGGAAATACTTATTGTACTTTCTCTTAAAAAACTCAACCCTTTAGGAAATTTAATATCTTCTGTAGATTTAGATTTCCCTTTGAATAATTTACCAACTTCACCAGCAGCCCAATAACTAATAGTACCAAAATGACCTAATGCGACTTGATCATTGCCAGTTATTTTTCTCATTGTTGGTTGAGCAAGAGCTGGTAATATAGCCATAATTAACCCTAAAATTATTGATCCTATGACTACAGTTAAAGATCCTTTTATATGACCTACAGTTAATAAAATAGCTAAAAATGCTGCCATATAAAACGTATGATGTCCTGTTAAGAATATATACTTAAGATTTGTAACACGAGCAATTAATATATTTAAAATCATACCAAATACCATGATAAGCGCTGCAGTAGTTCCATAATCTTTTAAAGCTAACGAAATAATAGCTTCATTATTGGGTACGATTCCTTGAACACCAAATGCATGTTGGAATATTTTCCCAAAAGGTTCAAGAGATTTAGAAACAACTTCAGCTCCTGCGCTTAAAATTAAGAAACCTAACATTGTCTTAATCGTACCAGAAGTAATTGCTGAAGCAGATTTCTTTTGAACTAATAATCCAACAAATGCTATAAGTGCTACTAATATAGCTGGTTGACTTAAAATATCTACTATAAAATCTAATATGGCTTTCATATGTCCACCTCTCTAAATCATATTTAAATCATTCAATTTACTTTCCAATTTATTTTGTAATTCTTCTTTATCTAAAATATTATCTAGAACTAATACATCACCTAAACGTTCTGCATTTTCTTCCAAATCTCTACCACATATAAATAAGTCTGCCATTTCTGGACTAGCAGTCATAATATCACTATGTTCGACTTCAATATCCGAAGGTGCATTTAAATTCTTCAAAGCTTCTTGTGCATTCATTTCAACCATAAAACTACTTCCTAAACCGTGTCCGCATACTACTAAAATTTTCATATTAATCATTCTCCTTTAATAATTTTAAAATGTCTTCCTTGTTTTCAGCTTGCACTAATTGATTTACAATTGCTTGGTTTCCTAATACGCTTGCTAGACTTTGTAATATAGTTAAATGTGATGTATTATCAATTGCACTCAAGACAAAAATGAGTGAAGCATAATGACTATCTTCAGCAAAATTAATGTGTTGATGAAGTTTCAAAAGACTTAACCCAACTTCTTTTACATTATTATCAGGCCTTGCATGTGCAATAGCTATCTCTGGTGCAATAACAATATATGGTCCCATTTCATTCACACTTTCTATCATTGCACTTACATAATTATTATTAATACTATGATTATCTAATAAAGGTTGTGCTGCTATTTCTATAGCTTCGGACCAAGTCGATACTTTTTCCTTTATAACTATTTTGTCCTCTGTCAAAATATCTAAAGTCACTCAATTCATCCTTTCTTCTGAAATTTCATTTATATATTGATTTATCATTTGTATATTGCCTTCTAAAAAAGCTTTCTTTTTAATATCATCCGTTAATAGTTGGCTCAATTGTCCTAATGCTTTGAGATGTAAATGTGGTTTTTTCGTTGCTAGGACGATAATCACCTTAACTGGGTCATATTTCTGATGACCGAATGGAATACCGTTGTCTACATATGTCATTGCAAATCCAGCACCTTTTTGAACATAAGTGGTATCAGAATGTAATAATGCTATATGAGGACTAATTACCATATAAGGTCCAAACGATTCCATTTGCTTTATAATCGCATCTGCATATCTACTTTCAATAATATTATCTTGTAATAATAAATCAGACACTTGATATATCGCCCTATCTTTATTAATCATATGTTCAGTTTTAGTTATTCTGTGTTCTGGTAATAGTTCTCTAAGGTTTTCTCCTATTTGTTCTAATTGAACGACTTTAGATTCTCTATATTGATTCACAATTTGGTTCAATTGATCTCTTGAACTTTTATTAAGAAAGGTATCAACCGTAACAACTGGTATTTCATCAAAATGACAATCTACTGTAGAAATAATGTAGTCGACACCCTTTTTCAACAATTCTTCTTCATCAATTTGATAAATCGAATATGCATCAATCACGTCAAATTCAGGATACAAATTGCCTAATTTACTTTTCAGTAATTGAGAGGTTCCAATGCCAGAGCCACAAAGTAATACTACTTTGATATAACTACTTTTTTGTGTGGAAATGCGTTCTATACTTGATACAAAGTGCACTGTCATATATGCAATTTCATCTTCTGTAAATGATATATCATAGGCTTCTTCAATGATATGGATATTTCTCTTCACTATGTCATAAACATTTTTGTATTGCTTTTTAATATCTTCTTTTAAAGGATTCTTCTCAACCAGATTAAATTTCATTCTATGAATTGCAGGTTGTATATGAACAATCAAACCATTTAATAATTTGCTGTTTTCTCTTAAATCTACACCTATTTTTACGCTAACTTGTTTAATAAGTTCATTTAAAAATTGTTCTAGTTCTCCAGTATTTATATTATTTTCCTTGATACTAGAAATTTTGGAACTCAACAAATGTAATGTTATAAAAATAGCTTCCGATTCAGAAAATTGAATATCAAATTTAATTTCTAAATTCTTTTTCAATTTTTGTGAAATACGATATTGAACCGTATCACATACTTTTTCATATTCTTCTTTTGGAACATCGATTGAGTAATTTAATTTCAATCTGTGTATAGCGATGATAATATGATAAACTAAACCATCTACTGGAGATTGAACGAGTCGATAATCTTCTTCATTTAACGTTTCTATGACCGTTTTTCTCACAAGCGCTAATTCTTCTTCAGAAAATAAGTTATCTTGAAAATAAGGCACAGTCATTTTGAAATAATTTTTAACTATATTTGCATAAGCTTGTCTTAATGCTTCTTCTTCTCCATTGATAATAAATCCTTTGTTTTGAATATACTTCATTTCTAAATGGTAGGATGCCAACCATTGTTGTACTAATTTAAGGTCATTCACAATCGTTCGTCTCGATACTTTCATTAATTCTGCTAAATGATTAGATGACAATGGTTGTGTCGCTTCAAAAAGTGTAATCAGTATATTTGTCTTACGTTCGTTTTTAGTTAAATGAACTATTTCTGATAAATTATCAAGTTCCGAATCATAAATTTTTTGATCCAATGTTTTAGCTTTTACGCCTAATGACTTATGCCTCATTAATACGAATTGTTTATTGTCTTGAAAACTTTCAATATTTTGTAAATCATATTGTATAGAACGTTGTGAGATATCAAACATTTCAGCTAACCTGGCAATTGATACAAATGATTCTGTTTTCAACAAGAAATACAAAATTTTAGTTTGTCTGTTACTTAACAATATTTAATCCTCCTATCTATATTGTAAGCGATTTCTTTTAGAGTTAGATGTGAAATTCTTTTCATATTCAAATCCGCAATTATGCATATCAATATTACATTTGGATTTAACTCATTCTATAATACTCTTAAAGCATACATAATCATGTTATGATTCAATAAATATTAATTTAATGAGGTGGGCGTATGAAGATTCTAGTTACTGGATTTGATCCATTTGAGGGTAATCAAGTTAATCCTTCTTGGGAGGCGGTTAAGCAGTTGCCTAACCATATCGGACAACATGATATTACAAAGTTAGAAGTGCCAACTGTCTTTCATAAAGTGATGAATGTCATACAACAAGCGTTAGATTCTGAACAATATGATGCTGTCGTTGCAGTAGGTCAAGCCGGTGGGCGTGCCGAAATCACACCTGAACGTATCGGTATCAATATAGATGATGCCAGAATAGCTGATAATGACGGACAACAACCTATTGATATTCCTATACAACCTAAGGGTGCATCAGCTTATTTTTCAAATTTACCTGTTAAACGAATGACAGAAAATATCAAACAACAAGGCATTCCTGCCAAGCTATCAAACAGTGCAGGTACGTTTGTATGCAATCATATTTTATATCAACTCGGTTACTTAAATGCTACACGTTTTCCAAGCCTGCTATTCGGATTCATTCATGTGCCTTATATTCCAGAACAAGTCGAATCCTCAGAACAATCACCCTCATTATCACTGGACACAATTGTTAAAGGGTTAATTGCAGCAATCGAAGCAATTGACAGAAATGATGACATCAAAATTGCTTTAGGTGAGACACATTAATTCATATAAAAATAGCCAAGAATGACCTAATCCTATCATTCTTGGCTATTTTTTATATCGTAGGCGGTCCTATCATTGACCATCCTTTATGGCGTGTATAGACATGATTCACTGCAAAGATATGAAGTATCGCAATGCACAAGATCTTATGATCTTCAAAAAAGCGATCTTCTCCACCACGTATTTCTGCGTAGTCCCCAACTTGTTTCCAATATGCAATATCACGATCTAATTTAGCATCTTTAATGTGCGTCTGATTATTTTCATCGGCATATATATTTAAAATTCGATTATCTAATTTAATAATGCCATACGTATCCTTTGTTCCACTACTTTTCTTATCAAATAAAACCTTTTGTGTGCTGCCCTTGTCATGATAATACAATTCAAAATGTTTACCCTCTAACACAGACTTCGCACTAGCTTCGACAACGATTTCTCCTGCTGAATTCCTCAATTCATATCTTCTAAATCTTAAAGATAATGTGACAATACTTACGATTCTTTGAAATGGATTACGAAAAACTTTCTGTATATCAACAATATGTCGATTCCCTTCATCATAAACTGGAGATGATTGGGTAGAAAAAGGATTCCTCTTTTTATACTTATACATCCTACTGCCACCTTTTTTAATAGAATTATTCACGTTTATCTCTTTTTCTTAATTTCCAGAGCTTATAAATATAATAACCTATGAATCCCCAACTAATCACTAACAGTATTACCGAGGAAATAATAATAAATGTTTCACGATTACCACTCATATTTCCAGTGAAAAGGTGCGCAATTATGTTAGGTGCAGACACTATTAAAATAATAAATGCGAAAATCTTCTGTTTAACTATAAAGCAACCAATCATTGTCAAAATGAGTAAAATGAGTCCAATCACTAAACTTTGTATATTAGATAATTTAATCATAGTATAGATTGGATAATGCCTTAATAAATATTCGCCAGCTATCATCAATAAATAAACACCTATACCAAATCCTATGATCACAATGTAAGACTCTTTCTTATCTCCCCATCGAACTAACGCTTTCCTCATCACTACGAGTTGTACAACCACACCTAAAACGAATACACCTATAATATAAAGCAGGAGTGATACTGACACATCAAACGTACCTTGATCAAGCATTCTAGGTATCATAAAAATGGCCAATAAGAATACTATAAAGTACATCACATATTTATATAGTCCCTGTGTCAATGTCATTTCTTTAGCAAAACGATCTGCATATGATTTTACAGGCGTCTGGATAATTGGCCGTACATCTTCACCATTTTGTTCAGCAGTCAGTAAATGATCTCGCAATTCATCGTCTATCTCATTCACTTCATCTTCGTCTTTTCCTCTAAAAAGAAGTTCAACTCTTAATTTGTCCAAGAAATTTTCCGATTCTTTACTCAACATAACTATTCACTCCCGAATAAATTATTCATACCTGAGTTTAAATACTTCCACTTCTCTTGAAATGCTGCTAACTCTACTTTGCCGCTTTCTGTAATCGTATAATATTTTCTTTTAGGCCCACCATTATCAGATTTACGAACTGTTGTTTCTACGTATCCTTTTTTACTCAAACGTAAGAGTACAGGATAAATACTTCCATCACTAATTTCAGGAAATTGATGGGCATGCAATTTTTCTAATATTTCATAACCATATGTTTCACCTTTAGCTATTAGTCCTAAAATTGCGCCATCTAGCAGTCCTTTCATCATTTGATTTGATACTGACATCATCAACGCCTCCGACTACTATCTTATAATATAAGATAGTCAATAAATCTATTCTTGTCAACTATCTTACAATAAAAGATAGTCACTTCATAATATTCACTATCAATCACACTCATTTAATAATGTCTAAGATGCGATGATTCTGGGTAAACACAATTAGAACGATTAAGTATATTTTTTATACAGAGGAGAGATGAACGATGACGAATACGGTTTATGATGTTATAGATACGGGTGTTCATTATTTAGTAAATATGTATGATAGTTGGAAAGTTGAAGATATTTTAGATCAAGATAGTGATGTATTTCCTAATAATATACATTGGCAATTCGGTCATGTATTAACTGTTTTTGAAAATGCATTATCTAAAGGCAATCAACATGTGGTTGACTTAGAACGCTATAGACAACTATTTGCGCCTGGATCTAAACCAGCTGACTGGCCTCAAATTGAAGGTGGTGTGCCGAGTATCGATGAGATTTTAAAAGATATTCAAACTATTCCTGAACGTGCAAGACAATTAACAGATGAACAGTTAGCACAAACACTAGATCAACCCATTGCAGGATTCTCCACAGTGGAAGGATTATTAATGTTAAATGCTATTCATATACCGCTTCACGCTGGTAAAATTGAAGAAATGGCACGTGTCACAAAACAACAATAATTCAACAATGCTTTTTGATAGTCTGGTTGTTAAAACAGTATCTTAGACTATCATCATTTAAAGGATTTCACTTGTAAAGTGAGGTCTTTTTTTATGTCCTAAATCATCGAAAATGATTCTCAATTAATTACTCAAACCCTCTGTACATTCACTATAAATAGGATTATCCTAGTGGTGTATTAATGAATTTTCTAATAGAAAGAAAGAAGGAAACTCATCTTGGAAAATAATGTAAAATACAAAAAGTTTATTCTTCCTATTGTAGTTGGTTTACTCATATGGGCATTAACCCCTTTTAAACCAGACGCACTAGATACTCAAGCATGGTATATGTTTGCGATATTTGTCGCTACGATCATCGCTTGTATCACGCAACCTATGCCCATTGGTGCCGTATCTATTATTGGATTTACATTAACCGTTTTGGTTGGTGTTGTAGATATTAAGACCGCTGTCCAAGGATTCGGAAATAATAGTATATGGCTTATCGCTATGGCATTCTTTATTTCAAGAGGTTTTGTTAAAACGGGTTTAGGTCGTCGAATCGCACTGCAATTCGTCAAACTGTTTGGGAAAAAGACCTTGGGCTTAGCCTATTCATTAGTAGGCGTCGATTTAATATTAGCCCCTGCAACACCAAGTAATACTGCACGTGCCGGTGGTATTATGTTCCCTATTATTAAATCATTGTCTGAATCATTTGGTTCAAGCCCTAAAGATGGTACAGAACGTAAAATGGGTGCCTTTCTCATTTTCACTGAATTCCAAGGTAACCTCATTACAGCAGCAATGTTCTTAACTGCAATGGCAGGTAATCCACTAGCTCAAAACTTAGCGGAAAAAACTGCGCATGTACATATTACGTGGATGAATTGGTTTTTAGCTGCACTAGTACCAGGACTAGTATCCTTAATCGTCGTTCCATTTATTATTTATAAAATGTATCCACCTACTGTAAAGGAAACACCCAATGCCAAACAGTGGGCTGAAAATGAATTAGCCAATATGGGACCTATATCCATTGCTGAAAAATTCATGACAGGTATCTTTATCGTGGCATTAGCATTATGGGTAACAGGTAGCTTTATGCATGTTGATGCAACATTAACAGCGTTTATTGCGTTAGCATTACTATTACTTACCGGTGTCTTAACATGGAAAGATATTTTAAATGAAACAGGTGCTTGGAATACATTAGTTTGGTTCTCAGTGCTTGTACTCATGGCAGATCAGTTAAACCAACTAGGATTTATTCCATGGTTGAGTCAATTGATTGCACATAGCTTACATGGTTTAAGTTGGCCAATTGTCATTGTGCTACTTATACTATTTTTCTTCTATTCACATTATTTATTCGCAAGTGCAACTGCACATGTCAGTGCGATGTATGCTGCATTATTAGGTGTGGCAGTCGCAGCCGGAGCACCTCCATTATTCAGTGCTTTAATTCTTGGGTTCTTCGGTAACTTATTAGCGTCAACAACACACTATAGTAGTGGTCCAGCGCCTATTCTTTATGGCTCAGGCTACATCACACAAAAACGTTGGTGGACAATGAATATCGTATTAGGATTCGTCTACTTTATCATCTGGATTGGCTTAGGCTCATTATGGATGAAATTAATCGGTATATTTTAATCAATTCAATATCAATAAAAAATCATCACCTATACCACTTATTCTTGGGTAAAGGTGATGATTTTTCTTATTCTGTAATTGGTCTTCTTTTCATTTTTAAATATTGAGATGTACTATATAACACAATACCTATCCAGATAAAGATAAACGTTATCAACTGATTGATATCAAACGGTTCGTTAAATAAGAAGATACCTAAAACAAACATAATGGTCGGTCCAACATATTGGATGAACCCTGTTAAAGATAGTGGAATACGTTTTGCGCCTGCTGAGAATAGTATTAAAGGAATCGCTGTAATCGCACCAGAGAATAATAACCAGAACGATGACATGTTCATACCAAAGCTAAGTTGGTGCTGTTGCCATAAGTAACCTACATAAATTAAACCTGCAGGAGCCGTGACAATACATTCTACTGTAATACTACTAATCGCATCGATATGGACAACCTTTTTCAATAATCCATAAATCCCAAATGAAAATGCCAACATGAGTGACACGATTGGGAATTCTCCTACTTTCAATGTCATGTAAAGTACGCCAATAAATGCAAATAGTATCGCTAACCATTCAAATTTATTAAATCTTTCTTTTAGGAAAATGAGCGCTAATAAGATACTCACTAATGGATTAATATAATAACCTAAACTAGATTGTAATACATGTCCATTCGTCACTGCCCATATAAATGTCCCCCAGTTAATTGTTATCACATAACCAGCAACGACGATGGCTACAAGTTTTATAGGATGTGTCACCAATTGATTCACATCTCGAATAAATGCTTGCCTCTGATTCTTGCCAATGATTAAAATAAAAATCATGAATATCGCTGAAAAGATAATTCTAAAGGCTAAAATTTCAAATGCACCAATATGATGAATCAGTTCCCAATATATAGGTAAAATGCCCCATAAAACATATGCACCTAGTGCGAAAAATATGCCTTTTTTATATTCATTATTCATCAAAGTCCTCCCTTCACACGTCTCAATCGTTATAATAATATCAGTCTACTAATAAATGAATCAGAAAAACAATAGTTTGTTTATAAAAATACATCCCAACATATTGAACGCCTAATTCAACAATTGGGATGTTCATTCATATACTCATTATCAACGATTAAAGATAGTATATTTAAGGACTCATAGTCAGTCACTAGCCACCGAAAAAGAGATCAATGATATCTGATTTTCTATTCTTATCATCTTTATAAAATTCCGTATAACCACAATTTTTACAAGTAATCGTTATAAAATTATTATGTTGTAAATCAAAAACTTTTGAGAGCCCTGAACCAGTTGCAGAAAGTGTGCCCTCTTCGACTTCAGTATGTCCGCATTTAACACACCCTTGATGTTCAACCATTTGGCATCTCCCCCTTTATTTAAAAACTTGTCATTAATCTATACCTGACAATATAATCATTCAAACGTTTAATCTATTAACCTTATTTAATTGAAATATTAATTAAATAATAATTAAAACTAATTTATTTTCGGCATAACATTTTTGTTACACCAATAAAATTTTCTATGCGTTTATCATCAATCGGAGTATGATTAATTATTATGTTTATCAGAAAGAGGGTATTATTTTGAAATCAATGCAACGACAATCATTAAGTTGGTTACCATACATAAGCATTGTCATCTTACTACACATTATTGGATTTAGCTTTTTATGGTTTGCAGGTAAAGATCATCATATTTTATTTGGCATGGGTATTTTGGCATATACGTTAGGTTTACGTCACGCTTTCGATGCCGATCATATTGCTGCCATCGATAATACAGTTAGGAAGTTATTACAACAACGTCGCGATCCTGTAGGTGTCGGTTTCTACTTTTCAATCGGTCACTCTACAGTCGTATTTTTAATGGCTGTATTACTAGGCATATCAGTCAAATGGGCTAAAAGTGAATTACCCCATTTCCAAGACATAGGTGGTACGATTGGCACGTTAGTTTCCGGATTTTTCTTAGTTTTAATTGGTAACTTAAATTTAATTATTCTAGTATCTCTAGTTCAATTATTTATGAAATTACGTAAACAAAAAGGCATTGATGATGAAGAAGTGAATGAACTTTTAGAATCTAGAGGTTTTATCACTCGATTTGTAGGACCTTACTTCAAAGTCATCAGTAGAAGTTGGCACGTATTACCATTAGGTTTCCTCTTTGGTTTAGGATTTGATACAGCAAGTGAAATTGCATTGCTCGCGTTGTCATCTGGTGCTTCTCAACAAGCTATTTCATTTATAGGTATCTTATCATTACCTATTTTATTTGCGGCTGGTATGAGTTTATTAGATACCTTAGATGGTGTAGTGATGAAATCTGCCTACAATTGGGCATTCTTTAATCCTATTCGTAAAATCTATTACAACATTACAATTACAACCATTTCAGTTATCGCAGCTTTAATAATTGGCCTAATAGAGTTGTTACAAATTATGGCTGATAAATTTGCGTTATCAGGTGGCTTTTGGTCACTAATTCAATCCATTCAATTTGACTATTTAGGTTATATTTTGGTTGGTTTGTTCTTAATCACATGGTTGATTTCAACATTGATTTGGAAATTCGGAAAAGTTGAACAACGTTGGTCTTAAATCTTTGCTATTCCATTGATAACCACGTAAACTTAGCGCAACTAATCATTTAAATAAAAATAATCGGGGTATTCGTTCATGAATAAAAAAATCGCATTAATTACTGGGTCTTCAACAGGCTTAGGCTTAGAAACTGCTTCACTACTTGCTAAAAATGGATATAAAGTATACGCAACGATGCGTCATTTAGAAAAACAAGATGCACTCATACAATTATCACAGCAAGACGGTATAGACTTAGAAGTCAAACAACTAGATGTTACAAACTTAAATCATATCAATCAAGTCGTTACTGACATTATCAATACTGAAGGTCGTATTGATATCCTTATTAATAACGCAGGTGCTGGCTTTGTTAAAACAACGGAACTCGCAACAGATGATGAAATCATGTGGCAATTGAATTTAAACTTAATGGCCGTCATACGTATGACAAAAGCAGTCTTACCATATATGAGAAATCAAAGAGAAGGTCGTATCATTAATATATCTTCTGTTGGCGGTCTTGTAGGTCAACCATTTAACGAAATTTATTGTGCAACTAAATTCGGTGTAGAAGGTTATACGGAAGCGATGGCTAGTTACGTTCAACCGGAATTCAATATTAAATTTACTCTCATTGAACCAGGTGGCATTCAATCAGAATTCACAAACAATGTGATGGCACAACTACAGTCTACGGGTGGTCTTAAAGATGATGAGTACAAGCCAATCCTTGATTCATACTTAGGTGGTCTTAAAGAGAATTATGGCGCGGGCTCATCTCAAACTTCTGAAGAAGTCGCTACCGTCATACTTAATACGTTAGAAATGGAAGAACCACCTATTCGTACTCGTACATCAGACTGGTCTGAAGCATTTACTGAACTTAAAACACAAGCTGATCCAACGGGTAAAGAACAACAACGTCGCGTTGTTAAATTATTAGGAAAATAGATTTACAACATAAAAGCAGTAGTAAGTCATTTTAAACACTGACCTACTACTGCTTTTTTAATTTATTTAATCAAGTTATATTTAGCCATACTATCAAGCGCTTCTAGAATTGCCTCTTCTTGTGTTCCAATTGGGCGCCAACCAAGTATTGATTTAGCATGTTCGTTACTTACATTTCTATTCATATCAAGTAACAATTTACCTTCTTTAGCCTCTTTATTAAACTTCCCACCTAAACCTAATACAAAGTTAGGCAATTTCTTTGTAGATGTATGAGTAGCTAATTCAGGACGTTGATGTTTAATTAATTGGGCAATTTCTGGCATTGAAATTTGTCCGTCTGCCGTGGCGATAAATCGTTGGTTATTGGCCTCAGGTGTAGTCATCGCTAAAATGTGTAAACGTGCCACATCTCTAACATCTACCACATTTAATGGGATATTAGGCACACGTTTCAATGAACCATTCACGAGATTTTTAATAATATTAAAACTTCCCGATACGTGGCTATCTAATGATGGCCCTAACATTGCTACAGGATTAATCGTCGCAAATTCTAAATCATTATCCTTATTCTTAACGAAGTCCCATGCCGCCTTCTCTGCTAATAACTTAGATTTTTCATAAGCTAACAATCCCGGTTCATCTTGGTTTGTCCAGTTTTCTTAGGTAGTGACACTAGATTGATCTTTATTACTAAAACCAACAGCACCAAAGTTTGACGTCATCACTACACGTTTCACATTCGCTTTCTCCGCTGCTCTCAAAATTCGTTGAATACCTTCAATTGCTGGTCTAATGACTTCCTTTTCATCTTCCGGAATATCAAAAAATACTGGTGAAGCGACACTCAATACATATTTACAATCTTTCATCGCTTCATTCCAATGTTCATCCTTCGATAAATCCACTTCTACAAATGATAATTTATCAGTTTTTATGTGATGATCATTTAATGTTTTAATTACTTGTTTCTTTTTATCTAAAGAACGTAACGTCGTACGTACCTCATAGCCATCTTTTAATAGTTCACTAATGATACGCATTCCTAAGAACCCGCTACCACCTGTGACCAAGACTTGTTCATTCATATTTAACCTCCTCAGGTTAACTTATTTGAGCTTTGATTATAACAGGTTATATCACATTCAACTAATTATATGAATATTACCAATGCTTTGTTATCATTTTAAATCAACCGAAATTTTATGAAATAAGCGTAAAAAATGGTATCTTAAAGTAATCTAATCACGATAAGTTATATAACGGTCTTATCTATTTTCAAAGGAGGATACAACCTAATGTTCTTAGCCTGGAATGAAATTAAAAGAAACAAACTTAAGTTCAGTTTAATTATTGGGATTTTGGTACTCATTAGCTATTTATTATTTTTATTATCTGGACTTGCAAATGGGTTAATCAAAATGAATACAGAAGGCATTGAAAAGTGGCATGCTGACGCTATTATTTTAAATAAAGATGCCAATCAAACCGTAGAACAATCTGTATTTGATCAATCCAAAGTGAAAGACAACTTCAAAAAAGCAACATCATTGAAACAACAAGGTGTCATCGTTTCTAATAAACAAAAAGAAGAAAATGCCTTACTCTTCGGTGTGACATCTCATTCATTTTTAGTGCCAAAATTAGTTGACGGGCATCAAGTAAAAAAGCCTAATGAAGTGGTGATTGACCAAACCCTTAAAGATAAAGGATTCAAAGTTGGCGATACATTATCATTGTCACAATCAGATGAGAAATTGAAGGTCGTTGGTATTACAGAAAGTGCGAAGTACAATGCATCACCAGTGATTTTTTCTAATAACAAAACGATTGAAAAGATCAATCCAGCGCTATCAAAAGATAAAACCAATGCCATTGTCGTGAAAGATAAAAATTGGAAGGATCATAAGCTCGATGGTGATTTAGAAGGCGTATCTATCAATACATTTATTGAAAATTTACCGGGTTATAAAGCGCAAAATCTAACTTTAAACTTTATGATTTCTTTCTTATTTGTAATTTCAGCAACGGTTATCGGTGTGTTCTTATACGTCATGACGCTACAAAAGACTAATCTATTCGGTGTCTTAAAAGCACAAGGCTTCACTAATACCTATCTAGCTAAAATGGTATTAGCACAAACCTTTATATTGTCACTGATTGGTACGGCAATTGGACTAGGACTAACATTATTAACAAGCACTATTCTGCCTGACGCTGTTCCAATACAGTTTAATATCATCATACTACTTATATTTGGTATAGTACTCATCATTATTTCATTATTAGGAAGTCTATTTTCAGTCTTATCTATCAGAAAAATTGATCCATTGAAAGCAATTGGATAGAAAGGAGTATGCAAATGTTACAATTTAAAGCTGTCACGAAATCATTTAAAGATGGTAACCAAACCATAGAAGCTGTTAAATCAACTGATTTGTCGTTTAATCAAGGCGAACTCATCGCCATTGTAGGGCCATCTGGTTCTGGGAAAAGTACTTTTTTAACAATGGCAGGTGCATTACAAACACCTACTACGGGTGACATATGGATTAATCATCAAAATATTACCCAATTAAAACAAAAGGCCCTTGCCCGTATTAGAATTCAAGAAATTGGATTTATTTTACAATCCACTAATTTAGTGCCATTTTTAACGGTTAAACAACAATTTCAGTTACTTAAAAAGTATAAAAAAGATGTACTCAATAAAGATGAATATAAAGATTTACTAAATCAATTAGGCCTGACCGAAATAGAGAACCAACTTCCTAGCGAAATATCAGGTGGTCAAAAGCAACGTGTTGCCATTGCCAAAGCAATCTACACTAATCCATCTATTATATTAGCCGATGAACCCACTGCTTCGTTAGATACAGACAACGCGATGGCCGTTATGAAAATCTTAGAACATCAAACAAAGCAACGAAACAAAACATGCATTATCGTTACCCACGACGAGCGATTAACCCAATTCTGCGACAAAGTCTATCACATGCAAGACGGTGTGTTACAAGCCCAATAACAAGAACAAACCTGTTCCCAACGACGCTGTTGAGAACAGGTTTTAATTTGTTTAATTTATACTACTAAATCTTTCGGTATTAAATCATAATCAAACAATACTTCAGAATTGTTTTTATATACTAACTCTTCTTTTATGACTTTATTCGTTTTCTTATCAATTGTTTCTTTATAAATATTAGACTTACGGTAAAATTTACCATCCACTTTAGTAAAATGATGATCTCTTTCAATCAAATTAAATTTGACTGGAAACGGCTTTTCACTTCTTAACTCTGCATAAGAGGTTTCATTTTCAACCCATAAATTAATCTGAACCGTTTGATCCGTTGTATTTTTAAAACGATAATCAATGTAGTTATACGTGATAGACGTGCCTGTTCCGAATGGTACTCGCTTGCCATGGTCTGGTGATAAAGCATCGGAATGCGTATGTAATTCAATAACTTCTAATGGACTATGTTGTATAAGTAAATTGATTGAATTGGCTAAATTACAAAGTCCACCCCCCATACCTGGTTGTACTTTGTTATTTATAATGACTCTGCCATCTTTATAACCATTTTTCTTATTAATCTTACCCACTAGCTTCCAAAATGAAAATTCTTCACCAGGTTTTATTATAATCCCATCCATTTTAGAAGAAGCTAGTTGAATATTATATGCTTTATTGTATTGTAATTCAGGATCAATATCTTTACCTTTTTTAATCAAGTGTGTCGAATAACTATGAACCACATTTGGCAATTGTTCTTTTTTAAATGTACGAGCAAACTTTGTTTTTTGTCTTAGATTATCAACGTGTCTTTTCAATATACCTTTGCGTACTGAAATCGCATAAAAAGCGGGATGAATTTCACAGAACAATTTTTTCTTTTTATCCATTTTTTTATAATCTCCTACTACTATATCTGATAGTCTATGCTTTCTCTTTTTATATAACAGTGTATAAACTTGTAAAATAAGTTTTTCTACTTGGCGTTTTTTACCTATATTGATATCTTCTTTATGTTTTAAGAAATTAACCAATACATTGTCAATGCCACATAAATTTGCCCCTAAAACATCTGTAAAGATTTGATCGCCAACAAGTAAAACTTCTGAGCGATTAACACCTAACATATCGATAGCTTTAAAAAAATTAGGTTTGTGAGGTTTATTCGCCATAGGGATATACAAAGTTTGAATATTTCTGTTAAAAAGCGCAATTCGTTCATCGCTATTGTTAGATAATAACAATGTTTTTAATCCTACATCATGAATGTGTGCAAATAATTCATCTACTTGGTCAGATGTGTCATCACCATGAGGGACTAAAGTACTGTCTATATCAAAAATTATAGCTTTATAGCCTAATTCTTTAACTTTTTCATAATCTATCGCATAAACACTATCTAAATATACTGATGGAAATAAAATATTCAATATTTTCAACCTCACTAATAATCATTTTGTTTTTATATTGCAATACATTTTAATAATAACACAACAAATGATAATTGATACTCTTTTGTAAGTCAATCTAATATTATATGTAAATATTGTTATTTATTAAAAATAATACTTGTTATTTCCTAGGATTAACATTAAAATAACAAATATTAATATAGTTAATAAATAAATGGTGGGAGAAATAAAATGAATAGAAGCGAACTTACAGTTATGTTGACTCACAATGATTTTACAGTAAAAAATGCATCAGATATTTTTGAATCATGTAAATATTCACAAGCTAAATTTTGGGGATTTAAAGAACAAGGCATACCTAAAGAAGAAATGAAACAACTTTATTCTTATATGAAATCATGTGGTAAGACTACATTTTTAGAAGTTGTAGAATACGATGAAGAAAAGGGATTACAAGGGGCACAGATTGCAGCTGAATGTGGTTGTGATATTTTAATGGGGACAACATATTTTGATTCTATTCATAATTTCTGTAAATTAAATAATTTAAAATATATGCCATTCGTTGGAAAAATTAGTGGCAGACCTTCCCTATTAGAGGGAGACATTGATGATATGGTACAAGAAGCCAATGATTATTTAAACAAAGGTGTATATGGCATAGATTTATTAGGTTATCGATATATTGGTGATGCTGATGAATTAATTACAACGTTTGTTAAAAATGTAAGCGGACCTGTATGCGTAGCTGGTAGTATTGATAATTACGATAAATTAGATCTTATTAAAAATGCGTCACCATGGTCCTTCACTATAGGCAGTGCTTTCTTCGATAACAAATTTGATGGCTCATTTTTAGAACAAATCAACAAAGTACATGAATACATGGATAAAGAAAAAATTATTTAAACAATAACAAACCTGTTCCCAACGACGCTGTTGAGAACAGGTTTTAATTTATTTTGACATCTTATCATTATTTTTGTCTATTTACTCTTGGCAATTCAATGGATATATTAAACTGATTATTTTGGAAAGTAGCTATAATTCTACCATTCTGTACTTCTACTAATCGCTTAACCATGTATAAACCTAATCCCGTACTACCATTATGTCTACTGACGTCAAGTGTTTGAGATCTTTTGAATAAGTTAGTTTGATCATCATCACTTAATGGTTCATCAGTATCATTTTGTATTTCAATAAGCACCCTGTCTTTGTTATCGAAAACTTTAATTTTCGCATATGTCTTACCATATTTAAGAATATTCGATATTAAATTATTGATAATCCGTTCTAAACATACTCGATCAGCTTTGACTAAGTGTGTACCATCCTCATTAAATAATACATTAATAGACTTGTTATCAAATTGGTTGAAATACGATAAAAATTGTTCTTTTAAACATTCATCAATATTAATTTCTTGTATATTTAAAGCATAGTCACCTGAATTTAATTTGGTCATTTCATGAAATAGATCCACCATATTGATAAGGTTATCTGTTTTACTATTAATCACCTTAGTATAACGATTGATTTCGCCTATTGTTTCAATCTCTTGCATTAAGTTAGCATATCCTTTAATAGCTGTTAAAGGTGTTCGAATATCATGAGATATATTGGTAATTTCTTGATTTAACAGTAATTCCTGTTGCTTATATTTCACAACTTCTTTTCTCTTTGCATTTAACACGCCATTGATTTCATTAATCAGGTTAACTGAGTGGTTATGATGAGTATTAGTTCGAATAATTTGATTCGAATTAATATGATGTTTTATATATTTTAATTGTTTCGTTAATTGAGTCATATCATATTTCAACAATAAATATTTATAAATTATAACAACAAGAATGAGTGCTAATATCATACTGATTATCATTTAATAACTTCCTTAAATTAGTCTATAAACTCTTTATTTCTATAAATTAAATAACCTACTATTAAAAACATCAATCCTAATAATACACCTATCAACCAATAATGAATCCCAAACTGACTTGACTCCTGCATAAATTCTTTAAAATTTTGATTAAATAGCTCTGTTGGAGAATTATCATAAATAACATCAAATTTATGACTGATCATCGTCAATACTTGTAATATCATTGCTGATTGATAGTAAAAAATACTAATAATAATGATAACTATTGCAAGATTAGCTTTAAAACTATTAATAGCATGGGCTAAAGCGAGACCACCAAACACAATAGGGGCCATATTAACTAACGCTATTAAATAATTCGTGAGTGCTGTTTGATCAAAATCAAATAATGTGATACCTAATATAACTGTTATAGCAGTACTAATTAGAGATAAAACTAAGAAACTCAAGATATAAACTATAAATTTGCCCCAATAAATAGATGCAACTGCTGTATCAAAAGAAATTGAAATTTTATTTAATGCTTTGTTTTGTTTACTATTCACTAACATATTCATGGATGCACCAATAACCAAGATGAGTAATCCAGCTGTAATTACATTTGTATAGAAAAACTTAGCATTACCATAAGGAAAATTATTTTCCGTTTTATCAAAATAAAATAATGTGAGTGCCGCAAGTATCATTAGAACATTACAAACAATTAAGTATATATATACTCCTTTACTATGAAATATTCTATAAAGCTCACTTTTCATATAATTAATCATGTTAATTTCCCACTCCCTTATTTAAGAAATAATCTTCCAAATTCGTTGTTTCAATCTTGAATTCTTCAACTTCGATATTATTATTAAGTAGTAACTTATTAATATCACTACTTTCTATATTGGGTGGTTCTATAACAATTTCTTTATTATGCAATACTTTATAGTTAATATTTTCAATATGTTCTTCTAATATTCTTACTGCGCTTTCAGGCTTATCAACTTTGATTATCAGTTGACGCTTTCCTTTACTAAGCATTTGTTCTTTGCTTATATCTTCAATAATTTCACCATTTTCAATGAATACAAATCGATAAGCAAGTTGTTGTAGTTCATTTAAAATATGGCTAGATATTAATATTGTAATTCCATTTTCTTCATTTAATTTTAAAATTAAATCTCGAAAACTTTTAATACCTTGAGCATCTAATCCATTAATCGGTTCATCTAGTACTAATATATCTGGCCCTGTCAATAAAGCCAACGCTATACCAAGTCTTTGTTTCATTCCTAATGAATATTGCTTTACCTTTTTAGTGATATTCTTCAAATCTACTAGAGTTAATACTTCTTCTATTTTTTCACTGTTCGTAACACCACGTTGAATACTAAAATAATATAGATTTTGATAAGCCGTAAAATTAGATATAAATTCTGGTGTTTCAATCATAAATCCTTCTCTTTTTCGCCCCTGATTATTAATATTATAGCCATCTTCTCCAAACAATTTGATACTACCACTCGTAGGATGAATTTGATTCGCAATTAATTTAAATAACGTCGATTTACCTGCGCCATTTCGTCCGATAATCGCGCATATTTCTCCTTCATAAAGATTAAAATCGGTAGGTTGTAACCCATAGTCATGTTTAAACTTTTTAGATAATTGCTTTGTTTGTATGACTGGATTCATTTAATCATCTCCTTCGCTATTCTTACACTTAACATAACGAAATATTCCTTAAGTTCCTTTAAGTAAAATATAAAGAAATCATAAAGATTTTAGATCAACATAAACCCAATCCCCCACACTGTTTGTATATATGTTTCAGTTGTCTGCAGCGCTATCTTCTTTCTAATATTAGATATATGTACATTGATGGTATTGTCATCACCTAAATAAATACCTTGTATGGATTCATAAATCTTTTGCTTTGAAAATGCCTTCTCAGGATATTGCATTAACAACTTCATAATCTCGAACTCTGAATTAGTTAAATTAATTTCAATATTTTTATAGAACATTTGATATTTACTAATATCCAAAGTAAGATCTTTCCATTTAAGTTGCTCCATTTGAGGTTTGCTATCTAAATTTCTCAGTTGAACTGAAACACGAGCTGTTACTTCTTTAGCATCGAAGGGTTTAGTCATATAATCATCTGCACCTAAATTTAATAGTTTTACTTTTTCTTCTACATCAGTTTTAGCAGATATAACTATAACTTTGCTATATGTATTATCTTTTATAAAAGGAAGTATTTCTTCACCACTTAATTCTGGTAACATCAAATCTAAAATCACTAAATCAAATTGATTATTTTTTAATGTTTGAAGCGCTTCTTGACCGGAATAATTAATTGTTGTATGTACCGTCATCTTTGTAAGAGTTAAAGATAAAATATGTGCTATATCTATATCATCTTCAACGATTAATGCGTTATATGACATAATAAGACCTTCCTTTTCTTTATAACTTTTTAATAAGCAATCTTTCATATTAAATTATTTTAACAACATTATAAATTACTTTATAATTAAACTATTAGAATCATTATATATTTACAATACCATGTTTTAAATACATAGGAGGTTATACATCATGCTACGTACAATTGAAATGTTAGCGTGTGTGGGTGTTTGTTTATTGGCAATTGTCATGATTGTTTGGAATATCATCCATGGTTTTAGTTTATCTGTATTTATTCCATTTCTTATTATCGCATGTATTAGTATTTATTATTTTGTTAGAGCGTTTAAGGACAATCATAATTAAAACGAATCATTTTTCATATAAAAGTTGGACACATCATTAAAGTGTGTTCAACTTCTTTTTGTATATTAAATGTTTTTACATCAATTAAGTATTATTATTTTAATAAGTTGCTACAAAACTATTTATTTAATTTGTTTAATAGTATATATTAAAGTTATGAATAATAACGAGGTGACATAATGAATAATTATCAGTTTGAAAGACCAACAAACCGAGTTGCGGAAATGATTCTAGGAATTATGGGAAGTATTTTCGGTATGCTTGGTGGGTTATTTGCGATTATGGTGGGTAGTATCGGTAATGAATTTGAGGCATCAGATAGTGGACAAGTTTTCGGCTTAGGTGTCGCAGTTATCCTTACATGTATTATCACTTTAATCTTAAGTTGTATCATCAATAAGAAAAGAGTTTTAATGAGCGTTTTATTAGTTATTGGTGGCCTTTTAAACTTCATCTTTATCGGTTTCTTTGGTATCTTATCAGGTATTTTAATTTTAGTTGCTGGTATTCTGGCTTTAATTCGAAAATAGCAACGCACTGACCTTCATCAATCTATCGGATGAAGGTTTTATTTTTTATATTAATTTAATATCCCCTACAACATCAAATGTAATCAATAGCACTACTTTTTTAATTATACCAAATGATATTTGGTCACTTTTTATAATTTTGTGATATTATTTCATTAATAAGTGATATTTTAAGGGGAACATAGATGATCAGGGAACAATTAAGACCATTTCGTAATAAAAATGTCGTAGTCACTGGTAGAGTTGAATATGTAGGTTATAAAAATAAATTGAATCGCGATATTCCATATTTGCGCAATGTCAAAATCTTATTAAAAGATGTCCAAATTAATGGCGCTATGATTGACCATATATGGCTTTTTGAAAGGCAAAAATATTATGACATTGGGTTTTCACTTCTTTATAAAAAAGTAAAATTCAGAGCAACTGTAGTACCCTATTTAAAAGTGGGAGAACACTGTTTCAAAGAAGATTACGGTATCCAACGAAAAAGTCGATTGATGACTGAAGCAGAATATAATGACAACAAACCTTTTATTAAATAACTTCTATCATACATTAATGCGCATGTTATCTAAGTACTTCACGTACTCCTAGATACATGCGCATCTCATTATTCTTTCATTTTTGATTTTCTAGCTTGTTGTGCACGTTGCCATTCTCCTAATAACATAAATAATCCCATAATTGTTAAGAAGATGATAGGCATTAATCCTAATTCAAAATAATTCATCATATAACCATATGTGACACCTACAACTAATACAACTGGCATAATTAAACCTAATATTTTACTACCTGTTCGAGATAAAAAATATTGCAACGCTAAAATGATGACATAAATAATAACAGGAAAGAAAATACTCAAAAATTTCAACGTGCTATTCCGTCCTTTCGTTAAAATTTAAAAATACTTCATTCATCTCTTTATTCATCATTACATTTATATCATTTCACATGCAACCCTCTATAGCGATTCAACGTACCTATCAGTTCTTGTTTACGTGGTAAGGCTAAATTACCTGGATGACCTTGATGATGTGACATCGCCTCTAACCCTTGTTCGTCAATCAATTGATAAATAGCATCGACTATCTCTACAATCGTCTGCTCGTTATTCACCTTATGACGTTGCATATAATCTAATATCATTGCCAAACAATTAGTCTGACTATCATCTACTAATTGTTCTAATCCAGATATATCAATCGCCTCTTTACCATACATCACTGCATGTTGGCCTTTTGCTTTTAATCGACCATCTTTACCCTTTTTAGTAAAACTTGACGTAAGTGGGACTCTTGACGGGATGTTACCAAATGATTGTTGTGAAATCATATCTCGTTCATATCCAGTGGAATGTGCTATTGCCTTAGCTTCTTCAGTGACATCTTTGAGTACATATTCATCCATCATCAGTACTTGATCAGCCACTTCAAAGTAATCGCCTGATCCACCTACAATTAAAATAGTCGATACATTATAGTCATCATATAATGGCTTCACTTTATTTGAAAATGGTGTAATCGGTTCTTTCTCGGGTGCTATTAACTTTTGCATACGCCCATCACGAATCATAAAATTCGTAGCTGACGTATCTTCATCAATTAACATCACCTTGGATTGTGCTTCAAGTGCTTCCATCACATTGGTGGCTTGTGATGTACTACCACTTGCATTATCTGTTGAAAATTGACTTGTGTCTTTTTTACCTGGTAGGTGATCAATAAACGGCTGTATATTCACATTTTCAACGCTACGACCGTCTTCAGCGCGAATCTTCATTGCACTGTCGTTGGTAATAACATATTCTCGTCCATCACCTGCAATATGGTCATAGACACCTCTCTCTAATGCTTGTAATAATGTTGACTTACCATGATAGCCACCACCCACAATAAGGGTAATGCCTTTAGGTATTCCCATACCCTCCACCGCTTCACCAAACAGCACATGCATAGTCGTCTCAAATGACTTAGGACTTATAAATGATTGGGCTTTGGACATTGGTCCATCAGATATACCACTTTTCCTCGGTAATATGGCCCCATTAGCTACAAATGCGATAAGTCCTTGTTGCTCAAGTTGCGCTCTAATATAAGTTTGATTTAATTTTAATTCAACCTGTTGTTTTAAAGATGCTTGATCAATTTGTTGATAGTTAAGTGCTTGAGATACAAGCTGAGGTAATAGTTCGGTCAGTGTTGTTGCTGCAGCTTTGCCTAATATTTTGCGTCCTGCAGCTGGAAGACCTACCTCGAGACGCACCTCTATATTATTGTTGTTAATTACTACTGATGTTCTTTTCAACATTTCTTGACCGCAACGATCTATCAATAATTTGTGTTGTCCCTTTGATTTAGAAACTAACGATTTCAATACACGTGCGACATTTCTTGTTAAAAAGTCAACAACAGCTACACGCTTATCTTCAGTATCTAAATATTCATCTGGTATCTCTACAATATCTCTATCAATGATTAATCTTATTTTAGATGGCGGCGCATATGGATCCACTTGTATATGATCAATGGCTAATTGAAAGTCATTAAAATCATAGACATTTTTAATACGTTTATAAGCACCGTACTTTTGACCATCTAATTGAAATAATGTTTTTTTTAAGTCTTGTGCTTGTTTCATTAATCATTCTCCTTAGTATTTGAATCATCTATTCATTCATACTACCCGATAGCCATTTTCCACTAAACACATAAAAGCCATCTTTAGCTATAAAACTAAAAATGACTTTTGTTTTGATTCTATTATTCTATTTTAGACTGACGTTATTCTGACCAACCTGCGTTAATAATATCGTCTGTTTTACGTACACGCCCCATGAATGGGAATATATAGTTTACTTCATACTCATATTCTTATTCTGACAATGCGCCCATCGCATCTTCAGCAAAAATAATATGATACCCATGTTGATACGCTTCTCTAGCTGTTGTATCTACACCGAAGCCTGTCGCAACACCACTTAAGACAATAGTATCTATACCGCGACGTCTTAATTGTAAATCTAATTCCGTACCATAAAAGCTACCCCATTGATGCTTAGTAATACGGAGTGCATGCTTAATGTCGTCTAATTCAGGTGTTAACTGATCAAATTTTTGACGGTCACCCATATCAGCAGCTCCTTTAGCCACCATACTTCTATCGGCAATTGGATTTAACATATCCTTACCATCTGTAGTATCAACTTTGAAAAAGACATTCAATGCACCTGCTTGTTCAAATGCACGTGCTAATTTACCTGCATTTTCAGTAATTGTAGCGTATGGATAAGGATGATACGTCATCGGTAAATCTTTCTGTAAATCTACAGCTATAAATGCTACTTTTTTAGGATTAAGTGGTTCTAATTGATTATCCATTAATATCATACTCCTCTATAAATTAAATAATTGCTGCGCATTTTTGTATAAAATCTTATCTTTATCTTCCTCACTGATATCTAATTGATCAACAAAATCTAATGTATCTTTCATAGAAACATATGGATAGTCACTAGAATATAAAATATGATCAGCACCTACTTGTTCGTACATTTACATAAATGGTGGTGCATAAGTATAACCAGAAATTGAATAATAAATATTCTCTTTAAGATAATCACTGACTTTTTTCTTTAGATGAGACAATTGTGGTGGAATTAAAGTATCCAATCTTTGAAGTGCGTATAATACACCTTCCCCATTATGTCCTGTCACTATTTTTAAATCGGGATACTTATCAAATGTACCACTCAACACGATGCGAATTAAGTGAATAGCTGTTTCGATATGCCAACCCCATCCAGCAGAAGCAAATTGCATTGCTACATCACTTGAATAATTACCTTTGTAATACGTATCGATTACATTGTCAGGTGGAATGGCTGGATGTAAATAGATAGGTACATTTAATTGTTCAGCCTTTTCAAAGATTATTTCAAATTTAGGATGGTCTAAATATTCTCCTAACGTATGACCATTTATAATCGCGCCTTTAAATCCAAATTCATTCACAGTACGCTCTAATTCTTGTGCGGCTAATTCTGGCTCAATGGTGGGTAGCGTTGCGAATCCAGCTAGTCTTTCAGGATGCTTTTGAACTGCTTCACCAAGTAAATTATTTGCCTTAGTAGACAGTTGGATTGCCTCATCTCTCTCTAATTGTTGTGTACCAGGTGCAGTTAGAGACACAATTTGCTTTGCCACTCCCGCTTCATCCATTTCAGCAATACGATTGTCACCTAAGTTCTTCAAACGATTCATGATAGGTGCTACCGCTTTCGCATGTGGACCATTAGGATCTTCATCTTTAAAAGAATCTAACTCCTCTATAACAAAATGTTCTTCAACAGCAATGACTGGTTTAGATTGAGTCATATAAAAAGCCTCCTTACAGCAAGAGATATAAAGCATCTCAAACTACATTTATATTTAAATCAAATGAATTATAACGCTTACCCAATGATAACGCGAATAATTGGGTTGATTTAATTTTCAATACTTTACTAAATGATAGTAATTCATATTATTGGTCAAATCATATTTATAACAATTGATATCATTTATAAAACAACCAAATATAAAATGATGCATTAATATAAATGTATATTTACACTCCTGGAATTTAATATAAATTTACAAAACATTAACTTAATAATTACTTCAAATCAATTTAATTATTTTATTCTATTAATGTAACAATTATATATAATATTGGGAGGAACGTTTATATGTTTTTAAATTCAAAATGGGGAAAGATGACTATTGCAGGTTCAATTTTAACGACGACTTTATTTAGCACAAGTCATCCAACACTAGCTTCAGCAGGTGGTCAAGCACCCGATAGTCAAAATACTAACAATAGCGAAGCCATTGCCATGGGTAATACTAAAAATCCTAAGAATGTAATCTTCTTAATTGGGGATGGCATGGGACCATCATTTAATACAGCCTACCGTTACTACGCTGATAATCCTAAAACTAAAGAGATGGATAAAACAGCTTTCGACAACTATCTTAAAGGAACAATGCGCGTACATAACGATGATGATAAAGAAAATATTACCGACTCAGCAGCTGCTGGTACAGCACTTAGTACTGGTAAGAAAACATTTAATGGTGCTATCGGTGTAGATAATAACAAACAAGCTCAAAAAACAGTATTAGAACAAGCAAAAGAAAGCGGTAAGTCTACGGGATTAGTTTCGACTGCGGAAATTACTGACGCTACACCCGCTGCATATGCTGCACATGTTGACGACCGTGATAAAAAAGATGAAATCGCTAAACAATTTTACAATGATAAAATCAACGGCCAACATAAAGTAGATGTACTTCTTGGTGGTGGCTCTAAATACTTTGGTAAAGAAAATGGAAACCTAGATAAAAAATTCAAAAAAGACGGTTATGACGTCGTATCAAATAAAAATGAATTAGCTAATTCTAAAAGCGACCAAGTATTAGGTCTATTTGCGGAAGAAAATATGCCACTACAAATTGATGCACCTAAGAAAAATCCAATGTTAGCTGATATGCAACAAAGTGCATTAAATAAACTTGAGAAAAATAATAACGGTTTCTTCTTAATGGTAGAAGGTGCTTCAATCGATAAAACAGCCCACGCTAATGATGTCACAGGTGTCATGTCAGAAATGGACGGTTTCAACAAAGCATTTGAAAATGCGATGTCATACGCTGAAAATCGTGATGATACTTTAGTTATCGCAACGGCAGACCATTCAACTGGTGGTATGACAATTGGTAGTGGCGAGGAATATAAATGGAATCCTGATGCTATTCATAAAATGAAAAAATCAGGTGCACATATGACAGAACAAATTGCAAAGGGTGAAGATGTAGAAAAAGTCATCAAGAACGGATATGGCTTTGACGTGAAGTCTAAACAAATAGATAAAATCAAAGACGAAGCAGATAAATTAAAAGATGTAAAAGATAAAGCCAAAAATGAAGACGATCCTAAAATTGAAAAACAACAAGGCAAACTTCAAGACGCTATCCAAAAACCTATTAACGATAAATCAAGAACAGGTTGGACAACATACGGTCATACTGGCGAAGATGTTAACACATACGCATACGGACCAGGTTCAGACTTCTTAGAAGGCAATGTCGATAACACAGATCAACCTAAAAACCTATTCGACTTCTTTAGCAGCGACGTTACATCATCATAGAATGAAATAAAGCAACATGATCTACCCCTATGCCATCATATCATTGTGAAATAAGTCTTAATCATTATATATATCCTTTGTTAAATATCAAAAATGCCAACTACCATTGATTTATTGTGGTAGTTGGCGTTCTTATTGTATGTGGGTTAATGTATTAATTAAAAAACTCTATTTTTAACCTTTAAAGCTTTGAGAATTCAAAATTTAATAATTATAATACCTATAAATTTAATCCTTCTTCCTTAATATCATATTCTAACAGACCAAGATAAAAATATGTTCGTCCAATTAACAAATGACTACAAAAGAGCATTATCATCCCCATCCAAATCGTTCTATTTTCTTCAGAATCAACCGGAACAATTAATGATACATATAACAATAGTCCAAATGATAATAAGATAACTAGAATTCCAAACATTCTAATAAAACTACCGCTTTGGATACCAAACATTTCAAATTCTCCTAAACAAAAGAAGAATAGACCTATAGCAGAAACTATTATGAGTCCGCAAATTAATAACCAATAAGTAAAAGTATCTTCTCGAGAATCTCCAAAATAAAAAGCATAAGCGGAACTAATTAAAAATGGAATGTTGTACCCTAAAAGAAGGTTGATGGTCATATATGTTACGACTCTGATTTTATAATTACTCCGGTTAAAATTTTTAAAAATATATTCTCGTTCTTGTAAATAAAGAATCAACCATAATAATAACGAACCTATTAAATATATTTTCATATATAAAGGTATATTCCCTTTTATACCTGGACCTGCATATATAAAATAATACAATGCAAAAATAATGAAATTCACTAATGATAATCCTATCAAATGGGAATGTTGAATAGATTCTATTGATTTTTTTTGTAGATTCGTTGCCATTTCTCTCCACTCCTATATATGTAATATCTTTTTGTATATTTTTAACAACCTATACTCTATTATTTCGCTAATTCCATTATAATTTCACCCCATCTTCTCTAATATCATTGATTAAAACTGCTAAATAGAAAAATACTCGTCCCATTATTATGTGGACACCAAATAAAAAGAAACAGCCTATCCAAATAACCTTACTTTCCCACGAGTCACTAGGTGAAACAAATGAAATATATATCAAAGCAATAACTGATAATAATACTAAAAATACTCCTAAAACTTTTAATATTAGATATTGCTTATTTCCAAACATTTCAAATTCTAAATAACAAAATATAAATAATCCTACAATGGAAATTAGAATTATACCTGCAATTATAATCCAATATTTAAACGCTTCTCCATCTACACCTGATTAATAAAAAATATCAGCCGAACTTATCAAAAAAGGAATATTATATCCTGCTAATATATTTATTAGCATATAGATACACACTCTTATCCTATAGTTATTTCTATTAAAGTCTGCAAATATTTTTCCTTTTTCTTGTAAATACAATATAAGCCATAGTAATAATTATATTAATAAATATATTTTCATATAATTAGGGACTGTTCCTTCCATACCAATGAAGCAATATAAAATGCAAATATTATAAAATTCAACAACGCAAAACCTATTAAATAAGAATTTTTAATATTACTTATACTTAAAATTTGTAAATTCTCTTTGTCCATTATACAAACCTCCTATGAGAACAATGATGTTATTCCTTTTGTTGCACTTTTCCAAGAATCTCCAATAATTTTTAAACAATCACTATTTTTTATATTTTATTTGCAATTAATTATAAACACACTAAATGTTATCTATTATGTCAAATATATTATGTATTTTTAATTAATTTTATCATATTTCAAAAAATAGCGACTAAACTTTTTGAATAGTTTAGTCGCTTATCCTTGCCATATTTAATTATCTTCTTGTTCTTTAATGAACTGTTCTAATTGCTTTACTTCGTCTATTAATCGTTGTTGCTCTGGAAGTTCACCAAAATACTTGTATTTAAAATAATCTATTCGAGTACCTAACGTAAAATCATTATTTAACCAGTTAATATAACCAAATGAAATATTCGCTTTTCCTTCATCATTTAAAATAAATGTACATGTAGTCCATACTTCTTGATTATTCTTTATAAATTCTTTTCTCAATTCCTTAAAGCATTCATATAATTCATTTAGAATGTCTTTATAAATACGTTTTGAAACGTTAAATTTTATCGCAATATCATGAGAATAAAAAAAACCTTCCTCTTTTTTTAATGTATAAAAGAAATATACACTACCTCCGTCCTCTGTTACTTCACTTTCCATAAAGATATTCTTCCATTCATCTGGAATTATTTGATTGGCATTATTCGCAATTTCTTGATAAATATTATTAAGCTTATCTTCAAAGTTCATATTTAAACTCCTATCTATTTTCAATTATTTTTTCTATTAGTTTTCCATCTTGTTCATAAGACACTTCAAACTTCAATGGTCTATGACTAACATCGTCATATCTAATTTCCATTTTTATATTTTTAATAGTTCCACCTTTTTCTATTGTTGATCGCCAATCTTTTTCCATCTTATACCATTCGCCATTCTCTTTAAATGATCGGTTGATGTATTTACTTTGAGGTACGAGGTTGTCTATATCTTTAGAACCTCCGAATGCGCGCGCTATTAAATGACCACCGTCATCATCTGGTAATCGGTCTTCTCTTCCAATTGTTCGTTGCGCATATAGATTACGTCCGCCATTATGGGATGCTAGGTCTTCTGCGTATACTTCTTTTATACGACCTTTGTGATCCGTGCGACACACATGTCCATGTGGTGTTATATATTCGATGTTAGCTTTCAATTTTTTAGGTTTCATAAATCTTTTTTCATAATGGTCACCATACTCAACCTTTGTAAGTTTTGGGTCTTCTTGATAATGAATACTGTTTATGCGATGTTAAAAAAAGAAGCTAAGTAATTCGTTTACCTAACTTCCATAAATTAACATAACAGTTTTATTTGGCAGAGAGACTCATTTTCTCACTTTTTAAATATTATCTATTGAATACAAACGTTCTTCTACGCTTATTTATACACAGTATCAAAGTTATTTGTGATTCCCACTATATTTTCATAAAATATATTTTATTTATATTGTATTTTCTCTATGAATTTTGTAAATGACTCAGCTATAAAATAAGTGTTTTCTTCGTCATTGGATGATTCGAAATTATGTCCATCATCCCAGAAATATATTCCTTCATATCCTTCTAATAAAATCAATACTATAAATCCTTGTGACAAATCATTACCTATTATAATTGATTCTTCAATTAATTCCGATTCATATTCATCCATCCAATATTCGACGTTCGTAACATCATAAGGTGTATCGAATCCATATAATACTTCCATATATATATTATCATTTAATTCATCTATTTGTATTTTGTTCATGTTTTCAATATCGAAAAAAGCACCATTATTCTCCAACAAAAATTGCTTGTAATCGTTCGGTAAAGTAACTCTATATTTTTGTTCTAACCATTTAATTTTTTCTTTAGATATTTCTCCAAAATTTTTAAATTTCATTAACTTCACCTTCTAATATTTTAATTTTTTCTTTTTAGTGACATTCCACCTCTATGGGTGAATTCTCGATGAATTTTTTTATTTACTTCTTGCATTGTTTTTCCATCTTCATGATGGTGCCAAGTATTTTCAATTCTTTTCTTTCGTTCAGCAAATGCATCCGCTTTTTTAAAATCGGTGTAATAGTCATTAAAACTATTAATATCAACTTCTTGCTCTACAAGACCTGCTCTTTTAAAATCTGGATATCCCTTTTTATACGCAACTTTAATACCATCCTTATTGGTATAAATCCAAGTTCCATTCTCATCTATCTTAATTTCTCCACCCTTTTTTTGCCATTTAGTTGGATTTGGAGAATTTTTTGGTTTATTTACGCTATCTTTTATTCGACTACCTTCACTCTTTACCATAATATCTTTTGGTGTGTGTGTCACTTGATGATTTGGTATGAAACTACGTTGAATATTCTTTATAGATATTCGGAATTTTATTACAAAAAATGGAGTAGATGAATCCTTTTAAATTCATCTACTCCATTTTTATGTATTATTGTTTATAGTAAAAAATCATCTTAATCCAAATACATTTAATAAATTAAGAACAAAAATAATAACTGCTACAATTATTGAAATTTGTAGTAATTTAACACCTTTGGCTTCATCATATTTTTTATATTTCACGCTACATTTTTCTATTTAACAAATTTAAATTCATCTTCTTTATTTTTCTTCATTAAATGCTTTTGTTCTTTTCCTTTATAATCATATTTATATTCCACTTTTTGAATTAAATCATTATGTGCAAATTTGTATGTAGAACCTTCACCAATTCTATCAGGTACATCAATGTTTAGTTTCCAGTCTATTTCCATTTTCAACGTTTTGCTTTTTTTATCATATTTAACAGAATTTTCTTTAATTGTATACTTGTCACCTTGCTGTTTAGCTAATTTAACTTGTTCATCTACATTCTTCTTCACTGATTTCGGTAAGTCATCTTGAGAATTGTGACTACATCCAACTAGACAACAACTCATTACAATTAATATATATAACAATTTTTTCATTGTATTTATTCACCTATCTTTGTATTAGTAATATCACTATGAAAATAAATAACCAAATCGACATCAGTAATGGTCTTATTGATATGAGTCTCCATCGTCCTTTTGTTATTCTAAAAATGATATCTATAATAATGTAAATCACAAATATTACGATAAAAATATATATTATGATAATGTTTCCAAATGCAAAATCTTCTTTATACTGTGATGATGCTTTGATTGACATTGTGATCATAAATATAAATGAGATCAATAATGATATTATGCCCTTATATTTAGCTATTTCTAAATTAATTTTCATACTTTCAATTTTGTCATATTTATGTTGTGTAATCATTTTATCTGATGACTTTGTTAGCTCTTGAATCTTTACTTTCAAAGGCCTAGACCACAAACCCCTTACACCCATAATTCCATACAACAACACACCTATATTTAATATGAGCATCAAGTTTTCAAACTGATTTGCACTTTCTTCTTTTATGAGAATCACAGGTATTAAATATAAAATGAGAGCTAAAATATATGTCATTATTGGCAATACTTTAAGACCGCCCGAATGCATTACTGATGTAAAATGCACCAAATAAAATAAACCAAACACGATAATCACAAGTATAATATCCATTATGTGTTAGAGACCTCCATCACTTTGACCTTTACATCAACCCAATTCAAATCATCTATTTCATTTATGATATGATAATATGGTGAAATTCTTCTCATTTTATTTTTTTTCGCAAATTCTTCAATTTCATATAATAGTTTAGGCTCTTCATTAGAATAATCATCACCTATTAATCTTCCATGCAACATTTGGTCTATATATAAAAACGTCATAAAGTTTAAATATTTATTAGGAACAAATGATTTGTTAACAGGTGTCATCATTTTCACATTAACCCTATTGTCTTTCATTACCTGTGTATAAAGCATAATTAGTGGACCATTTTTCTCTAAATCAAAAGCATTAATCAAATTATAAAAATCAATTGCACATTCATCGAGTTTGTTAATACTGTAATCAACGTATTCTTTATATACTACATTTCGGTACATTATTTCTGAAAAATTCATTTTATTCAACCTCATCTATATTAATTTCGGCATGAATTTCATAAATCTCTCCCCCAAAGTAATGAGACATCACATGATAGAAAGGTTTATCTGAAAGAGTTATATCATTTTCAAAAGCAAATATCTGAATATCCTCATACATAGCTTCAAAATCTTCCTCATCAAAACATTTATGAGAAATTGTCGGATAAATTTCCAACGTAGGTTGATACTTAATATTTAATTCAGGTATGTCTTCAATTTCATCATTGAGTGATATATATGTTACAAAATTAACTTCACCCATACCCATATTTTCTTTATTAAAAATAATTGGTCCCATTGTATATATATCATTCGACACAAAGAACTCTTTAATTCTATTTTCGCTATATGAGGCATTATTAATACATCTAATTCCATTAGTCCCATCCTTTATTATTTTTTAGTTATTTTTGTCATCATTTACTTCTGTATAAACATTTACATACAGTAAATAATATTGAGTAACTATAAAGTTACATGCAAAAATAAATAGTAGAGATAATAAAAATATAAAATGTGATTCTGCAATGTTTGGAACAACAAAATATTCTACAATTTTTTGAATATATATCAAAGAAGCTAACCCCTTCAAAATAATGATAGCCACCATCTTATTCTCTTTTGACCAATTAGGAGTAAACATCATTAATAATATACTTAATATATGAGCAGTAGAACAAAATAATAATGTCATAATTCCAAAATACCAATAATTATCCAAATAATAATGATGCTTAGCAGCCACAAAAAAGTATAAATTGTAAAATGTCATATATACAGTATAACTACTTAATATGTTAATTATTAAATAACGCTTTGCTCTTTTTATAGGTTTCGTCACTTTTTTTTCTAAGAATTGTAAAAGGCCTAGAATATTAATTATAATTGCTATTATCGTAGTTACTACTAGGTAAATCGGTGTATACTCTATAGTCAAATCAAAGTTATATTGTAAACATGAAAAAAATATAAAAATTAATGAAAATATATTTAAATATTGAATTGCCGGTTTTCTTAATTGTTTTAATGATTCTTCCATTAATACATCCTCCTTATTACGTATATATAGCGCTTTCTAATATATGTATAAACCAATAGGACAGTATTCTCATCACCCCGTCCTAAACTACATTCTATTCGTTTTATTGTCTTAATCGTGATTGTTGTTTTTTATATACAAACCATGTACCAATAGTAAATAAAACAATGCCAATGATAAATAATGGTAATCCTAACGTATTAAAAGTTTCACCGTATAATTTTGTTCCTATATCATTAAAATCAGTTTTCATTACAAAGTAAAATAGAATAGACATCAACGTTATGACAGCGTATGTTCCAATGATTGACAAATATATTGTTGGTTTTGAAACAGATTCAAGTGCTTTTGAATTTTTATGTGGTGTGTAGACAAATAACCACATAACATTCAGTGCTACCATTCCAAAGCTACCTACACATAGAATAAATCCATATACACTTATTAAACTTAAAATACCTGCAATTGTTAAAAGTATCCACCAAGTATATTTCATACTACGACACTTCTTTTCTAGTTTTGTTATAACTTAAGATAGAAATACCACTGATTAACCAAACAATAAATGTTAATAGATTAGCACTGATCACTGCTCCAATAATATGCATAATACCGCTCATTTTATTATTAACAAATAACTTTTTCATAGCGAAAATACCTAATAAATCTGAAACTAAAGAAATAACAAATAAAACGACAAATACCGTAACGAATGTTGCTTGAGCTGTTTCTGGACTTTGTACTGTTTCCTTTCCATTAACTGTTGTAGTTAAATCCGGTTGTATAATGCCTGTAGCTGATAAAATTAAAAATAATAAAAATAATAATGTTAAAAAGCTTTGAATGATAACGCCAATTAAAGACGTCACTTTAATTAATTTTTCCATTTTCTCTCTCCTATAATTCAGTTTACTTTGATATCTTTATAATCAGCTTTATGTTCTTTAACATATGTTTCTGCGTCGAAGTGCTCTTTATAGTATATTTTGTCATCTTTAAATACATAAGGTATAAAAAACAGATTACCACTATTTTTGAATGCTTTATAACTTATTATAATAAGTTTACCTTCATCAAATACGTATGTGTTTACTTTATCTTTATCAAATTCTGGTATGAATTCATCATCTTTTTTTACCATTTCTTTATGTGTTTCTTGCTGAATTTCCATAATTTTATTTATTTTACTTTGATATTTGTTTTCCTCTTGATTATCACTACAACCACTATTCAATATACTTATCAATATAACTAAAACACCTAAAATTAGTTTTTTCATTATTAACTCCTTAATCAACGGTTTTTGGTAAAAATGTCTTTCAACTCAAATGGTTTTCTGTCAGCTTTTATAAAGCTTTCCCAAAAATGATAAGCAGGTTGTCCCGACTTTTTATTTTCTCTAAATGAGCGAACATGTAAAAATCTAAAATAAAATGGAATCGCATATAAACCTGGAATCATATATAAAATTGACAATACCTTTGTGACTTTAACTCTATTGGCTAATTCAATATTTGTTTGATCATATTGATAATTTTTCAGTATTTTAAAATAAAAAATAATTTCTAACAATATGGTAATAACATATACACTCATAATTGAAATATAAGAATATAAAGCAACTTTATCACTAAAATCCCAACCGTACTGCAAGCGATTATTCATTAATTCTGCTAACATCGGTGCAAACATTAATAAAACTGTCATTATAAACGGAATGATTTCAAAAGATAAAAATAGCTTATTGATTTTTTATATTTTCCATTGCTTCTCCTCTGCATTACTTTTTATTTTTTTACTAACTCTTAATATTATTAGACAAAATTCAATTTAACTCTATTAGATAATTGTGCTTTTAAAACAATTTGGTATTACAACTATACAAAAATTTAATTAATCATAATCTATGTAAATATACTGTTTATCTATATATTTTAAACTAAATATTTTAAAATAAAAGTATTACTATTATATCTAATAAATGCTATACTATTTACCATAAATATTCATTATTTTAATATACATTTAATATTAAAACTTGAATGTTTTATTACATACTTTTACTTTTATAAAATTTTGGAGGTTGTGACTATGAAAAAATTATTAGCTTTACTATTTGCGTCAGTACTAGTATTAGCCGCATGTGGTGGTAAAGATGATTCTTCTAAGGATTCATCAGATAGTGATTCATCAAACAAATCATCTGAAAGCAAGAAAGATTCTGGTAATACTGATTCTGTTAAAGTTGATTCTTCTGACGATGATAAAGAAAAATCTAACTCTAAATTCAAAAATGATAAATTGACAAGTAAAGATTTTGATATTGAAATTTTAGATACTGAAATCGTTGATGCAAGTAAATATGCAGATGATGACAAACCAAATATTGCTATTGTTTATGGTGTTAAAAAGAAAACTGATAAAGAAGATGTAACAGCATCATCAGCATTCAGTCAAAGCTTTGAAGCATACCAAGATTCTAAAGATGTAAAAAGAAAATTAGAAACTGGGGATGCTTATGATAGTAAATTAGATAGAAAATACGGCGATAACGATACTGACGAAATCAATAAAGGTGGTAAAGTTAAAGCAGTTAAATTCTTTAAATTAAAAGATACTAAAACACCAGTAACATTACAGGTTAAAGATCCTAACGATTATAGCAACGATAATCTTGCTAAAAAGGAAATCAAGTTAAAATAATACAAGTAAAGTGGCTGAATAAATTGTTCGCAATTATTTAGTCACTTTTGTTAAATAGTTCAATTCTAATTGGGGGATTATAGCAAATTTTGGGAGGATACGATATGTCGAAAAAACTTAAAATCATCTTACCTATCGTGGTCGGATTATTACTTGTACTGGGAATAGCTTGGGGTGTATATGCATTTATTACTAACACACCCAAAAATACATATTTATTAAGTGAAAAGAAAACAGCTAAAAACTTAAATTCATATGTAAATGATCGTTTTGAAAACGAAATGAAATTCCAAGAAAAATATAACAATAATTCATTCTTATCTAAATTCGAAATTAGTGCAGATGCCTCTAAAGATTTTATCGAAGATCTTGGCTTACCTAAATCTGTAGTAGATGGTACAAAACTTGAAGGTACCATTGGCCACGATCCTAAAAGTAAGAAAAGTATCGTCAATATGTCACCTACAATCGTAGATGAAGAAATCGGTAAATTCCAAGCCAGTGCCGATGATCAAAATCAATATTACCAATCACCTTACTTCAAAGGTATTTATAGTATCAAAAATAATGAAATTATTGATGGATTAGCTGAATTGCAAGGTGTTGACCCATCTGAACTTAAAGATAAAGGCTATTCAAATGTTAATTTCAATTTGAACAATCAACTAGGCGTATTACACACACGTCAAGATGATATGGATAAAGTAACTGAGCGCTATACTGATTTAATCACAAATCAATTAGATGATGATGACTTTAAAAAAGGCGATAAAGAAAAGGTCAAAATTGACGGCGAATCTAAAAAGATTAAACCTGTCACATTAACTATTAGTAGAGAAAAAGCTAAGAAAATAACAGTAGCCGCATTAAAAAAAGCAAAGAATGACAATGAACTTTTGCGACTTTCAAATATGAATGAAAAAGATTATAACAAATCAATTAAAGATGCACTCAAAGATGCACAGGATGCTCAAGATAAAGATTTCCCTAAAATCGAATCTAAAATTTATCAAGAAAAGCACCAAATATTAAAACGAGATATTACTATTACTGATTCAGATGACAAAAAAATCACTATCAAAGGTACAAATAAAATTGATGATGATTTAAAAGTGGATTACAAAGTGTCTGGTAATGATAATACATTTGAGATTAATGGTACATCTAAAAAGAAAGATGATAACTACAAAGATAAATACACATTAACAAGTAGTATAGATTATGATCGTTATACAGTTGATATCGATAATAAGGAAAGTCAAAGCGATTCAAAACGAAAAGATGCTGGTACTGTAACTATAGATGATGGTACAGATAACTATGATATTGACTATGAAAATAATTTAGATACTGATACAAAGAATAATCAACAAAAACAAAAGCTTAATGTAGAGTTTAAAATAGAAAATGAACCTATTAACATCATTTTAAATGCAGATACCAAATTAAAAGAAAAAATTGACTTTGATACAAAAGGTGCTAAAGATTTTAATGATTTATCTGAAAAAGACAAAGAAAAACTAGCCAAAGAAATCAATAAAAGTTATAAAGATAATTTCAAAAAAATAACTAAAAAATTAGAAGATTAAGTAGCTAGAGAATGATATATCAAATACATTTTCAAACTATTGACTGGCTCATACCCCTATCCATTTCAATATAGGATATCGTAGCCAATACAACCATACGGGGTGGGACATAATTTCCACCCCATTTTTCATATCATTTAATAGGAGTGGTTATTTGAAAATACTAAAATTGTTTCACATCTACCACTCTTTTTTATTGAAGAAGTGGTGTTTATTTTTATATTTATTACTGATGATTATGGCTTTAATCACGACACTAACAATTCTACAACAACTTAACCAAGATCAATCTTCTTTCAAGATAGGTATCGTCGACAAGGATCACTCCAAAGAAACGCAACTTATTTTAGGGTCTGTAGGTAAAGGGAGTCACTTAGGAAAAAACGTCTCTTTGAAAAAATATGATGAACATCAAGCGCATCAATTGTTGCAACAACAGAAATTACAGGGCTATTTCGTCTTTGATAAAGGTATGACAAAGGCTTTTTATAAAAACGGCAGTCTTCCTATTTCAGTTTATACATATGACAAACAGTCCACTAAAAGTGTAGTCATTAACCAACTTACTCATTCTGTGTATGACCGCTTAATGTTATCAATGGGGGGCATTCTAAGTTTCACTCATCTTGCGGATAAGCCTTCTGACAATGAGACATTAATGACGATGACTGACATGCTATTTACAGGTCTCAATCGTACTGGTGCCTTCGATTATGAACCTATCAATATCTATGATACTGGTAGTTATTATGTGGTGACTGGTTATTTACTTTCAATATATATCCTATGTCTCTCACTCTATACTGTACTTAAAATGAACCAAGAATCTGCATTAAAAGAGCGATTACAAATGTTTCACTTTTCCTATGAGAAACTCACACTTGTCCGTGGGTTTATCGCTTGGTTTTACACGCTACTATGGTCAGCTATAGGGTTTATTTGGATTCATCATGCACTAAATAGTCCCTTTAGAAATTACAATTGGCCTACAGTAACTATTGAATTACTATACTTTGTAACAATGATGATCTTATGCTTAATCATAATCGATTTATTAGCTAAATCATGGTTGAATTTACTTTTAAAAGTCGGTTTAAGCATCATAATTATTGGATTTTCTGGTATCACTGTCCCAACCATTTTCTTCCAACATATATTTAATAATATGATAGTCAGTCAACCATTTAGTTTAGTCACTAATCAGATGCTAGAAATTACATTAAATAATTATATTTTAGATACACACCCTGCTTTTTATTCTAGTTTGGTTGTATTGATTGTGATGTTAATACTTGTACTTGTTTGGAGGTATCGCCGATGAAACCTTATATTCAACTTGTGATTAAAAAACAATGGCTAGCTTATTTAATCTTGATATTGACGATTGTCTTAACATTAACTGCCTTATGGTTGGGTCAAAAATCTGCAAATCAAACGTTTAAAATTCCAATCGCAGTACAAGATATGAGTCATACCCAATCATCTAAGCAACTCATACATCAAATTAATCAAAGTAAATATGTTGATGTTCGTCAACTATCTGAAGACGACTTTTATATCGATGATTTAGTAAAGAAAAAGGAAGTCATGGCAAGCCTACAAATTCCTAAAGACTTTGATCGTAAACTTAAAGACAACAATTTAAAGGCTGCCCTGCCGTTATATGGACGT
Source organism: Staphylococcus sp. AC872 (assembly GCF_979255425.1). NCBI lineage: Bacteria > Bacillati > Bacillota > Bacilli > Caryophanales > Staphylococcaceae > Staphylococcus > Staphylococcus sp. AC872. Next base: position 593,141 of record NZ_CEEDKW010000001.1, read on the forward strand.
GATGATTTCATAGGTAGTATAGCCATTGAAATCATAAGTCGTTCCTTATATGAACAACAAATTCCAAATATTATATATGAACATTTAAGTGATATAAAACAACCTAAAACAATGTCAGACATTCAAAAGCAATACAACAAAGACACACCCAAATCACAAATGACTACGCATGCCATCAATCATAATGCCAATCAATCTATCTCTATCGGCATTGTATTTGCCGTTGTGATATGGGTCAGTGTGATTCAAATTCTATCACATCAACGTCTTAAGCAAGATGCACCACTTCATCGATTATTTCTGACTCATCATAGTCAACTCAAACTTTATAGTACCTATATCATTACACATGTCATTATTCTATTTTGTATATTAGTGCTCATTAGTATTGGCATGCACCAACCTTTGAGTATATGGTTTTACTTGAAATCAATCATTATATTAGTAGTTTACGAGTTCGGTATGGCATTACTTCTATTTAAAGTAAATGTCTTAAGTCATCGTCTATTTATGGCGATTGTGTATGCCATGGTAATAAGTGTGATTTATATATGGATTCAATTATAAAGGAGTGTGATAAATATGATAGACGTTCAAAACGTAGCGAAACATTATAAGAAGAAGCACATTTTCGATTCACTAAATATGACATTTCAGAACAATCTCATCACTATTCTATTAGGTGAAAATGGTGCCGGTAAGTCTACGTTATTGCGCTTAATTGCTGGTATTGAAAAGGTCGATGCAGGTAGCATTCACTATTTTGGGAAGACATTAACTAAACGGCAAATCAGACAATTAGTGGGTTATGTACCACAAGACATCGCATTATTTGAACATATGACTGTTGAAGAGAATATTCAATTTTTCAAATCATTATGTGAACATCCAATATCAGAAGAGACGATTCAAAGTTATTTAAAACAACTTAATTTTGATGAAACCAAAGCTAAAGTTTCGAAGCTATCTGGTGGTAATAAAAGAAAAATCAATATATTAATCGGACTACTTAGCCAACCTAAGATTTTAATTCTAGACGAACCAACTGTAGGTATCGATCTCGAATCTAGATATGATATCCATCATTTATTAGAACAATTAAAATCTCAATGTTTAATTATTATGACCACACATCACTTGGATGAGGTTGAAGTGTTAGCTGACCACATTAAAATTATCGGTCAAAATCCTTTTTATCGTCATGTTCTTGAAGACAAAGGGATGGCTTATGAAAAATATAATAATGCATTAACTTAAAACATAGTTAAAGGAGAATTTTTTATGAAAAAATTAATTAGTGTATTTATTTTAGCATTAGTATTATGTTTAGCAGGTTGTAGCAATAGTAATAATGATAAAGATTCACATAAAAATGATGAGAAAAAATCAGAATCTAAAGCTAAAAGTAAAAGTGAACGTTTTAAAGAATACGATGACAATAGTGAAGCGTATGAAGAAGCTAAGAAAAAGTATAATAAACAAAAACCAATCTCTATGCTTAATAAATTAGATCCAATAATGACAGATAAAACTTTTACTAATCAAAAAGGAATGCAAGGTTGGAAAGATTATAAGAAATTAATGGATAAAGTAAAGCTTGCTGATTATAAATATACTAAAGAATCTAAGGGTTCTTCATTAGACGATGTTGATGCATTTTTCAAAGATAAAAAAGATGTAAAACGTCAAAAAATGGATGCAGGCGAAGATGGTATTAAGCAAGTTAATTATTGGTATGTCACTGGCTCTGGTAAAAAAGTCGGCAACACTAATTACCCAGAATATTATACTGAAATCATGACTAAATATAAAGACGGTAAACTTATTTATGCTTCTGTTGAACCAGGTCTATATCATGTAAGTTTCAGTGATGCTGTAGAAAATAAAGATTTCACTAAAGTTAAAAATTTAAACCAATTATTAAAACTTAACCAATCAAAACCTGTACCATATAGTGTAGCTCAAATGAATTATGAAGCACTTCCAGTTACTAATGTGTCAATATTAGTTAAAGGTGAAAAGGAAAAAGACGAAAAAGCCGATTCTAACTATTTAGCTTATTTTAATTTCTCACCTGTTAAGTATGATAAAGATAAAAATCATGAAGTAGTGAGTGTTAATGGCGCTCCGTTTGAAAGTGCACAAGCAGACTTTGGTAACTATGCTTATGTCGCTATGAAAGAAGCACTCAAAGAAGCATTATAAAAAATATCCTCAACTTAAATGGATGAACACCATTGAATATAGAGTGATGATTGATTCACACTTTTCAATAGTGTTGATACCACAAGTTGAGGATTTTATATTTATGTTTCTTCATTTAGATTTCTTTTAAAAGTATAATTATCTACCCTTAGACAAACCGCACACTTACCCTTACTTTATCCTTCTGTATTCACTTGACCGACTGTTACAGTTGATACATAGCCCTTTTTAACTACAAATTGTAATCGCGTAGCATCACCTTGATAAACATAAGTACCATCATCAGGATATTGTGCATCATTACTTGTATGAGGGATATGTTTTAGCTTTGATGAATCATATACGTCCTTCATCTGTTGTAATGACACACTTGGATTTGCTACTGAAAATCTCACACTCGATGCTGAATGGGAATCAATAACTGTGATATCTTGATCAAACACTTGCTTGTTATACGTTGATTTTCCATCATCATTTGATACAACTTGGTAACCATTAAATGAAACAGTTCCTTTATCTAGTGATTTTAGAAACGATTCATCAAGTAAAAATTGTGCGTGATTACCGACATTTCCAGATTTTTCAAACTGAGTATCATGGATATCAGTATGTACTGATGACATATTTGTTTGATTAGTTTGGGCATGTGCTAAACCATTCATCGGTATCACAGTTAAAGTACAAATTAATACGAGACCTGACCATCGAATTAACTTCATATTTATTCTCCTTTACACAAAATATATTGATACATTTAATGTAACAATAACTTGATAATCGGAGACCTATCTTTCCTAGTTGATGGTTAGCAATGCCTGTACGTCTATATGAATTATTTAAAGACTTCTTCAAATTCCTTAATAGACGATTGTCTAAATGGTTCGAAATTAAATGGTTTAATTTCATATTGATTATATCTATGTTTATATAAACCGTTATAGATTCCTTTCGCATTATTATCTACAATAATGGCTTGATCTTCTTCTAAGTATTGAATTGTTTCTGGAAGGTCTACAGTGATTACATCTGTTTCTAGCGCTAATGCTTCGTATACAACTAATCCTAATCCCTCGTAATTTGATGATAATACAAATGCATCACAATTCGATAATAGTGGGTATGGATTATTCATTCCACCTAAAATGACGATGCTTTCCCTAGCCGATGAATTTCTAACCCTATTAATCGTTTTACTTTTTAGTGGACCATGCGGACAAACTAAAACTAAGAATATATTTTGATTGATTTCATATAAATCTTCGAATGCCTCAATTAATTTATCGTGTCCTTTTTGATAATCATATCGTCCTATATTAATGTAAACCTTAATATTTTCATCATATATAGCATTTAAAAGTTTCACTTTAGAAATTCTAAAGTGATTGTAAAAATCAAATATTGGTTTTTTAGATAACTGATTTTCATTATCTAAAACTGAGTGATTCATATAGTTAGACACTTTTTCGAACTGTTTACCAAATAAATAATCATATTTAGCTGATAAATCTTTTTCTCTTTTTAAAGTTTGATAGCTATCTAAAATTAATTTTTCAACTTTTGGAGATAGTTGTTGTCGAGGTTGGTTAATTGCATCATTACTCAAATCTTCATTTTCATCGATTTCACTATCTCTATATTGTTCTATTCGATCGTTTAACTCAGGAAAATCAAAGTGCAGTTCGTCTTCTTTATCTTTTAATGTAGGAAGTATAGCTGATACAAACTCTTCAAATGCTAGTTCATATACCAAATCTTCATTATCATTAAATATACCTTGAAGTCTGTGTATAGACTCATTAATCATTTCAACCTCTTTATTAACGACATGAGTTAAATAGTCACTAAGCTTGTATGTTGAGCTAATTTCAATAATTTTATCTATGACTAACTTATAGTTTATATTTTTCTTATTTTTAATTTCATTTAATAGAGTTTGAATTTCATCTTTAAAGTTCTCTAGATGAATTTGGTTCTTAGATTTATATGCATTGTCATTAAAAGAATAATCGACCTTAACACCCTCTAATGATTCAAACAAATCTTCATTACCAAGATTTCGAGTTCTATTTTCTCCTAAGAAATTATTCACAGTTGTCATTTTATGACTAATACCTTTGATATTGTTCACTAGATTCTCTCTTAAATTATTATGTACCAAAACAATCTTATCTACATCTTTATATGCGCCAAATACAATCTTTTTACTAAAATTACGTTTGGCTTTATATTCTTCAAACATATCAGTATGCACCCATATAGCTGTTTTAGCATCTATATGTCTCATCATCTCAGCTTCTTTTCGTTCAAAACCAGTATAATGAATCATCCAATCTATTTTTACATCTCCGAATAATCGTTTGAATTCTTCTCTATAAAGGCGTTTTAACTGGTTTTTCCTAGCTTTTGCAGAATAATTTTCATCCCATAAATACTTTTTAACTAGCATTCGATCATATAAATTACCATTTAATTCCCCAGTTGTAGGATAAAAAAGTACATTTTCTGGAAGATTTAGTAATCTATAATAGTGCTCTGGTTTCACCTTAGATTTTTCAAAAAAGCATATATAGTTTCGTTGAGAGGTGTCAACATTTTCCAAAGTATTGATAAGTGCCGTCGTTACACCATTATTCCAAAAGCCCCCGCTAAGAATGGCTACAGTTTCTTTTCCGTTGTGTATATCATATTCTATAATTGAATCTTCCGTATAATCATTCAATATATTTTTAGTTATTTTATAGGCGCCTGCTTGGCTATCGTATTTAGTGAATCTATTTTTCATTTCAGTGTAATCAGTGGTTGGTTCAATTTTATTAATAACCTTTTCTAATTCTTCTAAGGTATCTGTATTAATAAATGGATAATCTGTTAAATCCTCATACATTCCTCTAGTATTGGCGTATTCATCTAAGTCATATGTATATAGAATGACAGGTTTATCCATGTTCAAATAATCTTACATCACTAATGAATAGTCTGTTATTAAAGCGTCTGTAGCAGTTAAGAATTCATATGTTTCAAAGTTTTCTGGGAAGAAACGAATATTTCTATACGTATTTTTTATACTATTTTTTTCGAAATCATGAAGTTTAACAAATAATATAGTATTGTCATCTAAAAATTTATCTAAGTAGTTGAGCATTTTTTCGACTTCTGTTGATTTTTTTACCTTACCTACTGTTCCTCTCCATGTCGGTATGTAACTTATCACTTTTTTATTCTCTAGACCTAAGTTTTTTCTAATAACTTCTCGTAATTCCTGATTATAAAACACGCTATTTCTAGGTGATGGTCCGACAACTACTTTACCAGGATAGATATTTTTTAAATTATGTGAATCCACTAAAACGTCTTTAGTATGTTCATTACTTACAATAATTTTATCAGCCATATAGAAATTTCGTTGAACGTTAGCAACATCTACGACTACTTCCATATCTTTCCCCATATTTTTTAAAGGTGTACCATGCCAAATAATATAATATTTTTGTCCTTCTCTTTTACTGAAGAATGGATAAAATGTTGTATCATTGATTAAATACTCAGAAACCGCCATCAATTCATAATATTCTTCTGATAAATGTTTCACCATATGAATGTTAGAAATTCCTTTTTCATCAAGCAATTTTTTATGCTTGTCTGGTTGTTTAGAAACGATGAAAATTTTACTTTTTTCAACCTGTTTTTGAATTTCATCAATAAGATAAAAATATGTCCCCTACCGAATCCCCATGAGTGGACTCTAATACAAAATAGTTTTTTTGTATCTTTTTCTTTCTTCGATTCTCTATATAACAAAATTTACCTTTATTCTTTTTGTAATTATCAATCTTTTTTTTAATATCTACTTTTTTCAATTTTTTTCTCCTAATATTAAAAATTCAATTCTCTAATATATTTTTTCACATCATCTTTCATATCTTCGTCTTTTAATGCATATTCAATCGTTGTTTTAACGAAGCCTAGTTTTTCACCGACATCGTAACGATCACCTTCGAAATCGTATGCGTATACTTGGCTTTCGGCGTTCATACGTTCAATTGCATCTGTTAATTGAATTTCGTTACCTGCACCTTCTTCTTGTGTTTCAAGATAATCAAAGATTTCAGGTGTTAGTACATAGCGTCCCATAATCGCTAAATTAGATGGTGCTGTACCTTGTTTTGGTTTTTCTACGAATTTCTTAACTTCATAACGTAAACCCGATTTTTCTAATGGATCGATAATACCGTAACGGTGTGTGTCTTCTTCAGCTACTTCTTGAACACCAATTACGGATTTACCTGTTTCATCGTAAACATCCATCAATTGTTTAATTGCTGGTGTGTCTGATTCCACAATGTCATCACCTAATAATACAGCGAATGGTTCATTTCCAATGAATTGACGTGCTGTATGAATGGCATGGCCTAAACCTTTTTGCTCTTTTTGACGAACATAGAAGATGTTAGCTAAATCTGTTGAGTATCGAACCTTTTCTAATAGGTCATTTTTCCCTTTTTCTTGTAATACCATTTCTAATTCTTTTTGGTTATCGAAATGATCTTCAATCGCACGTTTATGTTTACCTGTAACGATAATGATATCTTCGATCCCTGCTCTTGATGCTTCTTCAACAATATATTGAATTGTTGGTTTATCTAAGATAGCTAACATTTCTTTTGGCATTGCTTTCGTTGCTGGTAAAAATCTTGTCCCCAAACCAGCTGCTGGAATAATTGCTTTTTTAACTTTCACTCAAATAGCTCCCCTCGAATAACCGTTTAATCCCTCGAATAAATCATTTATTAGATTAATAATAAATATATATAGTATATGTATTACTTACATAGATTTATTCAATTTATTAAAAAGTTAAGTATTTACACCATATTATATTATCACAACATTCCACTTATTTTTAGTATTAATTTTTATAAATATTGTACTAGTCTGTATTGTGTAGCGATTTAAATTGACTTATTCTATAAAAAAACTGATTCTACACCTTAGATGTAAAATCAGTTTTAAATATTTTTCATTTATAAATTATATAAACTTACTAGTAACCTATCACCAGAGCGATGGACATCGCTGTAGCACAGATAATGATCCATACAACAATGAGTTTCCATGCAAATTTTAGCCATTGTGTATATGAAATGCGCGCAACTGCTAAAGCACCCATCAGTGTCGCTGATGTCGGGAATAAAATATTACTAATGGCATCTCCATATTGGAAGGCTAGCACTGTAATTTGTCGATTGATGTGTAGTAAATCTGAAATAGGTATCATGAGTGGCATTGTTGTTAAAGCTTGTCCTGAGCCTGACGGAATAAAGAAATTCAATATAAATTGTAAAACAAACGTCACCATGATGACTAATGAAGCAGGTACGTCAGATAATAGTGTTGTCATACCATGTACAATCGTATCGATGATTTTACCATTTTCTAATAACACGACAATCCCTTTAGCAATACCCACGACTAACGCACCATAGAGAATATCTTGCATCCCTTTAACTAGTGCATCAAATGTTCCATTAAATCCAAGTCCAGCGACTAATCCTGCTACGATACCAGCCAATAGAAAGTTGGCACTCATTTGTGTAAAGGTCCAATCATACTTAAAAATACCAAATACATTAAATAAAATCGCACCAAGAATCAATGCTAGACTGAAAGCTTGCCTCTTACTAAAATGTTGATATTCAATTTCTGTATTAAGTTGTCCTTCTTCCTTTTCCAACTCATAAACAATACTCTTCGACTTATTCTTTTTAACTTTTTGACCGTAAAGCATGACTGTAGTAATAGCTGCAGTGAGTATAAAGACGTATATAATCGTACGTAATCCCCAACCAGAGAACAATGGTAACTCAGCTACTTTTTGCGCAATACCAACAGTAAACGGATTAAGCATACCACCCATAAATCCGCTTCCGGCTCCTAATATGACTACCGCTGCACCTGTTAATGCATCATAACCAAGTGTACGAGCAATCAACACTCCTATAGGTACAAAAATAATCGTCTCCTCTGATAATCCGATAGAAAACCCTAAAATGGAAAAGGCCGTCATCGTCAATGGAATCATTAAAAAATTGGCTTTGCCTAATGTACGCATTGCTTTGTTCACACCATTTTCAAATGCACCTGTTTGGTGAACTATCCCAAATGCACCGCCTACTAAAAATACATAAAATACAATTTCACCGCCACTTACCAAACCTTCTGGTACTGCTCTAAAAATATCTAAAAATGATAAATGCTGATTCGCAACTTCATGGTAAGAACCAGAAACAACTACTGTTTGACCACTTTTCTTTTCTCGTGCATATTCCCCTGCTGGTATCACATAAGTCATTATCCAAGCAAATATAATAACCATTAATAATAAAGCATACGTATGAGGTGTTTTAAATTTGAACTTCTTCGATTTTTCTTTTTTCATATGATTAATCCCCTTTTTAAATCATTGAAGTTAATATTTTTATACCGATACCCTATTTTCAGAAAATTAACAATAATTTATTTAGAAATTTAAAAAGCGCTTAGTAACCTTGATATGTCACTAAACGCTTCATCGATTCATTATTCTTCTGATTGATTACTCATTTGCTTTTCTTTAACTTTATTACCATTTTGATCGAGTTTAATTATTTTATCTTTCTCACTCTTATATGTACCCATGATTTCCCCATCATGATTACGATAATTCACTGTCCAATTACCATCGTTGTCTATACGGATGTTATCCCAAAGGTAGGTTTTATTATCTAATTCGCCATCAAATTCACTGATTTCATTATAAATTTGGCTTCTCATATGTGCCATCGTATTAGCAGCGTTTTTATCTGGATCATCTGCTTTTTGTGCTGCACCACTATCAACGATTTGTATTTTCTTTTCCATTTCTGGTAAAGATCTATTATCTTTATTTGCTTTATATAACTGATTAATATCTAGTTCCTTACCATCTTTAGATAAAGAAGCATAATCATTTAATGCACCTTGTGTACCACCTATAAATATTTTATTTTTATTTACACCTATAACAGAAGCAAACTGACCTTTCGTTGGATATACTTGATAAAACTTCATGCCATCGGGTGCATTTTTTATAGAATCCACTTTCTCTAACATTAGATCTTCCATTTGCTTTTTCTCAACTTCAGATCCCTTTTTATACTCATAAATGCCTGTTAGGATTTCATTTTTAGTTAACATATATTGATCTGCTTCGTCAGCATAAAAAGCTAATGTTAATTTTTTCTTTTCTGATAATTGAGTCACTGACGTACTTTTGTTTTCATTTTTATTATCTTGTTTTTCTTTATTACTATCATTTGTTTTAGACGCTTGCTTGTTTTCTTCTTTCTTATCTGTTGCGTTCGATTTTTCACCTGAATGACAACCTGCCAAAACTAGGAATGCTGATAAACTTAATACGAAAATTCTTTTCATCAAAATGACTCCTTTCAAAAATATATTTATTAATATAAATGTAAATAAAACACTTATTAATATCAAGACAATTCAGAATATTGTATTTAATAACTTCACATATTATTCTTTTTACAAAGATATTTGAATAATTAAAAACACACCAATTCCAATAAGGAACTGATGTGTTTGTGAAGGGTGTGTAGTGTTATGGGTTTATTTCTTTTTATAATGTAATTGAGATCTTCCCTTTGAAATTGACGTAACGGTAGGCTTTTTTGACCGCTTCATCGTCGGGTGGTTCAACATTTTCTAATTGATATGGGATGCCTAAATTTTTCCACTTATACACGCCGAGTTGGTGATAGGGTAAGATTTCAAATTTTTCAACGTTATCAAGAGAATTAATAAATTCTCCAAGTTGAATGAGATCTTCTTTATCATCTGAGATACCTGGCACTAGGACGTGACGAATCCATACAGGTTGTTTCATATCTGACAATTTACGGGCAAATTTGAGTATATGTGTATTGGGTTTGCCTGTTAATTGAATATGTTTTTCATTATTAATATGCTTTATGTCTAATAATATAAGATCTGTATGTTTCTGTAGTTCATCAAAGTGTCGGTTAAACGCTGGTGTATCATTGACGCATCCTGCAGAGGTATCAAGACACGTATGTACACCATTTGCTTGTAGTTCTTTGAATAACGCTTCTAGAAATGGCATTTGTAGTAATGGCTCGCCACCGCTTACGGTCACGCCGCCACCAGATGCATCAAAGTAAGGTTGATACGGTAATATTTCATTAACCATTTCATCTACAGTAACTTCTCTAGATGGTTCATTGATTTTCCAAGTGTCTGGATTATGACAATATAAACATCTTAATAAGCAACCTTGTGTAAATAATATATATCTAATACCTGGTCCATCGACTGTGCCCATACTTTCGACGGAGTGTAAGTGTCCTTTAAGCATTTTGCTCCCACCTTATTTTCTACATTTGTTCGTGGAATGTACGTGAAATGACATCCAATTGTTGTTCGCGAGTTAATTTAATGAAGTTAACTGCATAACCAGATACACGGATTGTTAATTGTGGATACTCTTCTGGATGTTCCATTGCATCTAATAATGTTTCTCTGTTAAATACATTGATATTTAAGTGATGACCATGTTGCATTGCATAGCCGTCTAACATACTTGTTAAGTTTTTATTCTGAGCGTCTTCTTCTTTACCTAATGATTTTGGTACGATACTAAATGTATTTGAGATACCGTCTTTACAGCAGTCATAAGGAATTTTAGCAACAGAACTTAATGAAGATAATGCACCTTTTTGATCTCGACCATGCATTGGGTTTGCACCTGGTGCAAATGGTTCGCCAGCTTTACGACCGTCTGGTGTGTTACCTGTTTTCTTACCGTAAACAACGTTAGATGTTATTGTTAATACACTCATTGTATGTTCTGAGTCACGGTATGTTTTATGACTACGTAATTTTGTCATGAAGCGTTCAACTAAATCGACTGCGATATCATCCACACGGCTATCATTATTACCATATTTAGGGAAATCGCCTTCGATTTCGAAGTCTGTAACTAGGCCTTCTTCATTACGGATAGGTTTTACTTGTGCATATTTGATTGCTGATAAAGAGTCAGCTGCTACTGATAAACCAGCAATACCTGTTGCCATCGTACGAATAATATTTGTATCATGTAACGCCATTTCAATACGTTCATAACTATATTTATCGTGCATGTAATGAATGATATTTAATGAATTAATGTATACACCTGCAAGCCAGTTCATCATTTTTTCAAATTTCTCAAATACTTCATCATAATCTAATACGTCTGAATGGATACCTTCATAACTTGGACCTACTTGTTTGCCAGATTTTTCATCTTTACCACCATTGATAGCATATAGTAATGTTTTAGCTAAGTTAGCACGAGCACCGAAGAATTGCATTTGCTTACCGATTTTCATTGCTGATACACAACATGCGATACCATAGTCATCACCATAGCTTTCACGCATTAAATCGTCGTTTTCATATTGAATTGAGCTTGTTTTAATACTCATTTTTGCACAATAAATTTTGAAGTTTTCAGGCAATCTTACTGACCAAAGCACAGTTAAGTTTGGTTCAGGTGCTGGACCTAGGTTATCTAATGAATGTAAGAAACGGAATGAGTTTTTCGTAACTAATGGTCTACCATCAATACCTACACCACCGATAGATTCAGTTACCCAAGTTGGATCGCCAGAGAATAATTCGTTATAGTCTGGTGTACGTGCAAATTTAACGATACGTAATTTCATAATGAAGTGGTCGATAATTTCTTGTACTTCACTTTCTGTAATGTCACCGTTTTTCAAATCACGTTCAGCATAAATATCTAAGAATGTTGATGTACGTCCTAAACTCATGGCAGCACCATTTTGTTCTTTGATTGCTGCAAGATATGCTAAGTATAACCATTGCACCGCTTCTTTAAAGTTAGTAGCTGGTCGACTTAAATCAAATCCGTACATTTGTCCTAGTTCTTTTAATTCATTTAAGGCACGATATTGTTCGGATAATTCTTCTCTTAATCTAATCACATCTTCTGACATTTCAGTAGACATTGTATTAAAGTCTTTAAGTTTTTCTTCCATTAAGAAGTCAACACCATATAATGCCACACGACGATAGTCACCGATGATACGTCCACGACCATATGCATCTGGTAATCCTGTAATTATTCCAGCTTTTCGACAATTTAACATTTCTCTGGAATATGCATCGAATACACCTTGGTTATGCGTTTTACGATAGTCTGTAAAGATTTTTTCTGTTTCTGGATCTAATTCATAACCATATGCTTCACATGCTGCTTTAGCCATACGAATACCACCGAACGGTTGCATTGAACGTTTAAATGGTTTCTCTGTTTGCACACCGACAACTGTTTCTAAATCTTTGTCTAAATATCCAGCGTCATGTGATGTGATTGTGGATGCTACTTTCGTATCCATATCCCACATACCACCGCGTTCACGTTCTTCTTTAGATAATTGCATCACTTGGTCCCATAATTTTGATGTTGCTTCAGTTGGACCTTCTAAAAAGGCATCGTCACCTTCATATAATGAATAATTTAGTTGAATAAATTCTCTCACGTCTACATGTCTATTCCAACGACCATTTTTAAAACCTTGCCAAGCACTAGTATGATGATTTGTTTCTAACATACTGTTCGCCTCCATTTCGTTTTGTTAACGTTTTCACATGTAGTGTAGCATGTTTATTGTGATAATTTTCACAAAATTTATGACTAATTTTCAACTAAAATATGGCTGATTAGCGAACCTGTATCTTAAATTAATACAGAATTACATTTTTATTCACTGTTACATAACAGATTTATAAATATCATAAATTCAAAATTAAAATACTTACATAAAAACCAAATGAATTCATTTCTTATATACCATTATTATACTAATAAAATATGTTAAACTTATTTCGTGTACAATTAGTTGGGTATTTGGTAAATCACGTTAACAATATAAAAGGAGTTTTGTGTGGTATGAAAAAGTTGTGGACTGTGCTATTGATGGGATTACTAGTACTATCAGCATGTTCAAATTATCATTCTGAAGGAAAAAATGAAGCGAGCAAGCAAGATAGTAATAAACAGAATCAATCTCACAAGAAAGTTAAAAAGATGGTAAAACTTATATTGACGGTATCTTAATGGTGAATAAGCAAATTAAATTACCAAAAGACTATAATCCTGGGGAAAATCCTAAAGCAGTGAAAGCATTAAATAAAATGATTACTGATGCGAAAAAAGATCATATCAATTTATACAAAATTAGTGGCTTCAGAAGCTATCAAACTCAAATTCAATTATTCAATAATTATAAAGCTAGAGATGATGAAAAAGCAGCTAATAAATATAGCTCTAAACCAGGTCATTCAGAACATCAAACTGGTTTATCATTCGATGTGGGTGCACAGGGATCTGATAAAAACTTATACCGCAGTTTTGGTAAAACCAAAGAAGGTCAATGGATTAAACGCCATGCAGATGAATATGGCTTTATTATTAGATATGGTAAAGGCAAAGAAAATGAAACTGGCTATCAATATGAGCCATGGCATTTACGCTATTTAGGTAAAGAGAAAGCCAAAGAAGTCAAAGAGTCTGGCCAAAGTTTAGAATCTTATTTAGTTTTATATCCTAAAAAATAATAAAAATAAGGCTGAGATACATGATGGATAATGTGAGTGATTGTGTGATATGTACACATCAACTCATAACCAGTCCTCATGAATATCTCAGCCTTTTTTAATTCTATTATTTTGCTTCTCCCACAACAGTAAAGCGTTCATTAATGTGTTGAGGATTTTCAATTTCGTCTACTAATGCAACGGCATAATCTGCATAACTGATATAGCTATTTCCCTCAGAATTAACAATTAATTGATCTTTACCAGATTGGTAATGACCTGTTCTAACACCCTCTGGATCAAATTCTGCAGCAGGGCTTAGGAATGTCCATGTTATACCTTCTGAGTTGCGTAATTCTTCAAGGTTTTGTCCTTGACCACTTGCTGTAGGTTTAACAATATCAGGAAATTCTGGTGTGTCGATTAATTGAACTGTATGTGCATCATCTACATATAGACTTCCGGCACCACCAACAATAATTGCTCTTGTATTTGTTCCTTTTAAAATATCAATTAAATGACGGCCTGCATTGATATGTCCTTCTGAATCGCCTAATGGTTCACCAAAAGCATTAACAACAACTTCAAATGATGCTATGTCTGTAGTTGTTAAATCATGAATGTCTTTCTCGATGATTTCTACTTCCGTATTTGTTATTTTTGATGCATTTCTCACGATGGCAGTTACTTGATGTCCTCTATCTAAAGCTTCTTTTAATACAAGTTGTCCTACTTTACCTGAAGCGCCTATAATTCCTATTTTCATTGTGAAACTCCTCCGTTTATCTCTTTTAAGATTAATTACATTTTGAAATGTGCTTATCATTGATGTAACTGTAACAGTTACAGTTACATAAAGTCGAATAACGAATACGCTATTCATTATGTTGCAATACTTGATTAACGATATCGTTCATTGTCACTTTCGCTAGAACACCTTCCATAGCATCTTGTGCTTGCATTAATATAATCTCTAACACCCCTTGAATGTTAGCACCTACCACACAGTTCACGTTCGTGTCTTCATGTATCTGAAACAATTGTCCTTCTTCAACCACATCTACAGCATGATATACATCTAATAATGTAATATCTGATAACGGTTTTAGTAAGTATAGACCGCCATTGCCACGATACATATCTACTAATTGTGCACGTTTAAGATAGCCAATAATGCGTCGGATAACAACGGGGTTAGTATTAACACTGCCAGCTATATATTTTGATGATAGCTCTTGATTGGACTCTATTTGAATTAAAGATAATATATGCACTGCTACTGTAAATCTACTACTAATTTTCAAATGAATTAACCTCCTGTAACCATTTTAGTTACACTTATATCTTTTGTCAATTTGATTGATTTTTAATTTTTAAAAAACAGGTCGGGGCATAAATATATTTCAAGTTACATTTATATTTAGGCCGTAGTTGACTTACACATGCGTATTGACTCATGTGTTCAAATTAATCTTTAGAGGTATACATGAACTAAAGTTCATGCATAAAACCGTCTAAGTAATAAATTACAAAGACGGTCTAATGTACC